>JAWKYA010000001.1:0-1460 GCA_041396725.1 Alphaproteobacteria bacterium
CATCCCAACAGTCCTAATTAGAAATCCCCCTACTGTCATCCTGAGCCGCAGGCGAAGGACCTAGCTGAGCCATGAAGCATCACCCCGGACACAGATCCTTCCCTCTCCGACCTTCCCGACATTTTCCATGAAGAAAGCATTCGTTTTCTCTAATCTCATCGGCAAAATTCTTGAACAAAAATTCTGTACTTTATTTAATGAGTTGGGTAGCATGTCTCACCTTTTTCAAACCGTCCAAACCTGAGTTACAGAACTAACGCCTACGCCTTAACTGATGAAAGAGGCCACAGCCCGCATTAAAATCAACAAGCTGCTCGAAGCAGCGGGCTGGCGCTTTTTTGGCGAAGGCGACAAACCTGCCAACATCCAACTGGAACCAAGCGTGACGCTCACGTCAGCCGACCTTGATTCGCTCGGCAACAACTTCGAGAAGACTCAAAGAGGATTTGTCGATTTCCTGCTCCTCGACACCAGAGGCTTCCCTTTCATCATCCTGGAGGCCAAAGCAGAGGATAAAAATCCCTTGGCAGCCAAAGAGCAGGCACGCAAATATGCCCACTCCCAAAACTGCCGTTTCATTATCCTCTCAAACGGCAACCTCCACTATCTCTGGGATCTGGAACGGGGCAACCCTTCTGTCATCACCTCGTTTCCAACCCCAGACTCAGTGGCTGACTGTCAGAAATCCAAGCCAAACCCGCAAGCCCTGATCGAAGAGCAGGTCGGCGATGATTACATCGTCCTCACGCAACGGCCTAGTTATGCGTCCGAAGCAGCCTGGAAAAATGAAGCCGAACGCTCAGGGTACATCCAGACGAACAAGTTGCGATTTCTACGCCCCTATCAATTGAAGGCCATCTATGCCCTCCAACGGGCTGTGAAAGATGGAAAGGATCGCTTTTTGTTCGAAATGGCCACCGGCACGGGTAAAACGCTGACGGCGGCCGCGATTATCAAGCTGTTCCTCCGTACCGGTAACGCCCATCGCGTACTCTTCCTGGTTGATCGACTCGAACTGGAGGATCAAGCCAAAAAAGCGTTTATTGCGCTGCTCTCGGCTGATTTCAAAACGAATATTTACAAGGAAAACCGCGATGACTGGCGGCGGGCCGAGATCGTCGTGACCACGGTGCAGTCCTTGCTCTCTAATAACAAATACCAGAGACGGTTTTCGCCGACCGACTTCGATTTGGTAATTTCAGACGAAGCGCATCGCTCCATTGGCGGAAACGCCCGTGCGGTGTTCGACTACTTCATAGGCTACAAACTCGGGCTCACGGCCACACCCAGAGATTACCTCCGAAGGTTCGAACAAAGCAGTCCAACCACGCGTGACCCGAGAGAAGCAGAGAGGCGGCTGTTGCTCGACACCTACCGGACCTTTGGATGTGAAAATAGCCAGCCCACCTTCCGCTACTCCCTGCTGGATGGGGTAAGGGAAGGGTTCCTGATCAATCCCA
>JAWKYA010000002.1:0-121821 GCA_041396725.1 Alphaproteobacteria bacterium
GCGTCCCTGTTTCTTGGTTACGACCAGATTCGCCACCTCGAGTAAAACAAGATGTTTGGTCACTGCCTGACGACTCATCTCATGCCCTTCGCACAACTCACCGAGCGTAAGCCCGCCTTTCTTGCGTAGCCGATCGAGCAACTGTCGGCGGCTGGCGTCGGCGAGGGCTTTGAACACTTTGTCTTCGTCAGCAACCATGGAGATATAATATGCAACCTTTTGGTTGCGTGTCAAGAATAAGAATATCTGGCGCGAATTTCGTCATGGCGCAGCTATCGCCAGAAAAACTCTTCGCCTTACCGCAGTGCGGGTTTTCAGGGACTAAGCGCCTACAATAAACGCGCACCCCCTGGGAGTTTACGAACGCTCATCAAGAAAAAGGGGCGCTCTTTCCGTCAGGGAAGTTTTAAAGAAAATCGAGACCAGCATTAATCCAGCGCCTCCCAAGGTCGCTATCCAGAGGCTATGCAGAGCTATCCGCTGAAAAAGCACCGCACCCAGAACACCGCCTGCCAGCAACCCAGCCCATAAAAGAAAATACGGGAACCAGGCCAGCTTCTCTTCGCCGACAAGAGCCAGCGCGAGGCGTTGGCCCATCTTTACCAAGGTCCCCGTCATATAGGTTAGCCCAACGATCGTATCCCCGTTGCGTTGAAACAAAGCGTTTTCCGCGCCCATCGCCATGGTCATAAAGGCGATGGCGATGAACCCCCAGCCAATTTCCTGGGCAACACTTGCACCGGCAAGCAACAGCGTTACAAATCCCAAGAGTGTGACGGTCGGAGATTTCGCCTTGGTAAAAACCCGCATACTCAAAAGCCGCACCCATGTCCCCATCATCGTTCCCCCGACAAAAAGACTTAGAACACTCATAAGGATCACAGCCTCATTGAAATCACCCTTAACCATTCCCACAGCCAATTGGGTGATGTTTCCACTCATAAAAGAAACAAAGTGACCGCTTAACTGCAAAAATCCGATAGCATCGACACATCCTGCTAGGGCCGATAGGCTGACGGCAAAAAGGCAGGCTTTTTTAGAGAGGCTATGCATCGCTTCCCGGGGTTACATCGCGCACAACAGAACCATAATCTTGCCTGGTCCTATTGAGCAAGGTTCGTATCGCAGACCCTAGTGTTGTGAGGCCACGAGCTCCGCATCCTCGGCGCGGCGTTTTTGGATCTGCAACCGGTCTTCCATGCGCTTGACATAACCTGCGATCACTGGGGTTTCTGGCACCATCTTAAACTTGGTGAGCCAATTTAGGGCCGTTCCCCAGAGGATATCGGCCGCCGTAAAACGATCGCCCAAGAGATAAGGCCCCGGCGCCAATTGATCCTCCACAGTCTTTATCACCGTATCGTAGTCGCCATACCCAAGGGACCGCGGGTTCATGGGCGTATGCTGCGCCGCCTTGTCGGCAACCGCCGGCTCAAGACACGCAGCATAGAAAACAATCCAGCGCAGGTACGGGCCGCGCAAGGGATCGCCAATCGCCGGCGCCAGTCCTTTTTGCGGGAAGGCATCGGGGAGATAAATGAAGATCGCCGACTGTTCGGTAATGACGGCGCCTTTGTGAACGATCGCCGGCACCTTACCCATAGGGTTGATGGCAAGGTAGGCCGGTTGTCGCTGTTCATTCTTTGTTAAAATAAGGACACGGCGTTCGTAGGGAGCACCCAATTCATCAAGCAACAGATTCACTGCCAGCGATCGCGACTGGGGCGCGTAGTAAAAAATCAGATCGGCCTGGGCCATAACTTGGGCCATAACTTGACTCTCCCCTTATAAAGATTAGTTCTTCTTTCTAGACTTATTCTTTCCCATGTTCTTCCCCGCGGGAACTTATCTTCTTCCTTATGAAGGATCCATCGTGAAGCATCCATGCCGCATCCCAAGGCCGAGACCAACGCTTACCCTTGGAGTGGGTACATTTCAAGCCTCATGCAGAACATTATAGGAACTTTTGTACTTGAAAGCAAGAGAGATTTTCCGAGATTTTCTGGGTGATCATGAAAAATATATGATTTTATACCTGATAAATGTTTACATACTATATATCGTGCATAATTATGATTATAATACTATCTTGAATGTTTCACGTGAAACAATTTAGGAACATTCTAAAATGCAAAATCCTTTAGAGCTTCAAAATTACCCTGAAATCGTTAACGTTTGTGTGAGTCGGGCCCGTGGTAACTAGGTCGCCGGCCGCGGCAAATACCTCATAGGCATTATTACCTTGAAGCGCCTGAGCCGGATCCACACCCTTGGCGCGGGCGCGAGCCAAGGTCCCCCTCTCTAGGTAAGCCCCTGCATTATCTTCGGTCCCATCGATGCCATCGGTATCCCCGGCCAGGGCAAAAACAGAATCCGCATCCGATCCCATCTCTTCAAGGCACAACGCTAGCGCCAACAGAAATTCTGTGTTCCGGCCACCTCGACCCGTGCTGCGCACTGTTACCGTGGTCTCGCCCCCAGAAAGAAGCAGACCACCTGGCGCCATGTCGTGAATGAGTTTTGCCTGGCGCTGAGCGACCTCGCGTGCATCGCCCTCGATATCATCGCCAAGGATTATCGGCGTTAGGCCTTGGCTTTTGGTATAGGCCGCGGCAGCTTCAAGCGATTGTCGCGCTGTGGCAATCAGAGATATTCTCGCCGTCGCCAAGCGTGGATCGCCTGGCTTAGGGGTTTCATCAATGGCGTTCGTCAAGTACTTTTGTACCGCACGAGGCAGATCGATATCGTAATTTTCTACAATCGCTTGCGCCTCGGCAAAGGTAGAAGGATCTGCCACCGTCGGCCCCGAGGCAATGGTGGCCAGATCATCCCCGGGCACATCGGAAATCGCCAAGGTCGTCACCGATGCCGGCGCACAAGCGACCGCAAGACGTCCACCCTTGATGGCCGATACATGTTTCCGCACACAGTTCATCGCCGTGATGGGAGCGCCACTCTTGAGTAATGCTGCATTGGTAGCGGTTATCGCGCCCAAGCTGAGGCCTGGCGCCGGAAGCGTCAGCAGGGGCCGATCCTCCCCGATATCAGACAGATCACCTGATCCTGGGGGCGCAGCCCGCCCGAACAAGATTCAACATATCGATCGCGGCGCGGATGCTTGCCTTGTCAGGTGGATGACCAGCTTCGCGTACCTCTATTCTTTGACAGGGAACAATATGGCCGTACCGCGTCACAGCCCAGACCTTGATGAATATCATCGAGCGTCTTCCGTTACTTTCGCCATGGCCGCAGCCGCCTTACCTGCCCCGATCACCAAACGACGCCCGCCGAGCAATACGGGCGATAGAGCCTGAAGATAGGGCGGTAGCCGCCGCTGGGCGCGCCGCATCGATAACTAAAAGAAAAGCGGTTTCGAGAGTTTGTCGGGGCGTAATGGTGCTTGGCACGAGATTGCCTTTCTTTTTCGTTCTTCCCTTGATTTTTTTCTTTTGATTTTTTCTTTTCTGAGCTTTCGACCCAGGCCATAGTTCTTCTTCCCAAATTGACATATTAATGGCTTAAGCTCATCGATGCATCACTTAGACAGGAATTTTTCTTGAGCCTCTCTTCCTCTACCCCTCGCCGCCGCTGGCATATTCCCATCGCCTTGATCTTAAGCGCTGGTCTATCGGGTCTTACATTAATCGCCGCTATCAGCGTCATGTGGGTTAGTTTGGGAATCGCTCAACGGAATTTTCTGTAGGTCTTTTTATAAGGGCAAGGCGCGTAACCTTATCAATACCATCGAGAATCGCGTTGCGCCCAACTGACACCCGCTGAATCAAGCGGCTTCCCTTGCTTTTATGGAGCAAAGAGAAAGAGTCCTTCGACGATCTGACCGCCTGGGCTGGATTTGCTCTGGTTCAGCATTCAGCGCTTCCTCAAGTTAACGGTACAGAGATTGTCTTCGCCGATGGACGGTAGCTTCTCTCTTCTGGAAAGATGGAACTCACTCGAACGTTCGGCTCTTAGCGAGGATTCAGCGCTAAAGCAACCACATCGCCTTTGCTGAAAATCAAACCCGCGCCTATTGCAGGGGGCGCCGGTCTGGGAACCCGAATTGCAGCAAACCATCGTGAATGTGCGCCATCCGATCCGTGTGCATGGTCAATTTATTGGATTTATCAGCACCGCCGTTTCGACGGAGGCTATATCGCAATTTCTCCAAGGCCTCGACGTCAAAGGATGGACGCCCTTTATTCTCTACGATCGCGACTATGTTCTCGCGACACCTTACTTCGATCCATCGATCATGAAACTAGATCGCCGCAATCCCCTGCCGCGTCTTAATATCGGTATCGATCCTATTCTAGCAAATATTTGGGCACCCGAACGTTCGACTATTTCAACTATCGATCTAGGCTCGCACAGCGAGGCCTCGGAAGTTAAAACGCCCAGTGGCTCAACCATTTTCCTATGGCGGGAATTGAATGGCTTTGGCGACAAGCCTTGGATCATTGGCACCTATATCGATGCCACCCTTGCCAGTCCAGAAATTGCCAAACTCGAAGCTGCCTTAGGGTTAGGGCTTGGCATTGTCCTCATTGCGGTTGTCGCTGGATTGTGGGTGGCGCGCTTGATCGGCCACCCGGTGCGCGAGCTCGCGAAGACGGCAGAAAGCGTTCGCGACTTAGACTTTAGTACCGCCGGGCCTACCTTGGGCAGCCGAATTCGCGAATTGGACGATGCTGCCGATGCCTTTAACCAAATGTTGGTCGGCTTGCGGTGGTTCGAGACCTACGTTCCGCAAAGCCTGGTGCGCCGCTTGTTAACCTTGGGTGATCGCGATCAAGTTCCATCCGAAGCGCGGATCGTCACCGTCCTCTTTACCGATATTCAGAGCTTCACAGCTCTATCCGAACGACTTGGTGCCACAGAAACGGCCGCCCTACTCAATCATCACTTTACCATCGTCAATACCGCCGTCGAACACGAGCACGGCACGATCGATAAATATATCGGCGATAGCGTTATGGCGTATTGGGGTGCACCTGTACCTCAACCGGATCACGCGGCCCGCGCTTGTCGCGCCGTCTTAGCCATCGCTGAGGCTGTTACCGCCGACAACAATAAAAGAATAGCCCGCGGCGACCCGCCACTGAATATGCGGATCGGCCTCCATACGGGACCTGTGATCGCCGGCAATATCGGATCTCCTCACCGGATTAACTATACGGTGGTGGGCGATACGGTAAATACCGCTAACCGGTTGGAACAGCTCGGCAAAGAGCTTTTCCCTACCGACGGCGTCTGCGCTCTCGTATCCGCAGCCACAGTTCAAGCTGCCGGAGAAGAATTTCACTTTTCTACTCTTGGCGCCCACCATCTTCGTGGACGCGAAGGCTTGGTAGAAGTTTATCGGCTCGTCTAAGTCGGCTCATTTAAATCTTGAGCAGCGATTATTCTTCATGCAATCGACTTTAAAACTGTCGTTAAGATTGCAACGATACGATCGATATGATCCCGCGCAATAATCAGCGGCGGCGAGAGAGCGATGATATCGCCGGTTACGCGGATCAGCAGCCCCGCTTCCCATGCCTTGTCAAAGGCTGCCATGCCCCGTGCCCCAAGGGCATTTTTTCGAGGCTCAAGCTCTATTCCCGCAACAAGCCCTAGGTTACGAATGTCGATGACGTGAGGCAGGCCCTTCAGCGCGTGGACGGCTGATTCCCAGTAGGGTGCAAGGTCTTTGGCGCGGGCGAAAAGATTTTCTTCACGGTAGATATCAAGGGTCGCCAGAGCGGCGGCAGAGGCTAAAGGGTGCCCCGAATACGTATAACCATGAAACAGTTCGATCCCCGGCTCGGGGCCATTCATGAAGGCATCATGAATATCGCGGCGCGCAAAAACCGCACCCATAGGGACAACACCATTGGTGATGCCCTTAGCGACAGTCATTAAATCTGGGGTAACGCCGAAATAATCGGCAGCGAAGGTCGTTCCAAGACGACCAAACCCTGTGATGACTTCATCAAAAATCAGCAAGATTCCGTGGGCATCGCAAATCGCGCGCAGGCGCTCAAGATAACCCTTCGGCGGCACCAAAACTCCGGTCGATCCCGCAACAGGCTCCACGATAACTGCAGCGATGGTGGCGGCGCCATGAAGAGCGATCAGACGCTCGAGCTCATCCGCTAAATGCTCACCCCAAGAAGGTTGCCCCTTCGCAAAGGCATTTTGCTGAAGGTTATGAGTATGCGGAAGATGATCGACTCCTGCGAGAAGCGCACCAAAATACAGCCGGTTCTTCAGAATGCCTCCCACCGCCGTTCCACCAAACCCAGCGCCATGATAGCCGCGCTCGCGGCCAATAAGACGCGTGCGGCCGCCCTCCCCTCGAATGCGATGATACGCAAGCGCGATCTTAAGGGCGGTGTCGACTGCTTCCGACCCTGAATTACAGAAGAAAACGCGATCCAAATTTGGTGGAAGTAAGTGGGTTAATCGGGTCGCCAGCTCAAACGACAAAGGATGGCCCAGATTAAAATTCGGCGCATAATCCAAGGTTGCGATCTGTGCTTGGATAGCTTCGACGATCCGGGGCCGGTTATGCCCGGCATTACAACACCAGAGGCCTGCCGTTCCATCGAGAATCTGGCGGCCATCGGTCGAGAAATAATGCACACCTTCGGCACGGGCGAAGATTTTTGGGTGCTGTTTAAAATTCCGATTGGCTGTGAATGGCATCCAATAGGCGCTCAAGTCATTGGGCGCGACGGTCATTGATGTGGATACGGCCATAATACGCTCCTAAGAAGATTGAGAGTGAACTCTTTGCCTCAATGACCTTTTGGTTTAGTGACTTAATCTTGAGAAAATCATGCGGCCTCGGTCGCTTGGATAACCCAGGTTTCAGCCAGAGCGGCTTGATACCACTCTTGCATCGCAGATAACCCTAGGATGGTATCGCAGTAATCCTTGACTGCACCGTCGCAGGCAATGCCATAGGTCTTAAACCGTGTAACAACAGGCGCATACATAGCATCCGCCACTGTAAAGGTGCCGAAGAGAAAGGGGCCCGCAGCACCATAGTCTTGCCGGCACTGGGTCCAGATATCCTTGATCCGTTTAATATCTGCATCAACTTGCGTACCACGATCCCGCCACACCACCTGGCGGCGCACATTCATAGGGCAGGAACTGCGCAAGGCCGCGAAGCCCCCATGCATCTCCGTTGCTACAACCCGCGCCATAGCACGTGCTCTTATATCCTTGGGCCAAAGGTGCGCCTCGGGATGATGATCCGCAAGGTATTCGAGAATGGCAAGACTTTCCCATAAGGTTAAATCTCCATCGCGCAAGACGGGAACCCGCCCCGCCGGCGAAGCTGCTTTCAGGGCTGCACCCGTTTCCAATTGTTGAAGCGGGATAACCTTTTCCTCGAACGGGATCTTGGCTATCCGCAAGGCGAGCCATGGCCGCAATGACCAGGAGGAGTACGCTTTATTACCGATGATGAGTTGATAGGTCATTCCTCCCCCATATCAGAAATCACCCGCCAAACGCCATCCGCTTGGCGACAGGCCACCCCGTGCGCCGGCACTTTACGTCCCTCCACTGTGATGGTCGAGGTAAATTCACGACAATAACGACGATCGAAATGAGATCGATTTTCTGGCGCAGGCGGTGGGAACGGTGATTCATAATACGGCATTCCCCAGGGCTGTTGATAAACGGGATAACCAACCATTGGTGCTATGGGCTGAGGAGTATAGGCGCCCGGAGGTGGTGGCGGCAGGTACGGCCCTGGCTGATAGCCATAGGGTACATCATAAGCTGTATCATCGTCGCGATAACGATAGTGATGGGCGGTGTAGAAATGCGTGGACAAAAATCCGACGGCGAGCCCCACACCGCCGCCGATAGCTGCACCGCGCGGCCCACCGAATCCGTACCCAATTCCAGCGCCAACCGCACCCCCGAACAAACCATTATATAACGCATCATGGGCGCTGCCGGCGCTTGGCTTCACCACGATAAGGCTCACCAACACACCGATCATCACGCCTAAGCGTCGTATCTGCGACATAGGAACCTTCATCCTCGAAACCATATCCTAAGGTACGGGCATTCTAGGGCTGCTTTTCGTAAATAAATAGAGGAATCCGTAAAGTAGGGATTTCTTGCGGTCATCTTAATTCGGGACTGGCCGCGCCGAAGTGAGGAAATCCGAGCTCTCTCACCCTGTCTCAACGATAGCAGTGGGCAAATGGGCTAGAGAGATATTGTTCCAACGATGCTTGCTCTTGACGAACGAAGCCTTGCTGCGGCAAATGGCCGTGATGCAAGAGATCAAGCATTGCGCAAGCACCGCCTGCGGTCGTCCGCTGAATAGCACTCCAAACTTCGCCATTTTCGTTGGCAGCATAAACCTTGCGCACCCAGCTTTCCTGTTCAAATCGACCGCCTCGCCAACCACGCGCGGTCACAAAGATCAAAACAACGTCTTGCAAGGTAATCGGCACTGCCGTCTCGAGGATATCTTTTAAAATACCCCGGCGCTCTGATAAGCGCAGATCGCGAACTAGAAAATACATCAGATCGCGATGACCCGGATAGCGGACGGTCTTGTAATCGAGATTGCGAATCTTGCCACCCAAGGTCTCGCACAAGGTGCCAAGCCCACCGGAAGTATTGAAAGCCTCGTAATCAATCCCGTCCATGGCAAAGGCTTCGACACCTTCCAGCGCCAAAACTTCGCGTAACTCTTGGTCAACAATGGCTTCGCATGGGTTACAATATTCGTTGATCAACCCATCCGTGCTCCAGGTCAGGTTATATTTCAAACTACCCGTCGGAAACTCTGGTAGAGCTCCCACCCGCATATGAAGGGAGTCCAGTTTCTCAAACTTCCGTGCAAGGTCGTAACCAACGACAGAGATAAACCCAGGTGCGAGACCGCACTGGGGTATAAAGGCCGTCTTTGCACCCTCGGCAAGTGCCTTCACTTGTCGCGTGCTTTCCACATCTTCGGTCAGGTCAAGATAATGGGCACCCACTTCCTTAGCAGTTCTAGCAACAATTGGCGTAAAAGAAAAAGGAAGCGCACTCAGGATTGCCCAATGCCCTGCCGCTATAGTTTTGAGAGCTTGCAGGTCTTCAACTTCGACAGGCTTAAGGCTAACTCCCAAATCCGATAGCGGTTGCAGCGCCTTTTCATCTTTATCGGCAACCGTGACCTCCCAAGTTCCTGTTTTCGAGAGCAGGGCAGCAATCGCATACCCTATCTTTCCAGCGCCCAATACTAATACACGTCTCATCGTCGATCCTTCGTTAAACGGCCCGTTTGTTGCAGCAAACTAATGAAAGCGAGGGCGATTTGCTAGAGAAAGTCGTTAGAAGATGAGTTGCCGGCCGGCCAGGGTCGGTACGACCGCCGTTACATCTTTTTCGGTGGGAAGCGGCCATTGCCCTGCCCTATGAAACTTGACCGCGACCTGACGCGAATCCCAGGCAAGATCGATCTTCATATCGAGATATTGACCATGACGATAATTCCAGGTCAAACCGTCATCTTCGAAATGGTGGCCACTTCCTTGGCCGGACCTAGGGCCCGGGGTCACATATAAAAGTCGCGCCGACGCATCGTGCGGCAAGGTTGCAGGAATGTCCTTAGCCAACATCAAAGCTGCACCGGTGCGAATAAAAACAGGAACCCGGCCAAGAGGCGCAGAAACTATGACTGTGCTTCCCGACGGATGACTTGCGCCCGTCGCATAATCAACCCAAGCTTCGGGCCCAACCGGTAGATAAACGGAACAATCTGTAGCGCCTTGGGTAACAACGGGGGCGACAAGCACATGGGGCCCGAGCATAAAACTATCGTGTTCTTCATAAGCCCGAGGGTCCGTATCAAAATCATAGAATAAGGGTCGAATAATCGGATCCCCTGTTTGCGATGCTTGCCATGCCAAACTGTACATATAGGGGAGAAATTGATAACGCAGGCGGAGCGCTTGACGAACCGCATCGGTTACCGATGGATGAGTCCAAGGTTCCGTTGCCTCACCTACGTCTGGCTTCCAGGAGTTCATGACTGCGCGTGGGTGAAGCGCCATCATCTCAACCCAGCGACATAACAGTTCAGCATCGGCTTGAGGACCGGCAAACCCGCCAATATCATGACCAACCTTGCTAAACCCTGATAAGGCCATCGATAGGCCGTTACGCAGATTCCACTTCAGATTATGCCACGATGTAAAATTATCGCCACTCCATGTCTCGGCGTAACGTTGCAATCCTACACAACCCGCTCGGGTAATCGTGAATGGTCGCTGTCCCGGCATCCGCGCTTGGGTTTCTTCGAAGGTTGCGCGCGTCATCAACACGGCTTGTAGGGGCCGGATCGTCGCCGCGGGAACTTCGGCACCAAAACCACGGCAAGCGGCACCGTCGCGCCAAACCTCGTATTCATTATTGTCGTTCCAACCAGCATCGAACCCTACATCGAGCACCTGGGAAGAGAGCCGTTCCCGCCACCAGTCGATCGTCGCGCGATTGGTAAAATCAAGAAAAGATCCGTGCCCGTCCCAGAACTGTTCGAGCACAGGTTGATCCTGTTGATCGGTGATAAAACCCTTGGCAGCTGCTCTAGCACTATAGCCGGGATGGTCGTCGATCAGCACTGGTTTCAGATTGGCCACCGTATAGAGGTGCATGGCCTTAAGTTTTTTAAAGAGAGCCGGAGCATCGGGGAATTTATCCTGGTTCCACGTAAAGACATACCGCCGCTTACCGCGGCTCGAGTATCCTGATCCAAAATGGATAGAGCTGATGGGAATATCCTCAGCGCGACAGCGGTCGGCAAAGTCCGAGATCTTTTGCTGTGCTTGTGGGTGATCGGCATGATGCATAGAGGTGAAAGCAAAACCGAAACTCCAGCGGGGATGGAAATGAGGCAACCCCGTCAGTGTGGCGAAGTGGCGTGTCACGTCTTGAATCCGCGGGCCCAATAGGATGTAGAAATCTAACCCTTGTTCCTCTGCCTCCATATAACGATAGAGACCATGATAGTTCGAACGCTCGCAGCCAAGATCTGCTGTCATCGGAACTAAGCTGTCGGAGAAAAGACCTGTAACCGCGCCCTCTGGCTCACGAACCATAAAGAATGGGACATGCTTGTATAAAGGATCGCTTTGCTCGGCGTCATACCCTAAAGCATCAAGCTGAAGTAAACGAAACCGCCGGCCGTGGCGATTAAGCGGGCCGCTTTTATCGCCAAGACCAAAATATTGATCTCCGGGATCGCGATTTTGATAATGGCGAATTTTACGATCGTTATCATAACGTACATAGGCCCCGCTCTCGCGGTCAGCAAGAACGACATACCATTTTCCATCGCGCCGCTGTTCAACAATCATCCGCACTGGATCGTCCAACACGGTAAGCCGTGTATCGCCCGACGTTATCCGATGTCCGGTCTCAATCTGATCGAGAGTAAAATCCGGTAAAGAGAATCTTGAGAGATCATCGCGATCACGGCCTTCCCATGCAGCAATATCCGTGGGCGCCGTCATCCAGCTTCGCGATTGTGGCAAACCCGTTTTTGGCAATAGCACCACACGAATGAGCCAGGGCTCTAGAACAAGAACCCGGAACTTCCATCCTTGTTCGAGATCGAAGGTAACACCAGCGGCCTCTCGCGCCGCCTTAGTGATGGTGCGAAATTCTTGCATTGTAATCCTATGCGCTTAATTAAACCGCGAGCGGAAAGACATCTCCCGTCTCGGCGTTAAATAGATGACGAACGGAAGGATCGCCCAGAATTAACCCCAGACGCTCATTATGTTTGGCCTTCGCCTGCCCTGGTGCACGCACCATAACACGTTCACCCGATGGGATCGTTCCATAGATATAACACTCTCCCCCCAGCTCTTCGCTGACTTCCACATGGAGATCCACATCGCCGGCGCCAGGTTTGGTCAATCGAATATGTTCGGGGCGAATCCCAAACATCAATGGTTGATTAGCAACAAAAGCATTGCTTTTGATCAAAACATTAAGTTTGGCATCACCAGCAAGTTCAATTGTGATGCCGTTTGGCTGTAACTTAGAAAAACGGGATTTAATAAAATTCATCCGTGGCGAGCCGATGAACCCGGCAACAAAAAGATTAGCAGGACGGTTATAAATCTCTAATGGTGTATCGAATTGTTCACACTTCCCATCACGCAAAACCGCAATACGATTGGCCAAGGTCATTGCTTCAACCTGATCGTGGGTCACATAGATCATGGTATTCCCCAATCGCCGATGGAGCGCGCTAATCTCTGAGCGCATCTGCACGCGCAGCTCTGCATCGAGGTTGGACAAAGGTTCATCGAACAAGAAAACCTTTGGTTCACGAACGACAGCGCGCCCAATAGCAACCCGTTGCCGTTGACCACCTGACAAGGCACCTGGGCGCCGATGGAGATAATCCTCAAGCCGAAGCATGCGGGCCGCTTCGGCAATGCGGTGTTCTGTTTCCTTCTTAGAGTATCCCAGATTCTCTAACCCAAATGACATGTTCTGCCGCACACTCATATGCGGATAGAGTGCATAGGATTGAAAAACCATCGCTAGCCCACGCTTGGCTGCCGGTACATGGTTGATCCGTTCGTCGTCGATATAAATATCTCCTGCAGAAATTTCCTCAAGTCCGGCAATCATCCGCAGGAGGGTCGATTTTCCACATCCTGATGGACCGACAAAAACGACGAATTCTCCAGAATTAATTGCAAGGTTAATCCCGTGAATAACCTCAAGGCGTCCATAGCTCTTACGAACATCCCGAAGACCGATGCTCGACATTTTATTTCATCCCCGTGTTGGCTATACCGCTTGTGATATATTTCTGCAAAAGAGCAAATACCGCTGTTACGGGCAACAAGGTTAGAACCGTCATAGCCAGCAAGTAGTGAACACTATCATTAAGCTCACCTTTGAAGGTTGAAAGGCCAATTTGCAAGGTAAAAACTTCGCTTCGCGTCAAAACGATCAACGGCCAGAGAAAATCATTCCATCGCCAAATAATAGAAAGGATCGCCAGAACAGCCAATGCCGGCAGCGACAGGGGCAAGATAATACGCCAATATATTTTCCATTCCGATGCCCCATCCATCCGCGCCGCCTCGATCAACTCATCGGGGAGAGTCAGCATATATTGACGCAAAAGAAACACGCCAGTTGGCGTTGCTGCACCAGGGATGATAACCCCCCACAAACTATCGAGCATACCAAAGTTTCTCACCACGACAAAAAGTGGCACAAGGATCACTGTCGCTGGCATTAGCAAGGTCACGATAATCACGGCCATAAAAAAATTACGGCCACGAAAGCGATATTTCGATAAAGCAAATGCGGCCATGGAATTAATAAGAAGTGTCAGCAAAGTTGCGGTAACGGTTACCACGGTCGAATTTAAGAAATATCGAGGAAAGTTAAAGGTCCGCGACTGCGCTGGGTCCAAGGGTTCCGTATAGTTTTCCGTATGCAGTCGAACCACTTCTTTGGGCTTCAAATCGCGAAGAGAAACCTCAAAGGCGTTTTCGGGATGGCCAAGCTGAAAAACTGTCGCCTGTGCGCCGGAAGCCACCAACACCGCAACATCCATAGATTTGCCTTGGGGATCCTGATATTCGAAGACGCTTAGGTTTCGCGCCCCATCGGCCGAGGGTACGGTGACCTGTTCATAGGGGAGTGGCCGCGGATCGCTTTCGGTCAGGGCGCGCTGAGTCTTAAAGGATGATACCAAAAGCCAGGCAACAGGTGCCAGAATGAGTAAAACTCCCAGGGCCAGATAGAAGTATGCGAAGAGATCGGTCCAATCAAAACCTCTCCGCCCACGGCGTCCAAAAAGAAATGTAGCGACCGTCACGAAACGCCCCCTGCCTGGCGGCGCGTTAAGAAAATCTGCATAGCCGTCAAAACGAAAATCACAAAAGCCAATAGCACCGAATATGCAGCCGCAATCCCATAGAGTTTGGTCTCACCCGTAAATGCCGATTCATAAATATGCTGAATCACGAACCGCGTTGCATCGCCCGGACCACCGCCTGTAAGAATGTAGACTTCATCAAATACCTGGAAGGCTTTAATCAACGACAAGACCAAAACCACTAACAAGGTCGGCATCAGCAACGGCAAGGTAATCCGGTACAAGATTCGCCAAGGTGATGTTCCGTCCATAGTCGCCGCTTCGTAGATATCGCGGGGGATAGCCTGCAATCCCGCCAGAAGAATCAACATATAAAAACCCAAGTGCGCCCAGCTATAGACGAATACCACCCAGAACGTAGGCCAAACCGAATCTCTATCCACTAACCAGTTTATGGGTCGCCAGGGGCCGATGTGAAAAGTCGCGGCGGGATCCCAGACAGCAACAATCCAGACCGCCACAGCCGCAAGCCCTATACCGCCAATAATTTTCGCCCATCGGGAAAAGCGAACGAGATATAACGCACCGAGTGCAAGAAAAAACAAAACACCGATCTTGACGAACCACATCGCATCGGGTTGTTCTGCGACTTTGTTACTCCATTTTATCGAATCTGTCAGAAGCTGATTAAGAATGCCGCGCCGCTTCAAAATCCAATCCCAAATGATACTGACGACAACAGGAGACAGCATCACAGGATAAAAATACATGGCACGCCAAAACCCACGACCCCAAATTCGGCGATTGAGAACAAGCGCCGTGGCGAGCGCTACCAAGGTCATCACAGGAACTTGGATTAAGGCAAAAACTAAAGTGTTCCACAGGCTCGTCCAAAAACCGAAGCCTGCAACCTTACATGTCTGTGGCTGAAGATATGAATCGCAGGCAAAAATATCGGCATAGTTGGATAAACCGATAAAGGGTCGCTCGGAAATAAGTGGCGATGATCCCCCGGTAAAGGATAGCCATATATTGAGAAGTGCTGGGGTGAAGCTAAATAAACCAAAGATGATAAGATTGGGCAGCAGAAAAATATAAACCATGCCCACTGTGCCAAAGCGGCGCTGCACCGCCATCATTGGGCGATCAATAAGCCCCAGAATCAAACCGAGCGGACGATTAAGGATGGCCGATAGGGTTATCGCCATTCCTTAATCTCCGCTCGGAAGCTCACTTCGACTAGTTCTTAACGGCCTGCGCGACCTCCTCATCGATCTTTTTATAAGCTTCATCAAGGGTCAGTCCGCCCGTGATGGCCTGAGATAGATAAGTTGCGATCGCATTAAATATAGCCGCGTTCTTGCTATACCCCTGAAGCTGATGGGACTGCGGTAACAACTTGTCGTAGTTAGCCGTAAAGACCTTAAGCGCCGCGACTGCCGCCGGTGACGCTTGACTGCCATAATCCAAGCCCTTCTTGGCCAAACCTTTGTGCGCAGGGATTTGCAAGGTCTTCTCGAAATACACTTTCAGATTCTCTTCCGCCGCCATGAAGTCCATAACCTTGGCAACTTCAGCAGGATGCTTGGTCTGCTTGAAGGCAACCATCGCAGCTCCTCCCGGCATGCCCGAGCAACCTGCAGGACCGCAAGGCTCCGGCACAGCCGCCCAATCGAACTGATTGCCGATTTTCTCGACATAGCTTTGGATACGCCATGGGCCAGACATGTGCATCACTGCATCCTTATTGATGAACATATCGCCGCCGTCCTTCCACTTGGCACCGGAGGCTGCGGGCCAGATGTCGTTTGGCATCAAACCATCTTTATGCCATTTAACCATCCGCTCCGCCATCGCCTTAAACCCAGCGTCGATCACGGCGGGCTGGCCTTCGGCATTGAAAAACTTAGCGCCATAAGACATCGCAGGGCCTGCAAACCGATGGCCCGACCGATCGATAACGATACCGGCATAAACATTGAGCTTTTTCTGAACCTTAGCAACAGCTTCTGCCCAATCGTCCCAAGTCGCTTTCTCATTCGGCAACGGCACGCCGGCTTCGGCGAACATGGTCTTATTGACAAAAGGTCCCGTGATGGTGAGCTGAGTCAAAAATCCATAGATGCCTTTATCGTTGGCACCGACCCGCAACCACTTCAGCGGTTGGCTGAAATTTTCTTCCCAGTAGTCTGCTTTCACATAAGGGCGCAGATCGAGATAATACTTGTTCAACCCGCCTAAGGTTGTCACCCGCGCCATATCTGGTCCTTGCCCTGAGGCGAGACGCGTTTCTAGCTGATCGCGAACGACGCTAAAACCGACTTTATCGATGACGACCTTGATGCCTGGGTTCTTGGCTTCGAACTTATCCAATAGCTCGCGCGCAACTTCGCATTCATTCGCATCAGCATAACACATGTACCTAAGTTCGACTGTTTGCGCTGCTGCAACCGAAACGAACGCCGCATAGGTCGCTCCCACCACGGCGATTAATGAAAACTTCCGCATGAATCCCCCAAATAGCTTATTTATTTGTGAGGTAGACTTGACCATGGCCTGTTATTAGTCAAGGCACATTGCCATTCCACCGTTATACTGCTTTAGCGAGTATAACGCGTTGTTTATAAAACATGTTCCGTAATCAGTCCGGAGGTGCCCAGGGACGGAATTGAACCGCCGACACGCGGATTTTCAGTCCGCTGCTCTACCAACTGAGCTACCTGGGCATCTAGAAAGGCAGCCTGCCTGGACGGCAAGGATCCTGCAAGCCTAAGTTATGGGGCCGGAGGTATAGGGGAAAACCGTTCCGCTGTCCACCAAGCAACATCAGGCGAGCAACATCAGGGCACATATAAAGTCGGTTTAATCGGAAT
Organism: Alphaproteobacteria bacterium; assembly: GCA_041396725.1. Taxonomy (GTDB): domain Bacteria; phylum Pseudomonadota; class Alphaproteobacteria; order JAWKYA01; family JAWKYA01; genus JAWKYA01. Next base: position 16,732 of record JAWKYA010000002.1, read on the forward strand.
CCTCGGATTTGTGGGTGGGTGCGACGGAAGAGTCTGACCTTTCTTCTGTTTCGACGCGATAGGTTCCGCTGAGCCAGCGGTGAAGGTCTCGGTTTCCACACCCCTTCGAGCAGAACGGCAGCCACGGGGCAACGGCCGGTTTATGACAGATCGGACACAGGGCGGATGGCTTAGAGTTCATGGTTTTTGTCCATCGATATGGAATCGATCAGGTACAAGACCGATATCCGACACTAAAGTAAGGGGCGCCCCCAGTCGAGTTTCCACTTCCGTCAGAGCGGATCTTAATCGTCCTTCGAGGGCTGCAATAATTGCCGGTGCCGCCCTTACTATAAAGAGGCAACCCTGCTGACTATAGCTCGAACGTACTACCGCCCGTAAAACCATCAGAGCAGTAGTGTCCGCCGATAAACTTATTTTCTCTGCCGGCGCCAGAAGTCGCGCGGCTAAGGACCCCCCCTGCCGCTTGCGCGTGATCTCGATCAAACCAGCGCTGGTGAAGCCCAAAACATCCACTGTTACCGGATCTAAGGCTAAGGCTTGTTTCAAAGAAGCGATCACGGTTTGACGGTGCTGCCGCGAGGACATCCGCAGAGGGTCGACCATAATAAGCCCCCCTATTCCTCTTAGCCGGATTTGCCGAGCTATTTCTGGAATGGCCTCCAGATTTACCGCAAAAGCGTCGCCTTGACCGCCGCCATTGATATCGATTGTCGTTAATGCCGCGGTCGATTCGAAAATCAGCGATGCGTTTTTTGGTAATGAAACGGTTGGCAGTAACGCAGCGGCGATTTGACTTTCGATATCATGCTGGGCAAAAATCTCATCAAAACTAGGGATAACCTCCAGCATATCATTCCATCCAGGCGCTCTTGCTTGGAGCTGGTCGTGCACTGTCGCAGCAAAACCTTGATCGTTGAGAACGATCCGAACCGATGGCCCACCGTAAGATAAGATAGCGGTTAGAGTTGCCCGGGTTTCGTCGAGAACTGTGGGTGGTGTTTGTATCGACGCTCTCTGTTTAATGTGTTGCCACCGTTGCCTTAACCGTTCCAACTCATCTTTAAGATTATTCTGCACGCGCCGTGTATCGTCGTTTCGTAAAGCGAGTGCACCGGCAGCTACCCGGAAAGTTGCGCCTTCTCTGCTTGTGAGCCGATCGGCAAGCGCTTCGTCTAGAAGCGCGCGAACGTCTTGCCCTCCGACTTTCTTCGGAATTTCAAGACCTGGCTTCTCGGGTCTATAAATTAAATATGACCCAGCCAATGCGATCGTCGTCGATAAAAGCGGTCCCTTTTTCTCTCCAACACCCTCCAGAGCATCGCGAACGACTTGGACAACAACCGCACTGCCCTCGGTTAATCGTTGTGGGTTACGGGTGATATCTAAAAATCCGAGACGTTTATGTATCGCTCCGATATCGATCCAGGCGACCGTTCCAGCCATACGCTTGACGCGCCCTAGAAAAATCGATCCCACCACCGAAGGTGAATCGTCGCGATCAATGTCTAATTCGATCAATCGACCTTTTGAGCATAGGGCGATCCGGGTTTCGCCTGGGCTACGGTTGATGAAGATTTCATCGACTCTCATGAAGACGCCTGCAATCCCAATGCAGGTGCATACCCTAGCCCTTGCAGAACAGAGACAACATCGTAAAGAGAAAGCCCCACGACATTCGAATAACTTCCCGCGAGGCGCTTAACAAAAGCAGCCGCCATCCCTTGGATTGCATAACCGCCAGCCTTACCGTGCCACTCGCCCGTAGCGAGGTAGGTCGCCATTTCGGTTGTCGAGAGTCGTTTGAAGAGGACGTCCGATCGGGCGAGGCGTTGCACATGGGGGGCAATGCCTTCCTTTATAGGGGCAATAACGCAAATACCCCCATAAACACGATGGCGGCGACCCGAGAGGAGGGAGAGGCACTGCCGCGCCTCTTCCTCGGTCTCGGCCTTGGGAAGAATGCGGCGGCCGCAGGCAACGACCGTATCGGCGCCCAGAACAAAATCTTTCGGGTAATCGGGGGCGACGGCCATCGCTTTAGCCCGGGCTAAACGTAATGCCAGAGCCTGCGGCATTTCCCGTGGTTGTGGCGCTTCATCTATAGCGGTAGGAATCACAAGATCCGGCGTGTAACGAATTTGGCGAAGAAGATCCAGTCGCCGCGGAGAGGCCGAAGCCAATATCAAACGCGGCAGCGTGCTCTTCATGCTTACTTAAAGCGGAAAGTGATCCGGCCCTTGGTCAGATCATAAGGGGTCATTTCAACATTGACCCTATCCCCCGCAAGAACTCGGATGCGATTCTTGCGCATTTTACCTGAGGTATGCGCCAAGACTTGATGGTCATTATCGAGGGTTACACGAAACATCGCATTCGGTAGCACTTCTGTGACCGTGCCTGCGAATTCGATGAGATCTTCTTTTGCCATTCCGGCTCCTTGAGGTTACGACGGCACTATCATAGATACCCGTCAAATGCGCGCGCATTATAGTGAAATCAAGAATAGGAACAACCTTAGGATCAAATGACCGTTTCTCTTAGGTCTTCGGATTATTCGCCCTACTTCCCGAGATTCACCCTGCTTCCTTATGAAAATATATTAAAATCAATATGTTAATTGAAAATCCTATCTATATATCCTTTGCAAACACCGCCTCTATATATCCTTATATCCTTTTGAGCTATCACAAGATCGATGCACCGATAAGCGGGAAGCGATCCCGTAAGCGGCGAAAAAGACCATCTCTGACCTCTCGATAGGCCTCTAGCCGTTGTCCGCGGTTACCATCGATCATGGTAGGATCGAAGGTTGGCCAAAATTCAACATCACAAGCCATGGTCCGTGTCATTTCCATCGCGCGATGATGCGCCTCGGGTGACAGAGAAATAATAAGATCGAAATAACTATCCTCTAAATCGTCGAAAGAGTTGGGTTGGTGTGCGGATATATCAATGCCGAGTTCTTCCATAACATCGATGACAAAGGGATCGATCTCGTCTCCACGGCGGATGCCACAACTATCAATATGAATCCGACGACCATGAAGATAGCGCAGCAAGGCTTCGGCCATAGGTGAGCGGATAATATTATTTGTACACGCAAACAGAACTGCCGAGGGTAAACTCATCATTTCACCCACGGATATGCAAAACGCAAAGAAGAGTGAACAATCGACGCGAGGTAGGAAAATCTATAGTGATTTTCGCTTCGAGAAGTTCGCGCAAGAGCTGAGAGCCTTCATCGTGAAGTGCGCGCCGCCCCATATCGATTGCCTCTATCTGTGCTGGCACCGCTGTTTTGATGGCCTCGTAATAACTTTCGCAAATCAGGAAATAATCGCGAACGATGCGACGAAAGGGTGATAACGGTAGAATGATTTCGCCTTGTAACTTTTCCGCCTCATCTCGAATGGAAAAGATTAGTCGATTCTCTGTAAGGCTAAGTTGGACATCATAAGGGCCTGCGTAGGATAAGCCGTGGGGAGCAAAATGATTTTCTTCTAAAAGATCAAATAAAGCGACCGATCGCTCATGTTCGATTTCAGGGCTACGCCGGACGATCGTCCGTTCATCAAGGCTAAGCTTGACGATTTTATCTGTCATTTTTTAAGGCGCAACTTAATCGACAATGCGTGGGCAGGAAGCCCCTCCGCCGCCGCTAAAGCGATCGATGGAGGTCCTAGAACAGCAAGACTCTCTTTCGTACCCCGCATCAAGCTGGTACGCTTCATGAAATCCATAACCGAAAGACCAGAAGAGAATCGCGCACCTCGCGCCGTAGGCAGAACATGGCTTGGACCTGCGATATAATCACCAATAGCCTCAGGTGTATAGCGACCCAAGAATATAGCTCCAGCATGACGAACCTCGGCCGCGAGAGAATCGGGATCTTCAATCGCTATTTCCAAATGCTCTGGCGCAATCCGATTAATAAGGTCAGGTGCTACCTTTAACGAAGAGACAACAATAATAGTTCCGTAACTTTGCCAACTCGCGCGAGCAATATCAGACCGCGATAGCGATCGAAGATGATTTTCGATCGCACCCTCAACCGCTTCAGCGAAATCTTGATTATCTGTAATAAGAATCGACTGCGCTGCCGGATCGTGCTCCGCTTGTGAAAGAAGATCGGCCGCAATCCACGCCGGATCGTTTTTACTATCAGCAACCACAAGGATCTCCGATGGTCCTGCAATCGAGTCAATCCCTACCTGCCCATAGACTTGTCGCTTCGCCGCGGCGACATAGGCATTGCCCGGACCAACGACCTTATCGACCTGGGGAATGGTCGCTGTCCCATAGGCCAGAGCAGCAATCGCCTGCGCGCCGCCGATTTGATAAATTTCTGTCACACCCGCATAGGAAGCGGCGGCCAAAACCAGTGGATTTAGCTTCCCCTCTGGCGCCGGCACAACCATAACGATGCGCGGAACCCCTGCGACCTGCGCCGGGATGGCGTTCATCAATACCGAGCTAGGGTATGAAGCCAGGCCGCCAGGAACATAAAGCCCAACTGTATCGATCGGCCGCCATCGATATCCGAGCTCCATACCGCTTTCATCCTGATAACGAAGATCTTTGGGAAGCTGTTCGCGGTGAAATCGCTCAATTCGATCGGTTGCTAATTTCAAAGCGTCTAAGATTGGAGGAGCGCAAGCTTTGATCGCTTTTTGACTGTCGTCTGCCGAGATCCGAAGTTGCACTGCTGAAAGCGTCCGCCGATCAAATCGCTCAGTATACTCTAGAACCGCCGCATCTCCTCGGACACAAACATCGCTAATGATATCCTGAACAACAGCATCGACCTCTTGCGCGGTTTCACGCTTGACCGTTAACAAGCGTTCAAATGCTCCTGCAAATCCAGGATCACCTGTATTCAATTTAACGGTCATAGACGGCCCCATCTAGACGGTCGATCCAGGGCTGCAACTCGGTAGCCCTGGATTTCCATGCCGCGCGATTTACAATCAATCGCGAGGTAATATCTGCAATTTTCTCAATCTCAACCAGACGATTCGCCCGCAATGTACTTCCGGTTTGCACAAGATCAACAATTCGGCGGCACAACCCAAGGCTTGGCGCGATTTCCATAGCACCAGAAAGGCGAATGCATTCAGCCTGTACCCCGCGATGCGCAAAATGACGGCGCGTTACCTCAGGATATTTTGTTGCTACTTGAATATGACTCCATTGTTGCGGGTCATCCGTACGCTCTAAATCTTCTGGCTCGGCTACAACTAAACGACAATGGCCGATTTTTAGATCGACCGGCGCATAAATTTCCGGATAATCGAATTCCATCAAGACATCGTTGCCAGCAACCCCTAGATGGGCAGCACCAAAAGCAACAAAAGTCGCAACATCAAAACTGCGAACGCGGATAATAGACAAATAGGGGTCATTGGTCGCAAAACGGAGCTGACGCGAGTCCTCATCATCAAACGCAGGCTCGGGAATAACCCCTATACCTTTTAATAGGGGAATGACCTCTTGCAGAATACGGCCTTTGGGTAAGGCAAGGACAAGGGACTCAGAAATAGACACGAAAAACACTCCTGCGCGCAACGCAATCCATGAGAGAAATAGCGTGCACTCAACCTTACTTTTCGGGATGGTGAGGGCGACTACAGGTTGGCCACGGCAAATCCAGATCCTTAAGATGGCAAGAAATCTTCTCAACTTCTAGACGGATTGTCGCTTTTTCCGCAAAAACAAGGTTGATAAACGTCTCGGATCCTGTGGTTTTCGCCGTAACGGCCAATAAAGAGATCAGTTGCGCTGGATTACGACGGTCAAGATCCCGCACGTGAACACCCTTAACCTTCTCGAAGCTAAGCCCTGTATGTACGCGGGCATAAACGGGTTTTTCGACGACACCTTCTTCGGCACGATCTTCCCAACAAAAACGATTGGCAATCAGAACAAATCTTTTTTCATCAGGAAGATAGGTTAAATCGCCAATCCGAATAACAGCATCTTGAAGAACTGCCGATAAAACAGAGAGATCTTCTTCATCCATCGCCCGAAGCTTCAAGGCATTATCTTCTCTGTGTAGCTGAGGCATAGCTATCCGTTGATTCTTTCGATTATTGCGCCGCAAGACCGAAGCTTTTCTTCCATGCGGTCGTAGCCGCGGTCCAAATGGTAGACACGATTTACCATTGTTTCCCCCTGCGCCGCCAAGCCTGCGAGAACAAGCGACGCTGAGGCCCGTAGATCACTTGCCATAACCGGGGCTCCGGTCAAAGACCGCACCCCGCGAACCATGGCCGAGGCGCCATGGACTGTGATATTCGCACCCATACGGCATAATTCAGGCACATGCATGAAACGGTTTTCAAAAATTGTCTCGGTAATCATGGATGCCCCTTCCGCAACCGACATCAAGGCCATCATTTGCGCCTGAAGATCCGTTGGAAAACCGGGAAAAGGCTCTGTCATGACATCGACACCTTTTAAAATGTCTTTGCGATTATCGATATCGAGCCCCTCCGGGGTCACCGTTACGATAACACCTGCCTTACTAAGAGCTTCAAAGACCGCTTCCATCAAATCCAGGCGCGCACCTTCTAAAAACAAGTGCCCTTTCGTAATAGCTGCCGCCATCGCATAGGTTCCAATCTCGATGCGGTCAGGAACAACGGCATGAACGGCACCATACAGTTTATCTTTGCCTTGGATCGTCAGAGTGTCGGTTCCGATACCCTCAATTTCAGCACCCATAGCCTTGAGACATTGTGCAAGATCGATAATCTCTGGCTCGCGCGCTGCATTAACCAGAACGGTTTCCCCTTTCGCCAAGCTTGCAGCCATTAAAAGATTTTCCGTGGCGCCAACGGAAACGAAAGGAAACACAATGCGATTGCCGATTAAACCTTGGGGGCCTCGGCCTCAATATATCCGTTCGTCAGCTCGATCTTGGCACCCAATTGAGTTAAACCGTTCAGATGAAGATCGACGGGACGTGTACCGATAGCACACCCACCAGGAAGCGAGACCTTGGCTTGACGGCACCGGGCAAGCAAGGGACCTAGAACCAGGATCGACGCCCGCATTTTCCGAACCAGGTCATAAGGCGCTGTCGTCGAGGTCATTGTCGAAGCGGTCAGCGCCAAACCCCCGCCCGTCGCTTGCTGAACGATGGCGCCATGCTGCGACAATAAGGTTGCCATGGTTTTGATATCCGCTAAGTCCGGGATATTATGAAGCTCTAGCGTTTGTTCGCTCAGTAAGGTTGCTGCCATAAGCGGCAACGCGGCATTCTTAGCGCCGCTAATGGCGATCCGTCCTTCGAGTTGGCGCCCCCCACGAATACGAATGGCTTGCATCGGATTACCCTCGATCCTTATCAGAGTTTCGGTAAGGTGACGCCGCGCTGCCCCATATATTTCCCTCGGCGGTCACGGTACGAAACTTCACAGGGCGCCTCTCCTTTAATGAAGAGGAATTGGCAAGCACCCTCATTAGCGTAAACCTTAGCTGGTAATGGTGTCGTATTTGAGAATTCTAACGTCACATGACCTTCCCACTCTGGTTCAAGCGGTGTCACATTGACGATAATTCCGCACCGGGCATAGGTCGATTTACCCAAACAAACTACCAAAACATCTCGCGGAACCCGAAAATACTCAACGGTTCGTCCGAGAACGAAACTATTCGGCGGAATGATGCAAACCTCGGCATCGCGATCGACAAAGCTCTGAGGTGAGAATTTCTTAGGATCGACAATCGCATTATCGACATTTGTGAAAATCTTAAATTCCGATGCCACACGCGCATCGTATCCGTACGAAGAAAGTCCGTAGGAAATCGCTTCGTCGCGCTGTTGTCGCTCTACGAACGGCTCAATCATTCCAGCCAAGGCTTGCGCGCGGATCCATGTATCGGGCATTACGGACATTGTCTTCACCAGATGATACGTCACAGAGGAGGCTGGTTTTGTAGACTAAGCAGCCTTCAACCTCAAGTTATGCCCTTTATTTGTGGTTGTTTTTTGGAGTTTTCGCAGCAACCTCTTGGTCGGACATCCGCGCACGGTGCTGATCCTTGCGGCGCAAAAGGTTTGTGCGCAGCGCCTCAGCGGCGCGACGGCGCCTGGCTTCGGCGATTTGTCGCTTACCAGCGGAGCGCGGTTTATCGCCTGGCATCGTCTTGATCTCTTCCACTCACGGGTAACTCTTCCCTATGCTTCCTGAAGGCTTGGGCACGAGGCAGCTTGCACCGAACCAAAGGGTGGTCTATGTATCGCGGCATTATATGCCTGTCATTATACACTTATATAGATTATAGATGCCGCCGTAGCTCAGAGGTAGAGCACACCCTTGGTAAGGGTGGGGTCGAGAGTTCAATTCTCTCCGGCGGCACCATCTTCCTTCAGACAAAAATTCTTTTTTGAGACGAAAAATCCTGCCTGGCGAGGATGCAGGATCGCGTTTCGCGAATCACTTTTTCCATAAAATCCGCCCTATCACACAAAGACACACCATGAAACGCGTGGACCGCAATCACGCGGAGATCGGCTGTACGCCTTGGTTTGCACTCTATGATAAAATGATAATCGCATCGGCGCTTGACCTAAAACGCGCAGATTCGCAAGCTGTTTTTTATTGCGCCTGTTAAAAATTTTTTTATGGCGCCCTTTCGATATGAGGAGGACAGTAATGGCAGGGGTTAAAAAGTCGGCGGCGAAGAAGACCGCCAAGAAGCCGGCGAAGAAGAAAGCGACGACGAAAAGAAAGTCTACCGCGAAGAAAGCGGCAAAGAAGACGACCACAAAGAAAAAGACTGCAAAGAAAAGAACGACTAAGAAGAAATAGCCTCCGCGCTATTCAGCGTGTTCGCGAAGTAATCTTTATTGCTTCGATCGAAGGGCGCGGGACGATAAGTCCTACATCAGAACCGACGCAATATTTCTGTAGCTTTGGCATAGGGAATTGCGTCGGTTTTATTATGATCAGGATATAGGAATATATTCTACGCCCTGATCGCGCCTTCTTGTTTCAGCGGACTAAAAAAACCATAACCTACAGGGGATACGCACACCCTGTAGGTTATTAACAATTAAAGTTTTAGAATTATGTAAGCTAGAAATCGCGACGAATTTCGCTTTCAGCAAAGCTCACCGCTAAGTCGATGATTCGGCGTCTTACCTTTGGATCGACGATCCGATCAAACTCCCGCACTAACCGAATAACATCCGGCTTTACCATAGGATCAGGCTTAGAGTTGCCCTTTACCTGAGGGGCCGGAACAGGAAGCATCCCTATATCCGGTGCCCCCTCGAAAAAGTATACAAGCTCGACGCCCAGGATCTTAGCTGTAGCGTGGAGCATGCTCGCGCTCACTCGATTGTCGCCCTTTTCATATTTCTGCACCTGCTGATAGCTCACGCCAAGGGCGTTTGCGAGATCGGTTTGGGTCATCCTCAGCAATTTCCGTCTAACCTTGATGCGTGTCCCGACATACACGTCAACAGGGTGTGGGCCTTCGACTGGGGCCATAGCAGTTTTCCTTTTCTCTCCAGATAATCGCAAATCGCGATTCCTTATTCCAGGGTTCAAATACACTAAGCTAATCCGCAAAAATCAGCGGGCCATGCGCTTACTAATACCCGGATTAGGTTTAATAATACCTAACAGCCACCTCTCGCGATTGCAATGATTCTTACGCAAATAAACAAGACACAACTATAGATAAGTCATTCAAATTATTCATAAAATGCAACTTTTTCTGGATCTAGGTTTTACAAAAGCTCTCTATTCACGATATATTTTTTAAAAAATAGTTTAAGTTGTATTCTCTAAAAAATACATTAAGTTTAAGCCATGTTTGTGCAGGTTTTTCAAATTCTTAGCTATGCCATACCCTACTTTATCGCTGTGCCGATCATCCGAGCCTGCCGATTAAAAAATTCGGCGAGGCTCGGATGACAAGAATATAGGGTCCGGGGGTAGAAACGGTGATCGTCTAAAATTGTTCCACGAATCTTTTGCGATAGAAAATCTCCCCAGAACCGATCTTAGTTTTTACATCCCTACCCTTTTTATAATTGCTCTCCTACCGCTTCGGTACCCATAGGAGAAAAAGAATAAGGGGTGTTGGAGTTACAACAGACAAAACGAGTCCGTTTCCTCTCATCGCGTCTTATCGCAGTATCTTTTCCATGATCCCATCATCAATTTTTACAATGCACAATCGAACAGAACTTAAATAGGCCCTCGACTCTTTCGTCAAATCCCATGAGTCCGCATCCTTGCGCCACAAAGAATGAATGGATGCGAAAACTTCATCTCGACAAGTACTGGCACACTCATCTTTACGTTTTATTAACTCTATTCTTGGTGAGGCAAACAACGTTTAGCAGTATTCTATAAAAACTCACGCGGTCTTTCTCGATACATGCCAACGCCCATTTTGAAAAATATATCAGTCATCAAGCCCTTTCAGGCGCTTCGTCTTATACAACCTTTGGTAAGAGAAATGACTCTATTTATACAGAGCTATAGACGAAACGATACAAAAGGGATTTCATATTGGGGTTGCGCAAACATCCGAAAGAACAATGGCACAGCAAGTTAGTCCTGAGATCGAAGCTATCAGCTGGCAGTCAACACCAGAGCAAATCATGACTGCTCTTGATAGTGCTGTGAAAAGTCTCGGTTTTGACTTTTATGCGTACTATATCATCCGCCCGTCTCGGTCGTATGCGAATTTGCGAAACAAATATACGTATCAAGAAGCTTGGGTAGATCGCTATTACAACTCAAGCCATAACATGCACGATATAACCGTTTTGCGAGCAACCACAACCTCTCTCCCTTACTCGTGGGAGATGGTGCGGGTTGATAAAACCACAAGTAACAGACAGCAAACGATCTTTAACGAAGCATCTGAATATGGGCTGACTCACGGTGTATCCATTCCTCTTCACGGACCGGATGACGGGCTCGCTCTCTTATCGGTTGCAGGCAAAATGTCCCAGCATGAATTTGAGAAAATCTGGAAGTGGCATCGCGTAGATTTTACCTTGCTCGGCACGCACGTCTTAGAAGCGCGTCTCAAGCTTAAATCCTTAAACACTGAAAAGGTTAGCCCGCCGCTTCTAACGGACAGAGAGCGTGAATGCCTGACCTGGACGGCGCGCGGGAAAACCTCTTGGGAAGTAAGTAAAGTCCTTAAAATTTCCGAGAAAACTGTTCTTTTCCACCTTGCGAATATTCACAAAAAACTGCAGGTCCATTCAAAGCATCAAGCGGTCGTCAAAGCGCTGATGATGGGACTTATCAATATCTAATCTTTCCTGCAGACATAGCTCCCCAGCATAACTGAATAAAACTAGAAGGCACAGAGGCGGTCAACCTAGCAACTCTACTAGGCTGCTTTTTGCGAGCATTTCGCCTCTAGATATCCCCTACCGCGTATTCGTATGGAGGGGTGCATGTACCTTGTCATTACACCAAATGCTTACGAGAAGTACTCAATCGAGCTGCGGAACATGTTTCGGCTTCGTCATCGCGTTTTCAAAGAACGCCTGGGCTGGGACGTTACTTCTGTAGATGGTGAAGAGCGTGATCAGTTCGATGACTTGAACCCTGTTTACATTGTGGTTCTCGACGATCAGCGCGACGTTATTGGCTGTTGGCGTCTCTTACCGACGATGGGCCCTTATATGCTGGCCGACGTTTTCCCCGCCCTGATGGATGGTCGCATGGCCATTCACGACCCCATGATCTGGGAGTGCAGCCGATTTGCTGTCGATTGTTCAGGTCATCGGGAGAACAACCTCGCAGCCGTTGCTTCGGTAACCTATGAGCTTTTTATGGGTTTAGCGAGCTTCTGCGTTCCCCGCGGAATAAGCGGCGTGGTTACCGTTTACGATTTGCGAATTGGACGCCTTATGAGCCGAGTCGGAATTAAGCCTCACTGGAAAACATCGACCCGCCGCATCGGCGATACCGCGGCGCTCGCCGGCTATTTCCCAGTCAACGAAGCCAATGTCGCGAAGGCGGCAGCCGGTGCCATCGACGGGACGGCTCTTTGGCAGCCTGAACTTACAAACACAGCTTCTCTCAATTCTGCTCACGCCTAAACCAATCACAACTGTAAAGGAGACTATTATGGCTCAACTCGACCTAACGGATACTTCGAATAAGCCTGAGAAATTGCGCGAGGCGCATGCGATCTATTTATGCCTCACCTATCTCTATCAAGAATCGACGCGTTATGGCATGGCCGTTCCAGCCCATGCCATCGACGTTGCAGCTAAAGCCATGGCAGAGGCAATCGAAATGCTGGAGGGCAAAAAGATCGGCAACAAAATCGTTGCTAAGCGCTTTCGCCCAAGCATCAAGTTGACATAGCGATGACCGTCGACAGTGGCCTCATCTCGGTACCGACAGGTCGTACCGCACAATATAAGCCACCGAAAGCCAGTGGTTTTCCGTTGGTTGGGGTCTTGCCGCATATGCGGCGAGATCCCATTAATTTTCTGACGAAAATCGCCACCGAACTCGGAGATGTTGTCCGGTTGGATCTAGGGTTTGACCGCGCGCTTCTTTTTTCTGCCCCTGAAGATATAAAACATATCTTTCAAGATAATCGGCTAAACTATCACAAAAGCCGGTATATGATTACCGATCTGAAGCCCGTTATCGGTAATGGTATGCTGCTTGCGGAAGATGATCTCTGGCAGCATCAACGACAAATCGCTATCAAAGGCTTCGAAGGTCGCCGACTCAAAGCCATGGGCGATCATATGACATCGGCCGCGATGGATATGAGTGCGCGGTGGCGCGCGCGCGCCCATCCCGAAGCACCTATAAACATGGTGCAAGAAGCCATGCGCCTAACCTTGGATGTGGTTCTTAGATCCATGTTTAGCGTCAAGTTAGAAGGTGTCCACGGCCCCCTTTACGACGCCATCACCTTCCTCCTTAGAGATATCGAGCGTCGGTTTTGGATGCTGATCCAGCCACCCGCCTGGCTCCCTGTACCTATGAATATCAAACGGACAGCCATGATCCGCATTCTCTATGCATTTATTGACGATGTTCTTGCGCAACGTCGTCAAATGACCAATCCGCCGGACGATCTATTCCAAATGCTTATCGATGCCTATGGGGATAAGAATGAAGCGCTCCTCCGCAACGAGGCTTTAACCTTCATTATCGCTGGTCAGGATACCACGGCCAGCGCTTTAGTATGGACGTGGGCCATGCTATCGCGCCATGCCCATGCTTGGCATCAAATGAAGAACGAAGTCGATCGTGTTCTCGAAAAACGGATTCCATGTTTCGAGGATATTCAAGATCTCCCTATTACATCGCGTATTCTTCAGGAAACCTTACGCCTATTCCCACCTGCCTGGACCCTCAGCCGTACAGCAGTAAAGGACGATAAAATTGGAAATACTTTTGTGGCTGCAGGAACAACCGTCATTGTGGCACCTTGGGTGGTTCATCATCGCGCTGACCTATGGCCCAACCCAGAAGGTTTTGACCCAGATCGCTTCACACCCGCAGCCACGGCATCGCGCCATCGTTTCGCATACATCCCCTTCGGCGGCGGTCCGCGGGTTTGTATCGGTGCCCGATTTGCAACGATGGAAGCGACACTTGTTTTGGCAAAACTGGCCCAAGAATGGCGACTGGATTTAGCGCCAGGATACCGGCTCGATCCAGAACCGATGTTAATACAAAGACCCCGTAATGGGCTTTGGATGGTGACGCAGCCTTTGTAGAAAACTTTAGCAAGGGAGAGTGCCGTGTCCACAATTGTCGATTTTCTTGAACGCACAGTAGCGCTTACCCCTCACGCGACCTATGCTGTTTATCATGGCCGGCGGTTTTCTTTCCAAGAGATAAACGAATGGGCAAACCGTATCGCGAATGGCCTCTTGGATGCAGGATATGTACCGGGTGAGAAAATTGGCCTTATCTGCAGCAATCGTCCCGGATTTCTCTGTGCCTATTTTGGTATTTTGAAACTGGGAGCCATACCAACTATTTTGGCGACGAATTTAACGGCGCGCGATTTAATTCACGAACTAGGAAGCGCAGAGGCGACAGGGCTCTTTACCTATGAAGGCATCGGCAATACCCAGTTCCTCGAGTCAGTTCTTACGGCGCAAAAAGACCTCGGTCTCTTACGCAATATCTGGCTTATCCCTTCTATGCCGGATGATCCTTCTCCTGATCCAGAGATCCCCTCAATAGCCGATTTGGCTTCCGGACAATCGGCACGATTTCGATCCACAAAGGCTGCACCCGACCCTAGCGCAGCTCCTGTATACATCCGGGTCAACAGGCCGTGCCAAGGGTGTCGAAATCACCCACCGCAACCTAACTTCAATGATTAGGGTCAATGAACAAATCAGTCTCCGCACTGACACCCATACGCGACTTACGGTTTCTCCGCTTTATCACATAACGGGGCAAGTATTTTCGATTGGGCTCGCTGCAGCCTGTGGAGAGACCCTTGTTCTTATCGAGAAATTCAATCCCGAAGAGGTCCTTCGGACCATCGCGCAAGAACGCTGCTCACACTTATTGTGTATGCCCACATATTATAAAGAGTTATTGGACTATGGACCATCCACTTGGGATGGACAGGTGCGGCAAAGTTTACGTTTCTGCGCAACAGGCGGTGGCCCTTTGATGCGGGCATGGGGTGAGGAATTTCAAGATCGGTTCTCTGTCCCTATTCTGACAGGATATGGGCTTACGGAAGCAACAGGGATAGTGACTTGGCATAATGTCGGCGACACTTTGCATCCTGGCACTGTTGGGCGGCCCGTTCCTCATGTAAAGATTTGCATCGTCAACAATCAGGGACGGCCCGCTCTTATTGGGCAACCTGGTGAGATTCTTATTAAAAGTCCCGGCAATATGCGGGGCTATCATAAACTTCCGCAAGCTACGGGCGATGTGTACCGGGACGGGTGGCTATGCACCGGCGATATCGGCTTTCAAGACGACGAAGGTTATGTGACTCTGATCGGTCGATCTTCGGGACGGATTATCCGCGCCGAGGAGCATATCTTCCCGGCTGAAATCGAAGGAGTTCTTTGTGAACATCCGAGAGTGGCTCAAGCCGCTGCCTTCGCTATTGCACATCCACGTTTCGGGCAAGACGTGAAGACTTTAGTTGTTCCCAAACCAGGCTGCCATTTAACCCAAGAAGATCTCTCGCTATGGATTGATCATCATCTTCCTAAAAGCAAGCATCCTGGCATTATGGAGATCTGCCATAGCTTACCCATGACAAGTACCGGAAAGGTTGCACGTAATCTTCTTCACTAATTGAGTAAGCTAACAGTTACCGCTAACAGATCGTGATCGGAGATGGCGATACCCGTAGAGTCAACTGCTGGGACGATTTCAGGATCTTGAGCATTCAGGCCCCGAGTGAATATCCAATCGATCTTTCCAAAGGGGGGTTTCGGTGTTCCATCCGGTCGTGTACGTTGCGTGGGGCCGGGCGCATTTGCAACCTGCCAATCGAAACCCGAAGCCTTTGCAATATCGAATAACGGTTCCCATTTTACAGGATCAGTGAATCGGGTTGGATTTTCGGTTGTTAAGGATAATCGCTGTTCCGTCGTCAGAGACTCATGACCTAAGGTCGAGGTATTAAAATCTCCGCCAATAATGGCAGGGCCATTACCGTGATACACCTCGAGCGCCGCTAACAAAATCTTCATTTGCTCGGCGCGTTCTTGTGGGTCACTATGGCTCTCAAGATGTGCCGAGACAAGAGCAACGGATGTATTGCCGATAAGGAGTTTAGCAGCAATCGCCATCCGACCGCCAATTCTTCGCTCGCCCCGTTTCCCATCGAACCAATCACCCGTCGATTCTAGCCGAATCATCGCTGGTTTTTGAAGATCATAAGGGGATAGAATCCCGCCACCGTGGAAGCCATCTCGATTTTCTTGGTTTTTATGCCATTGCCGCTCGCGCGCATCACCAAGATCGAGCTCTACAAACTCAACGCCATATATGTAACCTTGACCGAGGTGCGTTGCGATTTCTCGGATTGTATGACGCTGACCTGACCGCGCCATCCCTACATCCATCTCTGCTAACAGAATAACGTCAGCGCCGCTCCGCGCTAAAAGGGAAATCGTCGGCTCCAAGTATTTACAACGTTCCGCATTCCAAAAGGCAATCCGAAGTGTTGTGCTGAGCGGGCGCGGCGCCGTTAAGGGCGGAACCGTTTCGATAAGATGCAAAGCCGGTATCGTTTCAAATAAATCATGAAAGTGTTGCCGGTCCGTAGAGCCTTCGTTGGCGCAAAGACGTGCCGCGGTAGAAATTCGAGGAAGATCTGTGCAAGCTGCGCGGATGGTTCGTACTGTTGTCATCGGATTTAATAAAACTGCCATTCATAGGTAGGGGCAACGTCCCTACCTCTATTCATCTGCCGATGCAACCCCATGGCATGTTCGTCTACAACCCCACATGTATTCCCTATACAACCCACGCCTTGATTCTAACTTCACAGCCCGTCCTTCTCAAATGGTTAAAAATTCTTTACTTATAACAAAAACATATTTCATAACAATAAGTTATCAATTTAATGCAATAAACCAATTGGAAAGCTACTTAGGCGAGAATGGATAGTGAGAGTCTAGAGAATCCTATCAAAAGTGTGGATTCCGAAGGAGAGCGATATAAAGGAGACTTTCTATGAAAAATTGTATCTATAGAAAACACTTAGGGGTAGTAGCCATCACTATCGGGATGGCAGCTTTTATAGGTACTGCCCAAGCCGAGGTTCAAAATACATCTTTGATTAAGAATGCAACTTTTCAAAACTCCATTGCTCGAGGTTATACCGAGGTTGCGAACTACGCTGCTTTTCAAATGGGAAATGGCGTAATTGCGAAGCATTTTCAAAACAAGGCTCAGGTTGCGCGAGGTGGCGGCTGGGTGGAGCCAGAAAATGCAACTTATGTAAAGAGACGGTGGGGTGTTGATGTTGCGAAGGCTCGTAATTTATTACTTGAGGTTTTATCTTCGGATCAATCGCTTCGGAATCCCCGACTGGCAGCAATCGCTTTAGTTAATTTTGATTGCTTTGTTGCCGGTGTCGGACAAGATGGTAAACCTTGTCTCGATGCTTTTGCCATGGCCATAGCTGGCCTGCGGCGGCCCGCGACCGTAGCCGCGGTTCAAACCGATACGACAACCGATCGTAATCCCCCGAATACGACAACATCGGGTCTTCCGACACCTGGCGGTCCTGTTACTACACCTCCGAGCAACGATCCGGGCAACCCACCGATCGATATCGGTATCGGGAGCGGTAATAATACGGGAAACGGTAGCGTTATCGGTACCGGTATTGGCGCTGGTAATAACAGCGGTAATGGCAGCTTGGTGGGCGCTTCCGCCACATCAGGTGATCAATCCGGTAACGGTGGTCTCGTCGGACTCTCTGCCTTATCAGGTAGTCAAAGTGGGCAAGGCGGCCTTGTTGGGGCTTCTGCCTTGTCTGGCACCCAGAGTGGCCAAGGTGGCCTTGTTGGTGTCTCCGCCCTATCCGGGGAGCAAAGCGGCACAGGCGGCGTCGCGGGTGTTTCGACACTATCAGGTCCTGCAGGAAATCGCAATGTCGCCACGGTCGAGGTCAATAGCATTCCAGGTGCCCTAGACGCTGCTCAAGAATCGACAGAAGAAGCTCTAGATACAACTACAGAATCGATCGCGAATGTGAGTGGGTCACTGAGTAGTACCAGTAACATCTTCGATTCCAACATCGTTGATGTCACTGCAGGCGAGCAGAATCTTCCCGGCCAAACCGTCAATGATATCCTTGGCGCGTTGGGCGCTGGCGATAATGGAGGTGGTAGTGGGGGTGGATCTGGTGGATCCAGCGGTGGTTCAAGTGGCTCCGGTGGCAGTTCGGGTGGCAGCGCGAGCGCGAGCAGCGGGTCTAGTGGTTCTAGCTCTGGATCGGGTAGTGGTGGTTTAGGCGGTGCCGTTGGCAGTGCTGTAGATGCTGTTGGCGGCGCTGTCGGTGGTGCTGTAGACTCCGTTGGCGGCGCCGTCGGCGGTGCCTTAGGCGGCCTCGGACTGGGTGGCAACTAATTGCTTTGATTAAAGACTGTGATAGCCCCATCTTTATTAAGGTGGGGCTATTTTTTTACCAGCGATGAAATTTCAGCTCGCGCATAAATGCAGCCATTGCTGTTGAAAATCGGCGACCGGCAACTGTACATAATTTAATAGATCTTGTGAGACTCGGAGCGACAAGCGGCCGGGAAATAAGATTAGGAACCGTTATAGCATGTTCGGGCAGAATCGCTATACCTGTTCCAGCCATGACCATTCCCTGTATCCACTCATCGCGATCGCTTCGATAGATCCAATTCGCTGGCCGACCATTTCGCGCACATAATTCCATGACCTTATCCCGATATTCGCATGCCAGGCGATCAAGGCAAGGTTCCCGCATAAAATCGGCAAAGGTTACTTCTTGCTGCCGACTCAAAGAATGACCCGATGGCAGAGCGACGACAAATCGCTCTTCGTAAAGCGTCGCATAATCGATTCTGGTCGGTAAGTTTCCCGGCGATGACAAGATCGCCATATCGAGCTGCCCGTCCATAAGTTGTTCTGTCAGGTTTTGCAGTTTACTTTCATGAATCCATAGCTCGATGCCCGGCTGTATCTCTTGAAAATGTTTTAAGAATCGAGGAAATCGTGTAGAGCCCACCGTCGATAGAATCCCTAAGTCAAGCCGTGCACGCTCAAGTTTTCTGGTTGCTTTAGCTACTTCACTGGCAGCCTTAACTTGAACTGCAATCGCTTCTAAATATGGACGAATTTGTGTACCCAATGCTGTCAGATGGGTTCGGCTTCGTTCACGGCGAAATAATTCACCACCCAATTCTTCTTCGAGTTTCTGAATTGCCCGCGTCAGGGCCGGCTGAGAAATGTTCTCTTCCTCAGCGGCGCGGGTAAAATTAAGGTGTTCGCACGCCGCTAAAAAATAGCGGATCTGCTGCATTTCCATAACTATCCCCTGGAGAGTCAATAAAACCCCTATAAGTAGTATAATAGGATTCTGATCTGTTTTATAGTATTTTAATCAGTAACCAAGATGTCACTTATAAATCAATAAATTACCTAGAAATCCGAGAGCTAGACTGAGGAAGCCAAGGAAGTATAGCGTCCGAGTCGCGCAGCAGAAGTACCGGGAACCAAGTGTCGACTTGGCATCACTAAAACACAATCGTTATAGGGCGTCAGGATAGGCTGATCACCATCGTACGCGATAACAGTTCCGGCATTGGGAAAAACCTCCATGCCGTGGAAATCGTCGGTAAAACGAAAGTTACTACTTGAGATCGTCACCGTTTGTGTAACCTCCAACAAACGTTGAGGGGCACACCATCGGTCTGAAAAATGGGGCAGAGCAATTTCCCGTGGGATTACACCCGTGCTCGCTAGGAATCGCCAAGAGACCTCGATCGCTAATTCGGCGCTGGTCTGCTCCCAATGCTGGCCGCATTCCACAAGAAGAGCATTCTTAGAGCTATTCGCGTGACTAAAATCTCCATAGTCGCGCAGCCGACGACCTGCTGCATGTCCTTTATCAGAAACAATAATTGAGGGGATACCGATTTTTTGAGCAAAGGCACAGCCTTTATTGAGAGGTCCCGCCAACATCAAAGGGGCCGGACCGTACTGCATAGAATGAATATCGAGCAATAAATCAACGGTATCGATAATAGGCCATAGCATCCGTGCCCGCTGTAGCTCGATAGACGTGCGCAACCCTTTAAGCGTAGATAAATCCCAAAGACGATTAAAATCCTCATCGATGAAGCGCGATGCGACAGGATCATTCGGGTTGAATGAGAGATAAGCGTGAACGTTAGCAAAAGCTAGGGTAAGCCTCCCACAAATTGGGCGGATCGCCGCCTTGAATAGATAATCCAGAGCAAAAGCACCGCATAATTCATTTCCATGTACGATCGCCATAACCATAACATGAGGACCAGGTCGGCCCGAATCGAAGGTTGTTACATAGTCGACCCCTGTATTACCTTTCTTATAGGGCAAGATATCCGGTGCGCTAAGCTCTATAGTGAAGTGAGGTGTTATCATGACTGGCTCGACAGCTTTCTTCGACTATGGTCTTGATGTCCGGCATATAGAAAGAATTTCCTCGCCACCATGACCACAGTAACACTCAAAATAAATAGCTTGTAGGTTTTCCTTGATGTCCGTCGTTGCTCATCGCCCCCATGTTTATGATATCGTATATCCTCAAGATATTACTTTACCACTGATCCTGGACTCCCCGCATAGCGGGACGTTATACCCCTCAGATTTTAGAGCCGCAGCGCCGCTTCATCTTCTCCAACAAGGAGAAGATCGTCATGTTGATGATCTCTATCATGCAGCACCCTCGCATGGAGCTACGTTTCTAAAAGCTCTCTTCCCTAGAGTTTACATTGATGCCAATCGGCATATCGACGACTTGGATGCAAGTCTCATTGATGGTGCGTGGCCAACACCCTTAAAACCTGGAGAAAAAACGGCACTTGGCCAAGGGTTAATCTGGAAAAAATGTGCAAATGGCCTGGCAATTTATGATCGACAGTTAACTATAACAGAAACGCAAGCACGGATTAACAACTACTATCTTCCTTATCACCAAACCTTGAGGTCTCTTATTGAGGCAGCACACCAGAAGTTTAACACTGTTTGGCACATCAACTGCCACTCCATGCCCTCTATCTCAAGCTCTGTTTGTAAAGAAGGTCCAGGGCACCGCCGTCCCGATTTCACCTTAGGGGATCGTTTCGGTACCACCTGTTCGCCGGAATTTACGCTTTACGTAAAATCGATTCTTGAGGATCTTGGTTATTATGTCACGACGAACGATCCTTATGCGGGGGCGGAACTTGTCCGTGCTTATTCCCATCCCCCAAGCCAGCGTCATAGCTTGCAAATCGAAATTAACCGCGCACTCTATATGGATGAATGTAGTTTTTGCAAAACGGCGGGATTCGATCAGCTGCAAGAAAATCTCCACCATGTTCTTTCTGCGATCGAACGATATGTTAAGAAAAATATTTAAATTACAATAAGTTATATCGAGACATTTTTCACTGAGACACCCTTCTTGAATCCATCATCTCCCCTTCCCACATGAAGTCATACCAGGATGCCTGACCTTGGGTTCTGGGAAAGAGGACACCCGTTCTCTTTCGAGAGATCGCTTCGTAAAGGAGGATAATATGCGTAGCAGTTTCGACCTATCACCCTTATTTCGCTCGACCATTGGTTTCGATCGCCTATCCCAGGCACTGGATGGAACCTTCCAAGGCGCGGACGCCTTTTCTTATCCACCCTATAACATAGAAAAATTGAGTGAGGACGATTATCAAATCGTCATGGCAGTCGCAGGATTCGAGCCAGAAGATGTGGAGATTGTTTTTCACGAAAGCACTTTGACTGTTCGCGGTAAAGCCAAGCTTGATGATCAAGCGAAAACCTACCTCTATCGTGGTATCGCAGGCCGAGCTTTCGAACGTAAGTTCCAGCTGGCCGACTATATCCAGGTGGTTGGCGCTAATCTCAGCAATGGCTTGCTGCACGTTACCCTAAAGCGTGAAGTTCCTGAAGCTTTACGCCCCCGGACGATCGAGATCGCCAAGGGTACACCGCAGCAGATTGAAAAGAAAAAAGCGGCCTAACCTCACATTATTACCGCTTAATGACCGCCAGGCCTCCCACGCCTGGCGGTCATCTTTATGAAAAGACAATTGCCGCCTTAACCCGGAGTATCACCTGTGAGAGAGACTTCCGCCTATGATTTTGGATTCACACATAGTGATGGCAGCGATCTTCCTCTGAGCAATTTCCATGGAAAGCTCTTACTAATCGTTAATACAGCATCCCGCTGTGGGTTCACACCTCAGTATTTTGGTCTACAAAAACTTCATACAGACTATGCCGAACGTGGATTGGTTATCTTAGGGGTCCCATCGAACGATTTCGGCGCTCAAGAGCCAGGCTCCGATACCGAAATCCAAAAATTTTGCCACGAAACTTACGCTATCGATTTTATTTTAACGCGCAAAGAAATCGTCAAAGGCAATAGGGCCCATCCGTTCTACCGATGGGCACAAGCCAGAGTGGGTTGGCTTGGCCAGCCGCGATGGAATTTTCATAAATACCTTGTCGACACCCGCGGCCAGCTTGTCGATTGGTTTTTACCCTTTACACCACCCACCGCAAACCGCCTCACGAAAAAGCTTGAGTCTCTTCTACCTATAACTATCTAGGTCTGAGTGACATCGACAACTGTCCTACCCTTAACCTGCCCCTTTAAAATAGCCTTGGCTAAATTGGGTAACGCAGGAAGATCGACCATAGTTATAGTCGATCTTAATTTATCCAAAGGTAAGTCCCGGGCAAGCCGCTGCCAGATCGTGCGGCGGTGTTTTGTAGGAACCATAACACTATCAATCCCTAATAGATTAACGCCCCGCAGCAGAAAAGGCAGAACCGAGGCTGTGAAGCTTTGTCCGCCAGCTAAACCACAAGCGGCTATGCCACCACCAGATTTCATTTGTCCTAAAATGCGGCCCAAGGTTGATCCACCGACGCTATCAATAGCACCGGCCCAGCGCGCCGCTTCAAGCGGCTTTTCAGATGCCGTCGCGAGACTCTCACGGGCCACAATATCCGTAGCTCCAAGAGACTTAAGCCATCCCGCTTCATCCGGTCGCCCTGTACTTGCAATGACGCGGTAACCTAACTTTCCCAAAACGGCTACAGCGATGCTCCCAACCCCACCAACAGCGCCTGTCACCAAAACCTCACCCCGTTCTGGGGAGAGGCCATGATCCTCTAGCGCTATGATCGCCTGCATCGCTGTAAACCCTGCGGTACCAATAGCCATCGCATCGCGAAGACTTATTCCTTTAGGGAGAGGAACAACCCAATCCGCCGGAACCCGCGCCTTCTCCGCATACCCGCCCCAATGAATTTCACCAAAGCGATAGCCCGTGATTAGAACCTCATCACCAACTTTAAAATCGGGATGCTGGGACTCTGCAACTATTCCTGAAAGATCTATTCCAGGAATGTGCGGGTATTTGTTGACCAACCGACCAATACCATTAAGGATCATACCATCTTTATAGTTCAAGGTTGAGTAGCGGGTATTGATGAGAATCTCGCCTGGCGGCAGTTGATTAAGGGGCAGAGTCTCGATTTTGGCCGAAACCCTTCCGTCAATTTCACGCAGCACTAAAGCGCGGAACGTATCGCCCCCCATTTTATTTTCCTTTATGTATTAGCTTAGCGAAGCTGCTCGAGAATGCTCGTGTAGTTGGCAACGCCGGCGCCACCCATGTTAAAAATTCCCGCTAGCTTTGCATTACTGATCTGCATATCGCCCGCCGTCCCCGTCAATTGCATGGCGGCCATAACATGCATGGAAACTCCTGTGGCTCCGATTGGATGACCTTTGGATTTAAGTCCACCCGACGGATTAACGGGGAGGCGCCCATCCTTTTCTGTCCAACCTTCTAATATAGCGCGCGCACCCTCGCCAGACTTCGTAAGCCCCATAGCGTCGTATTGCATAAGTTCGGCAATGGTGAAGCAGTCGTGCGTCTCAACGAAAGACAGATCATCAAGCGAGAGATTCGATTGCGTAAAAGCTTGTCGCCATGCCTCAGCACATCCTTGTAATTGGGTCATATCGCGCCTACTCATCGGCAGAAAATCATTAACCTGTGCAGCGCCCCGAAAAACAATCGCCTTATCCATACCTAAGGCTACATCGACACTTGATAAAACAATCGCCGCCGCACCATCGGATACAAGCGCACAATCCGTCCGTTTAAGCGGAGGCGCCACAATTGGGTTTTTATCTGATGTTGTTCGACAAAATTCGTAACCTAAATCCTTGCGTAGCTGCGCATAGGGGTTGGCGACACCATTTTTGTGATTCTTCGCAGCAATCCGAGCAAGAGCATCCGACTGATCGCCATATTTTTGAAAATAACCTTGGGCAATACGACCAAAAATGCCCGCAAATCCACCGCTAACCGAAGCCTCTTCCTTAACGTAACTAGCTTGAAGCAGAACGCCACCGATTTTATCGCCTGGAGTATCGGTCATTTTCTCGACCCCAACGACGAGAACGATCCGCGCTTTCTTCGCTTGAATGGCGTTTAGTGCTTGATGAATCGCCGCCGACCCTGTAGCGCAAGCGTTCTCGACCCGAGTGGATGGTCGATACCGTAGGCTTTCATCGGCTTGCAAAATAATAGAAGAAATAAAATCCTGCGCCGACATGCCACCATTGTAAAAGCCGACATAAATAGCATCGACATCTTGGGGTTCAACCTGCGCATCCTTCATAGCTGCAGCTGCCGCATTGACAGCGAGACTCTCAACATCCTGGCCCTCTAATTTCCCAAATTTAGAATGGGCCCAGCCAATAATACAGGCAGTCATGCCGTTCTCCTTA
This sequence comes from Alphaproteobacteria bacterium, assembly GCA_041396725.1. GTDB lineage: Bacteria > Pseudomonadota > Alphaproteobacteria > JAWKYA01 > JAWKYA01 > JAWKYA01. The sequence goes on from JAWKYA010000002.1 coordinate 41,242, forward strand.
CTGCTCTCGTATGAGATACTATCAAAGATCCCCTACCGTGCAAGGATCGGTTGAACGCCTACGACGAATAAAATTCATGGCTACCCTGGGTTAAGTATGTAACTTAGGTATAATACGGCTCTTACCGAATATCTTTTCAGGGGTACCTATGACCAAAGATCCTCACCTAGCAGTTCACCCAGTTCCGCAATCTGGGGATAGCCACCGTATCAGCTATACGGATCAGCCGAGCAAACTTGCCAAAATCATCTTAACTAATGCTCTCTTAATGATCCCTACCCTTGGGTTTTATCGTTTTTGGGCCAAAACCAAGGTAAGGCGTCATTTTTGGTCATCAATAAAACTCGATGGAGACGCCCTGGAGTATACGGGTACGGGCAAGGAACTCTTGATCGGGTTCCTCATTGCCGCAACCGTCTTTATTCCTATCATCGTTGTGATCCAAATTCTGCAATATCTCGCAGTTACAGATCCCGACCAGTATGGACTTATCGCCGCCGTTGTAAATTTCTCCTTTATCATTCTTTTGGTCTTTTTGGTTTACTTTGCCTTCTTTACAGCGCGGCGCTATCGGATGAGTCGCACGCTCTGGCGCGGGATTCGTGGTGGACTAGATGGCTCGGGCTTTGTTTATGCCCTACGGTGTGTCTGGGCCCTGTTCTTAACCAGCATTACTGCAGGGATCGCTGGCCCTTATGCAGAAATGCCCGCTCTTCGTTATATTATAAAAAACAGCCGATTTGGCACACAGCGCTTTGATGCGCCTTCGCTAAGCGGTGGACCGCTGATGAAACGGTGGCTTGTTTATCTTTTTTGCCTATTCGTGTTCTTCGGCGCTCTTATTATCTATGCGGTTATGAGCGGCATGACATTTCAACCCGCAGAAGAGACTAAGCCACCTGTATTTTTAGGCGTTTTCTTCCTGATTGGCCTTCCTGGTTTTATCGTCCTTAACCTCTGGTACGGAATCTATCGTATCCGCTATATCACCAGCCAAATCATCTATGGACCCGTTCGTTTTGCATCGGGCATAACGACCGGATCGGTGTTATGGATCGGCTTTATATACTTGCTGGCTTTTATCGGGATGCTCTTAGCTGTGGTATTAGCCGTCAGTGTTCTTGCAAGTATCTTTAGTCATCCAAGTGGGGGATCACCCATAGTGGGCGCTATTATTATCGCTGGAGCCATCCTTGCTTTCATAGGAATATCGATTATCGTTCCTTTGCTCCTTATCCGTCCACTTCTTAAGCGTTTCATTGAAACAATGGTTATGGTTGGGAAGATTGATTTCAGCCATATTGGGCAAGCTGCCCGCGGCCCTGGCCGTGGCGAAGGTTTGGCCGATATCCTTGATGTTGGAGGTTTCTAACAATAATCGATGGATCACTATCAAGGTCGCTATGCCGATGGACGTACCGCTACTCTTTACGAGGTAACGATACGTCTATCTGCTAGCGATCTTTTCATAGAAGAAACGACAACTGCAACCCTATTAGCGATCTGGCCTATTCGCCATCTTCGGAAAATCAACGACGATCCACCAGGAATTTTCCGGTTACGTTGTGTAGATGATGAAGCGGCGCGATTAACAGTTTTCGAATCTCATTTATTTACCCAATTGGCACAAGCCGGCGCTACCTTAATTGTTCGCCGCTCGTGGCCCAAACGTATAGCTATTGTCCTGAGCACCATCCTGCTCATACTTGCTTTCATTGGTGCGGGAATTTGGGGTTGGCCTAGGCTCGCTGACATCATCGCCGGCTTGCTTCCAGAAAATCATCAACAACGTTTGGGTGCCAGCGCTAAAACCACGATGGTGACATTACTCGCAAAGATTTATCATACCGAACCGCGATTCTGCACATCCGAGGCAGGGGTAGCTGCGTTAAATAAGATGATCGCGCAAATCGCTGTTGGATTTTCTACGCCTATGCATTTTAAAGCCGATATTGCAGATGTGCGTATGGTTAATGCCTTTGCCTTACCGGGCGGAGAGATTGTCATCACCAGTGGTCTTATTAAATTCGCTGAAAACCCCGAAGAAATTGCGGCAGTTCTCTCTCATGAAATGGCACACGCGATTCATCATCATCCTATTCGCGGTATGGTACGCGCTATGGGACATAATATCCTGATAACTATGCTTTTTGGCTCTAATATTGGAAGCTCTTTAGGTGAAGCTGTTCTAAATGGCGCCTATACGCGTGACATGGAGGCCGAAGCTGATCGCGATGGGCTTATAGCTCTCCACGAGGTGGGCATCAAAAACCTAGGCCTTGCCACTTTCTTTAAACGCTTACGCGACAAAGAAGAAGGATACACCCAATACCTCAGTTTGCTTAGCACACACCCTAGCTTCGAAGATCGAATAACTGCGGCTGAATCCATTCAAGATCGGCCCAATGCGAATTCCGCACTCGATACTAAAGAGTGGGAGAGCCTTCGCAAGGTTTGCGATCAAACAAAGCCCCTTGAAGATTAAGCCTGAGCAGCCAAGGTTTCGGTAAATCGAACTGGCATCCCTTGTGCTTGTTCTTGAACCTCGTCATCGCGCATAACCGTATGGCCTCTGATAACGGTCATTATAGGCCAGCCTTTAATCCGCATTCCTTCAAAAGGAGACCATCCGCATCGCGATGCAAGCCATGACGACTCGATCGTTTTTTCCCTATTCAGATCGACGATTGTAAAGTCCGCATCGTAACCCACGACGATTCGGCCCTTATTCGCGACATTATAGATGCGCGCCGGTCCAGCACTCGTTAAGTCGACAAGCCGTCCTAAGCTAAGCCGCCCTTCCTGCATATGGTGCAATAAAAGGGGCAGCAATGTCTGTACACCCGGCATACCCGAAGGAGATGTCGGATATGGTTTTGCCTTTTCTTCTAGGGTGTGCGGCGCATGATCGGAGCCGATACAATCGACGATTCCTTGACTAATCGCTTGCCACAAAGCTTGTCGGTGGTGTCCATCGCGGATTGGAGGATTCATCTGTGCTTTCGTGCCCAAGCGCCGATAACAGTCGGGAGCTTCCAAGGTTAGGTGCTGCGGCGTTACTTCAACCGTTGCGATGTCTTTTGCCTCAGCTAACAGCATCATTTCCTCGGCCGTTGTCACATGAAGGACATGAATACGCCGTCCCGTTTCGCGAGCGAGACGAAGAATCCTAGCCGTCGCGCGGCGCGCTGTTTCAACATCGCGCCATTCTGGGTGTGCGAGAGGGCTTCCGGAAGCCTGGGCGATTGCAGCGCGTTCTTTGAGCCGTGGTTCATCTTCGGCATGAATGGCGGCACGCCGCCGTCCCGACCGCAGAACCGTTCTCAGCGTGTCATCGTCAGGAACCAAAAGACTACCTGTAGAGCTACCCATAAAAATCTTAACGCCACAGCATCCAGGCAGCCGCTCTAATTCCGCAAGCTCACGCGCATTCTCCGCTGCGGCACCGATGAAAAAGGCATGGTCGCACCAGGCTCGGCCCTTTGCTCGGGCAAGTTTATCGGCCAGTTGGGTGGCGTCTGTGGTTGGCGGCTGGGTATTCGGCATTTCAAATACAGTGGTAACACCTCCGAGTACCGCCGCCCGGGTCCCAGTTTCTAGATCCTCCTTATGGGGTGCCCCGGGTTCTCGAAAGTGGACCTGGCTATCGATAACACCCGGAAGGATTGTCAAACCCTCTCCTTTTATAATCGCACCGCCACCATGAGGGTCGATAGAGCCAATCTTAGCTATTCGGCCCGCGCGAACCCCAATATCGACCTCTTGCAGCCCCTCTGGAGTCCAGCATTGGCCACCTATAATCGCTAAATCGAAAGTCTCAGCCATAGCCCCTACCCCCTACCCCTCTTTTGGTCTTATTCCTTCCATATATCTCTTTTTTACATTCTATCCTTAGGACAATCTGCTAAACCGCAACAATATTGAATTTTTATAAAACGAGGACTGGATTCGGACCTTGTTTCTGCTCTAGGCTCCGGCTCATGAGTCGTTTATCCCTCTTTTCTTTTATCCTGGTCATTTTTCTTGGAGTCTCGCCTGCTCTTTCTGGCTGGACAAACCGCCCTGACAACGATACTGAAATCGACCGCTTTGCGACTGCTTTTGATACAGCCCGGCAAAAAAATCTGACTGAGTTTAAAACGCGACTCAATCCTGACGATGACAAAACGCGTACAGAGGCTTTAGAGCTTTTCGAAAAAGTTCTTTATGTAATTATTCGCGACTACGCGGATAATAAAACCCCAACGGAGTTAGTCGATAACGCTATTAAGGGACTCGGTACGCCTAAAACCGAAGAACTCCCTCAAGAGCGATTACCGGTCAGTGAGTTTTTGATCGAGCGCGCCTTGGATAGTATGGTTGAGAAACTCGATCCTCATTCTCGTTATTTTAGTGAAAAGGAATATCGTGACTTTCAAATTCACACGCGCGGTGAGTTTGGTGGTTTAGGTATGACCGTTGCTAAGGCAAAGGGCGAAACCAGAGTTAAAGTCGTCGAACCTTTACCAGATACCCCTGCGGCACGTGCGGGGATTAAAGCGGGTGACTTTCTGACCCATATCGAAAGTCAAAGCGTCGAAGATCTTGATCTAAGCACTGTGGTTGCACGCCTACGTGGCCGTACAGGCACGAGGATAAAAATTACCGTCGTTTCGAGCGACGGCGGCACAACCCAAGACCTTGTCTTAACTCGGGAATTGATCCGACTGAAGTCGGTTCGCTGGAAGACAGAGGGGAATTACGGACATATTGCCGTAAGCAACTTTACTGAACAAACCGATGCCGGTATTGCTGAAGCCATCCGGCAAATGCGTCGCGAGCTTAAAGATGATTTGCGGGGCATTGTTCTTGATTTACGTGACAACCCCGGGGGTCTTCTGGTTCAGGCTGTGGCTGTTTCCGATGATTTTCTCAAGCGAGGGGAAATCGTTTCAGCGCGCGGGCGCGCCTTTGGAGATAATGTTTCTTATACTGCCAGAGCCGGTGATTTAGCAGATGGATTACCCATCGTCATTCTGCAGAATGCACGTTCTGCTTCTGCCTCGGAGATCGTTGCTGGTGCCCTTCAAGATAATCGACGAGCTATCGTTATGGGGCGCTCTTCTTTTGGTAAAGGATCTATCCAATCTCTCATCCCTCTCCCTGGGCATGGCGCCATTAAATTAACAACCGCACGATATTACACACCAAATGGCCGCTCTATTCAGGCGCATGGGATCGATCCAGATATTCTCCTGACACATCTCCCAAACGAGGGGGAAGACGTTAAGGAGATTCAGCGCGAAGCTTCGCTTCCTGGCGCCTTTGCTGCCCCAGATCCTAATCTTCCTGTTAAAGCGCCACTTGCTACGATTGATGCCTCTCAGTGCGGTGTAGTGATTATTCTAACCAAACGCGATGACGAGCTGAGTTGCGCTCTTGCTTATCTACGCGCAAACAATGTTGCAGGTTTTAATACGATTATCGAGCGGAGACTCCCTGTTTCTAATCTTGCGACGACCACAGGCCTTACCTCCACACCATTATCTTCACCTTCGTTAGAGGGCAGTGGGAGCAACGATCCTTATAAAGACTCGGCAAATAGAACTATTCCTCCTGCACCGTAACTATCTTTAATCCTTAGCGGTATCAGGTAGGGTCATCCAAGATGGTACATAGGGTTTAAGAGCTACACTCTCGCACAAAAGTTTGGGCGATGATGGTCTCTGTAGTGTCTCAATTTTCAATAAAGCAAGGCCCTGATTACCATAACCAGAGCGCATCTCCCCCACTTCTTTCCCGTCTTCCAGAATAGGTGTGCCTGTCGCCGGGGTCGGACCAGAACATTGAACCGGGATCAGCCTTTTTTTTACAAGTCCCCGGTATTTCATACGCGCTGTTAGTTCTTGGCCAACGTAACAACCTTTGGCCCAATCGATACCCTGTAATTCATCAAAGCCACTTTCCATAAGGGTAGATTTCTCAATAACAAGATCCTGGCTACCATCAGGTAAACCCAAGCTAAGGCGCCATTTTTCATAATGCTCTGGGTTCGTCTTTATAAACCCTTGGTCTTGTAACGTAGCAATTTCAGTTTCCGGTGCAATAAGGCGAAGTCCAGCTTCAGGCAATCGCGGATCTTTATAAATAAGGCCCGACTGAAAGGGTACTGCCGACCCTGCCCTAGTTAGGCCCGTCCAAGATACATCCCCAGGTATCGCTGCAACAATAAGATCAGGCTGCTCTGTAATATCAACTTTCGAACGTAAACGGTAAAGTTTCAAACGCCGCACCAGATCTCCCAAACGATCTGCTTCGGTATCCAAAAGAAAAACGTTACCCGAAGAAGTTTCACTTACAAAAAATTCATGCAAAAACTTTCCTTGTGGCGTCAATAACGCTGCCCAGATCACCTGGGTCGGCGAAACCTTTCGCATATCATTAGATATGAGATCTTGGAGGAATTGGCGTGCGTCAGAACCGGCGATCGATAAAATTTTGCGCCGAGGAAGAGGTGTGTAACTTCTTTCGAAATTTGAGTTAGGCATAACTCTATCTTAGCTACATCTTAGAAAGATGTCATTTCCCGTAGCTTTGCAACGACCATAGCTACATCGAGTTTATTTAAATCTGCCGCCGCCAATATCTGCGCCTTTGCGCCACGAGGCTCTGTTAAACCTGGGCGACTATCTGGACCAAACAACGTTAAACTAGGGCATCCTGTCGGTGCAATAAGGTGCATAGGACCCGTATCATTTCCCACAGCAAACTGCGCCTGCCGCGCTAAAGCGACGATGTCAGGAAAACTCGTCTGATTAACTAAGCTTATAGCCTGAGGTACTTTCTGGCAGATAATCTGCGCAATGGCTGCTTCATCACCTGATCCCAGAATAACAGGCGTGATTTTATGCCTTCCTATAAACTCCGCCAGATCTGCGTAATGAAGCACTGGCCAGCGCTTAGACGACCGTTGACGGCTAGCGCCCGGGACTAGCGCAGCATAAGGGTGAGGAATGCGAAAGCGAGCGATATCAGCCTTGACCCAGGATAAATCAACTTCCGAGATCGGTTTAATCCCTGTTTCAGCGAGCTGGCTCTGATGCCGTTCGCGCGTATGGATATCATGTTGTTGAGGATCCCTATGGGGATGACTGCAACCTCTAGCGATTCCATTCCATTCCGGTTTGGGATACGGTAAGAAGAAAAATAACCTCTCCGTGCCTTTGCTTCGCTGCAAGTCGTAAATACGATCAATCCCCCACGCATGAATTCTTCGAGCAAGACGCCACCATGCCCATAAATTCCATTGCCGGGGACGATTCATAGTCCAAATTTCATCAAACCATTGGCTTTGTCGTGCCAATTCCTCAAAAGGTTTAGTCGTCAGCAAGATAAGCCTATCTTGCTGATGATGGTGGCGGATGGCCTGCATCGCCCCTAGGGCCAAAGCAAAATCGCCAAGTGCACCGAACTTAATGATTAAAATGGACCGCTGGGAAAAAGACATGAATCTCCCTAGCGGCTTTGACTTATTGTCGCAAGCGGCAAGACGCCTCAAGCCTATTGGATTGGCAAAAACCCGCAGAAAGTCTTATAACTCACCCATGAATATTTTATTTATAACCTCGACCCGTATCGGGGATGCTGTTTTGTCCTCGGGGCTTCTTCATCATCTTCTACAGGCTTATCCGACAGCCCAATTTACCATTGCTGCCGGTCCTATAGCGGCTGAGCTTTTTATGGGGATGCCGCGCCTTGAGCGATTGCACATCGTTACCAAGCAGCCTTATGGCTGGCATTGGCCTATTCTTTGGTCCAAGGTCGTCGCCATTAAATGGGATATGGTGATCGATTTACGGAACTCACTCTTATCATATCTGGTACTGACCTCAGCGCGCTATATCTTGAAACCGCGCCACTCAAATGATCATCGGGTCATTCAACTTGGAAATTTATTCCAATTAAACCCACCGCCAGCTCCCCACTTATGGACCAACTCCATCGAAGATGAGCAAGCAAAAAACCTCATCCCCTCGGGATTAACCGTTCTTGCTATAGCGCCGACGGCTAATTGGAATGGCAAACAGTGGCCTGCTCCTCAATTTATTAAATTACTAGAGCGGTTAACCCAACCTGACTCTCTTTTCCCTTCTGCCAAAGTGGCTGTTTTTGGTGCGAAAAATGAATATCAGCAAGCTTCACCTATTTTGGACTCCATACCTATAGAGCGGCGCTTGAATTTCGTTGGTAACAGCAGCCTATCGCTTGTTTATGCGCTTCTTAAGCGGTGCACCTTTTTTATTGGTAATGATTCTGGGGTGATGCACCTTGCTGCCGCAGCCGGTATCCCTACGCTTGGACTATTTGGACCAAGTCGCATCGAGCTTTACCATCCTTGGGGAAAATATACCGCAGCTGTGCGAACTCCTGAAAGTTTTGAGGACTTTATCTCTGCGCCCGGATATGACTATCGCACGCAGCGCAGTTTGATGGGATCGCTTACTGTAGAGAAGGTCGAGCAACAAGTTTATGAGTTATGGCAGAAGGCTTACGGGGCCGTCGCATGAAACAACGTCTTTCAGCTCTTGTCGTTGCTCATAACGAGGAAGAACAACTCGCTGACTGCCTCGCAACTCTAACCTTCGCGGATGAAATCGTTGTCATCCTGGATCGATGCACGGATCGCAGTCGAGATATCGCCGAAAAATTCAATACGCGTATCCTTGAAGGGGCGTGGGAAATTGAGGGTTTACGACGTAATCAAGGCATCGAGACTACTACGGGCGACTGGATTCTTGAAGTAGATGCAGACGAGCGCGTGACGCCAGCCTTGGCTGCGGAAATTCGCCACCGCATTAGCATGGCCCCATTTGGCTATTTTCTTATTCCTTATGACAATTACGTCGGTCGCCGTCTTATTCGCTATGGGTGGGGTGCACAATGGGGCGTCAGTGCAACGGTCCGGCTTTTTGCACGCGGCGCTAAACACTGGGGTGAGGAACGCGTGCATCCCAAGGTAACCCTCAAAGGGGAGCGACAATGGCTGCACGAACGCATGGTTCATTATGTAGATCGTAATCTCTCCGATATGATTTACCGTTTCGATCGATATACGACGGCACGCGCTCAGGATTTACGTAGTCTTAAAGCAAGAGGACAAGACATTGGAACCTTCCGAGGAAATTTGCGCCGAGTTTTTTCCCGTTTTTTAAAATGCTATTTTAGTCGTAAAGGATATCGGGAGGGAGCATGGGGATTCACTATCGCTCTCTTTGCCGGTCTTTATCCGTTGATTTCCTATCTCAAGGCAACCTTAGAGCCTGATGAAGGAAATCCCGAGCCAAAGGCCTAACATGCGCGTTCTCCAAGCGATGGCAGGAAGTACTCATGGCGGCGCCGAGAATTTTTTTATCCGCCTTGTGACCGCTCTTTCTATGACAGGGATCGATCAACGGGTTATCATCCGTCGCAATGCGGAACGAATGGAGCAATTACGTGCCCACGGAATTGACCCTCTTGAATTAAGATTTGGAGGAATGTGGGATATCTTCTCCAAACGCCGCTTCGCGCAGGCCATCAAGGAGTTTCAACCTTCTCTTGTTTGCACGTGGATGAATCGTGCCACCGCGGCCTGCCCTCATAAGACTTCGGGTTATCCCTTTATTCATATTGGACGTCTTGGTGGATATTATGATCTTAAATATTATCGCCAATGCAATTATTTGGTCGGTAATACACATCATATCGTAGACTATGTTGTCCGTCACGGTTGGCCTAAGGATCGCGTGCACTATCTTCCAAACTTTGTAGATTCCGTCCCAGGTCGCACCATCCCGCGTAGTCAGTTCGATCTTCCCCCCGAAGGAACGATCCTCCTTGTCTTAGGACGTCTTCATCCTAATAAAGCTATTGATATAGCGATTGAAGCTCTGACCGATTTACCCGATCATTATCTTTTGATTGCAGGAGAAGGTCCCTTACAATCACAGTTAATCCGACAAACCCAGGATCTAAAAATTCAAGATCGCGTCAGATTTCTAGGTTGGCGCAGCGACAGTGCCGATCTTATCGCTACCTGCGATATCTTTCTTTGCCCATCCCGCCACGAACCTCTAGGTAATGTCGTTCTCGAGGCTTTCGCTCAGGGTACGCCTGTGGTGGCTGCGGCCAGTTCCGGCCCCTCGGCTTTAATTACTGACAAAAAGAATGGTCTTCTTTTTCCTGTCGATAATGTGAGTGCCTTGACGCAGTGCATCAAGTCATTAGGGCAAAGTCGAGACTTCCGCGATAGCCTCGCCAATTCCGGATATCAAACTTACAATACGCAATTTAGTAAGGAAATCGTTTTGCAGCAATGGCTCGATTTCTTTACATCACTCACCACGAAGGTATAGGATGTGCGGCATCGCCGGCATAATAGGGTCCCATAGCGCCCACCTGCTCGATCTTTTTGATGGAGCGTTGAAGCATCGTGGTCCCGATGGTCGCGGCGACCATGTTGCCGGGAATGTTGCTATGATGCAACGGCGCCTCGCCATCATCGATCTTAAAGGCGGTGATCAACCACTCTACAGTAACAACGACCAAAAGCGTGCGCTTATTGGGAATGGCGAAATTTATAATTATATCGAATTGCGGAAAGCCCTTGATGGATTTCCATTTCGAACCTTATCGAGATTGCAAGTTCCTTTAGCTCTCTATGGCCGTGATGGCGTTTCTTTCCCTCATCATCTTCGTGGGATGTATGCTTTAGCAATCCACGATCTCGTAGGGCGCCGCCTCATTTTATCGCGAGATCCCTTTGGAATTAAACAACTTTACTATGCTGAAACTTCGGGAAGTATAGCATTCGCTTCCGAAGCTCAGGCGCTTATTGCAGCGGGGATCGCCGAACCGAATCTTCGATCAGATAAACGCCTCGAATTACTACAGCTTCACTTTACGCTCGGCGCTCAAACAATTTTTCCCGCGATTCATCGTCTATTACCTGGAGAAACCTTGATAATCGAAGATGGGCGGATTATTTCTCGTAAACAAGAGCCTGCTTATGGCATTCAACCTTCCCCAGAACTCATACCACTCTCAGAGGCTTTAAAGAAGTTAGATCATGTCCTAGAAGAAACCATCCACATCCATCAACGTTCGGATGTACCTTATGCTATGTTTCTATCTGGAGGAATTGATAGCTCAGCTATTCTTGCCATGATGGCGCGCCTTAACCCTCAGCCTGTTACAGCTTTCACTGCTGGATTTCCTGATACTACCGTTACGGATGAGCGTCCCCTTGCTTCGGCCGTTGCCAAAGCCTGTAAGGCGGAGATCATTGAAGTACCTGTTAGATCTCAGGATTTTTGGAATCATCTCCCAGAGATTGTCGCTGCGATGGATGATCCTGTTTGTGATTATGCCATTATCCCAACTTGGTTGCTGGCAAGATCGGCTCGTCAGCATGGATTTAAGGTTGTTCTTTCTGGTGAGGGAGGTGATGAAATTTTCGCCGGCTATGGCCGTTATCGTAGCGCCTTACGGTCATGGCCTTTCAAGAAATCTATGCGCAGTCGTGGCGTTTTCGATGGCCTTGGTCTTTTACATCCTCACTACGAGCAGGATAGAAATTGGCAGCGAGAATTTCGGGATAGTGAAGCTAAATTTTCTAAACGAGACCTTACCTCTCTCCAGAAACTACAAGCCACCGATTGTATGGATTGGCTTCCTCATGATCTTCTCATTAAACTTGATCGATGCTTGATGGCTCATGGTGTAGAGGGGCGAACGCCGTTTCTTGACCGAGAGATTGCTAGTTTCGCCTTCAATCTTCCTGATAAACTCAAAATAAATCAGGGAATGGGGAAGTGGCTTCTTCGTCATTGGCTAGAGCAACATCTTCCCATAGCTCAACCTTTTTCACGAAAACGCGGTTTCACTGTCCCCGTAGGTGCCTGGATGCTAGAGCAGGGAAAGAAACTCGGTGATGCTATGGCACGCCAAGTCGCGATCGCAGAGATTGCGCGGGTTGATGCTGTTCGTAGGCTTTATACTGAACCGCGCTTAGCAACGGATTCTCGCCTAGCCCATGCCGCATGGGGATTATTATTCTATGCCCTTTGGCATCGACGCCATATTCAAGGCCTTACCCCAGAAGGCGGCATTCTCGACTGCCTATCTTAGCGTCTTTCTAAATGAAGGGCGCTTCGAGTCCTTCCTGTTGAAGGGCGTGTTGAACAGCAGGCCGCGCTAATAAGTTTTCAAGATACTTCCCCAAGACAGGAAAATTGCGTGGAGGCTTCTGTGTTTTGCGTGCAAAGCGCGACACCATCAATAAGTACGGATCAATTGCCGTATAATCCTTGCCTAAGAAGAAAGGTCCGTGTTTGGCAAGCTGCTGATCGATCAAGGTAAACATGTCGTTTAGTCTTTGATCAGAGGCTGCCTTAATCGCAGAAACGCCACTAGAGTCTGCTGTATAACGCTCGCTATACCACCAGATGCTCACTTCCGGCTGAATAGTATTGGTTAGATACATAAGCCACGTATAAAATTTTGTCCGCTCGGGCGTACCTATTTTTGGAATTAATCCTTTATCGGGATATTTATCGCATAAATGCAAGCAAATTGCCGCCGACTCAAAAACGATCAAGCCATCATCGATCATGGCTGGAATCCGGCCCGTAGGGTTAAGGTTTAGATAAGCCTCACTCTTATGTTCGTTTTTATCGCGATCCACCAGCTGCAATTGATACGGCACACCCATCTCTTCTAAGAGAATATGCGGCGCTAGATTAGCATTTCCCGGGTAATAAAAAAGCTTGATCATCCCTCATTTCCTAACACTTACCCTATGCTGTTGATGTTGGTTTAATTCCTGCCGGAGCAACAGCAGCTTGGGCAGCAGCTAACCGCGCAATGGGAACGCGATAAGGTGAGCAAGATACGTAATCGAGCTTCACCATCTCGCAAAAAGCAACTGAGGCAGGATCACCCCCATGTTCGCCACAGATACCTAGTTTTAATCGTGGGTTGGTTTTTCTTCCCTGGGTCGCAGCGATTTCAATCAAAACTCCGACACCCTTGCGATCAAGGGTCACAAAAGGATCGATTTCAAAAATTCCTGCCTTTTGATAGGTTGCCAGGAAACTTGTGGCATCGTCGCGGGATAAACCAAAAGTCGATTGCGTCAAATCATTTGTTCCAAAACTAAAAAACTCGGCAGCCTCAGCAATGGCATTGGCGCGTAATGCTGCGCGCGGTAGTTCAATCATCGTTCCCACAAGGTAGTCGAATTGTGCCTTTGTTTCTTTTTTAACTGTCTCAGCCACTCGATCGACAAGCTGTTTCATAATCGCGATCTCAGCCTTTGTCGCAACCAGTGGAATCATGATTTCTGGAACGACGGTCTCGCCACGTCGTTGCGTTTCTGACGGGCGAGCTTCGAATATAGCGCGCGCTTGCATTTCGCAAATCTCTGGATACAGACCGATTCCGACGGCATCCACATGACCTGCTGACGGATTTGATCAGCGCAAGCGCTGGTTCGCTACGAACTTCCATCATAGAAACCTTTAGCTCTTTTAGCGACTGTTTCACCTCTGATCTGTTTTTTTATGGGTAAGAACTCATGAAGTGTGACTCCAATAGCTTGTACTGGTCACCTGTAAGTTGCCAGAATTTCAAACAGTTTGATGAAATCTTGGCGTTGCATAGGAAAGTTTATCCGAGCTGCCACAAGCTCAGCTTCATCCTCAGCGTCAATCCAGCATGCCATCGCATTGGAACAATGTTCTTCGTCAAAAACATATGTCAGGGTGGCAAAAGGCCGATTCTTCCGCGCTGAACCTTCCGAGCCGCCTGATAATCGGTCGGGTTTCCGCATCGGCAACGAACCTTCATACGGCGCAATTCATCCGCCTAACCATTAGTGTTTTAAAATGCTCAGATAATCCAGGTTGAATGGTCGGAATAAGACCGCACACCTTCGCCTAAGCAGTCTCTACTGATATAATAATCTGCATCTTCGTCGCAGGATCACAGAGCCGACTGAGGTGTTTTTGCCGAATAATCGATACGGATCTCCTGCCCTGATACACGCAAGGCCGGCCATACCGCGTGCTACCACAGCGGTACGGCTGGTCATGCCACCGCGCGTGGTCAAAATTCCTTTGGCAGCGGTATACCATGAATATTCCTTCAGGGCTACGGTCTCGATCCGCAGCAGTACAACAGCCGCCCTTTGTATAAGGCCTCAGCTTCATCAGCTGTAAAGACACTTTACTCGAGGCCGCACCGAGATGCCGGTAAACCCTTGGCGATGACCTCCCCGTTTCGCTTTGATCTAGGGGTCGATGCAGCAACTGATCAAGAGCTGGATCAACCCGATAACCGCTTGCTTCATCGGATGTTTCCGCTTCCATCTCGATCGCACATCAGAAGCGCTGTTTGAGTTGTTCGTTTCCCGGGTCCGTGTTTGTAACATATAAAGCTTATCATCCTCAACCGTAAATTCGATATCCTGCATATCGCGATAATGCTTTCCAAAGTTGTGCGCACATCGCAGCCGTTTTGAAAACCGCAGGTATCACTTCTTCCACCGCTGAAGATCGGAATTATTAGCCTTCGCTTACTCCTTGCAGAGCAGAAATGCTGCGTATGTCTGAATACTGGCAACGACATATCCTCACCTACATTCACACATACTCACTGTAGAGCAATATTTTCTCAGTCGAGGGGTCACGGTGAAGCTGACGTTGGTGGCAACCTGGGCCCATATTCCCGAAGACCATAGCCTGGACACAATCCGCAGTGCCCCAACTTTCAGATATCAGACTTACGATAAATCTGCGCCTGCTGATCCATCCCATGAGTTAAATACTGCACTAATCGTTCCAGAGTTGAGCCTCTTGGGGTCCTGAGGGCGGCCGCGCCCTGGTTCCCAGCAATCAAAGATTTATAATCAGCAACAAGATTTTTAAGTCCGGGCGTTCTCGTCCAGTTCTGTGTCGAGCCGAACACCTTCGTGGTTTTATGCCGCCTCATAATCCTCTCAAAAGACGACCATCTCCAAACAACATTGCTGGTATAATTTTGAATGAAGGACGAGAAGCTATCATAAGCAAAACTCGCAGGGCAAGTCAACAATTGCTCATCAGTTCCAACTAAGATTAAGAACTGCATCCATCATGTTGCAGCTGGACAAAGCAAGCAACTATCCAACCGATACAAGAAGAGGGATTTTGCATCGCCAAACTTTACCCAATGCAGATTCAACTGCCTCCGGCTGTTTGTCCACTGAGAATTCAGACCGCTCGATAAGTCTTTCTGAGCGTAGTGCATGCCAAAGTAGACTTTGTCGTTACAACCCTGGAGGTACAGGAAGTCCTAACGCCGACACATCTCTGCAAGATTGGCCTCTTTAACAGTTGAGAAGATTTCGCATTCCTTGCAATATTCTTCAGCTATATCTTTGCCGAAAGAATAAACCGATTAACACAGGTGCCCACTTCAATCTTAGAAAATTCAGCCAATGGATTCATGAGTACCTTCGAATACCAAAGCAACCGCGTAACGATTGCAGGCAGCGGCGGTTCAGGATCGTTAACGGGTTACCTTGTCGAAGAAAAACATCAATTGACGCCGTAGTTCCGCCATAGCCATCCTGCTCATCTCTTTGCAAGGCAGATTGAAGCCAAGGCCGCGCGGTCAACCTTCATATAGATCCGTTTCTTCCACGAGAGAAAGAGATTCTTCGCCAGCGAAGATAATGATGATTATCCCTTTTTCTCTTCGATATGCGTAACATGGTGGCGTGCCGATAGCTGCTAAGGAGATTGGCACCATCCTCCGATACCGCGTTATCCAAGGGCATCAATCCTCAGCGAGAAGCCGTGAATATCTTCCCACCCATCGCAAAAACAGCTGTGACCAGATCGTAGACGTGGTGCTCGTTCTTCAAGGTAACTCTTCAATCGATTCGCCAAAATTCCATTAACTGCCGAAATTGCCTCTGACCAGCGTGATTCTGCTCACGTATGCTACCAGCGGCAAAGAATTTTCCGGTAATGGCAATTCTGCCGTTTATTTTCACGGATAAGCTGATCAAACCTTGGTGGCCGCGCGGTATGCAAAGCATATGGATCTTGAGCTCGTCGGTACTTTCCAATCGCAAAAAGCCTACTGTGCATTCAATTTGTCGGAGAGGGATAAGATAACCGCATTAGGCGAAGGCAACGATCTGATGGGCTTATGGCATAATGATCCGCAATGGCTTTGCAACTTACCTCTTCTGGTGAAGAGCATAGTACTGACCCAAGATTCGTGAATTTCGGTACCTTCAATCATGCTAGATGAAGATCTTTTCGCCAATGGCCAGTTCGCATACTTATCAATGTAGAACTAGAGAATATCGCCAAGATCGGCCGCCAAAATTCCAATCTTTTTACTATCCAGGACCGCACTCTAGCTTGGCATGAAAGTCATACTGGCAAGCTTAAAAGTGTATCAAGTTTGCTTTTGATCCGTCTCATAAAAAAGCAAACCGGGTGCATCGGAGAGCCGAGCGCGTAAAACTCGCTCATATTCCAGCAACAATCAGTTTACCGCCATCCTTGGCGTCAATATTTGCAATTAACGACAAAAGAGGTACCATTCCACCTGCAGCCATCTCTATCGGAGAGAAGTACTTTGTTGCATTGCGCATAAAAAAGCCGTTACGACTTCAGTGGTAATGTCATAAACTTTGGTATCGATAAGTCAAATCAGGGCTACCACACTTTACGAGTCCGATAACCTCTTCCATCAGACTCCTGGATCGTCGCGAAGACGCAAATCCGATGACAAAGTTTTCTTGAAGTTGCATCTAAGATCGATTGCTTTTCCGAGCTAATTCAAAATGACATGAGTTTTCTGAAGCTTTTGTTCGTAATCTTGAGAATCCGTCGACAGTAAAACTTGCTGGAGACATAAATCGATGCCCCCAAGTGGTGGCGCCAAAGGTGAGACTCTTGCCACCCCCCATATCGATACTCCCTGGCACTACCTTATTATCAAACAGAGCAATGATAGAGTGCAGTGGCCGAACCCAGGTTTGAGTTTGAGCACCAAACTTCATTGATTTTGGCCATGGAAATTCACGGATGGATTTTACAATCAGTTCCGCCAGCAAATCTGTCGTCGCTTGGCCCTTAACGGTTTTCGACGAAAATAAGAAAGTTACCCCTTTGATATCGCGTTTTTCACATACATCTAGAGTCGTTTCTGCTGAGCGCAGAAATCCCTCGATGGCATTCGGGGGCGCATCGATACGCGGTCCTTTCCGTTCCACCGTACGATCGGATTGAACCACTGGAAGGCCATCGATAGTCACAACCAGTCGCCGTGGCGTCACATAACTTGCTGTATGTGAAAAAGTCACCCCGGCTTCTGTTAAACCAGTGGCTAGCAAACGACACAAATCCTCAGCGGCTTTTACTTGCATTCGCGCTGGGATCTCTTCACCGAATAATTCAAGAAAAAACTGAGGCATTACGCGCTTCCACCCGCCAGTTCAAGGGTAGCAGGCCAATTACCGTGACCACGACTAGCCAAATAGGCTTCACAGCAGGCTTTGGCTAAGGTACGAACTCGGCCGATATAAGCTTGACGCTCGGTAACGCTAATGGCGCCACGTGCATCCAAGAGATTAAAGAGATGGGATGCCTTAATACATTGATCATAGGCCGGCAGAGCGACCTTTGCCTCTAGGAACTCTTTGCAGTTTAACTCTGCTTCTTCAAACTGACGTAAGAGCCGACTGGTATTCGTTAGTTCAAAATTATGTCGTGAGAATTCAACCTCAGCTTGATGATAAATGTCGCCATAAGTTTTTTTATCCTGCGTATTATCGTCTGGCTCGAAATTCCAGCGAAGATCGTATACGTTTTCGATGCCCTGAACATACATAGCGAGGCGTTCAAGACCGTAAGTTAATTCAGTCGACGCTGGGTTGCATTCAAGACCACCGACTTGCTGAAAATAAGTGTATTGTCCTACCTCCATACCATCGCACCAAACTTCCCACCCTAAGCCCCAGGCTCCCAAGGTAGGGCTTTCCCAATCATCTTCAACAAAGCGGATATCATGAAGAGATGTATCGATCCCAAGCTCACGCAATGAATCGAGAAATAGCTGCTGACTGTTTTCTGGCGATGGTTTCAGGATAACTTGAAACTGATAATAGTGTTGAAGGCGGTTTGGATTCTCCCCATAGCGCCCATCGCCAGGCCGCCGGGAGGGTTGTACATAAGCGGCACTCCAAGACTCGGGTCCTAAGGCACGTAGCGTTGTCGCCCAATGGAAGGTACCAGCGCCCACTTCCATGTCATAAGGCTGCAGGATAACGCAGCCCTTTGCCGCCCAATAGCTCTGCAATCTTAAGATCAAGGCCTGAAAACTGGTCTCTTGTGTCGGGTGATCCGAAGGAAGAGATCTGCGCGGCGATGGTATAATGGCGGACGTCATGGCTCTAATTCTACCTATCGGTTGTGCGCCGCACCATACCTGTGGTGGCCTATCAATTCAACGCCGTCCGTATCTTTAATAAGGACACCCCTTTTGCCCACAATTTTTCAATTTCGTAGCAACGACATAGACCTTACAAACCGGACATTCGATGGTCTCCTGGGATGATCCGCGGCCGAATTTCGGTGGCGGCTGCCGATTTTGTGAGCGCGGTTTCCCGCCCCATAAACGGTAGCTATACCAGATAATTCCTACCAGTAAGGCTAGTAGTATCAATTTTGATAAAGATAATCCAAACATAAGACAGACTCTGCGCAGGATAATAGCTTAAAGCAAGAGAGCAGTGCCGCCACGTAATACGGCCTCTGCTTCTGGTGTATATTCACCACCAGCTTGATGCAAGGTGAGGCCTGCCGCTAATCGTAAAGGGGCCTTTTTCCCTACGATCACCTGAACCAAGATACGCTTAGCATCTCTACATATACCATCGCGCCTACGGCCTGGCCATAAGGGATAGATCACAATACTTCCCATTTCTTTCTGAGTTAAAATGGATAAAATGTCCCCTAAGCGATCCGCGCGATGGATAAGAGTGAGACTCCCCTTAGGTTTCAGATATGTCATCGCTGTTTTCACAAAGATTGCTAGATCCGCTGTGCTTTCTTGGTGAGCTAGCTGTTTTTGTGCGTGATGCGGGGCTGAAAATTTTTCTCCCACAAGATAAGGTGGATTTGCCATAACGTGATCAAATCCATCGCTCAAGGAGCGAGTTGCGGAGGAAGGCGGTGCGGCGATATCCCCCACGAAGATATGCAAACGTTGATGGACATTGTTACGAAGTGCGTTCTGCTGAGCTAAATCCGCAATAAGTGGATCAATCTCAATACCGACTACCTCAATCTTGGGTACTCTCGCGAGAAGACATAAGGCCGCCGCTCCGGTTCCGACCCCTAAATCAAGAATTCTATCGCCCGAGTGCGCTGCAACTGCGGCTGCTAAAAATACAGGATCTACTGCGACACGATAACCCTGATGCGGCTGCTCAAGTGCGACTCTACCGTTCAAAAGATGATCCACTGTTGTCTTAACGCTATTCGGTTGGCTCATTACGCAATACCGTCATCCAATAAGGTAGTCCGCGACTTTCCGCCTCTTGACCTACTCCATAGCTATTCTATGCTTTCGTTCCGATCATGGGTCAAGTCATGACCTAAATCCTTCTGCAAGGAGACGATGATGGCTTTGGTGGTCAGTCTCGAGAGCCAGCGCAATCTCGCTTCATCGCTTACAGCGATGGATCAATTGACGACTCTTGTTGGACAGGATCTTGACAAAGTTAACAGTCTCATTGTCGAGAAGATGACAAGTCGTGTCCCGCTTATCCCGCAAGTAGCAGGGTATATAATTGCTGCGGGTGGTAAACGGCTCAGGCCGATGTTAACCTTAGCTGCAGCGCGCCTTTGTGGTTATACTGGAGACCGGGCTTATGGTCTTGCTGGTGCCATAGAATTTCTGCATACCGCAACATTACTTCACGATGATGTCGTGGATGAGAGCGCTTTGCGCCGCGGCCAAGATAGTGCCAATGCTGTGTGGGGAAACAAGCCATCTGTCCTAGTTGGTGATTTCCTGTTTAGTCGCGCCTTCCAAATTATGGTTGCGGATGGTGACCGTGCGGTTCTTAAAATCCTCTCAGATGCCTCCGCCATTATAGCTGAAGGAGAGGTTTTACAACTCTTGACCGCTAACGATACAGAAACCTCCGAAAGCGACTATCTGGAGGTTATTCAAGCAAAGACTGCCGCTCTGTTTGCTGCAGCGTGCGAACTTGGTGCTGTAGTTGGCGATGTAAAACGCGTCGCACGCGAAGCTTTACGTAGCTATGGATTTAATCTTGGAATTGTATTTCAACTTATCGACGATGTTTTGGATTATGCACCAGCGCAAACTGACCTTGGCAAAACCCAAGGTGACGATTTTCGCGACGGCAAAATGACTTTGCCGGTTATCCTTGCTTTTCGTCGAGGCACCCAAGAAGAACGAGATTTCTGGCGCCGCACAATGCAAACGCAAAGCCACGAAAATGCGGACTTCGATCATGCGTTAACCCTACTTAAAAAGCACGATGCTTTACGCGATACTATTAAACGCGCCCGTCACTATGGCGCTATTGCTCGGGATGCACTGGGTATATTCCCGGATAGCGAGATTAAGTCTGCTCTTACGGGCATCGTCGACTTTTGCATCGGGCGCGCGACTTAGCAGCTACTTTTCTTTTTGTTCCTTTTTCGCTTTTTCTTTAATTTACAATCTCTTTAGCATTAGGGGTTGCTTCGCAACAAGATCGCGCTACCCTTGTTCAAACCTAAGGCTTTCGGGGTCTGGGCAATGAAATATATTTCCTATCTTATCGCCGTAATACTGTTCTTTGGGGTTGCTGAAGCTAAGGCTGAGAGTGTTGATCTTGAGCTTGTCCTAGCAGTGGACGTATCGCGGAGTGTGGATGCTACCGAAGCTAAACTTCAAAGAGATGGATACATTGCCGCACTTCGTGATCCGCGTGTTCATGCTGCAATTAAATCTGGGTTCAACAGAAAGATCGCCGTTCTTTACTTAGAATGGGCAGGATACGGAAATACGCACATCGCCGTCAATTGGTCATCTATCGCCAACCTTGATGACGCCAATAAATTTATCGCGCAGCTCATAAAGGCAGAACCCGTCTCCGCGTCGCGTACGTCCATTAGCGGTGCTATAGAGTCGGCGATCCCTCTTTTTGATAATAATGGTTATGAAGGCGAGCGCCGAGTCATTGATATATCCGGTGATGGTCCAAACAATACAGGGCCTTTAGTTACAGTCGCTCGCGATGCCGCGCTCAAGAGAGGAATCACCATCAACGGGCTCCCTATTCTGGATGACAAGCCTTCTTTTGGCTATCCTGCTATCGTTAATCTCGATCTTTATTATGAGAACTGCGTTATTGGTGGAAATGGTGCCTTTGTCGTTGTGGCAGAGAACTTCACCGCCTTTGGTGAGGCGATTTTGCGGAAGCTTATTCTGGAAATCGCGGCCCGACCTATGCAAGGCCATCCGAGTTCCCATGTTCTTTACGGCCAGAGATTGCCTCGCATGCTTATTGCCGATAAACGAACTCCGCCTCCTTGCGATATTGGCGAACTGCAATGGCGACGGATGGTCCAATAGATTTCGCAAGAAATACCCGAAGACGCTGTCGCGGGCCTTGCAGGAGATACACCACAGCGCTATAAGCCAGGGGGTAAAGTCCCAATAGGGACGGAGTATAGCTCAGCCTGGTAGAGCACCGTGTTCGGGACGCGGGGGCCGGTGGTTCGAATCCACTTACTCCGACCATTTCGCCGCTGAAAATCAGAAGATCAAATGAACCGCTATAATCTATGAGTTCCGGCGTATGGGCTCATGCCAACGATGCAAAACTAACCATGTGAGTCCCGAAAATCCTGCGTAGATCGCAATACCTGTCGCTGCCAATAGAAATAAAGCCGCGAACATACGTGGTATTTCTAATCGATAACCCGCCTCGATAAGACGCCAAGCAAGGCCAGACCCTACGCCAGCAGATCCTGCGACAAACTCTGCCGCAACGGCACCAATCAAAGCAAGGCCACCTGCGATTCGTAATCCTGTCATAATATGAGGCAAGGCTGTAGGAAACTGAAGCCACCACAATACTTGCCATCGCGATGCCTTATAAAGGCGAAACAAATCCATATGACTAGGATCGACACTTACTAAGCCTTGTGCCGTATTCGCAAGAATTGGGAAAAAAGCGATAATAGCGGCACAAATGATTAACGCCCATTCCGTGTTTGGCAGATAAATCAATAATAATGGTGCAATGGCAATAATGGGCGTTACCTGCAAAACAACTGCCAGAGGTAGCAAGGCACGTTCAATCCAAATCGACTGAACGAATAAAATCGCTAAGGATATAGCGCCAAGAGTTGCAATGCTTAAGGCGATAAAACAAATCCGCAAAGTCACAAGAAGTGCGTGATAGAGAGAGCCACCATCTTGGATAAGGCTCGCAAAAATATCGCTTGGAGCAGGTAAAACATAGGGCGGGATCTTAGTGCTACGCACCAACCCCTCCCACGCTAACAGAGCTACTATTACCATTAATGTTGAGGGGAGAATCTTCTGCGATACCAAAAATTTCATGACTCTTTCCCTCTTAACCTCTGATCCTCCTCTTCTGCTTTTGATGTAAGGATTTTCATTACCAAATTACAGGCTTGCACATAATCCACACTTGCTCGAAATGCAAAAGACCGTGGTTGCAGTGTCTCTATATTGACTTCACCAAGGATGCGTCCTGGCCGGGGGCTCATCACTACGACGCGATGCGCTAAGTATACAGCCTCGTAAATTGAGTGCGTCACAAATACCGCCGAAAATTTGCGCTGCTGCCACAAACTTATCAGTTGTTCATCAAGTTGAAACCGACCAATTTCGTCGATAGCAGCGAAAGGTTCATCTAAAAGTAGTAATTGAGGATTGGTAACTAGACTGCGCGCCAAGGCAACGCGCATTTTCATGCCACCCGAAAGCTGGCGAGGGTAAGCACGTGCAAAATCTTCCAGGCCGATCAAAGCTAAAGCTTGATCGACGGAAAGGGTTGCATGCGATGGATCGGATCCTAAGCGAAGAGGTAAGGTAATATTTTCTTCTACCGTCGCCCACGGCAATAGAGTTGGATCTTGAAAAATATAACCGATGCCTGCACCATCATCTTGGTATCCAAGCCTTATATTCCCTGTAGTTGGCGTCTCTAATCCCGCGATTAACCGCAGAAGCGTGCTCTTGCCGCAACCCGATGGCCCGACGACAGCTACAATTTCTCCCACGTTAAGAGAAAATGTAAGCGCTGAGAGAGCCGTTACACCCGAGGTATAGGTTTTTCCAACCTGATCTACCCTAACCAGTGCCGTGCCTGTCACGGATGCCGTAACTCCTTGCCAACACCCTTATTGACGAATTGCAGAGTATACGCCTGACGATAATCAAGATCAGGTGAGAAAACCTGAGCCTGCACCATCTTCTCAAAGAAACTTTTGACCCGAGCATCGGTCATGGCGCCGATTCCTAGCGAAAGCGCGTCGCCGCTATCAACAATACCATAGGCCTTCATCCCTGCTAAGGCTGCGGCCAATCGCGCATCCGTCATTTCTGGATTATCTTTTTTGATTAACTCATTAGCAGCACGATGATCACCATAGAGATAATTATACCAACCGATAATACTGGCATCGACGAATCGCTGAACCATATCTGGATGTTTTTCAATCGTATCAATGCGCGCCTCAATTGTTGTCGAGTATGTATCAAAGCCATAATCAGCTAGAAGAAAAACCTTAGGTTTAAAGCCACCCGTACGTTCGATCTCATAGGGATCAGAGGTTACATAACCTTGCATTCCTATTTTTTTGTCAGCCAGAAACGGTGCCGCATTAAAAGTATAAGGTCGTACCCGTTCTTCGCTAAAATCATAGGCCGCCACCATCCATCGATAGAACGTAGCTAACCCACCTTTACCGATAAGAAGATCGATGGATTTTAAATCCTCAAATTTTTCGATACCAACATCAGGATGCGCTAATATCGCTTGCGGCTCTTTCTGAAAAATTGCAGCGATGACTTTGGTTGGTATTTTTTGCTGAACTGCAAAAAAAGACGGAATGAGATTCCCACCCATGTAAAAATCCAATTTGCCCGTCGCCAACAGAAGCCGGTCGTTGCGTTGAGGTCCACCTGGTTCGATAACAACCTCCAGACCATATTTGCGATAGGTTCCATCGGCAACAGCCTGATAATAACCCCCGTGTTCAGCTTGCGCTTTCCAGTTCGTACCGAACACCACACGGTCGGCCGCCATGGTGGGCGATGAGTATGAGTAAACGCCTAAGAATCCAAAAACGATCGATACTATAAAACGCATGAAGAGCTTCATCGTCATAACCTTTTCATCGCGATAGCAGGAATAGCGATACCTGAATACCTCTAGCTATCCGGTGCCATGAATACCTCTTGAATAAGACGTGATGTTTGATAACACAACCACTCATCCATCGACCTACATCGACATAGCATATTCCCAATTCAAGATACCCCGTTATAGAGGGTTCATCTAAGGCCGTATAGGCCCAGATTCCTTCGAGAATGAGATTGTAAGAACCCGAACTACCAGATAGGATCGCGCCCGCACAGCAAAGGCATGCAGCGAGGAATTCATGAATCTAAAAGATTACATTCGATCGGTACCTGATTTTCCAAAACCAGGCATTTTATTTTATGACATCTCAACCTTGCTTGCACACCCCAAGGCTTGGCAGACAACGGTCCAATGCTTACGTGATCAAATCGCTCCCTACAAACCCGACCTCTTGCTTGGAATTGAATCGCGTGGATTTTTAACGACCGCCCCTCTGGCTCTAGAATTGGGGATTGGTTTTGCTATGATTCGTAAAAGAGGGAAATTACCTGGTGCCACTATTCGCTATACATATGATCTTGAATATGGCCAGGACACGATTGAAATTCAGGCCGACGCTGTCCAACCCGGACAGCGTGTAGTTGTATTGGACGATCTCCTGGCGACAGGCGGCACTCTCGAAGCGGCTATCGTCCTCTTGCAGAAAATTGGCGCCAATGTCGCAGCGGCGGCTTGTATTATCGAGCTTTCTTTCCTTGGCGGCCGCCAGCGACTCGAAAAGACCGGCATCCCCTTTACTTCGCTAATTTCCTACGACAGTTAGGTGTTTCTATTTTATCTTATGTGAACTGCTTGACCTTAGCTAAAGGGACGCGCGATCATGTGCGACTGCGCTATGCGCTATAGGAGATAGGTTTATGAATCGTCGTCAGTTCGCTGTGTCCGTTTTTCTTGTTACTGGGGCCTTGGTGGGGAGTTTTCCAGCCCTTGCCGCCGCTGCCAATGAGCAAGAGGCGAAAACCTTTATGATCAATATGGGTCA
Source organism: Alphaproteobacteria bacterium (assembly GCA_041396725.1). Lineage (GTDB taxonomy): Bacteria > Pseudomonadota > Alphaproteobacteria > JAWKYA01 > JAWKYA01 > JAWKYA01. The sequence continues at coordinate 66,726 of JAWKYA010000002.1, forward strand.
GCGCACGCAAGAGGCCCTTACCAAACCAGGGCTCACGGACGAACAACGTATTTCTATGCTGGGTGGCATATTGGACAAGGCGCTGGATATTGAAGGCCTAGGCAAATTCACCTTAGGACCGTTTCTCCGCCAGTCTAATGCGGATAGGGTTGCGGAATTCCTGAGTTGGTTTCACAAATATGTTGTAATGTTTTACCCAAAGCTGATGCTGAAACTTTCTTTCGTTGGTTTCGAAGTCAGAGATGCACGCTCAACCTCAGATCAAGATATCTTGATTGGGGCATTGCTAAAGCGGCGCGAAGGCGGTGAGGTACAAGCCGATTGGCAGTTGCGTATGATTAATGGGACTTACCAAATCGTTGACGTCAAGGTTGAGGGCCACTCCTTACGCGCCTTTACTCGAGCAAAGTTTGAGCGTGTCCTGCGTGAAAAATGGATCGACGGCTTGATCCTTGTCCTCAAGGACTGGGTGATGAGTGGCACTGAAAAGCCTGTGTTTTAACGGTACGAAATTGTCTTGGCATTCCTCCATTTTTAAATGGATATCAATCGCTTCACAGACATTGGGGTTTGTTGTTCTTTGTTCCTGTTTAAGTAGTTGCCTAAGTTTCGGCAGCGAGCGCGCCGTCAGCAATTGGACACGCGCGAATACCGATGTTGATACGATGAAACGAGATGTCCTTGATTGCCAAAGCTTTGCTCGCCAACAGACAAAGGCTCAAGAAGGGGTTGATAGCGATATAGCTGGGGGGCTAACTGGCCGAACCACACAACAAAGCGCGAATGCTCATATATCTGAGAATAGGCGAGTCAATCTAACCAACGCTTGCATGCGATCTCGTGGCTACATTAAAGCAAGATGACCCTTGCTTACTAATGAACGCGCAAAGGAATGAAGGGCGCTTGAATTAAGATCTTGTTTTCCATGTGCATAATCCGGAGTGTTTGCTGTGCCGAGAAAGCCTTCCATTCAGGATCGGCCAGCAATTTTGCGCGCTTCTCCGCTCGCTCATTTAAAGAAGTATAACCCCATAAATGGACAACTTGATTTAACTCTCCAATATCCATACTCGTAAAATAACCCAATGGTGCACCAAGATATTTGCTTTGCAGCGGGTAACCTACATCCTCATACAATTTCATATAGGATACTATGGTGCCTGGAAAAAGCGTATAGGTACGGTGGTCGACGATCATCAAAATCTCCTCTGTTAATTTGGTTTAACCTGAAGATGCCGTATTCGTGTGATGAGTTCATTTATACACGGAACAGCTACAGCAACCGCTGCTAAACTAAACAACAAAGCGGAACTCCCCCACTGATCCATAGCAGCGCCCACAATTGGCGGTCCGATAGTGCCACCGATCTGATAGGCCATAACAAAGACAACATTAGCACTTGCAAGCTCCGTTGCAGGAAATCGTCGACCGAGACTTGTTAAACCCAAGGTGTAGAAACCATAAACAACGCCACCCCAAAAAACGATGCTGGGCCATAACAATACCGTTCCTGCAAAGTATGGGATAACAGCTGCGCTGATCGCAGCACTTAAAGTAAGTATGATAGTTAGGCGGCGTTCGGATACATGATCGATCAACCACCCCAATGGGGGTTGCAAAATAATACTGCCTACTGAAAAGGCCGATACGAAAAACAAGGTTCCTGTTTTGGTCAGACCGATATCTACCGTAAACAAGGGTACTAACCCGAAGATCGCAGCCTCGGTCGACCCACTTACTGCAGCTAAACCCAGAGCTATAGGTGCCCGTTTAAGCAAAGATCCAACGCCTTGAGCAGGAGTCATCGCCATAACAGGGGCTTTTTCGCGAATAAATAACAGAGCCATGGTGGTTAAGAATCCAACGATGGCTGGAACAACGAAAGGGAGAATGCCATCAATGCCCAAGAGATTTACAAGCTGAGGCCCTATAGCAAAGCCACTCGCTAAAGAAACGGAATACCAAGCGACTATACGTCCTCGACCCTTTTCCGGCGCCAGGGCATTCAGCCATGCTTCAGCAACAACCCAAAGAGCCGTCACCCCCATGCCAATAGCAAATCTTAAGATAAACCAGGCAACAAGCGATGAATAGAAACCCATGAGGGCAGCACTGGCCCCAGCTACAGCCATACCACCAACGGCAAGGGTTGCTGGATTGACCCACCTCAGCAAAACGGGAACAAGTGGCCCAGTTAAGATCGTTGCTAAGGGAAAAACAGCTGTATTGAGACCAATCAACCATGGAGCTATCCCCGCTTGCTCCAACCGGAGTGCAAGCACGGATATCAGAACCGCATGAGCTAAACTAACAGGAAAAACCGTTGCAATCAGGACCAATGGTGCGTTTAGCGATGGATTACGGTCGTATAGTCTAGGCAAAAATTCCTCCTCTCCTCTTCCCAAGATTATCGCCCACTTAAATTTAAGGCAAATGATTGCACGTGCGTTGCCAAGTAAGGGCCGCACCGCTATAAGCGGCAAGCTTCCTATATCGAACAAGAAGGATAGCTGCTTGTCTAAGCCGCGCAGGTTACTTTTGTTGAATGGCCCCAATTTGAATATGTTGGGCACACGCGAGCCATCGCTTTATGGCGCCCTAACCCTGGAGCAAATTGTAGAACAGGCGCAAACGCGCGCGGTATACTATGGTTATACTTTGGATGCCTACCAATCTAATATCGAGGGAGAGCTTGTGGAGCAGATCCAGAAAGCTCCTCAAGTCTATCAGGGAATTGCTATTAATGGCGGCGCTTATAGCCACACCTCCATCGCCATTGCGGATGCTCTTCGTTTAGCTGGGCTCCCTTGTGTTGAAGTCCATCTCACCAATATTTATCGCCGAGAACAATACCGTCATCATTCACATATTGCCGAAGTGGCCACAGGGACACTTTGTGGTTTAGGTGCTATGGGTTACACGCTTGCAATTGACGCCTTGGCGCAATTAATCGAAAACTCATAATATGGCACGTCGATCAATGTCTTCAGAGACTGGAAAGGGATCCATGCCTAGTTTTTCTGTTGATGAAACGCTTATTCGCCGGTTAGCGACTCTTCTTAAAGAAACCGGCTTATCGGAAATTGAACTGGGCGATGGTGAGAAACGGATTCGCATTGCACGCACCGTCACGGGCACTGTCATAGCGCCCGTAGCGTCTGATACAATTGCAACCACCAATGCAGCGTCACAACTTTCAGGAAAAATCGGCGCTGTCGATACTGCGAATGCAGTGACTTCGCCTATGGTTGGAACGGCCTATTTGTCACCGCAGCCAGGTGTAGCCGCCTTTATAAAAGTAGGCGATATCGTCCGGGAAGGTCAGACCCTTTTGATTGTTGAGGCCATGAAGGTCATGAATCCCATTGTTGCACCGCGCGCAGGAAGAGTCAGTCGAATTCTGATCGAGGACAAGCAGCCTGTCGAGTATGGTGAGCCTCTCGTTGTAATCGAATAATAAGCCTGGACGGCCAAATGTTTGAAAAGGTTCTCATCGCTAATCGAGGGGAGATTGCCCTACGCATCGAGCGCGCTTGCCGCGAGATGGGCATTCAAACCGTTGCTGTGCATTCGACTGCAGATGCCGAAGCGATGCATGTGCGGCTTGCTGATGAAAGCGTTTGTATTGGTCCACCACGACCTGCGGATAGTTATCTGAACATTCCTGCGCTCATAACTGCCGCTACAGTCACTAAGTGCGATGCTGTTCATCCGGGAGTTGGTTTTTTAGCTGAGAATCCTCGGTTTGCGGAGATTATCCAAGATCATGGAATGACTTTTATTGGCCCATCACCCGAGCATATCCGCATGATGGGCGATAAGATCACCGCACGCGAGATCGCTAAAAAGATTGGTTTACCCCTTGTACCAGGCTCTACAGGGCGTATCGAAAGCATCGAAAACGCCATAACCACCGCCGAGAACTTGGGCTTTCCTGTGTTGTTTAAAGCTGCAGCAGGGGGTGGCGGGCGCGGCATGAAAGTTGCATCTCGACGTGAGGAGATTGCAGAAGCTTACACCTTGGCGCGAAATGAAGCCGAGGCTGCTTTTGGTGATGGCCGACTTTACATCGAACGATATCTCGCTCAACCCCGGCACATCGAGTTACAAGTTCTTGGCGATCGCCATGGCAAGGTTGTTCACTTCGGTGAACGCGATTGTTCATTGCAACGGCGACATCAAAAGGTTATGGAGGAGGCACCCTCACCAGCATTAAACGCCAAGACTCGAGAGAAGCTGGGCCGCACCGTGGTAACCGCCCTGCAGGATCTTGGGTATCACTCTGCAGGCACGGTCGAGTTTCTTTATGAAAATGGTGAATTTTATTTCATAGAAATGAATACCCGACTCCAGGTCGAACATCCTGTTACGGAAATGATCTGTGGTATAGATTTGGTACGTGAACAGATTCGTGTAGCTGCAGGGGCACCGCTCGGATTCGATCAGAAAGATATCGTCTTCGACGGTCATGCTATTGAATGCCGAGTCAATGCCGAGAATGCAGAAACCTTTCAGCCTTCTCCTGGCAAGGTAACGGAATATCATGCCCCTGGTGGTCTAGGTGTGCGCGTCGATTCAGCGCTCTATTCTGGGTATACGATCCCCCCCTATTACGACAGTCTCATCGCTAAATTGGTTGTTCATGGCCGGTCACGTAACGAATGTTTAATGCGATTACGCCGCGCACTCTCAGAGTATGTTGTTGGTGGGATCGAAACTACCATTCCTCTACATCAAAAATTGATTGGCACTAAAGCAATTATCGATGGTGAGTATTCCATTCATTGGCTTGAAGAATTTATGGCTCAGGAGGCAAAGAGGCCGAAGGAATAATGGATAAAATAACGCCCGAGATTGTTTTGCGGGCCTATTCAATTGGCCTTTTTCCGATGGCAGAAGATCGGGAGGATCCTTTGTTATTTTGGGTTGACCCGCAACAGCGCGGGATTCTACCCCTCGATCAATTTCACATCTCGAGATCACTTCATAAAACTTTGCGCCAAGAATACTTCGAGGTCCGTTGCGATACCTCATTTCATGAAGTTATTACTGCATGCGCCGATCCTACACCTACACGGCAACAGACCTGGATTAACGATGAAATTCGTAATCTTTATCAAGACCTCTTCTATCAAGGCTATTGCCATAGCATCGAGACATGGTGCGGTGATCATCTTGTTGGCGGTCTCTATGGCCTCGCCTTAGGTGGTGCTTTTTTTGGCGAAAGTATGTTCTCGCGCCAGTCGAACGCTAGCAAAGTCGCTCTTTGTCATTTGGTTGCTCGGCTACGAGCTGGCGGTTTTTGTTTGTTGGATACGCAGTTTTTAAATGAGCATCTCCGCCATTTCGGCGCTATAGAAATTCCCCGCCAAAACTACAAAGCAAGACTAGCCCAAGCCTTGACTGTTCCAGCCCAGTTCCCTGTAACGCTCGATAACCCTTTGAGCTATCTCATTAATAAGCAATTTACTAATGGGACTATATCCCATTATTTAGATTAATAATCCTATCGATAAACAACTATTAGTAGTTTACACTGAACAGTGGACTTAGGGCGTTGTCAAAAAACTATGCCAAGGCTGGAGCTATGTTAACCTTTACCCACGATTCCTTTTGAGAATCTTTTGAGGCCAATGCTGATGCGTGTACTGCTTGTTGAAGATGATCCTACAATGGCAAAAAGCATCGAGATGATGCTTCGGCCACATGGTTATGTTGTCGATGTTAGTGAATATGGTGAGGATGGGTTAGAGATTGGTAAACTTTACGATTACGATATTATTTTGCTTGATCTCATGCTTCCCGATATTACGGGATATGAAGTTTTAAGACGGTTACGAAACGGTAAAATTCGTACCCCTATTCTTATTTTATCTGGCCTTAGCAGTCTCGACGATAAGATTAAGGGACTTGGGTTTGGTGCCGATGATTATTTAACCAAGCCCTTCGACAAGCGTGAGCTGATCGCACGGATCCAGGCCATAGTGAGACGCGCAAAAGGACACCCAAGCTCAGAGATTCATACAGGAAAAATGATTGTTAATCTGGATAGCCGTTCCGTCACGATCGATGGAAAAACAATCCGGCTGACTGGCAAAGAATATGCCATTCTCGAACTTTTATGTTTACGTAAGGGCGCAACCCTCAGCAAAGAGATGTTCTTAAACCATTTGTATGATGGCATGGATGAGCCCACGATGAAGATCATCGACGTCTTTGTCTGCAAGCTGCGTAAAAAATTGAGCATCGCTAGTGGTGGCCAGAATTATATTGAAACCGTATGGGGCCGCGGCTACATGCTCCGCGATCCTGACGCAGCTGCACGGGCGCAACCTAAGAAAATGCTCTCCCCCGCACCTGGTTAAGCGAAGTGCACAGTAAACTTGATAGCGTTCTTAATCGCGAACTCTGCCTGAACTTGCACGTTTAATCGCTGCGCTAGCCGGCCAGTATAGATGGCCTGAGCGGTTAAAGCTTCTAAGTTAACTTTCGAAAATTCACCTTTTAAAGCCGCCTCGACATGGGTTGGCAAACGCACATTCTTACCCGTTGCCTGAAGCCACGGGTTCGTATTCTTAACGTTCACCTCGATTATACCGCCACCTGGTAAGCATTCGATAGCAACGGCAACAAGATTCAGCAGAAGCTTTCCAAAACCATGATGTTCAAAAGGTTTATCGGCATGCAATCCCTCGTCCTTAAATGCGATTTTCCCTTTAGGACAAATTGCAGTCGCTAAATTACGAACCACACTGGCTGTACTTAATCCTCGATATCCTGCCGCACCATATGCCATCCGGTAAAAAAGCAATCTCTGACTAGCAAGAGCGCTACTCTCGGCTAATAACGCGAAGGCTTCCCCTTTTTCATCGCCAAGTTCTTGGATCAATTCGATCCCATTGTTAGCGGCGCCAATAGGTCCAACAAGCTCGTGACAAAGGCGTGAACACAAATACTCGGCAAGTCGTGCATCAAGATCTTGGTCCATTCCCTTACCCTTGTAAAATCAGAGTTTCAAAACTTGAAGGAAAGAATTTTTACTTGTTTTATAATTCCAGGAGATTGGCAAAAAGCGTAAGGACATTTGCTGAAATGACATCTGATCTTATACCCGGAAGCTACGTTCGTCATCCCGACAAACCTGAGTGGGGATTAGGTCAAGTGCAATCTGCGGTAGGATCGCGCGTTACCATAACCTTCCAACATAGCGGCAAACATTTGATCGATATACGCAGCGTGAGTTTGATCCTTCTAAGTGAGGATGATGTCCGCCAAGGCCTATAATCTACCAGCTGTTAGCTCTGTCCCGTTTTTCTTTACCCATATTAATCACATTGATAATAGCGCCCTCCTGAACGCTGGATTTGAAGTCTTCGAATCGAAGGGTTTTTATTGCAGGAAAACTCGAAATTTCAAATCAAAGTACAGAGACTGCTTATATTTCCCACGCACGACCATCTACAACCCATATATCGAGCGGTGAGGGATACGCAGTACGCGCGGGATATAGAGATATGGGCCATACGAATATGTCATATATCATATGATTAATCATATGATATATGAATATAATATATCCTCAAGTCCCATTTTATCGAGGCTTTATAAGAATAACCGCCGGCGCAGAAGACTATCTTCTTGCGCACCATCCGATTCTTTCCAAATAGCACCCTAGTTTAGTGCACGACACTAATCTCCAGGAAGATTGCCTGGTAATGGTTGTCAGTCTCAGAGCTAGAGGGATGCTTGAGATCATTTGAACAGGATATATTGGTTATTCAACATGCCCCGCCGTAAAACTTCGAGCAGCGCGCATTAAATCACGCTGTGTGTTAATATTAAAAAAGGGGTCGATTTTGCTGACAGGAAACTCAACTATGACCGGCTTATAGTTCTGAGCCCAGGTAACGACTTTACGAACATTCCCGTGCACCAGAGCCTTATAAAGATCGGCCTTAAGATGTATGGACCATAATCCAACGGTTGCATGAACCTTCCCTTTGGATGCAGCCAACACAATCTGTGTTTGCGAGCCTTTCGCTTCACAAAGCCGCCGGCAGAGATCCTTGGGAAGAAAGGGCGTGTCGCTGGGAACTGTTACAATATAAGAAACTGCAGGCGATAGCGTATGCGCCCATTCCATTCCGGACAAAATCCCTGCTAAGGGTCCTAGGTGACCAGGGATCGTATCTGCGATAAAAGGCAATAAAAATTCTGTAAGCTGAGGGTAATCCCCATTTATATTGAGAGCTAAGTGATCTATCTGAGACTTAAGACAGTCGATTGCATAGGCAATCAGGGGTTTATCCGCACATATTTTGAGAAATTTATCTTCGCCCCCCATACGATGGGATAAACCGCCAGCTAAAATGACACCGGCAAGGCGAGAACTCACCCTACGGCCTCTGACGATCGTTCGCGTGCCGCCTCATCTAAATCTGCCCAGTGACGGACACAGTTTCGGCCCGCCGCCTTTGCCTGATAAAGCGCTCGATCAGCTCGTTCCATGACTTCTTTTATTTCAAGAGAAGGCTCCATCGTCGCGAGGCCAAAACTTGCAGTAACGATAAGTTCAAGATTAGGTGAAATAATGATCGGTGCTTCAGCCAGCCTCTCCCGCAAGCGCTCGGCGATAACACGTGCCTGCAACATCCCAGCGTTAGGAAGACAAATTAAAAACTCTTCACCTCCGTAACGGAAGACGGAGTCGTACGGCCTTAAGCCAGAAAGTACACGGTTGGCGACTTCTGCAAGAACCTGGTCGCCTACGCCATGACCGTAGGTATCATTAATTCCTTTGAACAAATCGATATCTGTCAAACAAAGTGTGCATGGCTGACCTGTGCGCATGAACCGTTCCCGCTCACGCTCAAGCTCTTCCATCATTGCACGCCGATTATATACACCTGTTAAATGATAGATATCCGAAAAAGCGACACGCAGCGTATCGGCAATCTGTCGGGCTTGACCCGTAAAGGCATTAAACCGCTGCATCAACAAATCGTAATCCTGCATCGATATGGTTTGACCATTCACCAGACGTAGCGCAAGATCACGGCCAATTGCATACAGTTTGCGGTGCATCTTAGCCAAGGCATAGAAAGCAACCTGATCTACCATGTTGCGATTACGTCGGTACTCGTACCAAGCCCCAAACCTGGACATGAGATGGCCGTCTTGCGCTAAAACCGTTGCTGGAGGTTCAAGCCGACAGATTGCTGCGCGGTGCCAGGCCTCTAGCCACGCCATAATCTCGATCTGAACGGCCTCTAGTTCGTCAATGATCTCCCGAGCAATTTCGGGGCGTACAAACTGCGTTGCATCCGTTGCAACAGGATTGATGTTAGCCATGGTTAGAAAGTTTCTGGGGCAAAACGCATCCTAAAACCTACGATTGCTATACGACATACCCCTATGGGGCTAAAGGAAGAAACTAATGTTACAAAGCTTTTCAAGAGCTTAAAATACTTACCTTAAATTTTTAGATTTTTCTATTCGAGCGATAAAAGGTTGTAAAAATTGAATAATTTATCACATAACACACAGAAAAACTCTTTTTACGAGTAGAGAACCTTTTGCCGATGCGTTCTCATAAAAGGATGTCTATCATGTTTGATGTAGGTGCCATGGCTTCTTTTGAACCACTGATCGATCCTTTCGGCCGTAGGATTAGCTATCTGCGCGTTTCTGTAACAGACCGCTGCGATTTTCGCTGTGTCTATTGCATGGCGGAGGATATGACCTTTCTGCCTAAAGCAGAGATCCTTAGCCTTGAAGAGCTCGATAGACTCTGCACAGCCTTCATTGCGCACGGTGTCCGTAAGCTTCGTTTAACAGGTGGCGAACCCTTAGTTCGCCGCAATGTGATGGATCTTATTCAAAATTTAGGCCGGCATCTGACATCGGGCGATTTGGATGAGCTGACCTTAACCACCAATGGAAGCCAACTTGCACAACATGCAGATAACCTCATTAAGGCAGGGGTACGCCGTATCAATATCTCTCTAGATACGCTTAACCCTGCAAAGTTCACAGCTATTACACGATGGGGGCAACTGACAAAGGTGTTGAATGGCCTCCAAGCGGCGAAAGAAGCTGGGTTAGCCATAAAATTGAATATGGTGGCACTCAAAGACATTAACGATGATGAATTCGACACCATGATAAAGTTCTGTGGTGCTCAGGGATTTGATCTCACTTTGATTGAAGTGATGCCCATGGGCGATATTGGTAGTGAAAATCGCATCGCACAGTACTTACCTCTCTCCCAGATACGCTGCGATCTTGAGAGGCGCTGGCACCTGACAGACCTTAACGAGCAATCAGGAGGGCCCGCTCGATACGTGAGAATTGAAGAGACAGGCGGAAAGCTCGGTTTTATTACCCCGCTAACCCATAATTTCTGCGAAGGCTGCAATCGTGTTCGTTTAACCTGTACGGGGACCCTTTATATGTGCTTAGGACAAGAGGCTTCCGTTGATCTACGCACACCTTTGCGCGCATCCTCGGATGATATGCTGCTCCATACCGCTATCAAAAAAGCGATCTATCACAAACCTAAGGGTCATGATTTTATTATTGATCGTCATCACCAAGCCCCTGCTGTCGCACGGCATATGAATGTCACGGGTGGCTAAGACCATAACTTGCTATGCTCTACCCCTTCCCCTATCCTAGGGGACTTTCAATTCTATAACCTCATTCGATACTGATGATTCACTCCATCGCTTTCCTCGCCAGCAGTCATCCCGCTGCACAAGCTGCTTTGCCTCAACTTGTGCAACGCTATGGCTGCATCGCACCGGAAAAAGCTGAGGCGATCGTGGCCCTAGGTGGGGATGGATTTATGCTCGAGACTCTTCATCGCTATATGGGGAATGGCATTCCTATCTATGGAATGAACCGGGGCACTGTTGGTTTTCTAATGAATACGTTTAATCTCGAAAATCTGAATGAACGTGTGACAGCGGCTATACCTATTAAGCTGTATCCTCTTTGTATGACGGCAACAACCCTTTCCGGATCTCAGCATTCAGCCCTTGCTATCAATGAAGTTTCTCTCTTGCGCCAAACGCGACAGGCAGCGCATATCCGAATTGCTGTCGATAGCAAGGAGCGATTACCCTTATTAATCTGCGATGGGGTCATGGTGGCAACGGCTGCCGGTAGTACTGCTTATAACCTTTCCGCACACGGCCCGATTATTCCTGTTGATGCCAAGCTCCTTGCCTTGACACCGATCAGCGCTTTTCGCCCACGCCATTGGCGCGGCGCTCTACTACCACATCGTGTCTCGGTAACCTTAACCGTCTTGGAGCCAACTCTCCGACCGGTTAGCGCAACCGCCGATTTTGTTGAGATTCGTGATGTGGTTGAGGTTGCTATTAAAGAGGATGCATCTGCTGAATGCACTTTACTTTTTGATTCCGAGCATAATTTCGAAGAGCGCATCTTAAATGAACAATTTATTCATTGATGCAATTTTCATTACCCTTACCTAGATAGCTGGGCGCATGAGCATCAATCCTTCCGGAACATCTCCCGCGAACCCACCGATATTTAACCTCCCACGATCAGTTATTATCCTCATCGTTATAAATTTTGGAGTCTTTATCACCTTGCGACTTTTGCCGGCAGCGGAGGCAGAGGGTTTACTGTTGAGCCTTGCTTTAATCCCAGCACGCGACAGTACCTTTTCCCTTGCAAGTGTACCTCCATTTCTTACTCACGCCTTTACCCATTATGAGGGTACGCATCTTCTGATAAATATGGCATTTCTTGCCGCAGTCGGATCGGGGGTGCAACGTCGGCTTGGCACACTGCGATTCATTATTTTCTACCTATTATGTGCCTTCGCTGGCGCCATAACACAGCTTGCCGTTACACCCGATTTAAATGCTCCCGTTATCGGAGCTTCGGCCGCCGTTTCTGGTCTCGTTGGAGCGATTGTGCGATTTGCCGTGCGTCACGATCAGCGATTTATGTTTGTCGTCCTGTGGCTGGGAGTTAATCTCATCTTTGGCTCAACGGCTCCAGCTATATTTGATCTTGATGTTTCTGTTGCTTGGGAAGCTCATATGGGTGGATTTTTTGTAGGCCTCATTTTATTCCCTATCTTCGATCCCTTACGTCAGCCACCTCCAAGCGTCAAAAGCGGTCCATAAAGATCAGGTCGACGATCCCGGAAAACCCCCCAGCTCGCGCGTTGCGATCGGATCGCATCAAGATCAAAACTTGCTGTAATGACAGCCTCTTCAATCTGCCCTGCTTCTATTCGTTTTTCCCCAGTCGGGCCGGCGATAAAACTATGACCATAGAAGGTCACTTCTGTCTCTATACCTTCCTCGCGGCCAACTCGGTTGCTCGCTACAAGCGGGATTAGATTAGCACCTGCATGCCCTTGCATAACCCGTTGCCAATGATCTTTAGAAAACAAACTTGGATCTTGAGGGCTTAGAACCAATCGCCGATAGGACCAACGAGGATCTCGGCGCCATTCAAAGTTAAACATCGCGCCGCCTCCGGGAACCACTGATCCCAGCATACCGCAGCGCCGAGCATCGCATAGCGCGTTTGGAAAACTTTAAATCCCGTATCCCCTGGACTAAAATAATATTTTTCTTGATAGCCAGGTCCATCTGGGATGTGGCTTTTGCGGTAAAGCCCCACCATTTTCCCATCAGCATCAAAGATAGCCAAGCTATTGAAATAGGCATTGCGCGCTTTCTCAAAAAAACTAATAGGAAGCACGACGCCGAGTTTTGCCGCTAGATTCGAGAAACGCTCCAATATGGGATTATCTTCAACAGGTCGTGCCCATTTAAAAAATTCAGACCTTTGATCCTTACAGAAATAAGGTGTTTCAAAGAGCTCTTGCAGCAGGATAATTTGCGCCCCCGCCTCAGCTGCTTGGCGCACAAGATCCTCGGCGCATTTAAGATTGCCTTCATGATTGGGCGTGCACGCGAATTGGGTAGCCGCAAGGGTAACAACAGTCATGACAATTCCTTCAAGAGATTATCAATGCCTCGGGGCATCTGTTGGGTAATGCAGTGAATACCTCCTCCACCCTCTACGATAGCCTGGGCTGGCACTTGGACAATCTGCCGATCTGGACAAGCGCGCTGAAGCTTTTGATAAGCAGCAGCATCGGTGGCATCATCAAAGGATGGCAGAATAATACCGCCATTCGCAAAATAAAAATTAATATAGGATAAAGCTAAGCGGCGGCCATTTTGACCAATTCGACACGGTGGTTGTAAGAGTCGGATAATATCAAAAGCACGGCCTTTAGCATCCTTTGTTTTCTCAAGATAATCAATGTTAGCTTTCAATGCTTCATAATTGCCGTCAGTTTCATCATCCGTATCCAGTACGGCTACAACCCCAGGCGCGAGAAAACAAGCGACATTATCAACATGACCATCCGTTTCGTCGTCTTCTAAACTACCAGGCAACCAAACAACCTTTTCTACCCCAATATAATCTCGCAAATATTTTTCCATAGCTTGCCGGGATAGGTTCGGATTGCGGTTTGAATTTAGCAAAACCGAAGATGTTGCAAGACAAGTTCCCTCCCCATCGACATGGATTGCACCGCCCTCCATAACAAAAGGCGCGGCATAACGGGGGATCTTTAGTGAAGAAAGTAAACGACGCGCCATAACAGCATCAGCAGAAAAATCAGAGTAGTTTCTGCCCCAGGCGTTAAATTGCCAATCAACACCCGCAAGATTTCCATGATTGTTGATTATAAACGTAGGGCCTATATCCCGGGTCCAGCTATCGGTCAGCACCATCGGCGTCACAGAAATTCCTGGACCACAAATCTGGGATGCCTCTGCTACCTGAGCAGGATTAGCCAGCATCGTAACCGGCTCGAAGATGGCAATCGCTCTAGCGATTTCAGCAAAGGCTGAGTACGCCGCTTGACGCCTTTCTGAGGTCGCGATGCCGAACGTTCCTTCATGGCATGGCCAAGCCATAAAACATCGCTGATGGAGGGCCCATTCAGGGGGCATGACATAACCATCAGCGGAAGGCACACCAGATCGAGGTGGCGGACCTTGCTCGGCATCGCCATCCCAATTTCCACCTAAAATCAACATAAGCTCCAGTAAAAGAGCCATCTGCCCGACTATAAACGCAAAGCTTCCTCTGGTGGGACATAAGCAAGTTTATGCGCCTCCGCGACGGCTTTATAAGTGATATGTCCCTCGTGAACATTGAGACCATTTAGCAAATGCCGGTTTTCAGTCAATGCAACCCGATACCCTTTATTGGCCAGCGCTAAGGTAAAGGGAAGTGTCGCATTGTTTAAAGCTACAGTTGAAGTTTTAGCCACTGCCCCTGGCATGTTTGCAACACAATAGTGAACTACACCGTCGATGTTATAAGTAGGATTGGCATGAGTGGTCGGACGGGAAGTTTCAAAACATCCACCTTGATCGATAGCGACATCCACTAAGACCGAGCCACGCTTCATCCGTTTAATCATATCACGGGTTACCAACTTGGGCGCAGCAGCGCCCGGCACCAAAACTGCACCAATAACGAGATCGGCTGCCAAAACCTGTTCTTCGATGGACTCAACTGTCGAATAAAGAGTGTCTAAGCGGGCGCCGAACAATTCATCAAGTTGAGCTAGGCGCGATAAGGACTTGTCAATGACCGTTACTTGAGCCTCCATCCCAATTGCCATACGCAAGGCATTAGTACCAACAACGCCACCGCCGATCACCACGACCTTCGCCGATGGTACGCCAGGAACACCTCCTAACAATACGCCAGCGCCACCTTGTGCTTTTTCCAAGCAATGGGCACCGGCTTGGATCGACATGCGGCCTGCAACTTCGCTCATCGGTGCAAGAAGTGGCAACCCACCTCGAAGATCCGTTACAGTTTCATAGGCAATAGCCGTCGCACCACTATCGATGAGATCTCGAGTTTGATCTAAATCTGGTGCCAAATGTAGGTAAGTAAATAAAACTTGGCCCTTGCGAAGCATTTTGCGCTCTACCGCTTGTGGCTCTTTAACCTTTACAATCATTTCTGCGCGCGCCCAAATATCTTTAGCTTGATCAACAATTTCCGCACCCGCCGCCCGATATCGTTCATCATCAAAACCAATGGCCGTACCTGCACCTGCTTCAATAAGAGTGCGGTGACCATGATGAATCAATTCACGGACGCTCGTTGGGGTTAAGCCCACACGGTATTCTTGATCTTTGATTTCGCGAGGGACGCCGATTAGCATATTCTTCTCCTAATAAACTTGGTCGACTACGGAGTAGTCGTAGGTAAAATAATTTTAAGCGCTGATACAATAAGGGACCATGCGCCCCATAGAACTAAACCACCCCCGATCAGGATACCAATAAAAATCTTCAGAAGAAGCATAGGATCGATTAACCGGCGGTGCGGTACTTTTTGCGATTCCATAATACCCTCTTTATTGATCAGTTATCCTTGATGCCCCTAAATACCCTACCTTAGGTATCTTACCTAGAATCATTCCTTTGTACGACCGAACTTAGGGTTGTTTGTAAAGGTTATGAAAACGCTCTAAAAAAGCTGCTTCGGCGGTCTTTGTTGGCCATGGTACCAAATTAAAAACTGGCAAAATAGGAAGCGTACCGAAGCTTTATCCATCCTTGAAGAAAATCCAGCAAAGATGCCGCGCCTCAGTGAGGCACCAAACGATCCGCTTGCTTGATGAGACGCTGGAGAATTTCCGGAGCCGCCGCGGGTAAACCGAATCGCAAAAATATGGCTCGCGATAAACGATGTTCAATCGTCTTATAACCCTGTCCAATAGCCTTTTTGAAAGGTGTGATAAGATCACTGATAACATATTCCGGTGCATCATGGAGAAGGGTCGTCAGTTGAGCTGACTTCAGAGGTTGAACGCTTAAATAATCAACCAAATCACAAACCAGAAGAGAATGTTGAGCTACGCTGAATGGGTATGCACCAATAGTTTGACCGTTCCAGCAGGGTATTCTTGCTAAGCCGTGAGCGATATCTTCGATCTCTATATCGAGAGGCGACGGATCTAAAAGATCTAATCGTCGCCCACTAAGCATACGCTGCCATGCGCGCTGCGGCTTTTTCTCTATCGGCATGTTCCAGAGCCCTGCGGCCATAGTCTAAAAACAAACGTAGCCAAGCGACCATTGCCATTTACATACGGAACTTTGATTGCACCTCGCTCTCCTGCTTGTGGGTCTAGCGCAAAAAGCTTCTGCGCTTCGGGAATAATACTTGTTTCGCGCACATCTCCATCACCACTCCAAATGACCAGGCACTGCCCTGAGGTTGCGCGAACAGGTGGTATGTAGTGAGGATAGAGTGCCGACAAAAATCGTGATCCTGGAAACTGAAGCTTTTAAATCTCCGGCGATAAAATAAGGATAGTTATGGGCATAGACTGTCCCGCCAACAAACCCTGCTGACCTTAATTGCTGCGCGATCTCATCATAAGGAATATGAAGGGGTGCCCATTTATTAGCACGACAAACCATATAAGTGACAGCTAAAGCAATAGGAACGACAAGAGCGAGGCCAAAACCGTATAGATAGGCTTTAAAGGCAGTTTTTATATCCGATATTTTCAATCCGATAAAAGGCCCACAAGGGTAGCGGAAAAAGCAGAACATATAATGGATGCGCACGCAGGTCGTTCCGTCAGTAGAACCATCGAGACTGTCACAAGAACGACTGCATTAGAATACCTACCAATTAAGCGGCCGAGCATTTGGCCTTCGTTCGTAGGTGCGGAGAAAGTTCGGAACAAGCATGCCAAAAGGGGAAGCAAAACCGCAAATGGCAAGACAAAGCTTATAACAGCCTCGCCCCAGGCCCTGAGACCCATAAAAGCTTGGGTCAACCACTCCGTATCATTTGCTATCTGAAACTTTTGTACCGTAACATCGCCCATGAGAGATCGCTGATCCAACAGCCATAATCCATGAGAGGTGCTATAATAGCGATGGCGATACTGGCGATTACTCAGAACGATGTATAGATTGCTGAAGCTTTGGCAGGTAAAGCTTCTCCACAAGGCGACAGCCATAAAACAAACAAGAAAAATCGCGTAATTATATTGGCAAGCAGGCCCAGACCCATAGCAAATCCTAAGGCAAGGTACCGAGAAAACCGCCGTGTGGTATGAATTTGATAAAATACGTAAATTGTTGCCATTATCGCAGCCAGCAGCATGATAGAATGGGTGTAGGTGCGTATACTATCAGGCAAAATAATAGATTGCGAGTGGGCTAGGGGCTGGCAGCGATAATGAGTTTTTATTTGTAAATACAGTGTGCGAGGCGATCCTGGAAAAAGAAAATAACACCAAAGAACAAGAACTTTATCAAATAGCGCTCACTGCGGTAATGCCGAAAAAGATGCTCGGAGATAATGACCAGCCAGGTTGGCAAGACAGGGTTTGGTAGATGATACCCTGCAAGAAATCCCGATTGAGCGAATAAAATCTGTTCGGCATCATCGCACACTAGCGATGGATAGGCAAAAGCACGCCAGAGAAAAAATCAAACCAAGATAAAGCGTAAGGAAGCTATAGAAGCCTTTGACGTTAAAGGCGATCAGCCATTGCGATCCAGCCTTTAGCCTAGAGCGCGGTACGCTTTTCAGCGTAGATCAACCACAAGTTCCGTGCATATATAAAGATTCCGAACATATTTCCTAAGATAAATACAAGATCCTTCCGATAAAGAGAATAAGCTAATAGAATTCCTCCACCTAAAATGCTGCAATACCAAAACATGATTGGGATCGTACTGCGTTTAGCGTACCGAAACAGCCATTGCAAAATAAATCGAGCTGAAAAAAGAACCTGACCCGATAAACCAATAGCAATCCAAATAGTCTCTGTACTCATCACTTCTTCACCTTCATATCGCTTAAGTTTGCGACAACAGGTCGACGATACCGTCGCATAAAGGCAAGCCACACCGAACAAATCGACGATACCGACTAGGCCTCGGTCAATAATTCCATAATGAGATTTTCCTTTTAATCGGGGTCGATTGACGACAGGAACTTCAATCAATGTATAGCCGCTTCGCTTAATTGTACTGGCAAAAAACGATGCATATTGTCGAAAACAGGGAGCGCTAAAACGCCTCGCGCGGTAAACAGCCGCAACCGCTATCGCGTGCGCCATCCTTTAAGAGAAACTGTCCGAAACCGATTCGCAATCTTAGGGGTAAACACGCCAGCTTTCCCGTCATTCGAATTCTGCCTTACAGCAGAAACTAATCGCAGCATAGAGGTCAACTGAAGCATCCCGCGCAGCCAATAATTTGGATCTCCAGATGGAACATCTTGACCATCACCATCCATGGTCACTATCCACCCCTTCGGCCGCTGTTATCCCGGTAACCAAGCCTGCGGTTTTGCCGCACTGCATCATATGACAGAGAACCCGCAGTTTGGGTGGTCCGATAAAGCCGATAAAGCTCGTCTCGGCTACTATCATCGCTACCGTCATCAACCACGATAATCTCGCAATGCTCGTTAATAATCGAACGACTTAGAAAGGATAAAGTTGTATTAATTTCCGATAAAAGAGGTTCAATATTCTTCCAGCTTCGTTGTGCGCCAGGATCACAACGGACAAGCTTACCACCACAGGATCCCTATGAAATGCTGCCTAATCCCAGATTAGGATTATTAAAATAAATTCATCCTAGTTCATCTCCCTGCTCATGCCACAAGTTAGGTATACCATAGAAAAGTGATGCACATCACGCCGAAACCGTGTCAAATATCACTCAATTTGTGTGATGACCATCATTTCAAAATTACCGCATCTATCTAAATCTTCGCACCTATGACGCAGAATTACACAGAGTACAAAGAGGTCTAAATGGTGCCGTCACCTAGCTCTCCCCGGTACTCGGTGCGGGCATGATAACGATGGCGGCTCTTCTTGCAGGCACTCTTGCTCAGATGAAGACTGCCGCGATAGAAGTATCGCCTATCGGCGTTGTGGATGAGGTCCGCAACGATGCTTTCGGCACCCTTCCCAATCGTGCACCAGAACGGTTACGTAACACAGCAGCTGTTTTTTTCGATGAACGTATCAACTTCTGTCAATGCGCTAAGCCGGCTTTTATTCGTAGACGATACGACCTTAACTGTTGGCGCCAACTCTTCAATGATTCTCGATCGTTTTGTCTACGATCCCAAAACGGCCAAAGGCGAAATCCTTGTCCATATGGCGACAGGCGTCTTCCGCTTCGTTTCCGGTAAGATGCCGAAGGAAAATGTTACACTGGTTACGCCCGGCGCTTCCATCGGTATTCGCGGGACGGACTTTATCGTCGAGATCTTGGGTGACGGCACTACCCGTGTCAGCGTTCTGCACGGACGCGTCATTATGACCCCTACAGCTGGCGGCAATACATTTTCCTCGAACTTGGTCAGATGGCTCCGATTGCTAAAGAGCATGAAAACTGGTCAAGTTGAAACATGTCCTGCATCAAATTGCGCACCTAGCACAGAAACAGCAGCTACGACCTTGTGACTACAGTTGTTTTTGGTATTAAAGCACCAAACGGCCAGTACCAGCCTGGCATACAGCTCAGGATATAGAGCCCGCCACACCAAATCCAACAACGGCCACACGCAGTGAGTTATCTGTGGGAAAGATATGCAACGGCTGGTGACCGCAGCCGGCCGCGCGTTTCTCAACCCCAGAGACCTAAGAGCGGTGGACAACCTCCCCACGGTGATGGATCCCCAATTAATCGACCGTTTTTCATCCAATAGCGGTGAAATAGGTAAAAAAAACCGGAGATCATAATCTCCGGTTTTTTTATAGCTTATTTATTATTGCCAAGCGTTACCGTAAGGATTCGATCGGGATCGTCAACCATGCCGCTTTGACGATCTGGAGGAGCAGCTTTAATCTTATCAACAGCTTCCATCCCTGATGATACACGACCTACCACTGTGTACTGACCATTCAGCCACGAAGCATCTCCAAGGCAGATAAAAAACTGACTATTTGCTGAGTTAGGATCGGCGGAGCGCGCCATCCCAACTGTTCCCCGTATAAATGGGGTCTTACTAAATTCAGCTTTTAAATTCGGTTTATCCGATTTTCCTGTTCCTGTCCCTGTAGGATCGCCAGTTTGCGCCATAAATCCTGGGATCACCCGGTGAAAAGGAACACCATCGTAAAACTTAGCAGCAGCTAATTCCTTCAATCGTTGCACATGATTGGGGGCAATATCACTAGCAAGATCAATCACGATTGCACCATGACGTGTTGTGATAACCAGCTGATTAGCTGGTTCAGCCGCTTTACCAATACCTGCAGAAACGGCAAGGACAACAGCCGTTGCAGTGAGAAGAGGAAGAAATTTGATCATTGTTTTGCCATTCTTTCAGTGAGATTTTTATCGAGCACTTCTAAAAACTGCATTGTTGTTAGCCAGGGTTGATTGGGAGAAATCAAAATCGAGAGATCTTTAGTCATCTGCCCGGCCTCTACCGTCTCGATGCAAACGGCCTCCAATGTCTCAGCGAATTTTTGCACCTCGGGGGTAGCATCGAACTTACCTCGATACCACAGCCCCCGTGTCCATGCAAAAATCGAGGCGATTGGATTGGTCGATGTCTGCTTACCTTTCTGATGTTCACGATAATGCCGAGTCACTGTTCCATGGGCAGCCTCAGCTTCGACTATATTACCGTCGGGCGTAAGCAGTACACTGGTCATAAGGCCCAGAGATCCAAAGCCTTGCGCTACGGTGTCGGACTGCACATCACCATCGTAATTTTTACACGCCCATACGTAACCGCCACTCCATTTCAGAGCTGATGCCACCATATCATCGATAAGACGATGTTCATAAGTAATCTTCTTAGATTCGAATTTTACCCTAAACTCTTCATCGTAAATCTTCTGAAAAAGATCTTTGAAGCGCCCATCATAAGTTTTTAAGATCGTATTTTTCGTTGAGAGATAGACGGGCCATCCCATATCTAAACCATAGTTGAAGCAGGCTCTGGCAAATCCCATAATGCTTTCATCAAGATTGAACATCCCCATTGCGACACCGGCGCTTGGAAATTTCGCAACCTCCCTAGTGATGGGTGCGCTTCCATCGGCAGGAACGAATGTCAGGGATAAAGTCCCTTTACCCGGAACCTTAAAATCGGTTGCCCGGTATTGATCGCCGAAGGCATGGCGCCCTATAACGATAGGCTTGATCCATCCCGGTACCAGGCGCGGAACATTTTTACAGATGATAGGTTGACGGAAGATTGTGCCCCCAACGATATTACGAATCGTTCCATTCGGCGATTTCCACATTTCTTTAAGGCCAAACTCCTCAACCCGTGCCTCATCGGGCGTAATGGTTGCACATTTAACACCTACACGATAGGTCCGGATAGCTTCCGCTGCATCGACAGTAATTTTATCGGAGGTAGCATCACGACTTTCGATACCCAAATCATAGTATTTTAAATCAACATCCAAATACGGAAGAATAAGGCGTTCTTTAATCATCTTCCAAATAATGCGGGTCATTTCATCCCCATCTATTTCGACGATGGGATTCTTCACCTTAATCTTCGCCATCATTAACTCGCCCCTATGCAATCATTATCCAAGGCGGCGACATTAAGCGGCATGAGTCGCCCTTGCAAGAGACAGATTTAAGGTATTCTTATAGACGTTGAGTCTGCGCAGGTCGCCCAGGAACTGTTTCCTCCTGCAAGAGATGCGCCATCAATTCTGCCGAAGAAGAAACAATGCGGTAAAGTCTACGAGTTGCTGCCGATGCATAATGGCCCTCGATAACAGCGTCTAGAAGCTTGATTAAAGGTTGCCAATATCCATCAATATCAAAAATGAAAATCGGTTTGTCATGAAGATGCAGCTGGCGCCAGGTTATAATCTCAAACGTCTCATCCAAGGTTCCTAACCCACCCGGAAGAATGATAAAAGCATCCGATCGCTCGAACATCTGACGTTTTCGAATATGCATACTGGGTACAATATGTAATTCCGTTATCCCTTTATGGGCGATCTCTGCTTCATGCAAGTGCTCAGGAATAAATCCAATAACCTTACCGCCCGCAGCAAGAGTCGCATCGGCAACGGTACCCATCATTCCCACGCGACCACCACCATAAACAACCGCTATTCCAGCCTTCGCCATAAGATGGCCTACATCACGCGCCGTATCATAATGAATAGGTGCGCCACTAGCGGAACTTCCACAATAAACACAAACTGATTTAATAAGAGGCATGTGAGTCACTTGGTTTGAGAGGATCCCATAAATGACAGATCGCCGTTAACTTGTGAAGAGGTGCAGAACCCTATGATAACTTAGATTATTAACGTATCACAGGGAGTTGAGGCAGATTTTGTTTCCTTCTCTTTGGCGTTGCTTTAGCATTTGTCCCCTTGGGATATCGACACGCGAGGAGGCTTCCGATGGTACGCGCAGGTTCTTTTATGCGGCAGGGTTTTACGGTTGGTCTTATAATCAGTGGCCTTATGGGCTTTGCCGCTTTAGCAGCTGATATGACGGCTACAATAAAAGAACGTCAGGCACTCATGAAAGACATGGGTGCAAAAATGGGGATCATCAGTGGTTTTATCAAAGAGAGTAAAGGTACTCCTGCGGATGTAGGAGTTGCTGCACAAGTTATCGCCAACCATGCACCTAAAATCCCTGCCCTCTTTATCGAAGGTTCCAGCCTTGATAAGGTGAAAGATCCCAAGACAGGTGCCAAGCCGGAAATTTGGACGGATTGGGCTAAGTTCGAAGCGGCGGCAAAAACTTTAGCCGATGAGGCCACCAAGCTGAACGCTGTCGCTAAGGGTGGCAACAAAGATGAAATCGCTGTGCAGTTTGGCAAAGTCGGTGCTGCCTGCAGCGCGTGCCATACCCCTTCGGGAGAAGATTTAATCCTTGGGGCGCGTAGGATTTCGGTATGCGCCCTTTTCTTACCCTCAGTATCGCAGCGCTTAACTTTATCCGATCTATTATCTCCCCTCGCCTGGAGCGCAGAGCCTGACGCAAAACGGGGTGCCTATATTTTCTCAGCAGCAGGATGCCAGGGGTGCCACACGGATAGCCGTAACAGCGGTCAAATAGGCGCTGGGGGTCGCGCTTTAAAAACCCCCTTTGGCATTTTTTATGGCCCAAACATTACACCGGATCCTGACTATGGCATCGGATCATGGTCTTCTGTAGATTTTCACCGTGCCCTCCGGGAAGGTATACGCCGAGATGGCTCTCCTTATTATCCAGCCTTCCCTTACGCTGCCTTCACAAAAATGTCCGACCAGGACATTGATGATCTTTATGCCTACTTGTTAACCTTACCACCAGTCAAACAGCCCAGCAAACCTCATGAGCTTGGATTTCCCTGGAGTATCCGCACCGGTATTTGGGTCTGGCGGATGCTTTATTTTATACCTGGCCCTTTGTCTGCCAGTCCAAACCGATCGAACGATTATAACCGCGGCCGCTATCTAGTCGAAGCCTTAGGTCATTGTGAGGAATGCCATACGCCGCGAACCAGCCTTGGAGGTTTAGAAAATAATCGTGCCTTTAGTGGCAGTAAAGTAGGCCCTGAAGGCGGCAAGGTTCCTAATATTACCCCCCATGCCGATGGGATCGCAGATTGGAGCGAAGCAGATATCACAACAGCCCTTGAAGATGGGATGCGGCCGGATGGCGATTTCATTGGGGGTGCCATGGGAGAAGTTATCGCTAATTCTACCAGCAAGTTAACACCGGCAGACCGCAAAGCAATCGCTGTTTATTTGAAATCTCTTGTACCTCAACCTGGTCCTTGAGTTTACGACTGTCTTTTACCTGATTGCCGAAAGCGAATGATGCTGTTTATGGTGGGCTTTCTTTTCCTGTGAGCTAATTTAAGCATGAATAACTTTTCTACACGCCAACGCGGCATCGCTTTAATGCTTTTTTCTATGTTCTTGCTGGCGTCTATGGATGGAGCTGGCAAGCATCTCACTCATACCTATTCCATTTTTCAGGTTATGTGGGTACGTTTTCTTTTTCTCTTACCTTTAGTATCACTTCTCGCCTTACGCAAAGGTGTCTACCGGCCGTGGCGCAGCCAGCAGCCACGCTTACAAATTATCCGCTCACTGATTCTGCTATTTGAGATCGCTTTTTTCATTCTTTCTTTCAAATATCTACCTCTAGCCGATGTTCATGCTATTGCCTCTGCTTCGCCCTTACTTGCTACGGCTCTGGCCGTTCCTCTTTTGAAAGAGAAAGTTGATTTTCGTCGTTGGGCCGCCGTGTTAATTGGATTGGTTGGCGTATTAGTCATTATCCAACCAGGACTTAGCAGCTTTAGCTATCTCTCATTAATTCCTTTACTCAGTGCCGCACTCTGGGGGCTTTATCAAGTCTTGGTAAAAGCTGTTAGTACGACAGATAATGTAGAGACAGGGCTTTTCTATACAGCGAGTATTGGTGTCATCGCCCTAAGCTTCATCGCTCCCTTTAGTTGGGTTACACCAGATATCGAAGGGTGGTTCTTTTTAACTCTTGTTGCTTTGTTGGGATGCGGTGGACATTTTTTTATGATGAAAGCTTTTGAACTTGCACCTGCTTCCGCCTTACAACCCTTTAATTATACCTTAGTGGTTTGGGCGACGATCATCGGCGCTATTGGCTTTGGCGATCTTCCCGGGCACTGGACGATTATCGGCGCCGGTATTGTCGTTGCTGGCGGCCTCTATGCCTTCCGCCGCGAACATATAGATGATCGTAGATTGCAAAAGAGTAGCGTCTCTTAAGACTTTACCTTAAATTGCCATCTATGATTGATCAGATCGAGTCTATTCTTAAAATAATCCTTGTGCCGATTCATCGGGATGGTTGGCGTTTTATCGCCTTCTTCGCTGCCGGTGCTCTTATCTTGGCCCTGATAGCTACGCCCCTTGGATGGATTGGTGCCCTCCTTACTCTGTGGTGTCTTTATTTCTTCCGTGATCCGACACGAACAACTCCAACAAGATCGGGGCTTGTTATTAGTCCGGCCGATGGCGTGATTCAATCCATCGGCCCAGCTTTACCACCCCGCGATCTCATGCCCGAAGGGCAAGAAATGACGCGGATTTCCATTTTCATGAATATCCTCGACGTTCACGTAAATCGGATCCCGAGCGATGGTATGATTGTAAGCCGGTCTTATCGACCTGGCAGTTTTTTCAATGCCTCCCTTGATAAGGCGAGCGAAGACAACGAACGATGCTCCGTTTTACTTCGCTTACCGAACGGCAAAGATCTTGTTTTTGTCCAGATTGCTGGGCTTATTGCGCGACGCATCCGTAATGACCTTAACCACGATCAAGAAGTTAAAGCTGGCCAACGTTTCGGTTTGATTCGATTTGGTAGCCGATTAGATGTATATTTACCCCATGGCACAGCACCACTTGTCTGCATCGGACAGCGTGCCGTTGCAGGAGAAACTGTTCTCGCCGATGCGATGTCGGACGAGCCAGCTCGTGAAGGAGAATCTCGATGACCGAGGGTAAGCCACGTCTCATCGTGTTTCCGTATCATCGCGACCGCAACAACCAAGGGCGTTTGCGTCCGCCGAGGCTACGAGGATTAGCGTTTCATCGCCTTATCCCCAATATCTTAACCGTGCTCGCTCTATGTTGTGGCGTCACTGCTATTCGATTTTCTGCTCAAGGCCGGGTAGAGATCGCTGTACTTTTTGTTGTTCTTGCTGGGATTTTCGATGGATTAGATGGTCGCATGGCCAGACTTTTGAAAAGTACCAGTGCGATTGGTGCCGAACTCGATAGCCTATCCGATTTTGTTAGCTTTGGGATCGCTCCAGCTATGGCTCTTTATTATTGGTCGTTGCATAGCCTAGGTGGTACTGGGTGGGGGATTGCTCTCATTTACATTATCTGCTGCGGATATCGTCTTGCCCGTTTTAATACCAAACTTGGCATCGCGACGAATGTACCTACCTATACGAACAATTATTTCACCGGAGTCCCTGCCCCAGGCGGCGCAGGCCTGGCCATGATGCCAATGATGCTCAGCTTCGGTAGTGGCAGTGATTTATCCCCTTATGCACTCCTAACGGGGATATGGGCTCTCGCCGTTGGTTTCTTAATGGCTAGTACGATTCCTACCTTCTCGATTAAGCGCTTTAAGATACCACAGCGTTATGTCCTTCCTACCTTATTAGTGGTCGGGTTAACCATGGCTTCAATGATCAGTGATCCTTGGCTTACCCTTGCGACTATTGGCGCTATCTATCTAGCGAGCATTTGTTTTTCTGTATGGAGTTATCATCGTCTTCAACAAACCGAAACCCATTACAAATCATCTAAGGTTACAGAAAAACCTCAAGATCACCCAGATCAAGGAACCTCGGCTTAAGCGGGGATGCTCGATTCTCTTATTCATCAAGCTACGCGCCCATTTCTTGAGCGCATGGCCACACGGCTCGTCCGCCAAGGCATTAACGCCAATACCGTTACCCTTATCGGGTTCGGTATTGGTCTTTCTGTCGTTCCAGCTCTTGCTCTAAACAATTACTATTTTGCTATCGTCGCCATCCTCCTTAATCGCTTTGCCGATGGACTTGACGGCCCGATGGCACGACAGGAAACGGGCCAATCGGATGGGAGTAGTTTTGGTGCCATCCTAGATATCGTTTGCGACTTTATTTTCTATGCGGCCGTACCTTTCGGCTTTGCCTTAAGCGATCCGAACTTGGCGCCTTGGGCGGCGCTTCTTCTGTTTGCATTTGCAGGGACAGGATCTAGCTTCCTTGCCTTTGCTATCATGGCAGCAAAACATAATTTTCCTCTGATTGATCCTACGGCGGTGCATCGAGGACCTAAAGGATTTTATTATCTCGGAGGACTAACCGAGGCGAGTGAAACCATTGTCGTATTTTTGGCCTGTTGTTTGTGGCCAGAATATTTTTCATGGTTTGCTGGGGGGTTTGCTTTAGCGTGTTTTATAACCACAGCGAACCGCGTTTACACTGCTTTTATTCGACTTCCCTAGATAACTCACTGTGGGTTCGGCGTAATAAAGCGATCGATCAAACTTAAAGCAAGATTTCGTATATCATCTCGTTCTTTTAGAATCTCATGCTTTGCGCCAGAGATTTTTATTAGGGTCGCAACAGGCATTTTCTGCGCTAGATTTTCTTGAGCCTTTATATCCACCACAGAATCATCGCCAGCACATAGAATAAGCGTGGGCGTTTTCATAGCGGCAGCGAAACTGGGCTCCGCCGCTGCCTCCATACTGCGAAACGCTGCTCTTAACCAACCAAAGGTCGGTCCACCGACTGCCAACCCAGGTTGCGCTGTTATCCAAACTTCAACATCCTTAAACCGCTTAGGATCGGAGGTTAGCCGGTTACCCTCGAATGGCCGGCCACGTAAATAATCTCCCGGTCGCCCAGGAAGATAAGTATCGGAAAATCCGCACAGACAAATTAACTTTACCAGAAAAGATGCTAGACCAGCCGGCAGAAACCTTGGTAAAGCCAAAGATATCATAGGGGCCAATAAGACCATCTTGGTAAAAGCATCTGGATACTTACGCGCATAGTGTAGAGTAACCAAAGCACCAAAAGAATGGGCGATTGCGATACGCGGCAAAGATCCAGTTTTTGCAACAACCTCCGTCATAAAACGCTGCAAATCATCTTCGTAACGAATGAAATCATCGATATGGGCTTTATAAGGATCGCGCAACAGACGGGATGACAGTCCTTGACCTTGCCAGTCAAAGCTAAAAACCGCCCAGCCACGATGTAAAAAATCTGCAATAGTTTCGTGATACTTTTCAATAAATTCGCCGCGACCGTGAAGCAAGATAATTGCTCCGCACACGGAATGCTCAGGTTGCCAGACAACAGTTCTGATCGTTCCACCATTTGCGGTCATGATACGCCGCGTTACCCCACCAGGTGGTGCTCTGCGGCGCTGGCCAAGCGCGTTGGATAAGTCGCTATCGGAAACCATGCCATTCAGCTTCGATGAGGATTGGTCATAGGTGATTTTGTTAATTGACCTGGGATAAGGTGATGATAAAGATCCAAGGTCTGTTCAATAACCCGTGTTGTAGAGAATTCTTGCTCGACAAGGCGGCGCGCGCTGATACCAAGACGATGACGTAAAGATGGATCCTTTGCGAGACGCGCGAGCGCCGCGGCTAAGGCCTCAGCATCGCCGACTGGAACCAACAGCCCTGTCTCATCAGAGTGACAGATCTCTCGACACCCTGGTGCATCAGTCGCGACTATGGGTCGACCACAACTTGCCGCTTCTAGTAAAGCTTTCGGCAAGCCCTCTCGATAAGATGGTAGGACAGCGATAGCAGCCTCTTTCCAAATGGCACTGACATCTTGGCGTGGACCAAGCCAAGATATGATACCTTCTTTCGTCCATGCTTCGAGCATCCGAGATGAAATCGCCGCTGGATTTGCAGGATCCGTTGGTCCCACTAGATAAATCTTAAGGTTAACACCTTGATCGCGTAACATTCGCGCAGCTTCAACCGTTTCATAAATGCCTTTATCACTCAGCATACGAGCGACAAGCGCAGCGATAGGTGGGCCCTCAGGCAAGGGCATAAACGGAAATTCATCAAGATCGACTCCTGATCCTCGTATTAACCTAATCCGATCGTGATGCAGTAACCCATTTTGCAGAAGGGTCGCATGATCATCCTTGTTTTGAAGAATAAGGGTCGTTCGCGGACGATTGAGCGCAAAGCTGAGCAATCTATAAATTAACCAGCTTAATCTGCTTTTAGGACTAATAAAGAAATAGCCAAGACCCGTGACCGCGTTAATGACCTGAGGGCGTACACCCCAAAATCCTACCACCCATGCCGACAGAGAGCCTAACAGAATAGGTTTGATCGCAACGTGATGAACTAGATCAGGGCGCCAGCGATAATAAAGGACCGCTAATTGAAAGACTGTTCGGAGCTCTTGAAAAGGATTTTGACCTCCCCTCTCCCACTTTAAGGGGAGGATTTTGAAGCCCTCGGCAGCAATTGCCGCGTGATGATGGGAAAACCGCGTTGCGATGAGAACCTCAGCTCCAGCATCACGGGCTGCCCGAGCGATCGGTAAGCGATGGGAGAGAAAATACCAATCCTCAGTGACTAGAAAAAGAAGGCGGGGCTTGCGAGTCATTCCTTACTTTAACGTGAATGCTAGAATTGGTCATCCTGTACGATTCGCCCCTTGGCCTTTATCCTTATTCCAGCCTAAATTGCCTCATGACCTTTATTGACCAGACCTTTCCTGCCGCTTCACCCGAACGCAACACCCTCCGCAAAGCTCTATATATGGACGAAGCGGCGGCGTTGCGTCAGTTGGTTAATTCTATTGATCTATCGAGTGAGGTTCTTCATCGGATCGAAGCCAGGGCTATTTCTTTCGTAAAGAAAATTCGGGAGACCGAAGCCGAGCGCAGTGGAATTGATAGCCTTTTACAAGAGTTCGCCCTATCGACGGATGAGGGTATCGCTTTGATGTGTCTTGCTGAAGCCTTGCTGCGCATTCCTGACAGCACCACAGCCGATAAACTTATTAAGGATAAGGTTGCTACGGCCGATTGGGAAAAACATCTCGGTCAATCAGACAAGCTCTTGGTGAATGCCTCTGCCTGGACGTTGATGCTGACGGGGAAAGTCTTGCGGCTTGATAACAATGCCTCCAACGATATGGATCGGGCCTTGCGGCGCATTGTCACTCGCTCGGGTGAGCCTGTCATTCGCCAAGCGATCACCCAAGCTATGCGCATCCTTGGCCGCCAATTTGTTATGGGGCGCACAATAGACGAAGCTTTGGAGCGCGCTAAAACCCTGGAGGCGAGAGGATACCGTTATTCCTATGATATGCTTGGCGAAGCGGCGCGTACCATGGCAGATGCAGATCGGTATTTTGAATCCTATCGCCAGGCTATCGTGTCAATTGCCAAGGCCAGCCATGGGCGCGGCCCGATCGAAGGCCCAGGCATCTCTGTGAAACTATCGGCGCTTCATCCTCGATATGAGTTTGCGCAAAAGCAACGCGTTATCGATGAACTCACACCACGTCTCATCAGCTTAGCCCGGCAAGCCGCAGCAGCGAATATCGGCTTTTGTGTCGACGCCGAAGAAGCAGAGCGACTTGATCTTTCCCTTGATCTTATTAAAGCGACAGCTCTTGATTCCAGCCTTGGTTCTTGGCAGGGATTCGGTCTTGCCGTCCAGGCTTATCAGAAACGTGCGCCTTACGTAATCGATTGGCTTATCGCCTTGGCTCGGGAGGCGAAGCGACCTCTCTGTGTACGGCTTGTCAAAGGTGCCTATTGGGATACCGAGATTAAACAAGCTCAGGTTAATAGCTTACCAAGCTATCCCGTTTTTACCCGTAAAGTGGCGACGGACGTTTCGTATCTTGCTTGCGCACAGCGTCTCCTGGGGGCAGGCGATCTGATTTTTCCGCAATTCGCCACCCATAATGCCCATACTCTGTCCGCAATCCTAGAATTTGCCAATGCCCATCGTGACTACGAATTTCAGCGCCTACATGGCATGGGCGAGTCGCTTTACGAACAAATTGTCGATACCGATAAGTTAAATAGATCGTGTCGTATCTATGCCCCGGTTGGCAGTCACGAAGATCTTCTTGCCTATCTTGTGCGGCGTCTTCTAGAGAATGGAGCCAATACCAGTTTTGTTAATCGCATTGCCCATGCCGAGCTCCCGATCGAGCGTTTGGTGGAAGATCCGATTCAGCGCATTCATAATCTTGATTACGCGCCGCATCCGCGCATTCCTTTACCATCGCGGCTTTACGGGGATGAGCGTCGCAATTCCAAAGGTCTTGATCTTAATGATCCTCTGACTGTAGAGACCTTAGCCCAAGATATGGCTGTTATATGGGAAAATCGCCATTGGGATAGCCATGATACTCCTACCCACGGAACGATCGATTCAATCCATGATCCTACGGACACGCGGCGCATCGTCGGAAAAGTAATACCCGCAACAATAGATGATGTTCATACTGCTGTTACAAAAGCTGCTGCCGCCCAGCCAGAATGGAATGAGCGCGGCGCTGAAGCTCGGGCATTAATTCTCGACCGCATTGCTGATCTTTATGAATCACATATGGTTGAGTTGATGACCTTGGCGGTGCGTGAAGCGGGTAAGACGCTTCCCGATGCTATCGCCGAAGTTCGTGAAGCCGTTGACTTCTGTCGCTATTATGCACTGCGCGCCCGCACCGATTTTACCAAACCTGAGCTCATGCCTGGCCCTACAGGTGAGCGGAATACTCTCTCTCTTCAAGGTCGTGGCGCTTTTGTTTGTATCAGCCCATGGAATTTCCCCTTAGCGATTTTTACGGGGCAAATCGCCGCCGCCTTAGCTGCAGGAAATACGGTCTTAGCAAAACCAGCCGAGCAGACACCTCTCATTGCAGGTCGCGCCGTCGCCCTTATGTATAAAGCTGGTATTCCAAAAGAAGTTCTGCATTTACTGCCCGGATCAGGGGAAGATGTGGGCGCACCATTGGTCCGCGATCCGCGGATTGCCGGTGTTGCCTTCACAGGATCAACGCAAACCGCTTGGAATATTGCCGAAGCCCTTGCGCAGCGCCAAGGACCGATTATTCCCTTTATTGCCGAGACCGGGGGACAGAATGCGATGATCGTTGATAGTTCGGCTCTGCCCGAACAAGTTGTTGCTGATGTCGTGACCTCAGCCTTCCGCAGTACTGGACAAAGATGCTCGGCTCTACGGGTTCTGTTTTTGCAAGAGGATATTGCTGACCATATCGAAACCATGCTGGCTGGCGCTATGGCTGAGCTTGTTGTCGGCGATCCTGGACACTTAGCAACGGATGTTGGCCCTGTGATCGATAAGGATGCCCAGGAGGCTTTAAGCAGACATCTTGATTGGCTCGCCGCTCATGGTCGCCTGATCGCGCAAACACCTTTACCAGATTCGGCCGAGCACGGCTGGTTCGTAGCACCTACCGCCTATGCGATCGATCGTATCGATCAGTTAACCCAAGAAAATTTTGGTCCTATCCTGCATGTTATCCGTTATCGGGGGGATCAGCTCAACGACATCATTCATGACATCAATGCAACAGGCTATGGTCTTACCCTTGGCATTCATACGCGCATCGACAGCGCCGCTCACTACATCGCAAGCCGTGTACATGTCGGCAATATTTACGTTAATCGCACCATAATCGGCGCCACCGTCGGCGTTCAGCCCTTCGGAGGCGAAGGTCTATCCGGCACCGGTCCGAAAGCAGGTGGCCCCCATTATCTGCCCCGATTTGCAACCGAACGCACCCTCAGCATCAATACCGCAGCCGCTGGCGGAAATGCGTCGCTTCTGGCTTTAAGCGAAGAACCCTAAGTTTATAAGGAAAATGGCCTTACTGGTGGGTTCAGGGCTGGTTTTGATAGTTATGAGAATGAGAATGACTTGCAATTAAGATCTAGGAGCAGTAAATAACTCCTATCTCATCATCCGTGCCTGAAGCTTCGCACTGAGCAAGTCAACTGAGCCTATATCCAGGAGAGCATATGATCACGAAGGAACTAAGGTTGGTGAGTCCCACCTTGGAGACTTTTTGCCTCGGCTGCCGCCGCGCAACAGGAAGTCAATATTTATAGCGCCCGGCACTATCAAACCGATGAAGCGCCGAGGAGAACTTTGGTCAAGACGACCGGCATCCAAATTAACCGGATCGAAGAGACAGATGATAAATGCACATAGATTGTTTGCGCGAAGGTGTTAATAGCCCGGGTGATATTTTGATCCTCGTAGACGCAGGCCGACTATGGCAGCGTCGAGGAGGCCGGGCTGTTCCAGCCGGTTCGTTCTGGAAATCCGGACGAGCGAATTCCTACAAATCTTCGTCATCCTGATGGCTTATGGTTTGATTTTCAACCCGAGCGCAAGCCATATTCTATAACAGGATCGTAAAATCTGGCGAAGAAAAACTGCGAAGACTTGGCCGATCCTAAACGAGCGTGGCTGGTGCGCCCGCTCAAGTCTGAATGTTTATAATCATATCGTTGATGGCCGCCATGATCGAGCGTCTGGTGAACAGAAAGCTGAAGCTTGGGCCAAAGCGTAGTCGCCAATTTTGCTCGCGACCTCGAAGGGAGCCGATACGGATCGCTTTTAGCTGCCGCGATGATAAGCAGTGCGCCATCGTCCTGCACAATCATTATTACTATATGCGCATGGCCAGTCCGGTACGGCCATGGAACGCAAAGCAATGACTAAGTTACAAATCGTATGGCCTAATCAAGATCTGTCTGGCACCCACACCAATGTTTCCAGGGGCTGGGGTCTGGCGTACCGCCCCACAAAGAAGCTGCTATCAAGTTCGGAGTATTTAGCTTCTGATGCGGCGCAAGGCTATTTCTGCCAATGGCAATAATGAATTTCCTGCTGTTGCCAAGGCACTGAATAACCTTGAGCTCAAGGCACTGGGCTCCTTTAAGGCAGATCCTATCAATGTTGTGGTTTATGGCAAAAATCAATCCAGCAGAATCGGCGATCGTGCAGGATGGAAATAACCACCATCCTCCTTATGGTATGCATAGAGAATAACCCCTCGCTATCCATCATAGCGAAATTTTCTAATTAAATAGTCGAGAAGAAATCACCATACCGACGCCATTACGGGAAATCGTAATAACTGGAAGAAGCCCTACAAACACAATAACCAACGCTGCTGTCGACGTGCCTCCGCCAATCTTTCATCGCTAGCAAAGCAGTATGCTGCACAGCAAGGGTAGAAAAATTATCAGTTGCAGAATAAGAGCAGCTGGCAATTCTTTCATCGCATCGACAAAGACCAACCCTGCGGCCAGCACACCGCGCCGCAACAGCGCCAGTGCACTTGGCACAAACTTCGCCACACGCTTGCACCTAAAACGCGTACATCGTTCCATTGCCGACGGAATCTTGGCAAACCTGCATCGACATTGAACGGCAACCGTAGAAACCGTACCAGATATGCAGCGATCAGAGCACTCCAGCTTCCGCTGAACAAGCCCGGTTGAAATGTTGACGCACAAATCCGTCAACTGCGTTATCGATAAAGGCAAAAGGAAGCAGAACTCCAACAGCGATCACTGAGCTCAAATAGCATACCCCAAACTAGTAAAGATGCTTCCTATCCTATGTAAGCCTTGAGGATAAAGTCGCCGCCCGTATACCAAAAGCGTCGCAATCACGACGGCAAGACTTGTCGTTATCGTCGCAAGACGCAGGCTGTTCCCAATGAGAGCAAAATAGCGCGGACCAAGTTCCCGTCTCCCACAAGTGAAAGCTAGACGCAACAAACGTGACCGGTAACAGAAATCCTAGGAAGACAGGAAAGAAAGCATGATTGCGCTCCCATTGCCTTCGCTCCCGCAGGGTTTTACCAACCACTTCAGTGTGACGGCGCATTACTATGAAACCGGCGGTGACCACGAGCCCAACGTTCCCAAAAATAAGTACATACGTGAATAAAAAGGAAGGAGGAAAAGTCTTGGCCGACGCAATATGATCCCCCTCATGGAAAACCACGCGCGATATACGCCAACGGTTAAAGTTGGGATACCGAAGTAAGAAACGACCCCATAGTCTGCTAAGGTCTCCATTGCGACCAAGGCTAAGCCTGCCACCAAGGCCGGCCGCGCCAAGGGTAAGGCAATGCGGAAGAAACTTCGCCACGGTGTCCGGCTTAGGGTACGGGCAACTTCGAGAGCCGAAGCTGATTGATCGAGAAATGCCGCGCGCGCGATTAGATAAACATACGGATAAAGCGCTACTGTAAAAATGAGAATAGCACCACCCAGAGAGCGGATATCGGGAAACCAGTAATCCTGTACTGCCCAACCCGTTGCATCGCGCAGCATCGTCTGCACGACACCTGCCGATTGAAAGAAATTAGCATAGGCATAAGCCATGATATAGGCAGGAACAGCGAGAGGTAAAACCAAAGCCCATTCAAAAATCCGAACACCAGGGAATCGGAAAGAGACCACTAGCCAGGCGGCGCCGACACCAACAACATAGCTCCCCCCTATAACACCTATGAGAAGTACAATGCTGTTAATAATATAGTCAGCAAGAACGGTATGAGTTAGATGGAGGAGCGTGCCTTGATCCGTCCGTAGCAAGTTGGTGAGGACGGTTAAAATTGGAATTGAAAATAAGATAATGATCAAGACAGGCACAACAGCCAGTATCATGCGTGATACGCCGTAAGATCTTATCCTTAGGCGCGCAGGAATGGGGGCTGAGGTTGTTGTCATTAATGAAAAAACACTACTAAAACCATGCCAAGAAGCTAATGCCAATAGAGAGCAACGACAAGACCGCGCTTTACTGGAAACTTACATAATCCTCGTCAAGATCTATGGGTTAACTTAGAATTGAGTTTATTTTATGGGAAAACGCGTGGTTTTGACGCTTACCCTTCTGGCACTCCTTGCTTACGCTGGTGCTGTTCTTGTGGCCTATAGCTTCCAGCGTCAACTTTTATACTGGCCAAACCGCACCATTACTCTTGATGCTCCTGGCTACACACGTCTCGCGATAAAAACCGAGGATGGGATTTCGCTTGTGGGGTGGTACGCACCGCCAACAACATTGTCCATAACAATTCTTTTCTTTCACGGTAATGCTGGAAGCCCTCTTCTTCCTGGGCGGCTCGATAAAATCGCAACCTATCGGGATTTAGGTTATGGCATTTATATAGCGAGTTACCGCGGCTGGAATGGCAATCCTGGCACACCCAGCGAAGAAGGATTATACGCCGATGCACGCGCGGCCGTGATGGCTTTAAAGCAACAAGGAGTTCTGCCACAGAACATCATTGTTAATGGCGAGTCTTTAGGCACGGGTGTGGCCATTCACATCGCGCTTGAATTTCCTTTCAAAGCACTCATTTTAGAAAATCCCTATACATCTATTCCCGCGGTTGCGCAAAATCATTACAAGTTTCTCCCTGCCTATTGGTTAGTCAAAGATCGTTTCGATAACCTTACGAAAATTACTAAGATTACGGTACCTACGCTTATTTTAAGCGCTCAAAATGATACGACCGTCCCACCGGCCATGGGTCAAACCCTAGCCGCTGCCAATACCCGCTGGGTAAAGTCTGTTATTCTTGAGGGGGCTGAACATAATAATCTCTATCATTATGGCGCCTTCGCTGCGGTCCACTCCTTCTTGAAATCCTTACCTTAAACTCTCTATAAATCTCCTGGGTTGGCGACGTACCTTCGGCCCACTAAGATCCATTATCTTTTCTCTCACGGGTTAGGCCATGCCCTTCGGTACCACCAAGTCAGAAATCTTGAGATCGACCTGTCCTCATGATTGTCCCTCGGTCTGCGCACTGGAAGTCGAACGACTAGATGCACAGCGGATCGGTAAAGTCCGAGGTGCGAAGACCATGCCTTATACTGCAGGGGTGATTTGTGCCAAGGTGGCACGCTATGCTGAACGCGTCCATCATCCCGCACGCCTTAGAACCCCGTTGCGCCGCATTGGACTTAAGGGCTGTGGTCCCGAAGGGTTTATACCTTTGTCATGGGATGATGCCTTGGACGAAATAGCCGAACAGTTCACCAAGGCTGCACAACGTTATGGCACGGAAACTGTGTGGCCGTTTTTCTATGCGGGAACCATGGGTCTGGTTCAACGTGACGGGATCGAGCGCTTACGACACGTCATGCGTTATTCGCAACAGCATTCGACGTATTGCGTTGCGCTCTCTAATGCTGGATGGGCTGCTGGCGTGGGTGATAGGCGTGGCGTCAATGCGCTTGAGATACCTGAGAGCGATCTTATCGTCATTTGGGGTGGCAATCCTGTGAATACCCAGGTCAATGTCATGACCTTGGTTGCAAAAGCTCAACGTCGAGGCGCTAAACTTGTGGTCATCGATCCTTACCGTACAGGCACTGCTGAGCAGGCCGATATGCACCTTGCGGTGCGACCTGGAACCGATGCTGCTCTTGCTTGCGCCGTCATGCATATTGCCTTTCGCGAGGGTCGGGCCGATCGCGCCTATATGGCAAAATATACCGACGACCCCGCTGCCCTCGAAGCCCATGTCGCCACCCGAGATCCGAAATGGGCTGCCAAGATTACCGGCCTTGCCCCAAAAGATATCGAGGCCTTTGCCGATCTTTATACCCGCACCGCCAAAAGCTTTATCCGTATTGGCTATGGTTTCTCACGATCCAGGAACGGAGCACAGCAACTCCACGCCGTGTCATGCCTCCCCGCCGTAACCGGCGCTTGGCAACACCGGGGTGGTGGTGCCCTTTATTCCCAAAGCGGACTTTATGGGTTGAATATGTCATTGATTAAGGGGCTCGACGCTCTCGATCCTACAACCCGCATTCTTGACCAGTCACGCATCGGATCCATCCTTTGCGGGAATAAAGATGATCTCGGTGCTGGGCCGCCGGTTACGGCTCTGCTGATCCAGAATACCAATCCGATGGTGGTTGCTCCCGATACCCATGCTGTTAAGCGAGGGTTTATGCGCAACGATCTTTTCACTTGCGTGCATGAACAGTTTCTGACGGATACGGCGCGGATGGCGGATATCGTTCTTCCCGCTACGACTTTTCTCGAACATGATGATTTCTATGTCGGGAGTGGTCATACCTATCTTCAAGTAGCCAAGGCGATCATCGCACCTTACGCGGAATGCCGCTCTAATCACGACGTCATTTGCACTCTAGCGAAACGCCTCGGCGCCACCCACCCCGGCTTCTCCATGACCAGCTGGGAACTCTTGAATCAGACTCTACTAACCTCCGGTTACCCCTCGGCGGAAGAGATTCATGCCATGGGTTGGTATGATCGCGCCGTTCCTGAGGATGAAGCGCATTTTCGCAACGGATTTGCCCACAAAGACGGTAAATTTCGTTTTAAAGCGGATTGGCGAGCGCTAGGTGCTAACAGCGTTGGGTTGTCTGCCTTACCAGATCATGTAGCGCTCATCGATGCGCCAACACCCGAACACCCCTTCCGTCTGGTAGCAGCCCCAGCGCGCACCTTCCTGAATACAAGTTTTACCGAAACCCCAGGATCTCAGGCACGAGAACGGCGGCCAACTGCAAAAATCCATCCTCAAGATTGTGATCATCTAGGCCTCAAACCCGATAGTCTGGTACGGATTGGCAATCATCAGGGGAGTATACTTATCCACATTCAGCCGAGCGAGGGTCAGCAACCTGGGGTTGTTGTTATCGAAAGTCTTTGGCCTAATGATGCTTTTATCGAAAAAATTGGGGTAAACTCGCTGATCAGTGCAGACCCTGGCCGACCAAACGGCGGGGGCGTTTTCCATGACACAGCCGTTTGGCTAAGAGCGGTATAATTCAAGAGAACCAATATAATGAGTGAAATTCTTTCTTCGCCTACCCCTCCCACAACCGCAACCCGTCAGGGCACTACAGGACGCGTTCTTGTGGTTGGCAATGAGAAAGGGGGGTCTGGAAAATCAACCGCGGCGATTCATCTTGCTGTTGGTTTTTTGCAAAAAGGGATCCCCGTTGCGACGGTTGATATTGATTACCCCCAAGGCACCTTCACTCGGTATATGGAGAACCGCATTGCCCATATTGAGCGAACGGGTAAAAATCTGATCGTTCCCGAACATCATGTCATACCTCCGTCGACCCATACGACTGCTACAGATATGGAGCAGGATGAACGGCAACGCTATACCGCCGTCATTGATGAGCTCAAGCAAAGGTTTCCCTTAATCATTGTCGATACGCCTGGCAGTGTAACCTTTATGTCTCGCCTCGCTCATGGGCGAGCAGATGTTATTTTAACCCCGCTGAATGACAGTTTCATCGATCTTGATGTCGTCGCTCAGGTCGATTTGGTGAATTTTTCATCCCTTACCCCAAGCCACTATGCGAATATGGTCATGCAGGCGCGGGCACGGAATATGCGGCAAGGTAAAAAACCGGTCGAATGGATTGTCATGCGCAATCGCCTCTCGCCGATCGCCTCTCATAATAAGGTCCAAATGGCTAAGATACTGGAACTCCTTGGCCGTCGATTCGGATTCCGTAGCATTGCAGGGTTTTCCGAGCGCGTGGCTTTCCGTGAGCTTTTTCTGCAAGGGTTAACCCTTTTGGATGCAACCGGATCCAAAAAATCTTCATCCTACCTTGCGGCCAAGACTGAGGTGGATAATCTTCTTGCCATCTTTGAGTCTGTGCCAGCTACGACCCATTCCTCCGCCTAAACCGGGCCTTACGTATCTTTCTTGCCCCCGAGACTTTGACTGGTTAAATTGCCGCTCATTCATCGGCCGAAGATATTGCGACGGGTTAACAAGGATATAGCATACGATGACCGCACGGTCCGAACTTCCGCGCGAAATCGCGGCACTAAGTTTTGAAGACGCCTTAAAAGAGCTCGAACAGATCGTTCGTCGACTTGAAGACGGATCTGCCAAGCTGGATGAGGCGATCGCCGCCTATGAGCGCGGGGCTCTTCTGAAGCGGCATTGCGAAACCAAGCTGGCTGAAGCCAAGGCTAAAATCGATACGATTGCCTTGGACAGCAATGGAACGCCGAGCATCGGTAAAAGCGATAGTTTCTAACAAAATTTAGCACGAATTGGGGGATAGCTTGACTGACCTAGGTACGGCCATGACAGATGCCGCTAAAGCCGTAGAGCGGATCCTCGAAGAATTTATGCCGCATAGCGATGACCTAGAAGGGCGTCTGTTTGACGCGATGCGTTATTCTACCTTCGCTGGGGGAAAGCGGTTGCGGCCCTTCCTGGTGCGCGAAAGCGCGCGACTTTTCAATGTTCCTGACGACTATGCCGTCCGTGCTGGCGCCGCGGTTGAGCTTATCCATACCTATTCCCTTGTCCACGACGATCTTCCCGCTATGGACAACAGCGATCTGCGACGCGGCCAGCCAACGGCGCATAAAAAATTCGATGAAGCGACTGCACTAATCGCCGGCGACGCTTTATTGACCTTGGCCTTCGAGGTTCTCGCCGACGGCCAGACCCACCCTGATGCTGCCGTGCGCTGCAGTCTGATCAGTTCACTTGCAGGGGCCGCAGGGGCTATAGGCATGTGCGGGGGCCAAATCTATGATCTGCAGGCCGAAGATCGTACCCTTGATCTCGAGTCGATCAAAAAATTGCAAGCCATGAAAACAGGCGCTCTTTTCGCCTACTCCTGCGAAGCTGGAGCGCTTTTGGCTAAGGCTGATACGAAATCGCGCCAAGCTCTCCGTCATTACGCCCATGACCTGGGCCTCGCCTTTCAGATCGCGGATGATATTTTAGATGCCGAAGGGGATGAAGCCTTGGTAGGAAAATCGATCCGCCGCGATGCTGATGCAGGAAAAGAAACCTTTGTTTCATTGCTAGGCCTGGATCAGGCAAAGGCCGAAGCGGCGCAGTTCGCAAGGTCAGCAGCGAATCATCTTGATTTGTTTGGCGACAAAGCCACACTTCTGCAATCTGCTGCTTTTTTTGTGGTCGAGCGGCAGACTTAAGTTCTGTTTATCCTGCGTTCAGCAGAAAAGGATGGTATCCCGTGACCAATTCTAAGACCAGCACCTATTCCCTTCTTGACCGGGTGAAGTTACCGCGCGATTTGCGGCAACTGCCAGAAAGCGACTTACAGCAACTCTGTGATGAACTTCGTCGAGAGACCATTGATGCTGTTTCCGTAACGGGTGGGCATTTAGGCGCAGGATTGGGCGTGGTCGAATTGACGGTCGCCGTTCATTATATTTTTGATACGCCCAATGACAAGTTGATTTGGGATGTAGGTCACCAATGTTATCCTCATAAAATTCTAACGGGGCGCCGCGACCGCATTCGTACTCTACGCCAGAGTGGCGGTCTCTCCGGCTTCACCAAACGCAGCGAAAGCGAATACGATCCTTTCGGTGCTGCCCATAGCTCAACCTCTATCTCTGCTGCTCTTGGGTATGCGGTCGGCCGCGATCTTAAAAAGAAAGACAATCACGTTATCGCTGTGATTGGCGATGGGGCGATGACCGGTGGCATGGCTTATGAAGCTATGAACAATGCTGGATCGCTAAAAAGTAAGCTTACGGTTGTCTTGAACGATAACGATATGTCAATCGCCCCGCCGGTAGGTGCGTTATCCAATTACCTAGCGCGATTAATCAGTTCAAAGCCCTATCACAAGTTACGCGATCTCGGCGAAGACTTGGCGAAGATCTTGCCGCGACCTTTGCAAAAGGCCGCCCGCCGCGCCGAGGAATACGCACGTGGTATTCTAACCGGTGGTGGGACTCTATTCGAAGAGCTTGGTTTTTTCTATGTCGGCCCCATCGATGGTCATAATCTCAATCATCTATTGCCGATCCTTAAGAACATCCGCGACTACCATGAAGATGGACCTATCCTTCTCCATATCGTGACTCAAAAGGGTAAAGGTTACGAGTTCGCCGAAAAATCTGCCGATAAAGGCCATGCTCGCAATAAATTCGATGTGGCGACCGGGGTTCAGGTCAAGTCGACCCCCAAGGCACCCGCCTATCAAAACGTTTTCGCCGAAGCCTTGATTAAAGAGGCGGAGAAAGACGAACGGATCGTTGCTGTCACAGCAGCCATGCCTTCCGGAACAGGACTTAATCTTTTTGCGGATCGTTTTCCGGAACGATGCTTCGATGTGGGGATCGCTGAACAGCACGGTGTTACCTTTGCCGCAGGTCTTGCTTGCGAAGGGTTAAAGCCTTTCGCTACGATTTACTCGACCTTCCTACAGCGTGGGTACGATCAAATCGTTCATGATGTGGCCATTCAAAATCTACCTGTCCGGTTTGCTATGGATCGCGCAGGCCAAGTGGGTGCCGACGGTTCAACCCACGCAGGGTCTTTCGATATTGCCTACTTAGGGTGCCTACCGAACATGATGCTGATGGCGCCATCCGACGAAGCTGAGCTGGTTCACATGGTTGCAACCGCTGTCGCGTACGATGAAGGCCCTTGCGGGTTCCGTTACCCTCGTGGTGAAGGCATTGGCATTGCGCTACCAAAAACAGGACAGATTCTTCCGATCGGCCGCGGCCGCATCGTGAAGGAGGGGACAAAGGTTGCCTTTTTAACCTATGGCGTTGCCTTACAAACTGCCTTGGCTGCTGCAGAAAAGTTGGATGCTATGGGTCTGTCGACTACCGTTGCTGATGCACGGTTTTGTAAACCCCTAGATCAGGAGTTGATCCGCCGCCTGGCGCGTAACCACGAAGTCCTGATCACCGCCGAAGAAGGATCGATCGGCGGCTTTGCAACTCATGTCACCCACTTCTTGATTCAAGAGGGTTTATTGGATGGTGGATTGAAATTCCGCCCTAAATATTTCAAAGATGTCTTCATCGATCAAGAAAAGCCTGAAACACAGAATCGGTTGATGGGTGTCGATGCGGAAAGTCTTGTGCAAACTGCGGTGACGGCCCTAGGGATCGATGCTTCAACCCTTCGCCGTCAAGCTTAACTCAGCTGCGCAGCCTCATGGGATAATCTATATTTGGCTCGGATCGATAAACAAAGAGCCGATGTTCTCTTATGCGATCGCGGCCTCGCCGAAAGTCGAACCAAGGCGCAGGCATTGATCCTTGCCGGCGTCGTTTTTTCTGGCGAGCGGCGCATCCAAAAGCCGGGCGATCTTCTCCCTCAGGATATTCCTCTCACGATTCGTGAGCGCGACCATCCTTATGTCAGTCGTGGCGGTCTTAAACTTGCCCATGCCCTATCCTACTTCAAGGTTGATCCTCAAGGATTGACCTGCCTTGATATTGGTGCCTCGACTGGTGGTTTTACCGATGTCCTACTCAGGAACGGAGCCGCTCTGGTTTATGCGGTCGATGTCGGTCGAGGACAGATTGCTGAGATTCTGCGGCGTGACCCCCGCGTTCGCATACGCGAGCGCACCAATGCCCGATATCTTAATAGAGAGCAAATTCCGGATCCCATCGATCTTATTGTTTGCGATGCCAGCTTCATCAGCCTTAAAACGATCTTACCAGCACCCCTTGCCTTGGCACAGCCGAAGGCCACATTGATTGCCTTGATCAAACCGCAGTTCGAGGTGGGACGAGAACATGTCGGAAAGAAGGGTGTCGTTCGCGATTCTGCCTTACACGAAACCGTCTGTCAGAATATTGATGCCTTTGTAACGGCACAGGGATGGACCGTCGCAGGTATAACACCCAGCCCCATCCTTGGTCCTGAAGGTAATCAAGAATTTCTGCTCGCTGCTCATCGTTCGACCACCTTTATCGACGAATCGGAAAACTCTCGCCCATACCTGCAATAATAGAAGCGAATAAGAAGCAAAACTTCCCGCTGTTATGGAGTCTATTTTTCAATAGGTAGGCCTTCTGCCGCCCATGCTTTAATACCACCTTGCATATTGGCAATGTTCTCATAACCATTTTGTATTAACCATAAGCCAAGACGGCCGGACCGGGCGCCCGACTGGCACTGCAGGATAAGAGTTTTCCCGCTATATTCTGGAAGTTGAGCTGGATCGAATACGGATAAAGGAATAAGTTTTGCACCAGAGATACGCACTTGATCCCACTCATCCTGTTCGCGGCAATCCACAAGAACGGCCTTATTGCTATCTAATAATTCCTTTGCATCTGTAACAGTAATTTCTGCTAAATCAGCCATG
Source organism: Alphaproteobacteria bacterium (assembly GCA_041396725.1). Classification (GTDB taxonomy): domain Bacteria; phylum Pseudomonadota; class Alphaproteobacteria; order JAWKYA01; family JAWKYA01; genus JAWKYA01. The sequence goes on from JAWKYA010000002.1 coordinate 110,488, forward strand.
CGCTTTTTCCTCTTCGCTAAGTTCTTTCGATAGTTTATCAAAACTAAGGTCTCTGTCAGTATTTCAAGTGATTAGGCATCTGTCTTATGCGGAAACGGTCCTCGGTGCTTTCCTCAAAAAATTTAAGTGAAGAAACTCTTATTGAGATCGAGGACTTAGGGAGGCGTGGGGATGGGGTTGTCAGAATCAATGGGCAAGCTCTTCACGTTCCTCTCACCCTACCGGGCGACCAGTTAAAGCTTCGCTATGATCTTAAGACACTGCGCCCTGCGGAATTCTCCCTTATAAAACCGAGCGCCCTGCGCGTTCATGCCCCTTGCCCCCATTTCTCCGCTTGTGGCGGCTGCCAGTTGCAACATTTCGCCGAGCTACCGTACCGTCAATGGAAGCGCCGATTGGTTATCGACGCTGTGATGCGTGCTGGCGGTAATCCCTCGGTCGTTACCGATATCGTTAGCGTACCCACAACCAGCCGGCGCCGCGCAGTTCTTACAGCGAAAAAATATGGTGAGCACCTTCGTGTTGGATTTTATCGCCGCCACGAACATGTCATCGAGGATATGACTCAATGCTTAATCCTCGCACCGCCATTGGCAAATCTTCTGCCCGCACTTCGTGCCAGTCTCTCTTCCGAGATCGACCTGCCAGAAATGCGGATTACGGCAACAGCTACAGAAAGAGGGGTCGATCTGATCATCGATGCTGAGCGACCTCTAGATTTAAGGTTACGTGAGAAATTTGCTCAGTTCGCGCACGATGAAGATCTAGCCCGGATTTCGTGGCAGCAGAATCTCAGATGCCCGAGCCCATCTCCATACGCCGTACCCCAATTGTGATTTTTGGCAGAATCCCCGTCGCCTTACCACCCGGTATCTTTTTACAGCCCAGTATTGAAGGTGGCGCCCTCCTTCAGGCTTTCGTGAACGAAGCTATCCCGGTTCATGCCTCACGTGTTGCCGATCTTTATGCCGGCTGCGGGCCTTTTACCTTTACGCTTGCAGGACGAACTATCGTCCATGCGGTTGAAGAAAACACCGAAGCAATCGGAGCCTTAAGCGCTGCATCGCGGCGCGCTGGGCTTGTCCCTTGGGTAACCGCCGAACAGCGCGATCTTGCACGCCGCCCCCTCCTCCCCGATGAGTTGGCGGGATTCGATGCAGTCATTTTTGATCCACCGCGCAGCGGCGCTTCGGCACAAGCGGCCACCTTGGCCGCATCGCCCGTCCCGCTTGTAATCGCCATCTCCTGTAATCCAGCAACCTTTGCTCGTGATGCACGAACTCTGATGGCTGGGGGCTACATCTTGAAAAAAGTTATGCCACTGGATCAATTCCCATGGTCCGCCCATGTGGAGTTAGCCGCACAATTTATCAAGCCTTAAGCGCTTTATCCGCACTGCGCCTTATGGCGCAACCAATGATCTGCAAGCACAATAGCCATCATCGCTTCGCCCACCGGAACGGCGCGGATCCCAACACACGGGTCATGCCGTCCCTTAGTTGCGATCTCGGTTTCTTGACCATGGATGTCGATGGTACGTCGAGACGAGAGAATCGAACTAGTGGGTTTGACCGCAAATCGCGCAACTACCGCTTGGCCTGTCGATATTCCGCCGAGAATACCGCCGGCTTGGTTAGAAAGGAAAACAGGCCTCCCCTTTTGTATTCGCATTTCATCGGCGTTTTCTTCTCCGGATAATTCGGCGGCCGCAAAGCCTGCACCGATTTCCACACCTTTCACGGCATTGATCGACATCATGGCCGAAGCTAGATCCGCATCCAACTTGCCATAGACGGGGGCGCCAAGCCCAGGCGGCACTCCTTCGGCAACAATTTCAATAACGGCGCCGATAGAAGATCCCGCTTTACGAATATCGTCGAGATAACCTTCCCAAACTGTCACCGTTTGCGGATCGGGGCAGAAAAAGGGATTGGTATCAACAGCGGCCCAATCCCAACGACGGCGATCGATCTTCTGCGTTCCCATCTGCACCAAAGCGCCCCGCAAGTGAAAATCCTGCCCCCAGGCAGCGGCGAGAATCTTGCGAGCGATAGCTCCCGCGGCAACCCGCAACGCGGTTTCGCGTGCCGACGATCGGCCGCCGCCGCGCCAATCCCGGATCCCGTATTTAGCCCAATAGGTATAGTCCGCATGACCAGGGCGGAATTTATCTTTAATCGCATCGTAATCTTTGGAGCGTGTATCTTCGTTATCGATCATCAGAGCAATGGGTGTCCCCGTCGTTTGCCCTTCAAATACGCCTGAAAGAATACGAGCCTTATCCCCCTCCCGACGTTGGGTCGTAAAGCGCGACTGACCGGGCCGCCGGCGATCCAACCAAATTTGCAAATCCTCTTCGCTTAGAGAGAGACGGGGTGGCACACCATCTACCACACAGCCAATGGCAGGACCGTGACTCTCTCCCCAGGTTGTTATGCGAAAAAGATGGCCGAAACTGTTATGGGACATAAGCGCGCTCTAGCCGTTCTCTCATGACCTTAGCTTTTCTCAAGACCTGTCAGAAGCGTTGCAACTTCAGTGGCGGCATCCACGGCTACCATCCCCACCACATTGTATCCTGAGTCGACGTGATGAACCTCACCCGTTACACCGCGCGACAGGTCACTTAAGAGATAAAGTCCTGCGTTGCCCACTTCATCGGTCGTCACATTGCGTCGCAGAGGTGCATTCAACTCATTCCACTTGAGGATATAGCGAAAATCCCCAATCCCACTGGCCGCCAGTGTTTTAATCGGGCCTGCCGAGATCGCATTCACCCGAATGTCGCGCGTCCCTAAATCAACCGCTAAATAGCGCACCGATGCCTCCAACGCCGCTTTAGCAACACCCATAACATTATAGTGCGGCATCACCCGTTCGGCCCCATAGTAGGTCAAGGTCACCAGACTGCCGCCAGAATTCATGATTGCAGCCGCTTCCTTGGCTACGGCCGTAAAAGAGAAGCACGAGATGTCCAGGGTGGTGCGAAAATTCTCGCGCGTTGTATCGAGGTAAAGCCCCTTAAGTTCTTCCTTGTCGGAAAAGGCGATAGCATGTACCACAAAGTCAATTTTCGGCCACGTTTTGGTAACTTGAGTAAAGCACGCGCGGATACTGTCGTCGGTAGCAACATCGCACTCAAGAACCAAGGATGAATTTATACTCTCGGCCAAGGGTTTGACCCGTTTATACAGCGCCTCCCCTTGATAGGTGAAAGCAACCTCGGCGCCCTGCGCAGCGATCGCCCGCGCAATCCCCCAGGCAATGGAACGATCGTTCGCAACCCCCATGATAATGCCGCGTTTGCCGGCCATAAGCGGGGTAGAAAGGGTCATTGTTTGCCTCTTGAGATAGCGTCGACAGGGGTAGGCATCCTACACAAAGATCATTCTGCTTCCAAGCGACTGCTGCAACTTGCTCTTGGCAGGGTGGTAGGTAACATTCATAGTACGGTTTCCTTGGATTAAAGCTGGACTTTCTCTATGATTATTGCTGCTGTTCCAGATCCCTTCAGCCTTTTCGCCACCTGGCTGACCGAAGCAGAAACGCGAGAAGCAAACGATCACAACGCCATGGCCTTGGCCACCGCCAGCCCTGGCGCCGTGCCATCGGTCCGTATGGTCCTACTCAAGGGCTTCGATCCTCGAGGTTTCGTCTTTTATACGAATTATCGAAGCCGTAAGGGCCAAGAGCTGAGTCAAAATCCCCAAGCCGCGCTTTGTTTCCATTGGAAGTCGCTGCGGCGGCAAATTCGCATCGAGGGCACGGTTGCCCAGGTCAGCCCCGAAGAGGCCGATACCTATTTCATCTCGCGCCCCTATGGATCGCAGATTGGCGCCTGGGCATCTCAGCAATCGCAACCGCTGAGCGATCGCCGTGAACTTGAGGCTCGAGTCACCCAGCTTGAACAACAGTACCCTGCCACGGTCCCACGACCCGATTATTGGTCAGGATTTCGCCTGACGCCGCGGGCGATCGAGTTTTGGCAAAACATGCCCTCTCGGCTTCATGATCGTCTCCTTTATACGCGGATGGATGAAAGTAGCTCATGGACCATACAACGACTTCAACCGTAAAAACCGATGCTGCCGCCCTGCGGTGGGTTCGCTGGGCGAGTTACGCCTCCGTGGGGGTTGCCGTCGTTCTTATCCTAGCTAAGCTTACAGCTTTTCTCGCCACCGACTCTGTGAGTGTTTTATCGACCCTCATCGACTCTCTCCTGGATGCTTTTGCTTCCGTCATTATTCTCTTGGCTGTGCGTACAGCTTCGATGCCCCCCGATGCCGAGCACCGGTTCGGCCACGGCAAGGCCGAACCCCTAGGCGCCCTTGCCCAGGCTTTGTTCGTCAGCGGCTCGGCGGTCCTTTTGTTCATCGAAGCGGGGCATCGTTTGCTAACGAGCCCACAAACCGTCACTCAGGTACCGCTAGGGATTGCTGTTATGGTGCTGTCCTTGGTCTTAACGGGTTGTCTCATTCTCTTTCAGCGCTTCGTTATTCGCCGCAGCGGCTCCATCGCTATTGGCGCCGACGCACTTCATTATCGCACCGATTTTCTCGTCAACGGCGCCGTCATCCTAGCGCTATGGTTCGGACAACAGCACTCGCTTGCTTTTGTCGACCCTCTTATTGCCTTCGGCATTGGCAGTTATATTCTTTATAGTGCATGGCATATCGGCCGCGGTGCCCTGGATATGTTGATGGATCGTGAGATCCCCGATCCCGACAAAGCCAAGATCATCGATCTCGCCTTCTCTTACCCCGAGGTGGCTGCTCTTCACGATCTTCGCACACGGCGTGCCGGACCGAATGCCTTCGTGCAAATGCATATCGAGTTGGATGGCACCATGCCTTTATCCGAAGCTCATCGCATCGCCGATGGTATCGAGAAAAAGATCCGCACCGCCTTTCCCGGTATCGACGTTCTTGTGCACCAAGATACCCTATTCCCTCTTGGTCGTAGCCGCCGCGTTGATCGAATTAATCGCCCAGAAACATCCGAGACTTCGCAAGCCGTTGGCGCATCCCATGCTTCCTCCTGGTAGAACCTCCGATAAAAGTGAAACCTCTGATAAAGCCTTCGATAAAACCTATACCGAGGTAGTCGAGACATTTCGCTGGGCAATCCCGCAACAATTCAACATCGCTCAAGTCTGCTGCGAGCGGTGGGCCGACGGTCGGGGACGTCCAGCGATTATCCATGCAGCGGCTTCAGGAGCAGTCACCACCCTTACCTTCGATGCCTTAAATGCCGCCACGAACCGCCTGGCTAATCTTTTCTTGGCCCAGGGAATTCAGCGCGGCGATCGCATCGCCATTTTATTATCGCAGCGCCCCGAGACAGCCATCGCCCATCTCGCGTGTCAGAAAATTGGCGCCATCGCCGTGCCTCTGTTCGTGTTGTTTCAAACCGATGCTCTGCGGTTTCGCCTGGGAGATAGCGGCGCCCGAGCCATTGTCACCGATGCCGAGAATTGGCCCAAAATCGAAGTCCTCCGAATCGATCTTCCCCTGCTGAAAATAGCCGTTGTGATCAATCTTGATCATATCGGCACTGATACGGTAACCAACGGAGCATTGATCGATTGGGATCGAGGATTGGCCAAGGCGAGTGATCGCTTTACTGCTATCGCCACTCATATCGATGAGCCAGCCTTGATCATTTACACCTCGGGGACCACGGGATCTCCTAAGGGTGCGCTTCATGCTCAGCGTGTTCTCTTGGGGCATTTGCCGGGAGTTGAATTTCCCCACGAATTCTTCCCACAACCAAACGACCTGTTTTGGACGCCCGCCGATTGGGCATGGATCGGCGGCTTGCTCGATGTTTTGTTGCCATCCCTGTACCATGGTGTCCCTGTCCTGGCGCAGCGGATGGCGAAGTTCGATCCGGAAGCGGCCTTTCGATTGATGGCCCAACACAAGGTTCGCAACAGCTTCCTGCCGCCCACTGCGCTGAAGCTGATGCGGGTGGTGCCTCAGCCGCAACGGTTTGGCGCTACCCTGCGGTCGATCGGCTCGGGCGGCGAAAGTCTGGGGGCCGAGATCCTGGACTGGGGTCGTGCCGCTTTCGGCCTTACGATCAATGAATTCTATGGCCAAACCGAGTGTAATCTTGTGATCGGGAACTGCGCCCGTGTGATGCCGATCCGTCCTGGCGCGATGGGAAGGGCGATCCCTGGTCACGATGTAGCGATCCTTGATGAGCATGGTCATAGGGCTCCTCCTGGTACCTTGGGTGAGATTGGAGTCCGGCGGCCGGACCCTGTGATGTTTTTGCATTACTGGCAGAATGCGACTGCGACCAAATCCAAGTTCCGCGGCAACTGGCTTTTAACCGGTGATCTGGGTCGCCAAGACGACGATGGGTACTTTCACTATGTCGGCCGCAGCGACGACGTCATTACCACCGCTGGCTACCGCGTCGGCCCGGGCGAGGTGGAGGATTGCCTCCTTAAACATCCAGCCGTGGCCATGGCTGCAGTGGTCGGATTGCCCGATCCTGTACGCACCGAAAGCATTGCCGCTTTTTTGGTTCTCAAATCCGGCTTTGCCAAAACCACCAGCCTGGCGCTGGAGATTCAAACTTTCGTTAAGACACGGCTGGCCGCCCATGCCTATCCACGGCGGGTCGAGTTTCTGGACCAACTTCCCATGACGGCGACCGGCAAAATCATACGTCGTGCGTTACGTGACCGTTACACTGAATGCACAATTTCCTAAGATTGTCCTGAAACAAGCACTTAATCCTATATCTTAATCGTACCGTTGCGATACCGAACTGATCTCTTTCAAAAACTCCCCGTTTCCTGCCAAATTTTTTGTTACGAGTCCGGTTCTATTTTTTTGCGATTGATTTTGCATTTTATGCACATAATCTTTAAGAAACTTAGAAAAACAGCCACTATCAGAATCATATGTGCAAAAAACACACAGAAATATGTGCATTTTATACATTATATGGAGATCTGTGATGTGCATTATATACACATACATATAATTGATTAATGACCCTATACCGCGTGGCTTTGGGTAGCGCCTTGGCAGAGGCTTCGTCCTTTCGCATGCGCATAAATCTAAAGAACCTAAGCCCCTTGAGGACAGATCAGCACTCAGACCTTTACGTATATTGCCGCTGAGTTCTGGACCATGCCCACGGTCGCTCACCTCTTGTAGGACTCTCCTTCCATCATGCACAACACCACCGACCACGATCTGGCTCCCCTCTATGGATGCACAAAAACCCATAGTGTTTCTCCTAAAAGAAATATCCATACGAATAACCCGCTAAGCAGGATGCCTAGCGGGCGACGAAAGACACACTTCGAGCTCCATTCAGAACATTATAGGAATAATTTAGATCAAGTAAAGGAATTTTTTCATATTTAAACCCCTTGGATGACCGAGCGCGGGATCCCGGTACTGTTAACTTCTAGGAGAGGTTAAGGCCTCCCATAGGTTAAGGCCTCCCATAGGTTAAGGCCTCCCATAGGTTAAGGCCCCAGGGGTTAAGGCCCCAGGGATTAAGGCCCCAGGGATTAAGGCCCGGGGGTTAGTTAAAGAAACTCTGTAAAGAGATTTAAACATCTCTTGCCTTGTCTTGGAGCACCTCACCTCTTGGACCACCTCACCGTCCGCGTCGGCATAAGCATCAGAATTTAACCAGAGGGATCAGCCTTTGATCACAAATCTCACCTTATACGATGATGTCTGTTAACCCTTCCTATCCTCTCTATAAGAACATCCGGATATACCTGCGTCTTGCACTGTCGATTAAGTCTGGACTTCCCCGGTTAACCTTGTGACCCTCACATCGGCCAATCTCATCCAAGACCACTCAGCCGGGATTAATCCCCTACACACGGACATGCTAGCCGATAGGGCTAAAACCTGATTACATGCCTGATTACATGATCGAGCCGTGCACCCTCACAGCTCTTTTATTTTCTTAACGATCTTACGCTCAGGAGACCTTCATGGCCGACTACGCCCACCTTACGAATCTTTGGCGCTATCCAACCCTTATTCGTTTTGGCGTTGGCCGCATTCAAGAATTACCAGAGGTTTGCAAAGACCTGGGCATACGCCATCCGCTCCTAGTAACCGATCCTGGGCTTGCCGGTCTTCCCATGGTGAAAGAGGCGATTGCCGCCAACAATGCCGCCGGGGTAACGACAATTCTCTTCTCCGATATTAAAGGCAATCCCACAGGCAAAAATCTCATGGATGGGGTGGCGGCGTTCGAGAAAAATGCGTGCGATGGCGTCATCGCCTTCGGCGGCGGCAGCGCTATGGATTGCGGCAAGACCATTGCCTTTATGGCAGGACAGCACGCGGTCGGTCATCCCAATCCCTGGCAAGACTATGCGGTCTTCGGTCCTGGAATGAAGGTCGCGAAAAAGGATAAGGTCGCCCCCATTATTGCCATTCCCACCACCGCCGGTACCGGATCGGAGGTTGGCCGCGCTGCGGTAATCACCGACGAAGTGACTCACGCTAAACGAATTATCCTCTATTCCTATATGATGCCAGCTACAGTGATTGCCGATCCGGCACTCACCGTTGGCTTACCACCTCATATCACTGCCGCTACCGGTATGGATGCTTTGGCCCATTGTTTCGAAGCATACTCGGCCAAGGATTTTCACCCCATGGCCGATGGTATTGCCGTCGAAGGTATGCGCTTAATCAAAGAATGGCTGCCCCGAGCGGTGAAGGATGGCAAAGATCTCGAAGCGCGCGCCCATATGATGGCTGCCGCTAGTATGGGTGCTGCTGCCTTCAACAAAGGCTTAGGCGCCATCCATGCCTTAAGTCATCCGGTGGGAGCGCTGTTCGATACCCACCATGGTCTGACCAATGCGGTTTTCATGCCCTATGTCATGGCCTTTAACAAAACGGCGATCGAGGACAAGATGGTGCGACTGGCGGGGTATCTTGGTATCGAACCGCGCAGCTATCGCGGCATTATGGACTGGGTCCTCGCCCTGCGCCAAGAGTTCAACATTCCGCACACTACCAAAGAACTGGGCGTTCCCGTCGATCGTCTGGAGGAAATTGCCAAACTGGCGGCCGACGATCCTTGCGCACCCGAGAATCCTGTGCCCTGCGGTCCTAAGGAAATGCGCGTCATGTTGGATGCATCTTATACGGGGCAACTTTAGGCTTTGCGAAGCATCGATCCCACGGCGCTTGTGATTGTCGATGTGCAAAAGGCAATCGATGATCCTATCTGGGCTCGTCTTGGGCCGCGTAATAATCCAACTGCCGAGAACAATATGGCGGCACTGCTGGCGGCATGGCGGCGAACGGCGTGGCCTATTTTTCACATCCGCCATGATTCGACCTTCGCCACCTCGCCTTACCGGCCGGGTCAACCCGGTCATGATTTTAAAGATCAGGTGATGCCGCATCCCGGAGAGACAGTTATTCCCAAGCAAACGAATAGCGCTTTCATTGGGACAGATCTTGAGGTTCGACTCAGAAACGCGCGGATCAAAACTGTTGCAATCGCTGGGGTCATTACCAATAACTCGGTCGAGGCCACGGTGCGCATGTCAGGCAATCTCGGCTTCGATACTTTCTTGATCGAAGATGCCACTTTTACCTTTGCGCAACGAGACTACAACAAACGGCTTTGGCCTGCCGAGCATGTCCACGCTCTTTCTCTTGCTAACCTTGATGGGGAATATTGCACCGTGGTTAAGACAGCAGCAATTTTACAAAGCCTTTTATGAGCTAAATTTCTTATGGATCGCTGAAGCCTTCGGGCTTCCATCCCGCCTTCCAATCGGTCAAGGCGACGATATCAGGCATAACACCACTGTCGCGAAACCAACTGTCGATGACATAGTCGGCATTGGTTGCCATTTCTCGAACCACGGCGGTAGTGTGGGGCCAAGACGAAACAATAATAGCACCGCGCCAGGCTGTCGCTTGCGTTTTATGGAAATGCATGAACCCTTGTTGTTCCAACACTACCAGATAGGTCGTGGTGTTGGTGGCTTCGTCGATGCAATCCAGTTGTCCCGACTTACTAACGTTTTTGAGTGTGCCGCCAATATCTTGGGTCTTGGTATAGCCTTCGACGATTTTTTCGAGCTTGGCAACGGCGGCGGCAAGATGCTCACGCTCGGCTTTGGCAGTAGATGCTGGAGTTTGTACGAAGGATGTCACCTCTGCCCATTCGGCGTCGGAGAGTTTGATTTCTTGGGTCGAACTGCAGCCATAGTTAAAGCAGACCGTGAACTTAGTCCGCGAGGGGGGCGGCAAGCCCCGCTCAGCAATGAGATCCGGTGCCGTGGACGCGTATTGATAGGTACATCCCGTCACTGCACTGGTGGCAAGTGACAAAGAAAAAAATAGGTAGGCAACCTGCCCTCGGCTGATCACGTCTTGTCCCCGGCTTTATCCTAAGGACCGGTATAGCATATCTCCTGGTCGGAAACATCCGCCTTTGCTCCCGCTTCGGCGCGACGCGCCGTCGCGGGAAAGCGCGCGAGAAGCATATACTTCCGACTTATATCAGGGGTTTAGCTGGGTATCCTTGGAGAATCTTAGGCGGCGCGTGGCTTTACTTCTTTGGAAATTATTCTTTCCAGAGTGCCCCTCGCCACGTCGAGATCATACTGGCTTTGTAAATTGAGCCAAAACTCATCCGACATGCCAAGATAGCGCGCCAGGCGCATAGCGGTTTCCGCGGTGACAGCTCGCTTACCTGCAATGATCGCCGTGATCCGGTTGACGGGAACCTTAATGTCCTTCGCGAGGCGATACGCGGTGATTCCTAGAGGCTCTAGCACATCGTGCTGAAGGACCTCACCGGGATGAATAGGGTCGATCTTATCGATCACCAGGTCATCAAGGTTAATCCTGCCAGCGGTTAAGTCAGCGCGGCTGATGAGCGTTGGCGATTTTTTATGAATGGTAGTCGACGATTTCAACTTCGTGGGCATTTCCCTTGCTCCAAATAAAACAAACGCGCCATTGATTATTGACTCGAATACTGAATTGGCCATGATGACTACCGCGCAATACCTCAAGACGATTGCCTGGCAAAGCCCTCAAGTCACTAAGGGACATAGCCTTATCAAGATCATGCAACTTGCGAGCAGCGATCCGGGCAATGTCCGATCCAAACCTTTTCGTTCTTTGGCGCATAAAAATCGCTGCTGTATGGCGATCTTTAAAGGTTTTAATCATTTAGTAATGTATCACGTACCTATAGATACATCAAGCGTAACTATCCTATAAAACCGTAAAAATATAATTAGACGCTTGCACCCCCTCAATCCTCTAGACGGCCCCAGATCTTCCGCCTAACTTTGTGCCATGA
>JAWKYA010000003.1:0-108000 GCA_041396725.1 Alphaproteobacteria bacterium
AAGTACAATGGGAACATGCCGAATTGAACATCAGTAACCTCCCGGCCGGTTTTTATGTGGCGATTGCACAAACCGGACAGGGGCAGCTGGCAAAGAAATTTCAGATCCTGCGATAATAACTCCTATTGATTCGGAGTTTTACAGATATCATTTATGGCTTATTGAAAAACCCGCCACCAGAATGCTGGGGCGGGTTTTTTCCTTATCTAAATCAGGTAATTAATTCCTAAAAAAACCACCAGATAGACCCATAAAATATCCAGAAAATGCCAATATATCGTCAGCAGTCGCAATTTCAGGCGCTTCTCCGGGTCTGAGAAATATACTAATACAGTGACGGGATCCACCATCCGTTTGCGGGCAGTGCGATAGAACAAAACCAGAAACGGCAAGCCGGCCACGACGTGCGCCAGATGGGTAAACGAAATGACGTATAAAAACCCGGCGGTAGTTGACGAGCCCAGCCCGATCTGATTCATTCGAAATAGCCACCACCAACCCACTACCTGCATTAACATGAACAACACGGAGAGGACGATCGTGTATTTCAGGCTTTGTTGGTATGCCTCCGTTTGGTCATCCAGATAGCATCGCTTTGCACGGATCATCGTATAACTACTTCCTAATAACAGTAGGGTATTTACTAGAAAAAGCACCGGCAACTGCACCGGCGGCACCCCCATGGTTACCCGGATGTACGTATAACTGATCGTGAGCGCCAGAAACAAGAAGGACAGCCCGAACAGGAGCAGGGCCAACATAATATTGTTGGGGTGAAACATCAGGTTCTCCGGAGCAGACGCCTGTTTAGGTTGAGCCATCGGACGGATTTTGAACGGTAATGCGAATTGAATCCAAATGTAGAACCTCTGTTCCGGCAACCGTACGCGAAAGAGGCGCTATTTTTGCTGGTATGCAGTGGACTAGAACCGATACCATGACACGTTTTAACACTTTAATACTTCTATTGTTGCTCACCGCCGGCCTCTTCTCTTGTGGCAAAAGCCGGGAGACCGAAGAAAGAAGCGCACGCTCGCCGATACCGCTGCCCTGTACGATCAGTTTCTTCCTTCCAGCGGCCCTTTCCGGATCGCGACTTTGACTGGCGCGGCTGGCGGAACAATATGGTTCGCCTCCGCCGCGATCGAGGAAAAACTGCTCTTGGGGCTTTCTCCCGACAACAATAGCGCAGACTTGACGATTCAGGGCCCCGGAAATGTCGGCGGCCGGGTTAACACTATCGCCGTCAGCCCGGCGGATGAAAATACGGTGCTGGCCGGATTTGCCGGAGGCGGCATTTTCAAATCTACTGGATGGTTGTATCACCTGGAAACCTGTTTTCGACAACAACTTCGAACTGGCCGTCGGCGATATCGAGTACGATCCGCAAAATGCAAATATCGTGTACGCGGGCACGGGCGACCCCAACATGCCTTCGATCGTGTACAACGGCAACGGCCTGTACAAAAGCATCGATGCCGGCGAAACCTGGCAGTATTCCGGGCTGGATCAGGCGGGTATCGTAGCCAAGGTCGTGGTTGACCCCGTCAATTCACAAAATCTGTACGTCGCCACGATGGGTAATCCGTATGTACGCGACAATAACCGCGGCGTATACAAGAGTACCGATGGCGGCGCTACCTGACGCAATCGCTGTTCGTCAGCAACCAGGCGGGCGCCAGCGACCTGGTGATCAGTACACAAAATCCGCAAGTCCTATACGCCTCCTTCTGGGACCGTATCCGAAACAACCAGGAATCCGTCATCTACGGGCCCCATGCCTGGTGTACAAAAGCACTGACGGCGGAGTTACCTGGACGCAATTAGGCGGCGGACTTCCCACCGGAGTGCTCGGCTGGACCGGCTTGGCCATATCCAAGCAAAACCCGGACAAAGTCTATGCTGCCTTTATGGACTCCCTGTCCACCCCCGAAGGTTTGTACAAAACCCTGGATGGCGGCACTACCTGGACGCCGGTCAATGTCGTCGCCCTGGAGGATGCCTGCGGCGATTTCGGTTGGTATTTCTCCAAAATACGGCTCAACCCGACCAATGACGAAGACATTTATTTCCTCGCGATCATTCTGGCGCAAGGCCCCGAATACGGGTTGGCAATCGGCGGCCAATTCACATGCCGATTGCCATGACCTCCAGTTTACCCCCGGGGGCAAACGATACCTCGGTTCGGACGGTGGGGTTTACCATAACACCCCCGGCCAGCAAGCCTGGTATAAAAGCAAATAACCTGCCGACTACCCAGTTCTACCATACCAATTTCAACCCCCACGAGCCGGATTTCTATTTTGCAGGAGCACAGGATAACGGTATCCGAAGGGGGGAACAAAGCCGTATTCAACGGCTGGTCTTCCGTTTTTTCTGCATTGACGGGTTCCGGTGCATGTTCCATCCGAACGATCCGAACACCTTCTGGGTGGAAACGCAAACGGGGAAATCCACAAAACGATCGACGGTGGGGCTACCTGGCCTACGGCGAGCCCTGTCTGGGTACCACTGATCAGCTGTAATTGGGACCTCCCTGCCTCCCGAGCAAATATGCCACTACACGAATGTTCGCCGGTACATACCGGGTGTACTTTTCAGATAATGGAGGTGGCTGGGGGACCGATTTCACCCGACCTGACCGACGGAAATATTTACGGAGCCCGGTTTCACACGATTTCTACCGTTGATGAATCGCCGGTGCTGGCCGAGAAACTCCTGGCGGGCACCACCGACGGGAATGTTTGGCGGCGCGAACCGACAGGAAATTGGGTCAATATCTCCGCCGGATTGCCCGACCGGTACGTGACCTCCGTCATCGGCTCCCCATTCTGGCCAACCGGATCTTCGTGACGCATTCCGGCTTCGCGACAATGAATACATCCCGCATATCCACCGAAGTGAAACAATGGACAAGCTGGCTGGACATCAGCGGAAATCTTCCGAACGTCCCGGTCAATGATTTATACGTGCTGCTCCGGGCACGCCGACAGTATTCTCTTCGCCGCCACGGATGCCGGCGTATATATCAGCTTAAAAGGGGGAATCAATGGCAACGCCTGGGTAGCAACATGCTGTTTATCCCGGTTTTCGACTTGAGCGCAACCCCTGTCAAGAATCAATTAATGGCAGCCACCTATGCACGCGGTCTTTGACCTTTCCGCTCGACTCCATTTTCAATCTCCCGCCGGCAGCAACGGTAGCCGTAACCGGAACGGTTAAAACGGAAACCGGAGCAGGTGTCGCGATGTGCGGATTTGCACGCAACCGCAGCAATTTACGGATGCCGACGGCGCCTTCAGCCTGATGTCCGATGCGGCCTGCCTCTGCTTCCGCCTTGACTCCGGTTTTAAATTCCGACCCGCTAAACGGCGTCAGCACCTTCGACCTGGTGCTGATCAACAAACATATCCTGGGCATCGAAGCCCTGAGTTCTCCCTACAAATGATCGCGGCCGATGCCAATACCTCGCGCTCCATCACGACATTCGGACATCGTGGCGCTCCGCAAGTTGATTCTCGGGATCGATACCGCTTTTGCCAATACGGATTCCCTGGCGATTCATTCCCGCCGGTTATGTTTTCCCCAACCCGGCGAACCCATTCGCCGAGGTGTTCCTGGAAAGTACGGCCGTCAATGTACAGGCCGGGCAACCGCAGATACTGGACTTCATCGGGTTGAAGGTCGGCGATGTCAACAGCAATGCAATTCCTTCAGCGGTTCCGCAAACACAACAACGCTTTAAAACATCGGCCGATTTCCTGATGGACTGCATTTGAGCTGAGGAGAGACGGTGACGGCGGGCTTGCAGCCGAATGGCATGAAACCGTCGCTGCACAGCTTACCATTCACACTTTGATCCGGAAGTACGGGAATTGATTCGTCTGGAACCAATAGCAAAAGGATTGCATTCAGACAATTTCCGGCCTTCGGCCGGGAAGAACCGATCGCATCACCGCTTGCTTTGAAAACATTACGGTACCCGCCTGAGCCGGGTCCACGGTTTTGTTTCGCAGTTTTCAGCCAAAAAGCGGACAAATTTACGTACCGGCATCCGGCTGGCTGATGCACCGACTCCGGGCGCTGCATTCCGGTCGGATGGCTCAGCCTATCGACCCTTCCTTGATTGGATGAATACTGCTTCCGGGGGAGGGGTCGGTTTTACAATAGCCCCTAACCCTGTCGGAGCCTCCGGAACCCGGATCATCGACCCGGACAGTACAGACAAGGCCGTTGATGTCACCATTTTTGACCTTGCCGGAAGAATCGTTTTTCAACAGAAGATGCTCGATGCGCTTGATATCATACCGGCTTCTGCTTTCAAACAAAAAGGAGCATACTGGTATTCCATTCGGGAAGGCAGCCGGGTAAGCACCGGAAAACTGTTGTTTATCGGCGATTAGTTTTTATCGCTGTACGAGTGACAGAAGCAAAAAAACCGGTCTGGGGGATTCCGGAGGTAGGTCAACCGGAATTCAAACGCGTTGAAGTGTGGCCTGCCGCACTTCTTCCACGTTTTTACATCCCGCCAGGCCCATGGTCAGTTCAAAATCGGCCATCCAGTTGTTGATCAATTTCTCTTACCCCGGCCTGTCCGTTGATGGCCAGGGCATAGCAGTACGGGCGTCCGATGCCGACCGCCGTAGCGCCCAGTGCCAGGGCTTTGAAAACGTCGGCCCCGCCCCGGAAACCACTGTCGATCAATACCGGCGCCTTGTCACGCACTACGTCCATTATTGCGGGCAAGGCTTCAATGGCACTAATCGAACCATCTACCTGTCGGCCGCCATGGTTGGAGACATAAATACCATCCACGCCGTAGTCGAGCGCTTTTCGGGCGTCTTCCGGGTGTAAAATTCCTTTCAGGATAATGGGAAGTGTCGTGTGTTTCCGAAGGAAAGGCAGGTCCGCCCAGGTAATATTCGGCCGCGAGTAGGTTTGAATAAAGGTGCGAACCGCCTTTAAACCCGCCCCGGAGCGCAGATTGGACCAGAAAGAGCCGGGGAAGTTCCTGTTGGCTCGAATCAGGACTCGTACGGCATCCCATGAAAGCTTTGTTCCACCGGCCGGAGAGGTCGGTAATTCTTCCATCAGGCGGCGAAAAACCGGATCGGAAGTATACTGCGCAATGCCCTTGCCTTCTAAAAACGGCAGGGTTGCCAGGTCCAGGTCGCGGGTACGCCAGCCCAGCATAGTCGTGTCGAGGGTGACGACAATTCCGGAACAACCGGCCTGTTCGGCCCGCTGTAGAAAACTGGCAACCAGTTCGTCGGATTTACTCCAGTACAGTTGAAAAAAGTGCGGCGCAGCGCCCATGGCCTCGACACAAATTTCCATAGGTACCGAGGCCTGGTTCGAGAATACGTACGGAATGCCCAAGGCCGCCGCTGCACGGGCAACGGCCAGGTCGGCATCCGGGTGGGCCATTTCAAGCACCCCGATCGGCGCCAGAAAAAAAGGCGCAGGAGTCGGTTGATCGAAAATCGTGGTCCCGGTAGTCCGTATTTCCACGTTACGCATCATTCTGGGTACAACTCGCCAACGGTCAAAGCCGGATGCGTTCGCGGCCATTGTCTGCTCCAGGCCGGCCCCGCCGGCAACATATGCCCAGGCCGGGCCGGTCATTTTTTGCTCAGCGAGACGGGCCAATTGATCGGGCGCAAAGGGCAGCACCTGCCGGCGGCCGGTCGCTCCTTCCGTATAAATGGCTCGTTGGCGATCCAGGGCGTTAAATTTTTGCATGAGGCAGCCAAGAAATAATTGAAGTTTACGTTATCCCACCAGAGGCCGTCATTTAAAACCACGATCGTCCGGATTGACAATTATCTGAATATCAGGGAAATCAGGAGCATTCCTTGCATTTCCATGGAAAGCAACTTTACTTTGTACTCAATTTTTAACATTAAAACTACAACACGATGCGCCAAATCTTAATCCTTCTTTCAGGCATCCTTTTCCTGACAACCGTAAACCCGACCGGCGCCGGCGCCCAGGATAGCCGTGAAGAATACGGCAAATGCGGCTATTTCGCTGATGCACTACAGGGACGTCCGACTGCAAGTGGCGAAATATACGATAAAAGCCTGCTGACCTGCGCGCATAATTCATTGCCGTTCGGTACCATGTTAAAAGTGACCCGGCTGGACAACAAGAAATCGGTAACCGTTCGGGTGAATGACCGCGGCCCCTTTCTCGACGGCTACGTAGTGGATTTATCCCGTAAAGCGGCTGAGGCTATCGGTTTGATTCGCGACGGGGTAACGCGGGTAAAAGTACAAGTCGTGAACAAAAATACCAAGGTTAGCGCCCCGGTAACATACAGTACCACCTCCAGGCCCGCGGCTGAACCCGTCTCGAATTCGACAACCACCACGGTTAATTCCAAGCCGCTGCTGATCAAATCTAAAAAACAGGAAACCCTGATACCGGCTACGTACAGCAGTGCGAATACCGTTGCCCCGGTCAGTGTCGACAAACCGGACCCGAAGCCCGCCGGTGTCAGCTCCAGTATGTATCAAATTCAGGTCAAGCCGGTGCCTGCAAAAGGCTTCGGCCTGCAGCTGGCAGTCCTGACGAATACGGAAAATTTGTTTCAGGAAATTACAAAGATTCAGGCTGCCTGGCCGAACAAGGTGGTTGTGAATCACGAAGAGAACCAAACCCTGAATACGGAATCGTTCAAACTGATTCTAGGCCCCTATGCTACCCGAAAAGAAGCCGAGGCCCAGCAGCGCAGAGCATCCGGGAAAGGCTATAAAAAGGCATTTGTTGTTGATCTGAGCGAATAAATTGAACTTTCTGAAACAGAAACATGAAACGGGGCCTTGCGCGTGAAGTGCAAGGCCCCGTTTTTACCAAAAGACTTATTTATCTTAGATTTGCTTATGCTGAGAATGAGGTACCACAACCGCAGGTAGAAGTAGCATCTCGGGTTATTGAAGGTAAAGCCCCGATTATCGAGTCCGTTGACAAAAATCGACTTCCATACCCAACAGGTATATGGCATGAGCCTTATTCATCACGACCCGGATGCCGCCGGTTTCGAAACTCTCATCGTTTTCCTGCTGGATCAAAACCAAGGATATAAGAAAATCCGGAGCAACCACCGCCCTTCACACCGACCCGAAGGCAATAATCATCCGGTATGTTTTCCTGTTGCCGGATCTGCACCAATTGCTGTATCGCCCGTTTCGGTCAAAATGACAGGAGAAGACGGCCCACTGATTCCAGTACTGATTCCATAGTAATAAATGCGTTGCGTAAGGAGTGCAAAAAATACAGCATTTAAACGGAAACTTGTCCAATTTGTTTAACCGGATCGACTTACCTTTGCGACCCGATTTTTAAAATGCTTGAACACACCCTCCAGATATGGCTTTATTTTTTGAGATCCTGAAGTACACCATTCCTGCGCTGATCGTATTTTTTACGGCCTACTATATGCTGAAAATGCTGTTGGACGAACGCCAGCGCATCGATGGGATGTTATTAAAACAAGATGCACAAAAAATCACGCTCCCCTCCGGTTGCAGGCATACGAACGCCTGACCCTGCTCTGCGATCGGGTGTCGATTCCCAACGTTTTACTCCGGCTTCGGATGCCGGGTATGACTGTGGCCGACCTGCGCGGTTCGATGATGCTAAGCATCAGCCGGAGTTCGAGCACAATACGTCCCAACAGTTGTTTGTCTCCGACACCTTGTGGCAGATTATCAGGCTGGCCAAGAAACACGCTGATGCGGATTGCCAAGCTCTGCCGAAGATTTGGACCCGCAGGCCGACGCCGAATTATTAGTGGAACGCTTGCTGGAAGGTCTGGATAATCCGGAAACACCGAACCCCTTGCTTACCGCACTCGTCGCAATTCGGACGGAAGCCAGCCATCTGTTTTAAGATTGCAGGTGTAAATCACTGGAAACGTTTCAGTTAGGACCTGCGCCCTCAATAACAATACAATAACGCGCCCGTATTGTAAGTTTCACCTCTGAAACTGGCCGGATTTGCACCATCAAGGGCGGTCCGACAAAGTCCGATTTCATCAGCCAAAAGTACCCTTAGTGCTGATGATCAGGGGATTCGCCCACATTAAACTGCTTCCGGAATGTCACAAAACGACCGGCCTGCCTGAAAAACCCCTCGATTTTATATTTGCACTTTTGCCGGTTTGGGCCGCATTTTAAAACCAATAATATATTTCAGCAATTTAAAAAATTCAGGAAAATCACCTTTTTTTTCAGTTTTGACGACAGCAGGCGCCTGCAATCATTTTGAGATTACCCGGGTTCAACAGGAGTGAACCGGTGTTTTTAAACTGAAAAATATTTTTTGTCGAAAAAAGTAAAAACTGTTTCGGGGATTGGAAGAAAAGTCAAAACTTTGTCACCCTGTCTCGAGCGAACAATCATTTCGTAACAGCTTTTTATCGGATTTCCTACAGCACCAAATGCACCATTTAGGTATGACGAAGGACTGCCAGATGGTATGGGACACTTGTCTGCGTATCATCAAGAAAAATGTGACACCACAGAGTTATAAAACGTGGTTCGAACCGATCCGGCCGGTACGCGCCTGGATCGGAATGAATTGACGATTCAGGTACCGAACAAGTTTTTTTACGAGTGGCTGGAAGAGCATTATGTCCAATTGCTCAAAACGAGGATTCGGCAGGAACTCGGCGAACGCGGCCGGCTGTTGTACCATATCATTGATGGTTCGATGCAGGAGCCGGCTCCGGTGGCCAAGCCGAGCGCGCGGCCTTCTGCCGATAAGGATAACGAACCGGTCCCCGGTGTTTTCGATGCCGAGATGATCAAGAACCCGTTCATCATTCCGGGCATCCGACGGGTCAAGTTGACCCGCGTACGAACGCGAATTACGTTTTCGATAACTTTATTGAGGGCGATTGTAACCGGCTCGCCCGGAACGCCGGATATCGCCAAAAAACCGGGCGGTACCGCCTTCAACCCACTCGTTATTTTCGGCGATGTCGGGCTCGGTAAAACACACCTGGCCCAAGCCATCGGCAATGATGTCGTCAAGCGGT
Organism: Alphaproteobacteria bacterium; assembly: GCA_041396725.1. Lineage (GTDB taxonomy): Bacteria > Pseudomonadota > Alphaproteobacteria > JAWKYA01 > JAWKYA01 > JAWKYA01. The sequence goes on from JAWKYA010000003.1 coordinate 9,044, forward strand.
TCGAGCAAAAAACAGTGCTGTACGTCTCCGCTGAAATTCACCAACAAATCATTCAGGCAATTAAGAACAACGCCGTCAATGATTTCGTGAATTTTACCAGATGATCGACGTGCTCATTCTGGACGATATCCAGTTTTTGTCCGGCAAGCAAAAACGCAGGAAATCTTCTTCCACATTTTCAACCAGCTCCATCAGAACGGCAAGCAGATCATCCTCACCTCCGACCGGCCGCCGAAAGACCTGGAAGGCATCGAAGACCGCCTGATTTCCCGCTTCAAGTGGGGCCTCAGCGCCGACCTGCAAGCGCCTGATCTGAAACCCGTATGGCCATCCTGGGCGCCAAAATGGATCAGGAAGGTGTCGACCTGCGACCGATGTGCTGGAGTTCATCTGCTACAACATCAAGAACAATATCCGCGAACTGGAAGGTGTGATGGTGAGCCTGCTGTTGCACAATCGACCTCATTCGCCGGGATGTCGATATCGACCTGGCTAAGAGGTGATTCGCAATTTTGTGACGACCATCAACAAGGAAATAACCGTAGAAATTTATTCAGGAACTGGTTGCCGAGCACTTCAGCGTACCGGTGGAGCGCCTGCACCAGGAAACGCGCAAGCGCAACATCGTGATCGCCCGCCAGTTATCGATGTTCCTGGCAAAAAAACTGACCAACAAGTCGCTCAAGTCCATCGGTGAAACCTTGGCGGCCGCGACCACAGCACGGTGATCTACTCCTGCAAAGGCTGTTCAGGACATGATGGATACGGATATGATCTTCAAAGACACCGTGTCGGAACTGGAAAAGAAGATCAAGATGAGCCCTAAATCAATAGGACGGGGAAAATGCCGCACCCGGGAACCAAAAAGATTACCCGGATTGTTTGGCGATTCAACACACGTTATCTTATCTTTGCGTCCGCTTTTAGAGGCAGTGAAGGTATGTGTTGATTTAATGTTCGTCCATTTTCACTTTTGTACTCAAAAGTACTTACCCGGATGGGTGGGTGAGTGGCTGAAACCACCGGTTTGCTAAACCGACGTACGGGTAACTCCGGTACCGCGGGTTCCGAATCCCGCCCCACCGCAAAGCCCGCTCCGGCGGGCTTTAATTTCTTCGGGATGTAGCACCTCCCGATTGATAAAACCGGGAAAAGTCCAGGTATGTTTCTAGTGGCTTTCATTTCGGGATGTAGCGCAGTCCGGTAGCGCACCTGCTTTGGGAGCAGGGGGTCCCAGGTTCGAATCCTGGTATCCCGACACAACAAATAAAACGCCTGACAAGGAAACCCCGTCCGGCGTTTTTTTTTCCTTTTCACCCCAACTCCGCACCCAACTGCCGCCGCCATCTCCGCCGTAATATCTCGTTGCGGGATTGGGCAAACATCTCGTACCCGACCATGAATTTCCTTTACCGTAGCGAACGCAACAGCGGCGGATAGAAGGCCATGTGAAATGCCATTCCGGATGCAGTGGCCGTCGGTGGGGCTTTGTGAATCCCGGAAGAGTACGGGAATGAGGTATCGAACAGGCGATCGAACCGTTGCGTGAGGTCCCTTCAAAATAGCGGCAAAACGATCGTTTTTCCGGTCGCATTCAACCGGCCGATGTGTTCGAAGTGCACTCGCGGAACGATCATGGCTTCGTAGGGCCATACCGCCCAAAAAGGCACCAGCGCCACAAAGTCTTCATTTTCACAAATGATGCGTTCCTGCTCCACCAATTCCTGCGCCAGGTAATCGCCCAACAGGCTGCGCCCGGTTTGTTCCCAATAGCGCCGTTGATGATCCGATTTTTTTAGCCACTTCCTGTGGCACCGAAGCCTGCGCCCAAATCTGCCCGTGCGGATGCGGGTTGCTGCAGCCCATGATCTCGCCCTTGTTTTTCAAAAATCTGGACATGGTTGGATGTAATCCAGCCCCTGCTCCAGTATTCGCGCTGCCATAGGTCGACGATCGCTCGATAGCCCTACCGGCATGTCGGGCAGGGTCAGTGCTGGTCGGGCGAAAAACAGACCACTTTGCAGATGCCCCGCTCGCCCTGCGCCCGCAACAACCCTTTTTCAAAGGTACCCGCGCCACTACCCGGCATCAAGGCGGCAAAATCATTGGTAAACACAAAGTGCTTTCATACGGCGGGTTTTCATGCCCTCCGACGCGGGTGTTGCCCGGACACAGGTAGCAACCCGGATCGTAGGATGGCCGCCTGGAAGCCGAAACGGCTTCTGTTTTCCCTGCCAGGGGCGCTTGTGCGGTGGGGCGATACCAGCACCCATTCGCCGGTCAGGATGTTATACCGCCGGTGCGGATCGTCGGAAAAATTGAGCATAGACCTGGTTAAAAATGGGTTAAGTACCTGGACACATTTAATGATAAAATCAACGCAGGGATTTTGAGACAAAACAAGGCATTTTTTGAAGGCATAGCAGCACTCTGGCTGAAAAAAATAACGCCGTATTGGCACAAAAGACCAAAGTGGATTTTATCAATTAGATGTGTTCAGGTCTTAAGAACCGGCGCAATTGCGCCGTCTCCTATAGATACGGTGTACGGGCTCAAAGGACCGACCGAAGGCCGCCTGATAAGGCGCTGAAATTTCGGCAATGAAGTTTTCCGTGCGCGCCGATTCGATCAGGTTGATCGTACAACCACCGAAACCGCCACCCATCATCCGGCTGCCTAAAATGTGGGTTATCCTTCGTCCTTCACCAAAATCGAGTTCCGCAGCTGACCTCATAATCGCTGCAAACTGTCGTGCGACTGATAGATCAGCTCCAAGCCGGTCAAAATCCCCGCCTTCAATGCTCCCACGGCCTCCAGTACCCGGGCATTTTCAGACACCACGTGCCGGCAACGCCTGTAAATCCGTTCCGGCATCCGGTCTTTGTACCCGGTTCGGCTGCTCCGGGAAACATCGCGCAGGTTTAGGATCTCCGGAAATACCTGCTTCAGGAATGCTACGCCCTCCTCCGCATTCCGCCCGTCGGGTATTATACTCCGAAGAGGCCAGCGCATGCGATACGTTTGGTATTCAGCAGCAACAATTGATACTGTCCGAGTTCCAAGGGGAAATAAGAAACTCCAGCGACCGGCAATCCCATCACCTCGTTCGGCGGCCCATCATGCTGGCAAACTGGTCCATGATGCCGCATTTGATGCCCACGAAATGATGCTCGGCCATTTGAGAAGCCCGAATGAGCTGCCAACGGTCGAAGCCCAACGCGAAAAGTTCATTGAGCCCAAGGCCAAACCATTCCAGCGCCGCCGACGAACTCATCCCGCTGCCGATGGGCACATCGCCTTCGAATTCCCCATCGAAGCCTTCCAGGCGGGCGCCCAGGTTTGCAATTCATGCACGACGCCGAGTACGTAATTGGGCCAGCCGGACTCCAGTCGGTAAAATGGCTCAAAATCAAAGGCAATCGACTCGCCCAGATTCAGGGCGGTAATGCGGCATTGCCCGGCCGTACCGTTGCGCCGCCCAGTCGAAACACCGTCTTTTTATTCACCGCAGCCGCAACACAAAACCGTCATTGTAATCCGTATGCTCCCCAATAATATTGATCCTGCCGGGTGATTGCACTTCAATTAACTCTATTACAGACATTTAGTATAAAAATTAAAAATTCACCAGACTACGGTAACGGCACCTTTCAGCAGCACTACCCTGCCCGGCACAATTTCCACTTCTGCCGTGAAAACATACACCCCGGCAGCACTTTTTCCGACCGGCTCGGCCGTCCCAGCCCTCGGCCGAAGCATTGGTGAAAATATCCCGCCGTTCGAATTGCAGGTCGCCCCAGCGATCATAAATCGCCAAACGCCTGATCGGCAGGTTTTCCCGGCTGAACAGCATGAACCGGTCGTTCCCCTGGTCGGATTCCGGAGCGATAATATTCGGCACATAAATGCGCGGATCTACCCGAACCAAAAAGGAATCCATAGCCATACAACCTTCCTCGTCATATACCGAAAGCGTCACCCAGGTATTTTCCTCCGGACGAAAGCCGTAAATCAGGCAATCCGCGCAAAGATCCGGTTGAAACGGCTCCCAATCGGATTCGACAATGGGCCGGTTCGGAACGCCTTCCAGAATCACCTGACCGCCCGGCGGTAGCGGATCGGGCAAACGCAAGGGTTTGATATCGACCAGAAAACTATCCGGCTGGGTCAAAGTCAGCGATAATGGCCGGTTGTAACACCCCGTAGCGTCTCGCACTACCAATTTATAGTCACCGGCCGGCAGTTCGTCAAAATTGCTCTGGGTAAAAAAGTGCTTCCCGTTGTCGATGGAATATTGGTAGGGCTGAATGCCCCCGTAGGGCACTCCGAAATCGATAAAACCGTCGAGATAGTCGAAGCAGGTCGGATCTCCCTGGGCGTACGGGAATTGTGGCGAAACAAACGAGGCGACAAGTGAATCGGCCGCAAAATCCGTCCGTCGACAAACCCCCAGGTAACCGATCGCCGTATACTGACCGGGGGCATAGGCGACGAAGGTCGTATCCGGGCCGTACTGCAGTAATGAATCTTCATACATCCATTGCACGCCATCGAAGAGTCCGGAAGCCACCAAGGTATCCGGGCACACCCCGTCGCCGATCATTTTCAGAGTGAGTTTGGGCGTAATCGTCTTACTGAATCCGGAGAAAAACGCCGCGAAACTAGCCGGTTCGTTCCGGCCGTACATGGCTACCTGCACGGCTCCCTGCGCCACCACACTGATAGTCGACGGTGTTTTGTCCTGCTTAAACAGTGTCAGGTTCCGGTAGGTGACGAAATCCGGGTTCCCCGGGACCGGGCTCGGTGCCCCTACAGACACGACCGAGCCATCGATCCGAACAGTTACCATCGAATCCTTCATCGCCACCAGCATCAGGCCACCCTCAAAGGTCATCGTACCGATCCGGTTGGGCTCGTAAATGTTATTCACCGCATTCGGAACGCCGCAGCTGATCGGCGGCACGAACATCAGGCCGGCCGTACGCATGGCATCATCGCCGATAGCCGTACCGCCGATCATTTCATAGACGAATACCGGTTCGGAGGTCTGGATATACAGATTTCCATAACTGGAATACGCATTCGTCGGCACGATAAAATACTGCCCCGCGTTGAGCGAAGTGGCCGGTTTCGTATTGCCGTTCAGCCAAACGAGCGTGTTGTTCTTGTGGGCAATTAGAATGGGATGTTCCAATACGGAAGAGCCGTTTCCTTTGCATAAAATGTACTCTTTTCCCGTTTTTTCAAATGGCGCGATCTGGTCGATACCGATATCGTTGGCCTGAAAACCACCGGTGCGCCCACCCAGGAACCGCAATTCACCGCCACAGGTTTACTCGATTTGATCAGCCCGCCCATGAACCCGTTCACAGGTTGCACCGTAGGGTCCTCCCGATATATTGAGCAAATACGACGGATTCGCCGCGTTGCAACTGTACACTGACCGGCCCGGTCTGCTGCACATCCTTCAGCCCGATCCGAAAATCCGTCAAGGGTCGAACTCCGAAAACGTGACCTCCGTGGAATCTTCGGAAGCCATGACGCCGACAAAATTACCCCTGCGATCGCCGTCGTCCTCCGCCTGCACCAGGTGCCCGACCCTGAATTCGGTGCCGAGGGCCGCCCGGCCTTTGCAGGTCAGGTCTCCCGCATGAAAGCCGGAGGACGCATGCACCCTGTAATAGGCATAAAATTTCTTCGGGCCGTCCATCACCAGTCCCATGCCTTTGATCGGCATGTGCAACATCGATTCCGATACTAAAACAGGCGTCGTCTGCCCCAGGTCGTACCGAAAGGTTTGGTATTGCTGATGACGGCTTTGGTCAGCAGGTTACCCGCGCCGTCGCGAATACTAACTGTAAAATCCTGTGTTTCAGGTGTGGACAGGTAGAGGTATTGCGGACCGTTTTCGCTCCGCGCATGCATGGGCGGCAACCAATGGATGGTGTCTAACTGCGCAAAAAGGAGCCGGCCAGAAAGAAAAAACCTGCAATCAGGCAAGCGGTGCGATGGAGAGATATCATGTGCAGAGCGGTTTACCCTCGAAATGTAGTCAAATTGCCCGCCTCTCGGCAATCCACACGCATCAAACCCGGGAAAAATGCAATTTTGCCTGAATTAGCCTTTGGCTCGCCCGGATCATCGGAGCACCGTGACATCCCCTTTTATCACTTCAATGCGCCCGGGTGCGATTTCCACTTCCGCCATAAATACGTAAACACCGGGCAACACCGGCTTGTGCCGGTTCGTACCGTCCCAACCGGCTCCCGGATCATTGGTAAAGAAATCCCGCCGTTCGAATACCTTGTTTCCCCAACGATCGAAAATGGTCAGTCGCCGTACCGGCAAGGATTCCTTGCTGATCAACGAAAAACGGTCATTCTCCGAATTTTTATCCGGCGCAAACACATTCGGAGCATACACATTGGGGTCCACGACCAGCAAAAAACTATCCACAGCGTGGCAACCGATGATATCCGTGACTTCCAGTGTCACCCAGGTCGTTTCGTTGGGCTTGTACCCGTAGACGAGGCAATCCGGGCAATTGGCCCGGCTGTCGTCCGGCAACCAGGAAAGTTCCGTTACCGGTCGGTTGGGTGATCCCTGCAACAGCACCTGCTGTCCGGACTTCAGGGGTTCCGGCAGTTTGAGCAGGATGATTTCCACGGCCAGGCTATCCGGTTCCGCGAGGTTGAGTTTGATGGGTTGGCTCATGCAGCCGCCCGAATCCCGGACGATCAATTTGTAGGGCCGGCATCCAGGTTTAAAAAATCATGCATGGACGAAAACGTGATGCCGTTGTCGATCGAAAACTGGTATGGGGGCTGCCCGCCAAGCGGGTTACCAGGAACGTAATCATGCCGTCATCGGCACCGTAACAGGTCGGGGAATGCAGGCTGAAGGGCGCACCCGGAGCCGGGATTGTACGTCCAAAGAGTCTTCCGCGTAATCAGCGTCGCGGCAAACTCCGAGGTAACCGATTGCCCGGTACGTTCCCGGGGCGGAGGCGATCCACATCGTGTCGCTTCCGTATTGCAGAATCGAGTCTTCGTACATCCACTGCACGCCTTCGAAATAGCCGGAGGCAAACAGCGTATCCGGGCAAATCCCGTCGCCGACTTTCGTCAACTTGATTTCCGGCGGTTTCAGGCGGGTAAAACCGGAAAAAAAGGCCGCGAAACTGGCCGGGTCGTTTCGTCCGAACATCGCCACCTGCACGGCGCCCTGGGCAACTACACTGACCACATTGGGCGATTCATCTTTTTGAACAGTTTCAGTTTCCGGTAGGTCACGAAATTCGGATTTCCCGGCACCGGATACCCGACACCCATGGACACCTGCTTGCCGTCGATTTTGACGGTCACGGTCGAATCCCGCTGTGCCACGATCATCAGCCCGCCCTCGAAATACATTTCGCCGATGCGGTTGGGTTGGTAAATATTATCCACCGAACTGGGGATACCGCAACTGATCGGCGGCACGAACATCAGGCGGCTGTCCGGCGAGCATCGTTCCCGATGGTCGTTCCGCCGATGACCTGATACACAAATGCAGGTTTGGAGGTCCGAATAAACATATTATCCCCGGGAGAATAGTCCTGCGTCGGGACGACATAAAACTCGCCCGCCTTCAGCACCCGTTCGGGAATAGTGTTTCCGTTGATCCACACCTTCGTATCATCCAGATGGGCAATCACGATCGGGTGTTCGAGTACATCGTTGCCGTTGCCCTTGCAGAGAATGTATTCCTTACCGGTTTTTTCAAACGGCGCAATCTGATCGATACCGATGTCGTGCGCTTCGAAAAAGACGGGGGCGCCCACCCACGACCCTACATTAACAGCGATCGGTTTGGTGCTTTTCAGCAAGGCGCCCATAAATCCGTTAGGGGGCTGAGGCGGCTTTTCGTTATTGAGGTACATTGCGAAAACGACCGATTCTCCTTTCTGTAACAGCATTTTCACCGGTCCAGTATTGGGCACGTCTGCCCCGCCTTTCCGAAAACTTACCAGCGGGTGAAAGCCCGAAAGTGTAATCAAGGTAGAGTCTTCGGTTGCTATCAACCGATGAAATTGGCGCGCAAATCCTCTTTCCAGGCCGATTGTACCAGATTGTCCGACTCAGATTCCTTCCCCAATGCCGCACGTCCTTTGCAGGTCAAATCGCCCGCATGATTTTCCGAATTAGACCGGGCCCGGAAATACGCATAAAATTTCTTCGGGCCGTCGATGATCAATCCCTTCCCCTGCAAGGGTTTGTGCGCGCTGATTCCGGCACCAAAACCGGAGTGTCATCCGTATCGCCAGGGAATATCGCAGGGGCTGGCTGTTGCTGATCGTGACCGTTTGGATCAATTGGCCGGAACCGTCGCGAATATTGACCTCAAAAGGGTCGACCTCGGGGGTGGACAGGTAGAGGTATTGAGGCCCCCACTCCACCCTGGCGTGCATGGGCGGGATCCAGTGGATGGAATCCAACTGGGCATGCAAAACCTTGATTTGCAAAACGAAAATAAAAAAAGGGGTAGAACGGTACGGAGCATCTTCATAGCATGAAATCGATCGGCAGGTATATTTCGCTGCAAAATGCCCGATTTTTTTGCTTTACCCGTGCATAGCCAGGTGAAAATGCAAAATAGACCAATTTGGACGGATCAGTGCGGTGATACACTTACCAATATCTTTTATTAAAACTTTAAAAAATCTGCCCGTACAACTTTGAGGCAGCAAATCGCGCCATTTTTCAGTTAATTACTCAGTTAGCCGCCGGTGCACATTGAACCGACCAGAAGGTTTGTATCGAGTTTGAAATATTTACCATCAAATTATATCTGTTATGAAAAACATAGTACTCCTGTTTTGCACCATCACGCTGTTCAGCATGGCAGTCAACGCTCAAGTATCAGGCTCCGCCAGTTCAGTATCACCCGGTTTCAAGTATGAAAATTGACGTGGATATGAAATACCTGTTCAGTGGTTTTAACACGACGACCGTTTTGCTAAAAATTCGGGACAACCGGAAAACCAGCAACAGTTCCTCCAAGCTCCGAAACTGGCGAATCGGGCTTTCCGGAAGCGGAAACCGGCAATCGAATACCGATCAAAATTTCACCTACGACGGCTATCAATACGAAGTGATAAACTCCGTAAACACCAATACGTCTATCGCCCCGGTGCTCGGTCGGGAACGCATTCGGTCGATGGGGCGCTTCGGGTTGCATTACGGGATGGATCTCTCTCCCAGGTTCCGGTATTCCAAGAAATACGATGCCCTGTCCGGGGACCACATACCTCCCGAGTATGTCCCCATCGTTACAAAATTTTTTGGAATCGGTTTGTCCGCCATTCCGTTCATCGGAATGAAATACCGGCTAAATGACCGCATCAGCTTTTCCATTGAAACAGCCATTTCCGGTTCGTATGAGTTTTCCTCAACTAAAATTGTCCCGCTGCATACCGATAAAGTACGCTCCCGCAACAACATGCACCTCGTTTCATACAATGTTATTCCATTGCGGTTTCTGAGTTTCAACTACCATTTCGGACAATCCTGACACAGGGCTTTAATACAAACGCCGGACTGTCTGCACAGCCCGGCGTTTGACCAAAAATCATATCCTCAAAAAGGATTAGTGCATTTTGACCAGTCGTTTCATAGCCGACACCTGTACTCCATCCGTCAATCGAACCAGGTACACGCCCGCCGGCAAGGCGTTCAAATCCAGCGATACGGCCGTCGTTCCCATCGAAATTTCCGTCCGAAATTCAAGCCTACCGCTGACATCGTAGCATTCAACAGACAACTGCTTGTCCGTATCGGCGCCGAATTCAATGCGGGTCACGGCTACGGCCGGGTTGGGTTGAATCGACCAGGCCAGATCCAGCACGGGCGCCCGCGTACCGACCACCTCCACAGTGGTGCACTCGGAAGTCACCGAGCAGCCGTTTTGAGTGATTTGAACTGCGTAACTACCGGTTACCGTCGGTGTGAAGGATTGTCCGTTCGCGCCGGTTATGGGCTGATTTCCGTCGCAGTTCAGCCATTGGTATGTCGCGTTGCCGGCCGCGGCCGTCAGGGTAGTCCCCTGAAGGGCAACTGCATTGTTGATCGAGATGACCGTCAGTGTCAGTATGATGGTACTGTCGCAGCCGGATGCGTTTTGCAGCGTCACGGTGTACATACCAGGTGCAGTCAACAACTGGCCACCGAACGGATAAGACTCTCCGGCACAGATGGTCGCACTGATTGTCGACTGACTCACGGGGAGCACGTGCAACTCCAGCACAATGGTCGAATCACAACCGCCGGGCGATGTAAACGTAACCGAATAGGTGCCGCTTTCCGTCAGGGTATCGCCATAGAAAACAAAACCTTCGCCCGCACAGATTGCAGCTTCCTGAATGATTTCCAGAGCCGGCAGCACCATCAGCGTCAACACGACGGTCGAATCGCAACCGGCCTCGCTCGTCAGGACGGCCGTGTATTCACCGCTTTCGGTCAGCAGGTCTCCGGGTCAATTCATACGTTTCACCGGCGCATACGGTGGCATCGAGAGCCGTTTCGGATACCGGCAACGCCGTGAGTACCAGCGTTACTACCGTCAAGATCCTCAGCCCGCCGCGCTCGTTAAAACGGCCATGTACTCGCCGCTTTCCGTCAGTGGCTCGCCATTGAATTCATAGGTTTCACCGGCGCACACGGCGGCTTCCAACTGCGTTTCGAAGGCAGGTAAAACAGTAAGTGTGAGTGTAATCGTCGAGGAGTCGCAGCCCGCTGCATTCGTCAGCACGGCCGTGTACTCGCCGCTTTCGGCCAGCAGTTCTCCGTTGAATTCATACGTTTCGCCGTTACATACCACAGCCTCCAACGCCGTTTCGGATGCGGGCAATACCGTGAGCACCAGCGTGACTGTCGAGTCGCAGCCCGTTTCGTTCGTCAGCACGGCTGTGTATTCGCCGCTTTCCGTGAATATGGCGCCGTTAAACACATATCCCTCGCCCGCGCAAATCGTGGCACCCAGCGTCGTTTCCGAAACCGGCAGCACCGTAAGCGTAAGCGTAATGGTCGAATCACAACCCGAAGCATTCGTCAGCACGGCCGTAAACTCGCCGCTTTCGGTTAATTGCTCGCCGTTGAATTCGTACGAATTACCGGCACAGACGGCGGCTTCTATCGTCGTTTCGGAAACCAGCAGCACATTCAAGGTCAGCGTCACGATGGAGTCGCAACCGCTTTCCGACACCAGAAGGGCCTGGTATTCGCCCGGTTCCGTCAGGTCCATCCCGTTAAATGTATAGCCGCTGCCTTTGCAGATGGTAGCGGATACCGTGCTAAACAGGGTATCCAGCACCGACCGATCGAGGGTAACCAGGAGTCGCAGCCGTTCTCGCCGGTAAATGTGGCGGTGTAGGTGCCGCTATCGGTCAGCGGTTGTCCGGCAAATTCATAGGAACCGCCTTTGCAAATTTGAATACTCAAGTCAGTCTGGCTAAGAGACAATACCGTCAGTTGCAGCGACCGTCGAATCACAGCGTTTTCGGCCGTCAGCAGTTCTTCGTAGGCTCGCTCGTATCAGGGTTCACCCGCAAACGCATAGGTTTTGTTGGCACAAATAACGGCCTCCAGGTTGGTGAGTGCGGCCCGACGCGTCCAGGTTCAACACCACCGTGGAGTCACAACCGTTCTCAGCGGCAAAATGAAGGTATACGTACCCGACATGGTCAGGGCCAGTCCGCCGATCGGATAGGATTCGTTCGAGCAGATGACGGCGTTTACTGCCGTTTCGAAGGCGGGCAATACGTGCAGGGTCAGTGTTACGGTTGGTCTATCCGTTTCAGCCGACAAGACGGCCGTGTACACGCCGTCTGGTTCAGGGTATCGCCATTAAACTCGACCGATTCATTCACCTGAAATAGTCAGTTCCAGTGCGGTCGCCGAAACCGGCAATACCCGTCAGTTGCAGCCATCACCGTTGAATCGCAGCCGTTTTCAGCCGTCAAAACCTCCGTATAAGTGCCTGATTCCGTCAGCAATTCGCCAGCAAACAGGTAGTCCGTTCCCGTACAAATGGTGGCCTCCAGGCCGGTTTCGGCAGTCAAGCAATACTTCAAGACTTAAGATCACAGTTGAGTCGCAACCCAGTTCGGACTGATAAGTAAACATGTATTCCCGGCTTCCGTCAACGATTCGCCGTCGTACTGGTAAACGGTTCCGGCACCAAATAACAGCCGACAAGTTGGTCACCGGTACGAGGTCATACACCGTCAATGTCAGCGTCACCGTCCGAATCGCAACCGTTGATCGTCGTAAATACCGCCGTGTACTCACGGATCGGTCAGCACCTCGTCATCGAAACCGTGGCTCTCGCCGGGCAGATCGCCACCGAGAAGGACGAAGTTTCCACCGGCGCCACCACCAGGTTGAGGTTGACCGTGCTGTCGCAACCGATTTCACTGCTCAACAGAGCGTATACTGGCCGCTTTCCGCAAGCAACTGGCCGTTGGAAATCATAAGATTCGCCGACACAAATCAGCACATTCAAATCGGTCACCAGTTCCGGGAGCACCGTGAGTTGTGGGTAACGGTCCCAGTCACAGCCATTTTCAGCCGGGTAAACAACAGAATGAGTGCCGCTTTCCGTCAGAGATCTCCCCTTCAAATTCGTAAGATGCGTTGTGGCAAACCGTAGCCGACCAAGCCGTTACCGGGGCCTCCAGCACCGTGAGGTGAAGTGTTACCGTTGAATCACAACCGTTTTCGGCTGTCAGTACGACCGGATAGTCGCCCGCTGCGGAATAGGTTTCGCCTTCGTACTCGTATGTTTCATTGCTGCAGATCGTCACATCCAGGTCGGATTCCGAAACCGGCAATACGGACAAGATCAAAACGACCGTAGAATCGCAGCCCATCAGCGCTTCTGCCGGGCCTGCGGTATTCGCCCGCCGTATTCAGGGTATCTCCACCGAAAACATAGTTTTTCACCGGCGCAGATCGTCGCTTCTACCTTCGTCTCCGGAATGGGCGGGTAAACGACTAACTCCAGTACCAAATGGAATCGCAGCCTCCGGCAGCGTCAAAGTATCCGTGTAGGTGCCGCTTTCCGGTCGGGGCCATGCCACCAAAGGTGTAAGCCTCGCCGCTGCAAATGGCAGCCTGAAGCGGCGTTTCAAAATATTGCACCGTTTTCAGGCTCAGCACCAGGATGGAATCGCAGCCGTGCACGGTTTTCAGGGTGTCTATGTAAACGCCGCTCTCCGACAAAGTATCGCCCCCGAATACGTAAGCCGAGCCCTCGCAAATATCTACATGCCATTCGGTGACCGGGCGGGGATATACGGTGAGGGTGAGCGTTACGATCGAATCGCAACCACCCGATGCCGCCAGGGTATCGGTATAAACGCCCGAAGCGGTGAGCGTGTCGCGCCCGAACCACACGGTATCTCCGGCGCATATTTGTTGCGCCGGCGGTTTCGAAAAAATTCGACATAGCCCAGCGTCAATACCGCGATTGAATCACAACCTTCCGGGGTACTCAGCGTATCCGTGTACGTACCGGCCTCCGTCAGGGTATCTCCGGCAAACACATAAGACTGACCGGCACACAGGGTGGCCGACAACTCGGTGATGGAAGCCGGCAACACCGTCAACTCCAGCGTGACGGTGGAGTCAGCACCATCAGAACCGGAAGCACTTCGACATAAGTGCCGGATTCGGTCAGCGGGGCGCCGCCGAACGGGTAACCCGTACCGGCACAGATCGTGGCCTCCAGCAAGGTATCCGATGCGACCTGTGCAACCTGTTCTTTCGCCGTGCGGCCGGAGCCGCCGGTGTTGCAAGCAGAGTAACCCGCGCCGAGACAAGTGAAGAAAATTGCCATCAACGCTATCGTCTCCGGAACCCGGATACAAATAACTGAAGGCCAAACTGTTGAAATTTGAACATGGGATGATGAAATAGGATTGTGAAGAGAAAAGAGCGACACGAGGAACGTGTTGCCCGTGTTAGAACCGGACCGGCGATAGCGCCGTTTGAATCGGGAACCAAATGTCGAGCAGGGCGACGGATAAAAAGTTGATCCAGATCAAGTCCGGATGCTTTTTGGCGGGATACAACCGTTTGTGTGCGGATACGGCGTTTTACGGCGCTTTTTGCCGGTACTCTTCCATCTGAATCAGCAATCTTTTCTTACACAAAATCATCAGTTTACTATGACCGAAGATAGAGAGTCCGTGGTGCAACACCAGGCGGAAGTGTCGAAATGACAAGGGACGCGACAAATCCCAACGCGAACCCAAGAGTTATGATGTGCCGCAGCCCAAGCCTCCCCCTTGGTAATTCCGATCCGGCCCATCGTGCTACATAAGTCCAGCACAAAAATAAGCCGAGACCAAAGGCAAGAGGTCCTGTTGCGCGCAGGGCCACAGCTGAATATCGGCCCGGCAGATGCAAATCGAACATGACTACATATGCTAAGGCATAAAGGAAAGAAATAGCCGCAAGAACCGTGACCAAAATCAGAGATTCGGGCTGAGGCCGTAGGCGAAGCTTGGATCGATGCGCCAACCAAACAAGCCATAGAGGAATAAGATAAACCAAAACCACGTGGATAAGGGACAGAACTGTCGGTGCAAGAACGCATCCCCACTCTCGCGGTAAGAAACCGGTGCGGCCATCGCACAGAATCGGTACTGAACCATCAGGAAGAAAAATCTCTGTACGGCCGCCAGGTCCAAAAGCCGGCCATTGCCGCGCCTGAGCCAAGGTCACACTCGGGCCAAAGGTTGAAGAATCAAATGCAAACAGGAACAGCAACCCTAACCCCATTGCCGTTCCCGCCCCGACCATCGTCAAGCGCTGACGGGATAGATCAATCGCAAATCCCCCTTGTCCATTTTTTCTTGTCCAGATCACAGGTGACAAACATAGGGTCCCAACCGCCACAAGAGCGATTTGAGGATAGAACGAAGCCATCAAGCCGATCATCAGCACAACACCGCCGACGCTCTTCCTTAATAAAAACAGCAAAAATGCCAAGAAAAAAGGAACCGCAAAAGCACGGGGCGTGGCGCTGAACACAATATCATTCAAAGACATGAAGAGTGTCGTGGTCGATGCGGCAACAAAGGCGGCAAGTGGTGAGGGGAAAATGCGCATCGCAAATCGAAAAGCCAGCCACGCCAGTAAAAACATTAAAGCAGGCGGAAACAGCTTACTGGCGGTTACGGGATCAAAACCGAGGCGGTCTGCAATCCAATAAATCGCTGAGAACCCATGGGGCGAAACACTCTCGAAATATTCAGCCACCATATCGTTCTTGAATAAAGCGGGATGACGCCACTTGGCCATCCAGAAGATGAACTGCCGTGCGTCATCCTGAACAACATAGGGTGCGGCATACGCCTCCCATAAAGATTTAGCGCCGATAATCGCTGTGAAGGCAAAGGTCAACAACAGCCACGGTCTTTCCCGACACTCTTCAGGATAAAAAACGGGATCGGTAAAAAATCGCCATAATTTTATCATCAACGCGACTCAGTTCTTGGTTCTCTCAAAGATCGAATTGTTTTCGCATAGGCGTTGATAAAAGGAATTCCCATAATCGCTGGAATTACATAGCGCATTGTGCAGAGAATCCCCAGACCTGCAGCGACAGCCGGCGGCATATATGGCGCATAAAGAAAAATAATCGCCGCATCCCGCGTCCCTACACCCGCAAGGGTAAAAGGAAGCAATCCTGCTAGAATGACCAGTGGCGCTAGAGCTAGATTGACCATGAATGGCACAGGCGCCGATAGGGCTGCTGCAAAACCCCAAATCTGAGCCAAATGAAAAAACCACAAAACGATTGAGGAGAGGATAACGACCCATATCTGCCGTTGCCGCCATGCATACTCCACAACCGCGTGCCAGGAAGTTTCGAGCTTCAATAATCGTACATGAAACCGCTGCGGTAAAATCCAGTACCCAACCCGAAACATGAGCCGTGGAAATGGGCCTGGCGATAACAACAGCAAGGTTAAGACAAGAAGTACGCCAATCGCTATGCCTAATAATCGCAGGGGTGCAGCATCCCCTGGAAAAATAGCCAAGGCGAGAACGCACCACGCCAGTAGTGCCGCCATGTCCCAAGCCTTCTCATAAACTGCCAAAGACAAAGCTAAAGAACCTGAAACACCGCACCAGTCGGCAACCGCATAAGCTTTCACAATATCTCCCATCTTTGATGGAAGAATCATGTTCAAAACAGCTGCGATCAAGGTCAAGCGCATCGCTTCACCTAAACTAAGTTTCTCGGGGTGCGGCATTAAAAGCCGAAGACGCCACGCGGTCATGGCCATCAACGGAATAATCATACCAAGACTGCCAACCAACCACCACTTTTGAGCGTTCTCGAGTGTAAGCCAGAGCGCGTCTCGATCGATACGCCAGTAAATGACACCGAGAAGAATAAGACTAACCCCAAGACCGATAAGTTTTCGCATAGCTCCGCCAAATATTCGCCAGACGTTGCTTAACACAGTGTCGGGGTTTCCCCCAATGTCAAATTTCGCGTTCGATTTTTAAGGTAGCGCCCGGCTTAAGCTTGGTGATTTCTTGCGTTAGATCTTGCCAATGACTCTGCATCTGCCCTGGCTGGAACGTGCGGCTTTGGATCACAAAAATCGATGTTTGATGACCGCCAAGCCCAACCGATTCTACAGCCGACCATGCATCAGAAGCAATTTCATCGACAACCCTCCACTTCCCTTCTTGCCGATGAAGCTCACGGCGAAATTTAAATGGCGCACGGGTCTTGCCTGTAATGAGAATACCCTGCAGCAACCGCCGCACAAGATCTGAAAAGAAGCGACCGATGGTTACCATAAAAACACGTAGCAAAATATTGTCGAAGATTCCCATAAGGCGTTGCTTTGCCCACCCTGCCTCACCGGATATCACGATTTTATCCGTTGTAATTTCTACCTGATACCGATCGACCATATGACATACGGCAGTACGGCCATCTTTCATACGAAAGGAAATTTGCGTATCCGAGGCCACAAGCGATTTATTTCGAAAAAGCTTGAATACGCCACCTTTGTTTGTTGCAAGATATAAGGCTGTATCGCCTTGCCGATCCATCAGAAGTCCCGCAGATGGATAGTAGTTCCGCATTTGAGGTTGTTGCTCAACAGGGTGAGGTCGCGAAGGTACCCAGTCTTTCCACGTTAAAAGCCAATTCCATAAATGATGTCCGATCATATGGTCATCACTATAACAAGCGCCCCTGCCTGCTACACGCCCTGCAATAACCCGATCATTTGCCATTAAAGCATCCGGGAAATAGCGTCCAATAAGCTCAAGACCATAAGGAAAATAATTATAGGTATTGCGGCTGAAGTACTCGCCCCCAAAAGATCCGTCAGGATGGACAAATTCCGTTACCATCTTGGCTCCTCGGATCAAAACATTTCGTAAATTTAACTCTGGACGACGTTGATCGAGCCATGCCAACAACGATAGCGTTAGAGTCTGATAGCCGAGATCACATCCTTCGTATTCCCAGAACCATCCTTCCTTATCTTGCCATGATAGCAATCGTTTCAAGCGCGCATCCCGCAATTGGGAGAACGTATGATCGCGCGTGCGTTCAGATAAGAGGTCGAGGCAAAGAACGATAAGAGCTTCGTGATTGGATAACTTACCACTCTCTTGATGATGCCCCAGCCATTTTCCACGTCGGTTGAGGAAGGCCTCGAACCCTGCTTCGCGATAGTCTACCAAGGAGGACGCTTCAAGACAGGCTAAGAGCGAAAATGCCGTAGCGCCAGCAGCCCGCTCATAGGGGAAGAAATCATCGCACGCCCCATCTTTATGGGCGCTGCTCTGGGCGAAGGCGAGACCCGCAATGATCCAATCGCGAATCGCAGCCTGTCCTCTATAGGGATTTTCTGGCAAGGGAAGGTGCCACGCGAGGGCTAAAGGCCACACAAACTCTTGGGCCATGCCTGTGGGAAAATCCAGGAGTCGATACTGCCAGTAGTTGCGATCGAAACACCCATAGGTAGGACTATGAGGGTTACGGTCTTGTAAAGTCAGGAGTTTTGGGAGGTCGGCCAGAGCAAAACGGGCCAGAAAATCGCGGGACATGGCATCCTTGTCTAGAGGAGCGGAAAGGGAAAGCTATGGCAAGCCTGGCTATGGGGCAAGAGGGACCTCTTTTCTGGCATTCTGTTGCCAGTTGCAGTAGTTGTGATGGGCCTTTTAGCTTCAAATAAGAGAATCCCTGACCGTGACGTCCGCCCCGACCCCACTCCTCCTTATTGGCATCCCCTGCTTGAATGAAGAAAAAGCCATCGGTAGCGTTATCGATCGGCTTCCCCAACACATCGATGGCGTCGGCACAATCGATGTTGTGGTTATCGATGATGGATCCAGCGATCGCTCAGCGAGCATCGCTATCTCTAAGGGTGCCAAGGTTATTAAGCACGGCATTAATCAAGGGGTCGGAGTCGCCTTTCAGACCGCAGTCGAGTACACCATTCTAAATGGCTACGATATGATGGTGTGGATTGATGGAGATGGTCAGTTCGATCCAGCTAACATCCCACAACTTCTAACGCCGATCCTGGTGCAAGAAGCGGAGATGGTGACGGCTTCACGGTTCACCGACCCAACTCTGCTCCCCAATATGCCGCGCTTAAAGCTCCACGGAAATCGCGCGATGTCGCTGCTTGTAAGCGCTCTCACACGACAGCGCTTTCAAGATGTTTCGTGTGGATTTCGCGCCTTCAGCCGCGAAGCCCTCCTGCAGCTCAATCTTCATGGTAGTTTCACCTACACTCAAGAGACTTTTTTCGATCTGACCCACAAAGGCCTCACCATTAGTGAGATTCCTTTATCTGTAAAATACTTCGAAGATCGCCAGTCGCGTGTTGCTAATAATCTATTAATGTATGGCCTTAAGACTTTATCGATTCTTTCCAGCGCCTATCGCGACCGCTACCCGTTTCGCTTTTATGCAATCCTATCGGCACTCTTTATTGCTATCGGCACAATTCCTCTAGGATTACTCCTTGAAACAGATCTGCGTGGAGAACCACCAACGCCATTGGTATGGTTTGGTGTTTTTGGCGGCACCTGTTTGGTTGTTGGCGCCGCACTTTTGGCAACAGCGTTCTCGGCTAAAATGTTAGCGCGCAGCCGCATTAATCACGACCGTATTCTTTATTTACTGAAACGCGAAGCTTGGCTTAAGGCGCGGCAAGCACGAGGTCTGCCTGGTTGGTAAGGTTAAGAGAATTTTACCTTACGGCTACGCACCCGTTTTGCCAGATCATGCGCCGTAACAAATTCAACTTTCTTTTTCAAGTTACTAAACCACGATTTTACAAAGCTGCGAAAAGGTACGCCAATATTGCGCGTAAAAAGTCGCAGATACGCCGTTCGCCGCGGTAAAACAAACGGCTCAGCTACCTCGTAAGGATGAAAATAAAAAAGACCATACCCTTTACGAAGGTTAGCTTCGATCGCAGTTCTTGCCCACCACCCACCGAAGGCGCGCGCTAAAATTCCTGTCCCACCGGGCAGCAATAATCCTGGAAAAACTGGCAAAGGTAATTCAACGAGAGAAAGATCACCTGGTTTCGCAAGATTGTAGCGCGAGGGATGATACGGAGTTGTTGGCGCACCTGTCATGTTAGAGAACTTGCCCAAAAAAGATCGTGATGGACAAACCGAGCTATCGTAGAGAAATTTCTCCTCATCGAGGATCGCCATTTGCGTTGAATCAATAATCAAATTTGGCGCGCGATAACCAACGATCTCTTGGTCGGAAATTTCTGCTAAACGCGACCGCGAACGGCGGATAATGTTCCGAAACTCTTCTGGTGTAAAATGTGTATTATCGACATGATGCCATCCATGCAGAGCGATCTCGTGGCCTCGCTCTTTTATCGCGCGAATAACCGTGGGAAATAGCTCTGCCATTTCGACGAGTACGAAAAATGTAGTGGGAACCTCCAGCTCATCAATTAAGTGAAGGGTTGCTTCAAGACTTGCCGGAAAATCTAGCGGCCGATCGGTGTTAAAGCTTGCTTTATAGCCCGTTAAAGAATCTGGCCATAAAGACTTGGTCGATCCCGATGCCCAACGCCCATGGATCCAGCTTTCGACATCTATAGAAAAGGTAAATAGGGGTTTCGACAAAATACCCTCTTTTAGGAAGGGCTTGAGGTGGGAGTTGTCAAATCTTTGCGTATAGTTTCAAGCCCCGAGGAAGCTTGATGTATCATCAAGCCTAGGTCCGAGCCCATCGCCACGAAGCTATACCCCATAGCCAGATAACGTTTCACCGCTGCCGTATCTTGACCAATAATTCCACACGGTACTTTACAATCCTTCGCTACCTGAGCAGCTGCCGCAAGAGCTTCCTGAACTTGAGGATCCATAACCTTACCCAAAAGCCCCATATTCGCTGAAAGATCCGCAGGGCCGATAAAGATAGCATCGACTCCATCCAGAGCTGCAATTTGAGGCAATAACGCAACTGCCGCAGGGGTCTCAAGCTGAAGAATGACACAAAGCTCGGATGCAGCTTTATGAACATAATCGGTTATGGTTCCAAATCGTCCAGCGCGATTCATACCCGCAACACCGCGAATACCTCGAGGCGGATAGCGTGTGGCAGCCACAGCTTGTTTTGCTTCTTCAATCGTTTGGATAAAAGGAAACATCAAAGTCTGCGCTCCAGCATCCAGCACGCGTTTCACAATGATGGCATCGTTCCACGGCACGCGAAGAACGGGTGGGGTCGGCGTTCCCGCGAGAACTTGCATCAAAGCTAAGGCTTGTGGCAAATCGATGGGGCAATGCTCCATATCCACGACAAGAAAATCGAAGCCCACACATCCCATAGCCTCGGCCGTCAGAGGACTTGCTGACATCAACCAGCTCCCAATAAGAGGCGCTGACATGGGCAACCGCGATTTAAAAACATTGCGAGGAAGATTCATTAAAATATCTCCGGCTCAGGCGTTGGCAGTCCTGCTTCAAGAAAATCGAAATCACAGCCTTCGTTCGCTTGGCGGACATGGCGTTGATACAGAGCCGTATATCCCCGTGAATAGCGTGAGGTTGGTGGAATCCAAGCTTGGCGCCGCCGCTCAAGCTCTTGATCAGAAACATGAAGCTCCAGCCGGCGCGCAGATACATCGAGGGTAATCTTATCCTTGTTCTGTACCAAAGCCAGTGGACCACCCACATGGGACTCAGGTGCCACATGCAGAACACAGGTGCCATAATGCGTACCGCTCATCCGAGAATCGGATATCCGCACCATATCGCGAACACCTTTCGATAAAAGCTTTTTGGGAATTGGCAAGGCGCCCCACTCCGGCATACCGGGAGCGCCCACCGGCCCCGCGCCACGCAAAACAAGAATTGTTGTCTCATCCACAGGAAGATCCGGGTCATCGATGCGCTTTGTCAGATCGGCATGGCTATCGAAGACTAAGGCTTCGCCCGTATGTTGCAACAGTGACGGTGTTGCTGCAGATGGTTTAATGACTGCGCCATCAGGCGCTAAGTTACCGCGCAAAACCGCCAGAGCCTCACCTCGAACAACAGGCCGATCTACAGACCGGATGATATCATCATCCCAACACGCCGCGCTCTGTAGATTATCGCCAAGAGATTTTCCGTTAATCGTCGTACAGTTGAGATGTAATCGGTCTGTTACGCGCAGCAATAAAGCCCGTAAGCCCCCCGCATAATGGAAATCTTCCATCAGGAATTTCCCTGCCGGCATTAAGTTCGCGAGTACCGGCGTGCGACGTCCCTCTTGATCCATATCCTCTAGAGACAGCATAACACTACAGCGCCGCGCCAAGGCTACGAGATGCACGGCAGCATTGGTTGAGCCACCTAAGGCCATGTAGGTCACAACGCCATTATGAAAAGCCTGTTTCGTTAGGATATCCGTTGGCTTTAGATCCTCCCATACCATGTCGATGATCCGCGTCCCACAACTGGCTGCCATCCGGCTATGCGCTGAATCGACTGCAGGAATAGACGAAGCTCCCGGAAAGGTCATCCCCATAGCCTCGACAATAGATGTCATAGTCGATGCTGTTCCCATCGTATTGCATGTTCCGGTCGACCGTGTACTAGCGCCTTCGAGATCAACCCAATCTTCCGGTGTGATTTTTCCAGCACGCAACTCATCCCAATATTTTCGCGTATGAGTGCCTGCACCGATGGTCTGGCCACGCCAATGGGCACTGAGCATCGGTCCTGCAGGGCAGAATATCGCCGGAATATTCATACTGATTGCCCCCATCAGCAACCCTGGTGTTGTCTTATCACATCCTCCAAGCAGAACGACCCCATCGATCGGGTGGGAGCGTAATAACTCTTCAACCTCCATCGCTAAAAAGTTTCGATAGAGCATTGTGGTTGGCTTAACAATGACCTCACCCAAGGACATAGCGGGGAGTTCTACTGGAAAACCACCAGCCTGAAGAATACCGCGCCGTACTGCATCTGCGCGATCGCGAAGATGTGAATGACAGGGACTTAGCTCGCTCCAGGTATTTAGAATAGCAATAACGGGACGCCCCATAAAATCTTCGCGGCGAAATCCCATTTGCTGGGTACGTTGGCGGTGGGAAAAAGCACGCATATCTGCAGCTCCATACCACCGATGACTGCGCAGGTTCTCGGCCCGACGCCTTGAAGGTAACATGTTTGATAAAGCCTCCCTTAGAGGAATTGATAGCCTGGCCTGCTCTGCAATTCAAACGCCGATTGTTGCATATGAACCGAATAAGGATTGACCGTATAACCCAGAACGATACCATGGCAGCAACCTAAGGATCCGTTTCTCTCTGACTTTCTTCTTCTCTCTGACTTTCTTCCTGGATTTTGAATGATCGACTTTAGCGAATTTTCCCGCCTCGAAAGCCTCACGACAACACACCCAGGAAGCTTTAAAACCGATACCGGTCAAGATCTAACCGTTTCAGCTATTGCGCCAGGTGTTTTTCGTTTGAGATTTGGTCCCCAGACCAAGCCCGATTATAAACTTCTTCTAGCGCCACTCCCATCCCTCCCCTTAAAAGCAAACCAGAAAGATAACATTTTCAGCTTGCGCGCCGGAACGAATGCACGGTTGGAGGTTATACAAAATCCTCTACGCCTGCGGTTATTTCAGCGTAATCGTCTTATCCTCGAGTCCATTCTCGACGAACACTTTCGTGGATGGACCAGATTGCCTTGCTTTGGTCATAACAAAAATCAATGGACCGCGGCCTTCGCTTTAACGGAAGGTGAAGCGGTTTATGGGTTGGGGGAAAAATTTAGCTCCCTCAATCGACGAAACCAACTTGTTGTCAGTCGCGCAGAAGATGCTTTAGGCGTTAATACGGAGCTTTCGTACAAAAACATACCCTTCTGTTGGAGTCCGCGAGGTTGGGGTGTTTTTGTACATACCCCAGGACGGGTAACGCATGGTGTCGGTTACCCTCAATGGTCCCATCGCAGCTATGGGCTGGTCGTCGACGATGAAGCCTTAGATCTTTTTCTTTTTGCTGCCGATGCGCCTGCAGAAATATTAAATGCCCTCACATCCCTTACAGGACGCCCTGCTGTGCCACCACCTTGGAGCCTCGGGGTTTGGGTGAGCCGGGCTTATTACCAAACCGCGGACCAGGCCTTAGCCATAGCGCGCGAGATCCGCGATCGCCGTATTCCTTGCGATGTCCTGACTCTGGATGGACGGGCCTGGCTCGAGGTAAAAACGCGATTTGCCTTCGAATGGGATGCCAGTCGTTATCCCGATCCCAAGGCAACGCTGAGCCAAATCAAAGCCCAACATTTCAAAGTCTGCTGTTGGGAATACCCGCTTGTATCCATCCATAATCCTTTGTTTGAGGAGCTGGCGAAAAAAGGGTGGTTGCTCAAAACAGAAAGTGGTGAAGCTTATCGCTATGCTTGGGATGTGGATCCAAAATCGTCTCCGTTCGGATCCGTTCTAACACCTCTGCCCGTGAGTGGCATTTTCGACTTTACCCATCCTGAGGCCTATGGGTGGTGGCAAGATCAGCACAAGGCTTTATTCGAGGTTGGCGTCGATGTCATGAAAACCGATTTCGGCGAACAGGTCCCTGACGATGCTGTTGCTCACAATGGCGATACCGGCGAACGGCTGCATAATGTTTATCCCTTGCTCTACAATGCCTGCGTCTTTGAAGCCATGGCAAAACACGGCAAAGAGCCGATTGTTTGGGGTCGCGACGGGTGGACGGGCAGCCAGCGGTATCCCGTACAATGGGGCGGCGATCCCCAAAGCGACTGGGGGGGTCTTGCGGCCAGCATCCGAGGTGGCTTGTCCTGGGGGTTATCTGGCGTCCCTTGCTATGCCACCGATGTTGGTGGGTTTTATGGCAAAGAGCAACCCAATGCAGAACTTTATCTGCGGTGGGTTGCTCAAGGTATTTTCTCTTCGCATTTCCGTTTCCATGGAATTGGTCTGCGCGAGCCTTGGCACTTTGGCCCCGATGCTGAAGTCATGGCTCGGCAGCTTCTGGAATTTCGCTATCGACTTATTCCGTATATTCACGCTGTTCTCAAAGACGCCGCACAAACAGGATTACCGGCGATGCGGGCGATGCCGCTTGCCTTTCCCCAAGATAAAATCGCCCATGGTTTCGACACGCAATATATGTTCGGGCCTAGTCTCTTGGTCGCTCCGATCACGGCCCCTGGCGGTCAGGTGGATATCTGGCTACCGGACGGTCTTTGGTACGATATTTGGACGGGAGAACCCTACGAGGGTGCCGGTCTTTTAACCATCGAAGACATCCCTCTGGACCGTATCCCCGTCTTTGGCCGCGAGGGAACGGTTTTATCTCTCGGTCCTGTGGTCCAGCACACGGGGGAGATTAATCCAAAACGACCCATAGAAGAGTGCTGGATTTTTGGTGCTCCGAAAGAAGATGCCATCCCCTCACCCGGCTATAAGATTACGCACCGCCAATTTGGCAGGAAGGCTCCGCGCCGTTAACCGCGGAACCTTGGCTCTGGCAGCCCTGGAACATCGACACGGACAGCGAAGATACTCCCTGACTGCGGGAAGGTCTTAAGTTCATCCGGGGACCGGTTCTCACGCAGACTGGTGATATAGAGGGTTTTGAAGTCTTCCCCTCCAAAGGCAATCATCGTTGGACAGCGCACGGGCATAGGGATTGTATAATCAAGCTGACCGCTTGGTTTAAAACGGGCAATGCGGTTACCTTCGTAAAGCGCGCTCCAGTAACATCCTTCGGTATCGATTGCTGCGCCATCGGGGCGGCCTTCGTCAGGCTTGAATTCCAGAAAGATCCGACGGTTAGATATGCCGCCTGTGGCATCGTCGTAATCGAAGATCCACACCTTCTGGGCGCGACTATCGGACCAGTACATTCGTTTATCCTGCGTCGAAAAAGCCAAACCGTTCGCTGTCACCACCTCTCCCGCCATTCGCCGGGTTGTCCCGTCAGGATCAAGTCGATATAGGGCTGCCGCTGGTTTATCCTTAAGTTCGTATAAAGTTCCTGCCCAGAATCTTCCCTGCGGATCGCACTTTCCATCGTTAAAACGAGTATGCGGCCTATGGAGGTCGGGATCGACAATCTTGGTCACTTCGCCCGTCTCGACATCGACAAAGTGAAACCCACTGCGTAAGGCCGCCACGACACCGCCCTGCTCTCGCAAAGCAAAGCACCCAATGTCTTCAGGCATAGGCCAAGAGTCATTGAGCCCTGTTTTCGGATTAAATCGATTGAGGGCAGGCTTCAAAATATCAACCCACCAGAGAACTTGATCGCGCACACACCAAACAGGGCACTCCCCCAGCTCAGCCCGAATATCGAGAACACAGCGCACCTCGGTCATGCTAGAGCCTCTCCCATGTAAAGCGCACACTACCCTTTAGAGTTTCGCCTGGCTGCAGGACGATAGCACCTGTTCCCTTATCGCCCATAGCCATGCGATTGAAGGCATCGGTATCATGGGATACAGGTTCAATGGCGATACTGTCGCGTTCGGGCGTTGTAAAAACAACGAGACGGTTAAAAATCGGATCTGCGGTCATCGTCAAACTCATACCTTGATCAGGCCACGTTAGGCGCACCCTGCCTTTCCATTGCGTAAAGACATTATCAACTTCAAGTGCACCAATGGAACGCTCATCAGAGAAATCCCAGATCGAAGAAATAGGAACGCGCCTTATCGGCAAGATGGTATCATCGGTTTCCCATACTTCCCTTGCGCTAAAGCAGAGATGTGTCTCCGCCGTTTTTGGAAAAAATGGGTGTAGTCCCACACCTGCGGGCATAGGCCGACGGTCTGTATTTCGTACAGAAAGATGAATGGACAAAGATGTCTCGCTTAATTGAAACCTCTGCTGTGCTTCATAAGCAAAGGGCCAGGCCGCCCTTTCCTGTTCTGTATGCGGATTATGGTGGAGCGATAAAAGCGCCCGATCTTCCCTTTCCTTTCCGTATCTCCACACAGATTGCCAAGCATTACCGTGGATCGCATGAGGGTGATCACCAAAGTTACGAGCCAAAACATAGTCCTGGCGCACAAACTTAAAGACTCCATTCTTGATGCGGTTCGAATAGGGAATAAGTGGATAGCTCGCCATTGCCCGAACATTGCCTATGGCAAGATCCGCGGAACGAATGGGGCGCAACAGAGAACTATCCTGATATGAAAGGGCTGAAATTGCACCCCCAACAGCCGGGCAAAGACTGAGGCTTGCAGAACCTGCGTTTAAAGTGACAATCTCTGGTTCCATTTTGCCCCATATACTGGCGAGAGAAGAATGATGGCAATAACACATTACCCCAGCCTTGATGGCCGCGGCGTTTTTATCACAGGGGGCGGCTCTGGCATAGGTGCTGCGTTGGTCCGGCAGTTCTGTGCTCAAGGCGCAAAGGTTGCCTTTATCGATATCGCTGTTGATGCTGGGACGGCACTTACCCAAGAGATTAAACACTCCCCGCCTGTGTTCTTTCCGTGCGATATACGGGATGTCGAAGCATTGCGAAAAACCATTGCGCGCGCCCAAAAGACTATTGGACCTATCCGCGTGCTCATCAACAATGCGGCGCGTGATGATCGTCATAAGCTTGAGGATGTAACGCCAGAGTACTGGGACGAGTGTTTGGCAATCAATTTGAAGCCTCATTTTTTTGCAGCCCAGGCTGTCGCCTCTGACATGGCTGCGGCGGGCGGAGGATCGATCATCAATCTTGGTTCTATCTCTTGGATCCGCGGCCGCCCCGGCATGGTCGGCTATACGACCGCAAAGGCCGCGATCAATGGGCTGACCCGCACCCTTGCCCGCGAGCTCGGGCAAAAGAATATTCGTATTAACGCTATCGTGCCCGGTGCCGTGGTTACTGAGCGGCAAAAGAAGCTTTGGTTGACGCCTGAAGAGGAACAGAAGTTTCTTGAGCTACAAAGCCTCAAGTTTATGCTACAGCCCGAAGATATTGCCCGTATGGCTTTATTCTTGGCTGCGGACGATAGCCGCGGCTGTACCGGACAAAACTTTATCGTCGATGCCGGCCTTGTATAAATAATTGGAAGTCATGGCCTACCGAAGGAGCCACCCATGAAGCTTAAAGATTCTAAATTGTTTCGGACCCAAGCTTATATCGATGGTCATTGGGTCGATGCCGACACGGGTGAAACCTTAACCGTCGACAACCCAGCTAACGGTAAACCTCTTGGTACGGTGCCGAAGATGGGCGCCACCGAAACCCGGCGCGCGATCGAGGCCGCTTATAAAGCCTTCCCAGCCTGGGCGGCAAAACCAGCTAAAGAACGCAGCACAATCTTGCGACGCTGGGCGGAACTGATGCTCGAGAATCAGGAAGATCTTGCGCAACTCATGACCGCCGAACAAGGGAAGCCCTTAGGGGAGTCTCGTGGCGAAATCGTATACTCTGCGTCTTTTCTCGAATGGTTTTCTGAGGAAGGCAAACGGATTTATGGCGACACGATCCCTGCCCCTAAAACAAGTCAACGCATCGTTGTCTTAAAACAACCCATTGGCGTTTGCGCCTCTATTACACCATGGAACTTCCCTTCCGCCATGATTGCACGCAAAGTTGCACCGGCGCTTGCAGCTGGCTGCACCATGGTCGCAAAACCGGCTTCGCAAACACCCTATTCGGCCTTTGCCATGGCCGAGTTGGCGGCCCGTGCCGGTGTCCCGGCTGGCGTGTTTAGTGTTGTGACTGGAAGCGCCGCAGCGATTGGCGGTGAGATGACCTCAAATCCAATCGTTCGCAAAATTACCTTCACTGGCTCGACCGAGATCGGTAAGGTTCTGATGGCGCAAGCTGCTAGCACTGTGAAAAAAGTCAGTATGGAGCTTGGTGGCAATGCGCCCTTTATTGTGTTCGACGATGCTGATCTCGACGCTGCAGTCGAGGGTGCTATGGCCTCGAAATATCGTAACGCAGGTCAAACCTGCGTCTGCGCCAATAGAATCCTTGTCCAAGACAAGATCTACGATTCCTTTGCTAAAAAATTACAAACTGCCGTCGCTCAGTTGAAGGTCGGCGATGGACGTGAGGCCGGCGTCACAACCGGCCCCCTGATCGATGCTAAAGCTGTAGAGAAAGTCGAATCTCATATCGCCGATGCCGTAAAAAAAGGTGCACGGATCATCGAAGGCGGGAGGCGTCATCCCCTTGGCGGTAATTTCTTCGAGCCAACCGTGCTGGTCGATGTAAAACCCGATATGGCTGTTGCACGGGAAGAAACCTTTGGACCTGTCGCACCCCTATTCCGTTTTAAAGATGAAGACGATGCTATCCGCCTCGCCAACGCCACAGAATTTGGCCTTGCCGCTTATTTTTATGCGCGCGACCTTGGCCGCGTATGGCGCGTGGCTGAAGCGTTAGAGTACGGTATCGTTGGTATTAATGAAGGGATCATTTCGACCGAAGTCGCACCCTTTGGCGGTGTTAAAGAATCCGGTATTGGCCGTGAAGGCTCGAAGTATGGAATCGAAGACTACCTCGAGATCAAGTACCTTTGTATGGGTGGCGTAAGTCGGTAAGATTAAGGTGGAGTCACCCGCTCAGCGCGCTTCTCTATTTCTTTATAAAGCGCATCCGGTATCGTGATGCCCTCCGCTTGCGCCTTGGTGCGCATCTCCAAACGTCGCGACCCCGGAAGCCGCGTTCCTTGTTGCTTGAGGATCTCGCCACCGAGTTCGGCAATGCGCGGCACGACACTGGCGCCACCGAACCGCTGAGGATCGATGATCAGAAAGAATTGACCAATGAGGGGTGGCGAGCCTTCCGCATCGAGAAACGAGCTGGCTTCATAACCGAAATTCGCCCCTGTCAGTCCAGCTGCAAGGATCTCAACCATCAAAGCTAAAGCTGCGCCCTTCGCATCGCCCATCGGGATCATTGTGCCGGCAAGTCCAACCTTGGCATCTTGAGTGGGCTTACCGTCAGGATCGAGCGCCCAACCCTCGGGGATAGGCTCATTACGCTGAACGGCAACCATGAGCTTACCGCGCGCCACCTTAGATATGGAAAGATCAATTACTAAAGGATGATCGCGACCGCTGGGACAGGCGAAGGCAATGGGGTTGGTACCAAAGAGACTCTTAGTTCCACCCCAAGGCGCAATCGATGCCGGTGCATTGCTAAATGCCAACGCCATGAGCCCCCGGTTCGCCAAGGGCTCGATATGATAACCTGCGGCACCGAAATGATGGGAGTTAACAATGCCAAGACCGACGACACCCATGTCACGCACGATGTCCTCGGCTGCTTTTAACCCCATAATAATGGCAGGATAAGCAAAACCACCATCCGCATCCACCATAAGCGCCCCTGGCGCCGTGCGCCGCAAAACAGGGGTTGCTATAGCCTTTACCTTTCCAACGACTGCTTGATCTGCATAAGCAGGCAACCGTGCCAACCCATGACCGATAAGGCCATCCGCCTCGGCAGCGACAAGAGCTGCTGCGACGATCGCCGCTGTAGCTGGTGAAACGCCACTCACAACTAAAGCGCGGATCACCAGGGATTGCGCCGCCTCGAGAGAAAGATTCATAGAGAATACGAAGGATACATTAACCGTAGGAATAAATGGCGGGAGCGACGGGACTTGAACCCGCGGCCTCCGGCGTGACAGGCCGGCATTCTAACCAACTGAACTACGCCCCCGTGGGCAGCCATAAAACCAGGCTTGCGAGGTGGTGTAGAGCACCCCTCCTAGAGTGTCAAGCCGGCGGCACACCTTTCCTATGATTTTCCTGAGGAATCAGACGTTCCACCCGCCAGGATGCCCCCGGTTCACGGGACAGGATTCGACAGAGCCACGGTAAGATACGGTTAAGCTCTATCCCAAGGGTATAGGGAGGATTAATAAGAGCCAAGCCACATCCGTTCAACCGCTCAAGATGATCGAATGAAAATGGCGCTAACTCTGCTACCCAGATTTCCTTGAATGCAAATCTACGCAGTGCTTTAAGAAATTTATCAACCGGCGGGCGCGTTTTGATCGGGTACCAGATCGCATAGGTTCCCGTTACCCAACGCCGCTCAGCTTCTTTGAGTACCCGGATGAGACATTGAAATTCATCTGCACGTTCAAAAGGGGGATCGATGAGAACCAGTCCCCGACGCTCAGGTGGCGGTAATAATGCTTTAATTGCTTCGTATCCATCGCGCACTTCAACCCGAGCTTGGGGATCACCGCGAAAAACTCTGCGCAAATCCTTAGCGTCTTCCGGATGAAGCTCCACTGCGACCAGTCGATCCTTCGTACGCAGCAGTTTTTTAATAATAAGAGGCGAACCGGGATAGTTTGTGATCACGTGTGAACTCGGATTCATCCCTCGCACCAAATCAAGATAAGGCAAGACCTCGGATGGTGCTTCTGTCGACTGACCTAGTATCCGAGCAATCCCATACTCGGCTTCTTGGGTTCGCCTGGCCTCATCGCCCCCTAGATCGTAAGCGCCTCGACCCGCATGGCTATCCAGTACGAAGAATGGTTTATCCTTATGCGTGAGGTAACCCACCAGCCGGCACAGAACGATATGCTTCAGAACATCGGCAAAATTGCCCGCATGATAGGTATGGCGGTAGTTCACGTCGCTACATATCCGCTGTGAAGCCCTAGATATCTTATGGCAGTGTCTGATTGATAAAAATCAACATTACAGTCTCTTTTTAGCGAAAGCTCTGTCAGAAGCAGTTTTTAACTTGAAAGCCTGTTTCTCATCCAAGAATACTATGTAAGTTTTCACCATATTTGGACATATGCGGTACCTCTTTTTGCATTATGACGAGCGAACCGCATTTTCAGATCATCTGTGACACCAGGGTACTATCGATCTGGAAAAGCGATGCTGCGGAGAATGTAGATATCTTTCATATTGCCAATGTTGCTTCGCACCTATGGCGTGACAGCGCCTTCGCTTAGCTGCTCCCTTCGTCCATCAGGCCTGAAAAGGCTTGTTGCCGAACCGAAGCGCGCAGAGCTGGTGGGCGGTGAGGGATTTGAACCCCCGGCATCCTCGGTGTAAACGAGGCGCTCTACCGCTGAGCTAACCGCCCATGCCCCAAGCACTCTCCTAATCTTTTCCTTAGGCCGTCATTAAAACGAAAACCTCTCAAAAAGCAACCGGCCGCCCAACGGCGGCCGGTCACGCAACACTTAAAGATCGTGAGCGCGTTAGCGATTCACTGAATCCTTCAGAGCCTTGCCCGCCTTGAACTTAGGCTGCTTGGATGCAGGAATCTTGATCTTTTCGCCGGTGCGAGGATTGAGACCCTCGCTGGCAGCTCGATGAGAGACGATGAAAGTCCCGAAGCCAACAAGGCGAACTTCGTTCCCCTTCTTGAGAGACTTCGTAATCGCTTCAAACACACTATCGACCGCCTTGGCGGTATCGGCTTTGGAAAGACCGGTGTTATTAGCTACAGCAGCAACGAGATCATTCTTATTCACGATTATACCCCTATCCTTCTGATTGCGATGGAGCAGGCCGAAACCCTAGAGAAACTGCGCCTTTCAAGCGGAGCGGAGTTTATGCACGTCGGTTTTCCTCTGTCAACGGCAACCCGTCATTTTTTCCGCAGAAATCTGCGATTTTACAAAAAAACTAAGGCGTACAAGGCGTTCCAGGCACCTCGGTCAGAGTTTTTCACGCGTAAAAGGCGCTATTTTAAGAAGAAAATTCGGCAGGCTGGATAAAAAAATGGGCGACTCGTTAAGCTGAGTCGCCCCAAAAACTGTCTTAATCTTTAGGTTAATGGGTAATAACCGATCCGTGCTCACCTTCAACGGCAGCCGGAACAGGTGGTGGCACTGGCGGCCATTCGATCGCGACCGGCCGGGTCACCAATGCCTGGTTTAAGACCTCATCCACCGTCGCCACGGGAATAATCGTGAGCTCCCGTTTCACATTGTCGGGGATATCGGCCAGATCCTTTTCATTTTCTTTAGGGATCAGAACCGTTTTAATATTTCCGCGCAAAGCAGCCAGGAGCTTTTCCTTTAACCCACCGATGGGTAATACGCGCCCCCGCAAGGTCACTTCCCCCGTCATCGCCACATCGTGCTTAACCGCGATTCCTGTCAGAAGAGAAACGATCGACGTTACCATAGCGATACCTGCCGACGGTCCATCCTTTGGTGTCGCACCTTCCGGAACGTGGACGTGAATATCCGTCTTATCAAACCGGGTCGGCTCGATACCTAGCCGTGGCGCCCGGGATTTAACGTAGCTTTCTGCTGCTTGAATCGACTCTTTCATGACATCGCCCAGTTTCCCTGTCGACGTCACCTTGCCCTTACCGGGCACGGTCACCGACTCAATCGTCAGGAGCTCACCACCCACTTCCGTCCACGCAAGCCCTGTGACCATACCGATCATGTCTTCTTTCTCGGCCTCGCCATAGCGGAAGCGTTGGACGCCTGCGTATTTAGAAAGATTACGCCGCGTGATCCGGATCGATTTAAGACCGTTCATCACAATCTCTTTGACCGATTTACGGGCAAGGTTTGATAGCTCGCGCTCAAGATTACGGACACCGGCCTCACGCGTATACATCCGGATCAAGTCGCGGATTGCATCATCGGAAACGGCAAACTCATCCTTTTTAAGGCCATTATCTCCAACAACCTTTGGCAAAAGATGCTGCTTCGCGATTTCGACTTTTTCATCCTCGGTATAGCCGGGAATACGGATAACCTCCATACGGTCGAGCAGTGGCTGCGGCATCCGCAGGGTGTTCGCCGTACAAATGAACATCACATCCGATAGATCGTAATCGACTTCGAGATAGTGGTCGTTAAAGGACACGTTTTGCTCGGGGTCGAGAACCTCGAGAAGCGCCGAGGTTGGATCTCCGCGCCAGTCGGCACCCAATTTATCGATCTCGTCCAAGAGAAACAACGGATTGGATGACTTGGCTTTTTTCATGCCTTGGACGATCTTGCCCGGCATAGAACCGATATAGGTCCGCCGGTGGCCTCTTATTTCGGCTTCATCGCGCACACCGCCTAAACTCATCCTCACGAAGTTACGACCGGTCGCAGATGCAATAGACTTACCCAAAGAAGTTTTGCCAACGCCGGGAGGTCCCACAAGACACAAAATTGGCCCCTTCAGCTTTTTCATACGCTGTTGAACGGCAAGGTATTCCAGAATGCGCTCCTTGACCTTCTCAAGCCCATAATGATCAGCGTTGAGCGTACGCTCGGCCAGCTTGAGGTCGCGTTTGATCTTGGTTGGCTTTTTCCATGGAATACTGGTCATCCAATCCAGATAGTTCCGAACCACCGTCGCCTCGGCCGACATCGGGCTCATATTGCGGAGCTTCTTAACCTCATTTAAGGCCTTGTCGCGCGCTTCTTTCGTCAGCTTGGTTTTTTTGACTTTCTCTTCAAGCTCAGCCAGTTCGTCACGACCCTCTTCGCCTTCACCAAGCTCTTTCTGGATCGCCTTTAGCTGTTCGTTGAGATAATACTCGCGTTGGGTTTTTTCCATTTGCCGTTTAACACGGTTGCGAATGCGTTTCTCAACCTGCAGAACGCCAATCTCACCTTCCATGAAGGCATAGACCCGTTCAAGCCGCTCGCTGACCTTAACCGCTTCCAGCAAATCTTGTTTATCCTGAATCTTCAGAGCCAGGTGCGAAGCAATGGTATCCGCAAGCTTGCCGGCATCTTCGATTTGGTTAACCGAAACCAGAACCTCGGGGGGAATCTTCTTGTTAAGCTTGATATACTGCTCGAACTGCGCCACGACGGCCCGTTGTAGGGCCTCGGTTTCGCGGTTACCCTCGGCATCCAGTTCGATCGCCTCGGCATACGCTTGAAAGAAGTTTTCATTCTCGGCGTACTGCAAAACCCGAGCCCGGCGCGTTCCTTCGACAAGAACTTTAACCGTACCATCAGGAAGCTTCAGCAGTTGGAGAACGGTGCCGATTGTGCCGATGGCATAAATATCGTCTGTGTTCGGTTCGTCCTGAGACGCATTACGCTGAGTCATCAGAAGGATTTGCTTATCGTCCTTCATGACATCTTCAAGGGCACGAACGGACTTCTCGCGGCCGACGAACAAGGGCACGATCATATGGGGGAAGACCACAATATCGCGCAGAGGAAGAACGGGGTACAAAACACCTTGGGTTACGGTCAACATTAGGCCTCTTTTGCTTAGGATCCGATAGGCAATACGCATACCGGCGTAAGGGGCGAAGCGAGCGCTTCGGCTAATTATGTTGGAAAGCAGTCGACGCAATCAAGGGGCCTAGGGCAAAAGATCCCTGATTTTAATCGCTGTCTCACCCAAAAATTATAGAATTATGCTGAAGTTTCAAGCTCTTCACGGCGTTCAGCATAGATATAGAGGGGTTTTGCGCGGCCATCTACCACCTCTGCGCTCACCACAATTTCTTCCACAGACTCAAGACCGGGGAGCTCGTACATGGAATCCAGCAAGATTTCTTCCATAATAGATCTTAGGCCCCGCGCGCCCGTTTTGCGTTGGATCGCCCGCTTTGCCACCGATTTCAAGGCTTCATCGTTGAAAGAAAGGCGCACATTCTCCATTTCAAAAAGGCGTTGATATTGCTTAACCAAAGCATTCTTTGGTTTGGTTAAGATATCCACAAGCGCCGACTCATCAAGATCGTCCAAGGTAGCCACAACGGGTAACCGGCCCACAAACTCTGGGATCAATCCGAACTTCAATAGGTCTTCTGGCTCGACCTCATGAAGGATCTCGCCGGTGCGGCGATCATCGGGGCCACGCACATTGGCGCCAAAGCCAATCGAGGTCCCCCGTCCCCGCGCCGCGATGATTTTTTCAAGACCCGCAAAAGCACCGCCACAGATAAAGAGGATATTGGTGGTATCGACCTGGAGAAACTCTTGCTGGGGATGCTTACGGCCACCTTGGGGTGGAACCGAGGCGATGGTACCTTCCATAATCTTCAGTAATGCCTGCTGCACACCTTCGCCAGAAACATCGCGCGTAATCGAAGGATTATCTGATTTACGCGAGATCTTATCGACCTCATCGATATAGACGATGCCGCGCTGGGCCCGCTCGACGTTGTAGTCGGCCGCTTGCAACAGCTTTAGAATAATGTTTTCAACGTCTTCACCCACGTATCCTGCCTCAGTCAGGGTCGTGGCATCCGCCATGGTAAAGGGGACATCCAGGATCCGCGCCAGGGTCTGTGCCAGAAGGGTCTTGCCGCATCCAGTCGGGCCGATCAGCAAAATATTCGACTTGGCGATTTCGATATCGCCGCTTTTTTGACCACTGTTAAGTCGCTTGTAGTGATTATGCACGGCAACAGAAAGGACACGCTTGGCATGGCCTTGGCCAATCACATAGTCGTCGAGGACCGATTTAATATCCCGAGGCGTCGGCACACCGCCACGCGATTTCGCAATAGCGGACTTGTGATCCTCGCGGATAATATCCATGCAGAGCTCGACGCACTCATCGCAAATGAATACGGTCGGACCTGCGATCAGTTTGCGTACCTCATGCTGGCTTTTGCCGCAGAAGGAGCAATAAAGGGTGTTTTTGCCATCACCCCCGGTGGACTTCGTCATGGATCGAAAGTCCTCATCACGATAAGTTAACTCCCTCCCATGTTAACCAAGTGCAACCCCTTGCGACAACGGTTAATATGCAAAAGCCTACGATTAAATGCATAGTAACGGATACCGAATCGGCAAAAATGACATAAAAATGCCCGATTAAGCCTCAACCACCGGCTTTACCACCTCTTCGGTTGTGGGAGGGCGAGATTCGACAACCTCATCGATTAACCCAAACGCCTTGGCTTCGTCGGCCGAGAGAAACTTATCCCGTTCCATAGCGCGCTCGATCTCATCGAGCGGCCTTCCCGTATGTTTGACATATATCTGGTTAAGCCGGGCGCGTACCGCAAGGATCTCGCGCGCATGAATTTCAATATCGCTTGCTTGACCTTGGAATCCACCGGAAGGTTGATGCACCATAACCCGTGCATTGGGGAGACAAAACCGTTTCCCGGACGCCCCCGCCGTCAGCAACAACGACCCCATCGAAGCCGCTTGACCAATGCATAGGGTCGACACATCGCAGCGGATATACTGCATCGTATCATAGATAGAGAGCCCTGCGGTCACCACGCCGCCGGGCGAATTAATATAAAAGGCAATATCCTTATTCGGATTCTCCGACTCTAAAAACAAAAGTTGGGCGCAAATAACCGAGGCAACGGCGTCATGAACGGGCCCTGTGAGAAAAATGATCCGCTCTTTTAAAAGCCGCGAATAAATATCAAAAGCACGCTCTCCGCGATTGGTCTGTTCGATGACCATCGGGATCAAGGGGCTCATTGTGATTTGGTTATCCATAAAATCTTCCCATAGCTAAGTCAGGTATACGAATTATTCCGATGCTTTCTTACGAGCGCTAGATTTTTTCTTTGCTGTTTTTGCCGCGGCCGTAGCTCCTTTTTCGCTATCGCCTTCGTCTGAATCGGCCAACAAATCCGCCAAGGGTACATGACGATCCGATACCTTTGCCAATTCGACGATAAAATCGATCACCTTGTCTTCAAAGACCGGGGCCCGCAAACTCTCGCGCGCCTGCGCCGTCTGGCGATAGTATTCAATAACCTGTTGTTCTTGACCTGGATACCGGCGTGCCTCGGCTAAGGCCGCCCGGTCAAGATCGCTTTCAGATACCTGGATATTGTTAACCCGACCCACCTCGGCAAGAAGAAGCCCTAATCGAACCCGGCGCTCGGCAATATCCCGATACTCTGTCTTTACATCAGCCTCCGACTTACCGTCTTCGTCCACATCTTCGCCGCGCGCCCTCGCGTCTTCGACCTGTTTCCAAATGGTCTCGAACTCCGTATCGACAAGCCCTTCTGGCGTCTTGAAATTGGCTATTTTAGCTAATTGATCCAACAGATCGCGCTTCAGGCGCATCCGGGTATAGTGGCCATAGTCTTCGACCATTCGCTCGCGCAACGCCTTACGCAAAGCCTCTAAATTTTCAAGACCCATTTGTTTTGCAAAATCATCATCCAAAACCGCCGGCTCAGCCTCACGGAGCTCCTTGATTGTCACATCAAATAAGGCGTCACGCCCCGCTAGATCGGCCTTGGCATAATCTTTAGGAAAAGTAACTTTGATGGTAGAGACCTCGCCCGATTTCTTACCGACAAGCTGATCTTCAAATCCCGGAATAAAGCTGTTCGAGCCAAGTTCGAGGTGATGCCCCGTACCGCCCATCTCAGGGCGTTTATCCCCGTCGATGCTTCCTGCAAAATCGATGACCACCGTATCGCCTTTGGCTGCTGGACGCGCTGCCTCCACAAGTTTGGTGCGCTTCATGTTTTCGGCCATGCGTTTCAATGAAGATTCGATTTCAGCATCGGTCACATCGGCCAATTTCCGCTCCAACTTTACCTGGCCGAAGTCCGGAATCTCGATATCGGGGAGAAGCTCGACCGCCACATCGAATTCCAAGTCCTTCCCTTCGTCGAAGGCTTTAATCTCGACTTTTGGTTGCGCCGCCGGACGCAACCCCTTATCTGCAAGCGCCTTGGCCGAACCATCCTGGACCAAATCCTGGAGAACCTCGCCCATAACGCTGGCACCATAGCGCTTTTTCAGAACCGAGGCCGGTGCCTTACCCGGGCGAAATCCCGGCAAAGTCACTTGCTGACTCAGGCTTTCAAGACGCGATGCTACCTTTTGTTCGATATCCTTAGCCTTGATAATGACCTTGAATTCCCGCTTCAAACCATCGGCTTTCAGTTCGGTAACCTGCATCTTTTTGTCCTTTACTCGATTCCTATATCGTTACTGTTCTTTTGTAATTAATAATGACTCGGTTACGGTGACGCTAGTGTGCAACCGATATGAGGTTTAACAACGCGCTCTTCTGAAGCGGGATGTTTTTCGAGTTTATTGGCCGGGCGTATGGGCCGTGGCACAAGATTCCCCGAACAATTCGGACATATGCCTCGAAAGGCTCCTTCTGCGCAGTCTCGGCAAAATGTGCATTCATATGAACAAATGAAGGCATCCGGACTATGAGCCGGTAAATTACGATCGCAACATTCGCAATTGGGGCGAAGCGCTAACATTTAATCTCTCCCTTTATATATTTTATATTTTCATCATTCCTATCATTTAAGAGCACTATTCCACCTATACTCCACCGAGCTGGTGCGGGCGAAGGGACTCGAACCCCCACGGATTGCTCCACTGGAACCTAAATCCAGCGCGTCTACCAGTTCCGCCACGCCCGCATTCCATCCTCGCGCTTCCAGCCTTTATGGTGGGCATGGCTTGAGGTAAGGCCCGCGCCCTTCTAACGCCAAAGCCGTATAGGAACAAGGGGCAAGACATCAAGATGAGAGTCTTGTCCCTTCCCTTGTCTCCCGATTTTCAGGGCAACCCTCGGAATATAGAGGGAAAATCTAATATCGCGATTACGCGATTTTACCCCTTTATTTATAAAGACTCTCTCTATCAGGCCCCGCCCTATGGAATCCGATAGGCGCGACACTCTCCTCAATAATCTCCGATCCCGTTATCGCGGCAATGGTTCGTCTCGCACATGCATCGCCCTATTGAGCTTTTGAATACAAAACGCTCTCGCAATAAACCCTTTATCGAAAAATTCTCTGCTCTAGATCTATACGTCTTATAGATCTATACGTCTTATAAGAGATAGAACGCCTTATATCTGAATATCTGAGAGATGAATGTGGAAAAATTCGAAGAATATATAAAGATCATACATTCTTGATGACGATACTATCAATTTCCTCATCCTATTATTGAAAATACATATGTCTGCAGAGATTGATTCTTACAACACCGCACTTAATCAGGAAGTTTTCTTTCTTTCCCAGGAATTTATATAGGGGAACTTATCTTTCTTCTGAACGTTTATCTATTGCTCCTGAAATCATTTTTAAGGAAGGAAGCAAGATGCCAAATAATCAACCGCCAAATCAACAAGGTCAGAACAAACCATATAGCCAAAACGCTCCGAGCAACCGTGGCACAGAGGCGAATCGAAATCCCTCAAACCAACGGCCAGCGCAAGGCAATGACCTAAGCGGTGATCGGGCGCGCGTTGCTGAGCGCAATGAGCGCAATAATAACGATGTCGGCAAAGATACCGATGGCGACAATCGTCCAGTAAAACCAGGCCACAAGCCGGGTGAAATTGATGGTGACCGTCAACGACATCAAAATGAGCGCACTCAGCGCCGCTAAATAAATAATCAAAAACTATATATGCAAACACTGAAGCCCACCAATTGGTGGGCTTCCTTATATGAGCACTTCAGAATGCCATCACAACGTCTATGCCGCCTTACGATCTGGGCTTGGCTCTCCATACTTGCGACGCTTAAAACGAAAAGTCTTACCGTTCTTTTGTTTGTGACTTCTATTGGTCTTGCCCGCCCGCGGCTTACCCTTATCAGAGGTTGCGGCCTTAGGATTGAGTAGGCGAAGAATGGCCTTCCACTTTGGAGCATCCGCCGGCGCAACAAGACTGATAGCTTGTCCTTCTGCTCCAGCGCGCCCGGTACGGCCAATGCGATGGATATAATCTTCAGGGCATTGGGGTAAATCATAGTTGATCACATGAGCAACATGAGAAATATCGAGACCACGCGCCGCGATATCTGTGGCCACCAAGATGCGGCTTTTACGGCTACGGAAGGCACGAATGACCCGCTCCCGTTTGTTTTGCGAGAGATCGCCATGGATAGCTTCCGCCAGATGATCTTGGCGCGAGAGTTTATCGGCCAGACGGTCAGCGCCCCATTTTGTCTTCACAAAAACAATAATTGAGCCGTCCCGTGCCGTTAGTTCACTTAAAAGCCGTGGATATTTTTCAGCATCCGCAAGGCGCACAGTTTCCTGATGAATCTTAGCGATCGGCGCCGTCGTCGAGCCAACAGATATTCTTGCCGGAAGTTGCAAATACTTCTCTGACATTTTGATAATGTTATCGGGGAGTGTTGCCGAAAACATCAAAGTCTGCCGTTGTGCTGGTATAAACCTTACGATCTTCTCAAGCTGGATACCAAACCCCATATCGAGCATACGATCGGTTTCATCGAGAACGAGAAAGCCTGTATCCCGCAGCATAAGATTGCCACGGTGCAAATGATCGATGACTCGTCCTGGTGTGCCAACAACCAATCGCGGTCGCGCTTTTAGCTGCTGAAATTGTTTACCCATGGATTCGCCACCAATCAGCAAAGCCGTTTTAATTGCCTTGTGGCCGTTGACCAACTTTTTCAAGGTATCCATTACTTGGGTCGCAAGCTCACGCGTTGGTGTGAGTACCAAGGCTGAACCGCGAGGTGCATTCATAAGATGGGTAACCAAGGGAATGCCAAAGGCACCCGTCTTCCCTGTCCCAGTCTGTGCTGTTCCAAGAATATCCTTTCCTGCTAGAGCTGGTGGAATAGCCGCAGCCTGAATAGGGGTCGGGGTTGTAAATTGCATTCGTGCAAGCGCAGTGTGCAAAGCTTGGGGCAACCCCAAGGCATGAAAATCCTGCATAGGTTTCCTTTGACGGGCTAACCCGCTCTCGCGATACATACCGCAAGACAGGACAGCCAATATTTTATCTTAAATACTGCGATAAAGCGGCAGCCCAAGACTTCTTGGGCTGCGCCAAAGACGTCTCTTACGAGATTTTAAGATTAACCGCCGAGGTCTTGCCTTTTTCCGTAGCTAGTTCGTAGCTGACGCGCTGACCTTCGTTCAGCTGGCGAATTCCCGCCCGCTCCACCGCGCTGATATGAACGAATACATCAGGGCCGCCTTGCTCGGGCTGGATAAAGCCAAAGCCTTTGGTGGGGTTAAACCATTTTACTGTACCGGTAGCCATATTCAGTGTCTCCTTAAGACATAGCATTAGAGTTCTCGTTTCCGAGAGGTAAGAGTCATATATCCGCACCCGGACCTTTGGGCCGGCAACTCTTAGTAAAACGCTGAACGA
The DNA here is from genome assembly GCA_041396725.1 of Alphaproteobacteria bacterium. GTDB lineage: Bacteria > Pseudomonadota > Alphaproteobacteria > JAWKYA01 > JAWKYA01 > JAWKYA01. The sequence continues at coordinate 50,618 of JAWKYA010000003.1, forward strand.
TCATCGTAAGGAGGATCAGTCTTGTATCTTATTGATACTGCTACCAAAAACACCTAGGCAGCCCGCAAGTACAAAGAGCTCATATGAACCTTGGGGGCGCATCCTACACATTCCTACAAAGAAAGCAAGTAACCCCGTTTCTTGGTAGTGTCTCAGTTTGCGAGTTGTGCAATTTCTTCTAAAGACCAAACATGATCGGTAACGCCAACGGCCATGGCTGGGGTGATCCGTAAGGTCTTATGAATTCGGCCAAAATTGTAGAACATCATATGCAAGGCACCAGCGTGAGCATGGTTTTCTGCCTTCTTTGAAAAGGCATTGGTTAGGCATGTAAACCGGCGCATAGACATTCTCATGGTTAGGTTAGGTTAGGTTAGGTTGGCTCGTTCTGCATAGCTAGTTGAAACATGCTTAGGGTCAGGGTTTCCCTATACCCGTGTCTTGCGTACGCCCGTGCATTCCGCCGAGCTATACCGCTTTTGGCCTTCAACTGTGTTGCCGTACATCTTTACGATTACGCCATATCGATATCGCCACCGAATGCACCTTCCACGGCCTCTAAATAAGCCCTATGCCCATCACTAGTAAGCTGCACCCGATTAGCTAATCGCTTGGCTAGATCGTCCATGAAGATCATAGCAGCTTCGCTATCACGCTCACCTACATACCAGGATGGAATAAGCTTGGTACCAGCGCATATTGTGGTCCAGGTCCAGTATCGCCAAAGCCCTGAGCCTTCTGCTCAGGGGTGGCGTTCTTTCAGAAAGGGCAATCACGAAGGCTTTCGGAGGGAGGCGTGGCGGCTCTCACTGGAAGCGCATGAAGAAAAATCTGACTGGCGCCAACTTACCCATATTCCTATCTGCAAAAAACAATACAACCCATCGTTGACGATCAATATCATTTTCGTTAGCGTGCCGCGCTGTTGGCATTCCAGATACCCCACCAAGTTCCTGGATCCCATGAATAGCCTTGTCGGTGTCAAATCCATTCGAAAATACCAGCTAGGGTATAACGCAGAAACTTGTCCACACTCTCTCTGTCATCCGAGCTTTGCATGCAGCCAGCAATTTCGATTACCAATCTCTCAAAAACATACGGGACGGGCTTTCAAGCTCTCAAGTGTGTCAATCTCGATATTCGCAGCGGTGAAATATTTGCACTTCTAGGACCTAATGGGGCCGGGAAGACGACACTCATCAGTACTGTATGTGGTATCGTCACGCCTTCGGAAGGAACGGTCTCAGTCGACGGCCATGATATTATCAAGCAAGCCCGCGCGGCTCGCTCTAAGATTGATTAGTACCGCAAGAAATAGCCACCGATGCATTTGAAAAAGTGTGGAATGCCGTATCGTTCTCCCGCGGCTTGTTTGGCCTGCGCGCTAATCCCGATTACTTGAGCCAAGTGCTCAAAGACCTTTCGTTGTGGGATAAGCGGAACAACCGCATTGTGACACTTTCAGGCGGGATGAAGCGCCGACTAATGATTGCCAAGGCGTTGGCGCACGAGCCGTCAATCTTATTTCTCGACGAGCCAACTGCCGGCGTCGATGTAGAGCTGCGTAAAGATATGTGGGAAATCTTGCGCGGCTTACGAGCAAAGGGCGTGACGATCATTCTCACAACACACTACATCGAAGAGGCCGAAAACCTTGCTGACCGGGTCTGCGTCATTAATCGAGGTGAGATCCTTTTGGTAGAGGAAAAAACCGAGCTTATGTCCAAGCTCGGCAAAAAGCAGATGAGACTGCATCTGCATGACAAGCTCAGCGAAATTCCCGGAACGCTGAGCAACTATCCGCTGACCTTGGACGCAGATGGCCGTGAACTCGTGTTCACATATGACAGTCAAAGCGAGCACGCTGGTATTAAGGCGCTGCTTGATGACCTAAGCGCCAGCGGGGTTGCGTTTACCGACTTGAGCACAAACAAAAGTTCCCTCGAAGAAATTTTCGTTGATTTGGTGAGGCGGTAACCGTGAGCTTCAATTATCGCGCTATAGGCGCCATCTTCTTGTTTGAGCTGTCTCGTTCGCGGCGGACTTTGTTGCAGAGACTATTCTCTCCGGTGATCTCAACCGCACTTTACATCATTGTTTTCGGTGCAGCCGTTGGCTCTCACATCGGCGATATCAGCGGTGTACAATATGGCGCCTACATCGTGCCAGGCTTGGTCATGCTGATTCTATTGACTCAGAGCGTTGATCACGCGTCATTCGCAATATATTTCCCGCGCTTTACCGGAACCATTTACGAGATCCTTTCGGCGCCAGTGTCTTATATCGAACTCGTCATTGGCTACGTGGGATTTGCTGCTTGCAAAGCGGTCGTCCTCGGGCTCCTGATCCTCGCCACCGCCGCCCTCTTCGTGCCGCTGCGCATTGCGCATCCGGTATGGATGCTAGCGTTTCTGGCGTTGACCGCGATCGCATTCAGTCTGCTTGGTTTTATCATCGGACTTTGGGCAGACGGGTTTGAGAAGCTCCAGGCGATTCCTACACTCGTGATCACGCCGCTGACGTTCTTGGGCGGCACATTTTACTCTACGAGCTTGCTGCCACCGGCTTGGGAAACTGTGACCCGGTTCAATCCCATATTCTATCTAATCAGTGGGTTGCGTTGGAGCTTTTTCGAAGTCGCCGATGTCGGCGTCGGCGTGAGTCTATCTATGACTCTGCTGTTTCTCGTCCTGTGCCTCGCTGTGGTGTGGTGGATGTTCAAAACGGGTTATCGCCTTAAGGCGTAAGGGCGTTTTGCTTTATAAGCGCTTCGTACGCGGCCCCGCGACGTATCCCTACATGGCATTGCCTCGTCGTTAATCTTGAGCTGTGGCGATAGTCTTCGTCGCGCTGAAGCATGAAACCAAAAGCAAGCTTGACTGGCGCGATAATCTCAAGCGCTCGGTACCATCGCACTCAATATAGAATTCGCGCCATTCAGTTAGGTCATCAACAATGCGCACATTGATTATCGATAACTACGACTCATTTACGCACAATCTTGTCCACTTAGTTTCGGTCGTGAACCAAGAAGTTCCGATCGTTGTACGAAATGATGAACGTGATTGGAAGGCTCTCGCAGAGCTCGATTATGATAACGCGCTTATATCGCCCAACCTCGGCGTCTCCTCGAAGCTTTAGCGCAGGGGATCGCGATTTATGCCACGCCAGAGTCAGGCTTACCTACAGAGGCGTACATACCTCTTGCCCATTATCCTTATTAAATCCTACTTCACCGCAAAAAGGACTTCGGGCGTGATTTGCGCACCGACATCAGGCCGATGTACCACGGCCTTTAAGCGATAGTGCCCGCGCGCCAAATCCCAAAGGTATTTGCCTTGATCCGTTTGGGCGAGCTGAACCCCATTGACGATCCAATCGACACGATCGCCCGGTTTGACGCCAGCGATATAAAACTCGAACTTTTGCCGATCCGCGGGAATGCGAGGATCGAGCGCAATCTGCAAGCCATCGGTCGGACGCATCAAGGTTATCGTTTCAGGTGTTTGCTTTTTTTTCACACCCGGTTCCGTCCCTGCGATAAAATACTCGGTCCGCGTAAAACACGGCGCCTCAGCTTCTTCATCGGGGTTAAGGCAGATATCTTGCTGAACCAGCTTAGGGCTCAAGAACAAAGGTTTGGTTACCGTATTCCTATTCAACTGCGCAAAAATGCTGCGCAAAGCGAGAGCCGGTCCCCTTGACCCTGTTACCCCGTCGGTGGGCGTGCGATCGAGATTCCCCATCCAAATCCCCACCGCATACCGATAGTTAAATCCCACCGCCCATGCATCATGATAATCCGTCGACGTTCCTGTCTTGGCTGCGGTCTGTACCGGAAAATTCAACAAGCTGTTACTCCCAAATTCCAGCCGTCGCGCCCACGGGTCCGAGAGAATATGGGCGATCAACGATGTGGCCTCTTCCGACAGCAAGCGCTTCGCTGGGCGCGATAGATCGTCCGCCAAGAGAAAGGTTAGGGGTTGTGCGATCCCACGATGGGCAAGAACAGCGTATCCTTGTACCAATTCGTAGAGCGTAACCTCGCCGTTCCCGAGCGCCAATCCATCGTCGTAAACCTCGGCGCCGCGATCTAAACTTGCAAAGCCAAGTTGATGCAACAAAGCAAGATAGGGCTCGGGCCCCACATGCTGAATCGTCCGCACCGCAGGGATATTGAGAGAATTCGCTAAGGCTTCGCGCAGCGTGATCTTCCCGTAAAAGGTATTGCTGTAATTTTTATAGCGGTGAAGACCCGATCCCACCGCCTCGGCCAAGGGAGAGTCTTCAAGAATAGTGGCCGGCGACCATCCTCTTTCGAGGGCCATCGCATAGAGAAACGGCTTCAAGGCCGATCCTGGTTGCCGTGGCGCCAAGACAGCGTCGATTTGATTGCCCGGCGTATCGATATCCCCGGCTCCGGCAACAACCCAGGCCAGAATCTCACCAGTTGTATGATCGATTATCAAGGCCGCCGCATTGTTCAAGCTGTGCTTGCTCAAAGCCTTCACCCGTTCGTCAAGAATTTGTTGCACGCGGCGTTGGAGGGCGCCATCCAGTGTCGTCTGGAGAAAATGACTCCCACGTCCCATCCGTGACGGAGCGTTTTGTCGAACAAAATTGACGAAGTGTGCCGCCTGGATCGGCGCTTCGGGCGGTGACAAAATAAACTCTTGGGCTTTGATCTCGGCGGCCTCTTCCCCATGCATCAGTCCTTCGGCAGCCAAACCTTCTGTTAGCCGGTCGATTGCCGGCGCAATCCGCTGGGGGTGACGATAAAGATCGAAGCTGGACGGCGCGCGCGCCAAGACCACCAGCGCCAGCATCTCTTTATGACTCAAGGTCGAAAGATCGCGGTTGAAATAATACCGCGCCGCCTGTACGACACCCCGCCGATTGGCCGCGTAGGGAAGCTGATTCATATAAAACTCGAGAATATCGGCCTTGGAGAAATGACGCTCGAGCTGAGCCGCTTCGAAGGTTTCAATCCATTTCGACCACACGGTCCGAGGTCGCGGATTGATCATCCGCACGACCTGCTCGGTAATGGTGCTGGCACCCCGCACGGTGTGCCCAGATTTTATATTCTGCCACAAGGCACCAAGCCGCGCGGACCAATCGCTGCCCCCATGCTGATAAAACTGTTTATCTTCGGAGAGGATAAATGCCCGCCGCAGAAAATCGGGAACCCGATAGAGAGGAAGATTATCGTAGGTGTTCCAGCGATTCTGATAAGAAATCGTCAACGGCACCCCCGTACGGTCCACCACCTGGACCATTTGGGCATCCGAGATAATCCCACGGAGCGAGTCCCCAATCGGTTGAATATCGGCGTAGGTTTTCAGGGCAAGGGCCAACAGCGCACAGCCGCCAGCAATGGCCAGTTTTTTGCCATAACGCCTCAGCGCCCCCTGCCCTTTTTCTTGTGCAGCCGTCATCCCAACCTACACCTTACGGCGCCACCTTCAGCCGTTCGCTTGCACCTTTGCCATAGACATCGGGATCGTACATTTCCTCAGCATGAATAGGCATTGCCGCGAATTCACCTTCGGCAATCGCCTGCGCCGTATAGGACAGATGATAATTTCCCGGCGGTAAATAATCGGAATAGAACCGGACACTGTCGTGGCGGATTTCTTGATGATAGAAGCTCCACCGCGAGACGTTATAAGAAATCCAGTCGCTGAATTTAAACCACCATGCTCCACCTGCCGCTTTAAATTCACCTTTATCCGCATCGACCCCTGATGCAGTGGCAAGATCGCGATTAACAGGCTCAAGACCGCCCGGCACCGGATCATCGACCACAACGAAGTTCCGCGCCGCCGCTAGCGAGAGATAGATATCCACGCGCACCAACTCACCGCGCTTTAGCTCGTGAGGGTTCTTGAGCAAGACCCATTGCTTATTGCGTTCAACGCTATATTCGCGATGGATTTCGATCCCCGCATTCGTACCCGTCGCCGCTTCGTCGAGCGGTGCATAGCTCACGCGGGTAGCATAGTAAAGCCGTCCCGCACCCTGACGGGTGATTTCAACGGCAGCCTTGCGACCCACATCGCCCTTATCGATGGGGCGCTCGAAGGTCACAGGCTGATCCCGCAGATCCGCAAAACTCGCCTCGCCAAAGGCTTGCGCATCCATGCTGGCCTGTACGGTCATGGCAGGTTTTACAGTCTCGTAAACCCGGCTGTAATCCACCAAAGCCTTCATGCAGAACATGTTCTCTTGGGTGTTTTCCCAATGATCACGATTCTTACGCGTTTGCGTGATGGTTCGTACCAGCTTGAACGGCACATCGGCCACCAGTTCCTTGGTTGCAGGTTTTTCGCCCATCGCAGTAAAAAGATCGAGGATGGCGCAGTTTTCCCGCAATGGACTAGCAAGAATGCGCGTATAACTATCGTCGAGATCTTCACTAAAGATAAACTTGCCGCCGGTCTGGTTGGCTTGAGCCAAGATCATCTTAGCGGCTTCCAGTACCAAGGCCTCTTGGCCCGGCACATTCAGCGCCGCCAGAGCGTAATGGGTCTTCCCAAAGAGACTCATCTGTTTCAGATAAGGCTTATATCGATCAAGATCCGCACGCGTGATCTTACCGTGCTCGGCCAAGGCCGCCAGGGCAACCGCTCGAACTGTCGAGCGCATTCCGTCGGAATAAAAGTCTGGCGCTGCATCCCGTCTTAAAAAGTTCAAAAGATAGACGTGCAGTTTCTCTTCCACGTGTTCGGGAATAGTATGACCGCTGTGCCGCAACCAATTAAAGGCCAAGGCCGTGTAGGCACTAAGATAAGGATCGGTATAGCGATCCTCGGCCACGAAGTACGCCATACCGCCATTCGGCGCTTGGAATCCTGCCGCTAAAGACAAACTCTCATCCGCGAGGGTTTCACCTGCTTTCCAGGTAAAGCTGGTCGGCAAATAGTCTTTGAGATCTTGAAAGTGCGCAGCGAAAACGCCCTTGGTTAAGATCTGCTCCCAACAGAGATAAGCGTAATTCCGCATATAGCGGAATGCCCCTTCGATATTGGCGATCACCGTCGGCGAGACCACCACACTGACCGATCCTATATCGGGATGGATCTTGTCGGGAAAGGCGATCGCCTCGTCGACCTTCACGGCATCGGTCGTGCCATAGGTAGCCGCCGTTTCGAGCGACCGGCGCTTTTCAATGGGAAGGATAAATTCCATCCCATCGGTATCAAGATCATCCCCTGCCCGAGCAACGAAACGGATCTGACCTTCGGTTTGATCGCGGGTTGCCTTCACGATTGCCGCCTGAATGGGCATCAAGACCGTTACCCGCTTATAGGGTTCAAGGGTCACGGTTTCCGTGTAGCTTGCTGGAGTTTTCGCCGTATCGATATCGCCGCTGGCCTCGATCGAAACTTTCAGTGTACGCGGCTTATCCGTTCGGTTCATGACACTGAACCCAGCCTTAAATGCATCGCCTTCGGTAGTTTGGTTCGGCATCACCGACCTGACTTCGGTGGGGCGGTTAACTTTGAAGCTCGATCCCCCCAATCCCATCCGATCGGTTGGCGTCGCCGCCATCGCCAAGATCCGCCAACCCGTCAAATTGTCGGGAACGTCAAATTCAATCGTTGCATTGCCTTGCGCATCGGTTTGCAGTGACGGATTCCAATAGCTGACGAATTTAAAGATATTGCGCATCGCTAGATCGCCGCCGCCGTCGCCGCCCACATTGGCGCCTTTTTTCTCGAACTTCTGGCGACCGACCAACCGCGTTAAGAGGCTGTAGTTCCGCAGATCTAAATCTTCAAGACCATAGAACCCTCGATAGGGATCGAAATAGTCTTTCCCACCCAAAATCAAATCGAACACCGATTCATCTAACACCGCCACCGCGAGCTCGATGGGTTCCGCTTGGGCGCTCGCATGCTTGGGTTCAGCATGAAGTTGAACCGTCACCTTATCGCGGGGACGATAAACCTCTTGATCGGTTTTCGCCGTTACCGTCATTTCCTTGTAGGGATCTTTGACGGGAACCTTCACATACCCCATCCGAAAAGTCGGCTTGCCCAGATCGACCTGTCCATTTTCTAATGGTTTATCGACACGCGGTGAGATCACCGTAACCGATAGATAAAATCCTGGCAGATAGTCAGGTTTAACCGGCAATTCAAAGACCGGGGTGCTTCCCTCAAGAACTTGGACGAAATGGTCAATGATGCCATACCGCTCAACGGTGATCAGCGCTGTTGCCCCAGGATAAGGATTTTTAATTAAGTACCGGGCTGTATCGCCAACCTTGTACTCTTCCTTTTCGGGAATGATTTGCAGATAAGAATCGTTTTGCTCGTTCCACAAAACGTAATCCCTACCCGTTACCCAGATATTTAACTGGCTAGAGTGCGCATCGCCCTTGGTATCCTTGATCTCCGCTGTCAGACGATAGCTTCCCGCTTCGTCGGGCGTAAATTGACAAGTATTAGGTGCATCGCTTGAGGTGCCCTGGCACGTGGCCACTTCCTTCCACGCAGTGGTGAAGTTGGTGATATAGGCGTTACCTGCTCCCTTCACCCGTGCGGCGTTGGTGACTTGGCGTTCGATCTTGATCCCAACTGCTGTACCTTTTGCTGGCACACCACGTTCATCGACAACGATGTAATCGATCGCTGCGGGCACGGATGCATTATACAGCCACTTTGGCGCATAAAGCCCAACCAAGCGATCCACACCTACGTACGTAGCTTGACTTTGCGCCGCGATATTTTTACCGCGATCATCCTGCACCGCACTTTCCACCACCAAGGTCCCATAAACCGTTCCTTGCTTGGGTACGGTGAACTTATGGTGCACCTCTCCATTAGCGTCCAACGGCTGGATCTGCTGATAGACTTCTTGGCTTTCTTCATCAGGTTCATTCGGGCCAACGAAACTAAACTTACTGGCCACAGGGTGCCGAGAGACAAAGGTCTTGCTCTCAAGAATAGCGGTTATCCGTGCCGAGGCATCGGTGTAGGCACCGCCAGAATGCAGTTTAGCCGCCGTCGTCACTTCGATTTCTTGACCTGCTTTAAACAGATCGCCGTTCAGTTCATTCGTTACCTTAAAGGGGGAAGGCGTGAAATCACTGACCAAGACATCCATGGGGAACCAAACAATCTTCCCCTTCGTTGGGCTCGGTTGCGCTTGTGTTACAGCGCTCTCTCCGCCTTCGGTACCCTCCTCGGAGTCCGCGCTTTCCTCTTCCTCTCCTTCATCATCTACTTCCTCCGCAGCTTTTTTGCCGAAGCTTGAGGTCAGGCGAAACTTGTACCACCCTACCGCTGCTTGCTTTGCGGTTTTGAACTCACCACTATAGGAACCAAATTCAGACAAGGTGATATCTTTAACTGTGTGAACAACCTGTTCCGTAGGATCGAGGATTTCGAGGGTGTAGGAAGCATTGGGGGCCGGCACCAAAGTTTTGTCGTTTTGATCCCGGACATAAAACTTATACTGGATGGTATCGCCTGCATGGTAAACGCCCTGAGCCGTCGTCCCCCACGTGACGATATGACCATATTGTTGTTTGTTATAATGATCGATGGTTTCGCCCGAAGCGCGCCAAGTATCGATGATAAAATCGCTGGATATGGGCATAACCGCCATATCCTTACCCTTGTCTACGCGAACAAAAAGACGCGTTCGGTTATCGGGGTTATCACCGCTACCCCACCTTGGATTCAAACTCAGATCGGGGTCAATCGCCTGCGTGCCTGGCAAGATCGCAATACCCTTGGCATCGCTTATGCCGGTCGCCACAATATCCTTGGGCACCGAAAGCTTCGATAGTGCATCCTTATAGATCGTGACCTTGGCATCCGTAACGGCTTCGCCCGTGGTTAGATCCGTCACCCAGACAAGCGTACTATAGTGCCCCAACTTGACGTGAAGTTGATAGGGCGTCACCTGAGCAAACAGACGATTCTCCCGGATCCCACTCTTATTAACCTGGGGCTCCGTACGTAAGTGACCGTAAACGGCACCGGAATTACCTCCCAGCATCTCGCGAATACCAAAGGGGATAGCAAACTGAATGTCCGGCACCTTCGGAATATCTTGCATCATTTTCTGATTCTGTTTGATGCCCTCGGCCGTAATACTGCGGTAATCGAAGATGACCTTGTCGAGATTATTGACATACAACGGGACTTCACTATCGATCTTTGATTCGATAACCGCATCATGATGGATAATTTCATAATTTGGGCGCCGATGATCGGTCGCAAAGGTCAATACGATCGGTTTTGCTAACTTGCGGCCAAATTCATCCTCTAGGTCTGTAAGGGGCTGTTCGCTAAATAACGAGAGAATCCAATGCCAGATTTTCGCAAAGAACCCAAGCTCGCGTGCCTTGATAGAAACCTTATAGGTTTGTGCTGCCTTTAACGCCGTCGGCATGTAGGCGGTAAAGATGTCTGTTTTCTTATGACCACGACCGAGGTTAGAGTAATCTCCGTCGTTACCCCAAAAATCGATATTCGTCCCTGCGGTGGGATCTGGCGATATCGCAATGTTCTTTTTGATTTGCGATAGAAGGATCGGCGCATTGAACGCCAAGCTGATCGGCGCCAAGGGATTGCACAGCTGAGCAGATTGACCATCGTCGGGTGAAATAATAATGGGCTTTTGGTCGTTGGTCGTGCACTTCACCCCTAAGAACTGAAGTTCGGGAAAGGTGTCAAACTTTACGATTTCTTGTTCCTTATTTCCTTTTTCAGGACCTAAGGCCGAGACCAATCCTGGTTCGACTTTCAGGCTCACCGTTTCATTCTGAGGTAGGTCTTCCTTCGGTTGAATCAACCATACCCGGCGCGCTTCGACACCATGGACCGTCTGTTGCTGATCATCGCTTTTCTTCGGCGATGACTTTCCAAAAATCATAAAGAAGCCTTCGCCCGGTACAGGAACGACCCGCGGCTGTTCCCGATCGCGCGGATCGGGCTCAACGATTAAACCCGTTCTTTTGCTAGGATCGTTAACGGGGGTGAAATAGACGTGCTGCTCGACCGATTCTTTTGTCACCGCTTGGTTGAGAACAAGGCGCAGAACGGGATGAGCCGGCGCATGCCAAGTTGTAAAATCGCCATAGTTAACGTCAGGTCGTTCGGTAGTGAATGTCTCGTGAAAGGCTTCTGCAATCGTCGCGCCATCCTCGGCCGTGATACCAGGATTGACCGTAATCTCGTAAGTCGTGGCTTCGTTCAGTTGATCCTTCTCTGAAAGATTGCACGCAAGGGCACTTGTGTTCAGCCAGCGCCATTCGCAATTCAGTTCGGGCGAAATCGTGACAGGGATTTCCTGTTTCGTACGATCCATTCTGCCGACAGGTACGACCGGACGATTAAATTCGAAAACGATTTGCCGTCGCGACGATACATCTTCTCCTTGCGGGGTCATGCGGATAATCCGCAATTCCTTCTGCGCCTCCTTCTGCACCATGGGTGTTGGCGCTGTGGGCGCTGTTTGCGCCAGAACCTCATGACCACTCAGCACAATCAAGGCGCATAACAGCAGGGCAGAAAACCGTATCGGCATTTTTTCCATGATCTTTAACTTTAAGGGTTGGTGCACTAAGACCTTGGCCTTATTGCATTGATGGATCGGACGAAAGGTTATATCGTGATTTAACAAGCCAAGAAACCCCCGGTCAGAACGGGATGGGTCAGAACTGTGGGGATCAGAACTGTGAGCCCATGCCACAGGCCAGAACTAACCCAGGCCAGAACGATAGATCGTTTAATCTGCTGGCTATTTATGTCTCGCGCTGCGGCAAAATTATGGACGCTTTGACTTAAATTTTCCGCACGCAAGGCGTGTCCCCGGTTACTTTGTTCGATTCGGATTTTTAGGTTACCGGTTATCGATCTCGACGAGACTTAGATCGAGCCAATCCCTTGCGGTGAGGCTTCTCGTGCACTCGGTGCCGGGCGCTCCGGAAATTGCGTGAGAAACTCGGTCAGGGCAACCGCACGTTCCCCAGCATCGACCTGAGCGCAGAAGGGGCGGTCGATCACGATCCGAAACCGGACATGGGGGATTCCCGCGCCATCGGCCGTCACGCCCAGGATAGTCGCCTCTTCGGTTCGGCGATCGATCCGACGTAGGAACTTGGCGCCCGGCCGTAAATATTCGACCTGATCTCCACGCTTGATGAACATACTGCTGCGCCGGTGCCCGGTTTTATGCATGATCCCCCCTTGAATCGATGGCCCTCGATCCACCCCATGAGCGCCAATTCTAAATAAACTCACATCGAGGAGAAAGTCCTCCTCCGCGATTTTTTCTGTGCGGAAGAGTCTTTTCATCGGCGTCATGAGAGGGAGATTCATAAGGAGATCCTTCGTCGATGGCGGGCCATGGTTAACGCTGTCGCAGAAGAGATCGGATCGGGGCAGAGGCCGTAATTTCACCTTCGCCCGTATAGGCTTCGTGATTGGCTTCGATTCGATCCAAACGATAGAGGTAGTTGATCATCATACCGAAGGATTGTTCCATGCCATTGGCCGAGCGGTCTGCCAGCCAGTTGAGCTGTTCGATCTGGGCGCCATTCGCAAGATGGAAATGGGCGACACGGTCTAGGGCTTTCCCATTGGGGCGTTTCTCCTCGAGCAGATAGATCGCCGCCAAGTGCATCAAAATCGGTTTCATCGTCTTGGCGAGGGAACCATCTTGCCACCACGTCGGATTGGACAGAATAGCTGACCTATCTACAGTCATCTTTGCGAGCTGTTTTTGGATACCGCTCGTGCGTTTTTTCCACGGAAGGGGGGCGTTATATACGGGCGGATATAACGCTTTTTCATAGCAGTCTTCGGCGAGGAGGCAGTTTTGGGAGTGGTTTGCGGAACGGGTTGGGTGGCCGCAAGGTGATCTTCTAGCCACCGTCGGAATCCAGGGATAGGCGACAGGGTTGCAAAGGTTTTAATATTCGGAAACTCCAGCAAAATCTGATCGACAACCCGTTTAATTAAGAAATTACCGAAACTTATTCCATTAAGCCCTTGTTGTGCATTAGAGATTGAGTAAAATATCGCGGTATCCGCTGTGGTTGGATCGAGAACGGGCGCAGTTTGATCAAGCAAGGCCTGCACATTGCCGGCCATACCTTTTGTCAAGGCAACCTCTACAAAAATCAGCGGTTCGTCAGGCATACGGGGATGGAAAAATCCAAAGCAGCGGCGATCGGAATCCAGGCGATTCTTCAGATCGTCCCAACTGGCGATCGCATGAACCGCCTCATAGGCGATGAGCTTTTCCAGCAAAGCTGCGGACGAACGCCATGTAATCCGGCGGAGTTCAAGGAATCCCACATCAAACCAAGCTGTGAGTAACCCCTTTAACTCCTCGGCAAGCGCTCCCATATCGGGATCGTTTTTAACCAAGGGCAAAAGATCGGCCCGAAGATCAACAAGAAACTTAACACCTTCTGGTAATCCATTGAATTGAGTTAAGAGTTTGCTGCGCGATGTTTCGAGTGCGTGGCGCAATCCGCTTTCGGCTATACGCCGGTCGGCTGCCGATTCCGCATGCTGGAGGTGCGCAACGGCCTGATCGACGGCCGTCCTATCGGAACCGAATTCTGTCGCTAGGATTTTGAGAAATTTCGCCCGGCCTTGTTGATTGAGGGATAAATAGCTCCGGCCTAAGCCTGCAGCGCGGGCGCGGGCTGAAACCTCGCCACCCCGCGCATCAAGGCAGGTTCGCATCCACCCGCGCAGTCGGTCGGCATCTTCATCCGGCAGATCGGGGCGTACCGCCGCTTGCGCAGCATCTCCCCCCCAAACCGAGCCTGCCAGCCGCTCCCACCACCCCCGCACCCGCAGGGAATTGAGGGTTCGGTCCAGAAGTCGCGGAACAGCAGGGGTTGTGGCTTCAGAGGTTTCTGGCGGTTTAACCTCTGCAGCCGACACCGTCGACGCAGCCTTGCGCGCACGCCGCTTAAGTCGTAAGCTCTTGTATCTATTGCGAAAACTGGCTTCTGCCATCAACGCTCTCCCCTGTCTTCGCCTCTCCCCTATGGCCTCATGCATGACCAAGCAAAACCGCTTAGCTCTAGAGAAGTTCCCAACCCTGGAATCAGACTGATCGAGATCTTATATTTTTCAGCGCTTTAGGGATAAGATCGGGAAGATCTGAGGCGATAAGTCCCGACCCTCCCAGACCCAGACCGCCACCACTACCGCCATCCCACGCCGGACAGCCAGTGTCATACATTCTATGGTCATGGAGCATCCGATCGTAAATCCGCGCTGCCTCCCCATGAAGATAGATAGCAGCCGCAGCCGCCTTGAACAGGGGCATACCTTGAGTAACCAAGCCCAGAATGATCCCTGCCAGAACATCCCCCGATCCTGCTGTGGCCAAGCTGGCAGGGGCATCGGCATTGAGAATGGCTCGGCCATCGGGATGCGCCACAATACTATCCGGGCCTTTGAGGAGGATTGTGACCCCTAATTCCTGCGCCGCTTCACGAACTCGCGCGAGCTTTCCGAGCGGTTTCCCCTCCTTGAGCAGTTTCCCCTCCTTGAGCAGTTTCCCCTCCTTGAGCAGTTTCCCCTCCTTGAGCAGTTTCCCTGGGGACCCCTCAAGAGGGATCGGTTGATTGCGCGATGGAGCGGCAAGATGAGGGAAAAGCCGGCTAAACTCTCCTTCATGTGGCGTGATAATAACGTTATCTAAACTGATGTTATTTAATATTTTTCTGTCCTCAGCCACAGTGGAGATTGCGTCCGCATCTAAGACAACGGGCCGTCCGGTTTTGATTGCTGCGCGGCTGCGGGCGGCAGTTTCTGTGCCAACCCCATTACCAGGGCCGACCAGAATACCGTTCACACGCTCATCAGAAATAATCGATTCAAAATCGGCATCGGTCGTACATGGCTTAACGATCGCCGTTTCCAGAGCCAGGCTATAGGTCTGTAGGGTTTCGGGTGGACTAGCGATCGCTAGGATCCCTATACCTGTCCGCATGGCTGCACGGGCGGCCAATCGCGCCGCACCGGTCATCTCCGAACCGCCATTGATTATGGCGTAGCCGCGCTGGTATTTATGTGCATCTAATGCAAAAACAGGGAAGCTATCCCGCCATAAACTTGGCCGATTAACCCACTGTTGCGGCGAAATTTCTTGGATAATCGTATCGGAGATCCCGATATCCGCTCTGACCAATTCCCCAGTTAAGCTTTTGCCTGGCAATAGAAAATGACCCGGTTTAGGGCGGGCAAAGGTCACAGTTAGACTTGCGGCGACAGCACTTCCCCAAGCGGGAGACTCCCGTGCCGGTGGGGCTACCATGAGACCATCTGGCCCCCGAATGAGCCCATCATCGCCCCCAACACCACTTGGGATATCCACGGCAATAACTGGGATATTTCGCGGAATCGCTGCGATAACCTTACGGATATCCTCATCGAGGCTTCGATTTAAACCTGCGCCAAATAAGGCATCCACCACAAGCTCTGCATCAGTGACAACCTCTGGCGTTAGCGCAAGAATTGGTCCGGCCCAATGCCGTGCATGATGGGCCGCTTCGGGAGGCAAATCCTCACGCTTTCCTCGAAAAGCGAGGCGAACCGGCCATCCTGCCTCGGCCAATAGCCGCGCGACAACAAACCCATCGCCGCCATTGTTGCCGGGACCACAAAGAACTGTGACCAAGCGCTTGGGCCAACGGATCAATATTGCCTGAAAAACTGCCGCCCCCGCTGCCGCCATTAAAGCGGTACTGGAAATACCTGTAGCTGTGGTTAAGGCCTCAGCCTGACCCATCTCGGCGCGCGTCAAAAGTGCGGCTTCATTTTCTAATAATTTAGATGAATATTCATCTTTAATCATTTGATTATATTAATTTTTGTGCATTTAGTGCAGCAGTTGCACCTTCGCGCATAAAGCCCACATCGCTGCCTGCTAAAACCAGATCGAATCCTGCCTTGAAGCGCGCCGCAGCATTGTGCTGGGTTGAGGGGGTAATTCCCGCCCATTTCTTATGTTTCTTCGCGGCAGCTAAAATCTTATCGATGGCAGCCCTAACCTCGGGATGATCGGCCTGACCAAGGTAGCCAAGGCTGGCGGAGATGTCGCTGGGGCCAGCAAACAACAGGTCGATACCTGGCACAGCAGCAATATCCTCAACCGCTTCAATGCCTTCCTTGGTCTCAATCTGAGCGATGACCACCAATTCCTCTCGGGCGATCTTCGGATATTCTCCTCCATAGAGCCCATAGCTTGATGCTCGGATTAAATAAGGCGCCGTCCCCCGAATCCCTACGGGGGGATAGGCGCAAGCCTTTGCCAAGAGCTCCGCTTCCGCTACGGAAGAGATCATGGGCACCATGATCCCCGAAACCCCTGCATCCAAAGCATATTTGACCTCCCCCAGATCAAGTTTGGGGATTCGCAAGAACGCCGTACCGCCTGCAGCTTTAGCCGCCACCATCTGTGCCGTTGCCTCCCCCATTGAGGCTTGGCCATGCTCGCGATCGATCAGGACACACTCATAGCCAATCAAGGTTAAGAGCTCCGCCGCAGCAATCCCCGGAAGTCCCAGAAAACAGCCCAAAACCTTCTCGCCAGCAGCCAAACGTTTTTTGATCTTATTCTCGTTAACCATTTACCCCTCTCATCTGCTAATTCCGTGGTCTTAATTCCCCTTGTTAATTCCTCTGGCCGTATTACAGGCTCGTATTCTTAGCTGGATACTGACTCCGATCTTTGATTCCAGGGGTTCTCCAGCAAAGCTTGTACGGAATGGCTTCGAACCTCGGCATTGAAGGCGGCACCAATCAAGACCGCTAGGATCGTCACCCAAAACCACACCATCAACACCACGACTGCCGCTAAGGAGCCATAGGTCTTGTCATAGGCGCCAAAATTGGCAACGTAGAGCGAAAAGCCTATAGAAGCCAGAAGACACAAGGACATAGCCACCGCTGACCCTAGGTAAGACCATCGGCGCAAGGGAACCTCGCGGCACGGGCCATAGCGATAGACTGCCGCTAGGGCGACCCAAACCGCCACCCCCAGGATGGGCCAACGCAGACTATTCACAATGAAAAGCGATTCCCCGCCAAACCCTATATAAGGGTGAAGAAAATTGAGAGCCACCGGGACAGCGACAACCGTGAGCATGGCAATCGCAAAGATGAAGATCGACCCCAAAGTCATGCTGAGGGCAAGGGCGTTTAGTCGGATCCATCCGCGGCTTTCCTTACAGCCATAGACTCGATTGAGTGCCGTAATCAAGGATTTGGCCCCCCGGGCTGCGCTCCATAAGGCAATCGTTAGCGCCACAACGACTTGAATACTAAGAGTTTTAGGGGAATGAGAGACAATAGCCTTCAACTCAGCACGCAGTAAAACCCAAGCCTCGAACGGGATAAGATCGGCAATAGGGGTAAGTTGGCGCTCGACTGTATTTGCATCAGCCAAAAGTCCGTAGCACGCGACAAACAAGGCAAGGGATGGAAAAAGGGACAGTAAGGCAAAAAAAGCCACACCGCCGGCCAAGAATGGTGCGTTCGCATCGAGAGTTCGGCGTATGGCCCCCGGCAAGATCATCCGCAAAACCCGATAAACCATAGTGACATGGCGGCGCATCTTTAGTCTTCCTCCCCTTCCTCAGAACCAGTATAGAAGCGCAACTCCGTAGGTTCGGATTCTTATTTATTATGCCTTCGGGCGGAGCTTTATGTCGCGATTAATTCTAAGCATTGGCTATGTTCTTGCTAGCCTCATTGTTTTCTTGAGCTGGTCCTGGCAAGGCCGCCCCCAGCCAGTTGTAGATGCACCCGGCGGGCGAATTGCCTGTATGTCCTATTCGCCCCATGTCCATGGTTATTCACCCTTCGATAAAACCATCATGGTTCCTCGCGTGGTCATGGAAAAAGACCTCGCCCATCTTAAAGCCTATACGGATTGCGTCCGCACCTATGCGACCAGCCAAGGGCAAGAGGTTATCCCCGAAATTGCCGCCAAGCTTGGAATGAAGGTCTTACTCGGAATCTGGATTAGTCGAGAAGAAGCGGATAATGAGAAGGAAATGGCTCGGGGGATCGCCGCCGCCAAGGCATACCCTGATGCTATCCGTGCCATCATTGTTGGCAATGAAGTCATGCTCCGAGGGGAGCAAACCGAGAGCGCTCTTGCCGCTAAGGCGCGGCGTGTTAAGGCAGCCACAGGCCTCCCTGGTACCATCGCCGATATTTGGGCCTTTTGGCTTAAACATCCAGATTTAGCCAAAAGCGTCGATTTTATCACCATCCACATCCTTCCCTATTGGGAGGATAGCCCACAATCCATTACCCAAATCCAGCCTTTACTGGATGATATTATCGGTCGGGTCACAGCGAAATTCCCTCAGACAAAATTCTTGATTGGCGAAACCGGATGGCCAAGCATCGGCCGTACCCGAGGCGAAGCGGTTCCAAGTTTAATTAATCAAGCGCGTTATATCCGGGGATTCGTTGCTCTCGCTACGCAGCGCGGCTGGGATTACAATTTAATCGAAGCCTATGATCAACCTTGGAAGCGGTACCTTGAAGGAACCGTCGGGGGCGCCTGGGGTCTTCTGCATCCTGACGGATCACCCAAATTTCCTTTTACGGGTCCAGTCAGTAATAATCCGAATTGGCTTGTTGATGCGATCGCTAGTTTAGTCTTAGGCGGATTAGGATTTTGGCTTTATGGCCTATCCACCACACAGTCCGCTTGCTGCGGTTAGGACAGGGATAATTTTACCAATTTCGGGAAGTTTCATCATACTCGGTGCCGAGTTTGTTCTGGCTGCCAGTGTGCGTCCCGCGCATTGGGCAATATGGGGATTCGACCTAGGCTTGAGCGTCATCGCCGCTTCGATTCTTCTTATTGGGCTCTCTTATAGGTGGAAGCTGGAAGCCGCTCCTCTCGCGACTGTACTGAATTGGCTGCAACGACCATGGCGCTACCGACTCACGCCCGCACTTCTTTTGGGGTTATTTCAGGGTACTATCGTATTTTCGGTTGCAGTCCTTACCCTCGCTCTAAGTTTTGATAATCGATCACGAGATATCCCTACCGTTCTGATGGTCTTGCCCGTCTTAGCTTGTTGCCTAATCGGCATTCGTGCTTCGCAACGCCAGAATTTTGAAGCAAGCAAGGCTGACTTTTTACGCCCCGAAGCTTGGCTTGGTGGCTTCCTGATTTTCATTGGGATCTTAAGCCTCATTATGAACGCCATTATGGAAAAAGCGGCCGGCAATATGGAAGCTTATGTCTGGGCATTGATTGTTTTTCTTGCGGCTATACCTTTATGGCTTCGTCTGAATCGGTGTCGTGCGGGGCCGCGCTAATTGAATAAAGCCAACCACAACACCTAAGGTAGCAAAGTTCACATTATAAAGAACAAGCCCAGCCGCACCTAAAAGCATAGCCATCATTGCTAAATGCCGGTTGTTCAGTGTAAAGCCCACCAAAGCTGCAATTAAACTGCTAAATCCAAACCCTTCACGAACAAAGATTTGGATAATGCCATGGCGAATCCAACACCACCATGGCCCCTGCCCTGTTTCGCATAACTGACCCAAGGTATGGCTTTCGATCACAAACCAGCGAAATAGCATAAGACCGGTACTTAGAAAAACGGCCCCCATAAATACTAAGGTCTGCGGCCAACTTGGCCGATAAGTGCGGAAAATATCCCGCCACATGGCTTCATCCTTAGGTTAAGCTTTAATAAAGATATCCTTGAGAGGATCGGAACTCTCCACTCCCTTCCTACTTCCTAAGGAATAAGGACGCAATAGACGCAACACAAGCGATCCCTTATAAGGTTGCCCGAAAGATACGGCGAAGCTTAGTGGCTTAACTTAATAAGCTATTATACTTTATAGGCCGTGCATCGTTTGAAACAGAATTGAATTGTCTCATGACCTTTGCCTTTACGCGCTTTATCTCTTCCTTCGCCTTAGCAATAACTCTTTCCTTAACGCATAATGCCTTAGCGCAAAGCTCCGATGGTGCCCGTCGATCGGTATCGCCATCTGAAATTGCCACCGCTAAGTCGCCGCAATGCACACAAATTGGGACCAAATTGATCGCCCTATTAGTCCGCGACGATGTTCGTGGTGCTCTTGATTTTCAACAATTCTATAACACCTTTGGTTGTCCGACGACCTATCTTATTAAATCCTTTGGCTGCACCATTGCTAATCGTCCACCTGAAGGAAAACCCATTGAGGCTCAGCCGGTGCCCATGACCCACATCATCGATGCCTGCTGGGACAACCCAGACAAACCCAAGCTTGATACAGCATCGGACAAAGCAGCACCCCCTCCAACAGGTAACAAGCCCAATCCGCCGCCGGCTACCAATCAAAAGAAACCAAACACTGCGCCGCCAGCTGAGGGTGGAACCTCTAAATAGAAATCGGATAGTCGAGAATTGGCGATCATTCGCAATATCATTCTTGGGCTGTTGATTGCCGTGGCGCTTCATGGCGCCGCGTGGTGGAGTTTACGCCAGGCGACGCTACCGCCCGATCTTCCGGATTTACCCACATCTCTTTCTTTCAGTCCTTATATCAATCAACGTCCAGAAGATCCGAGCACACCGCCAATCGAGCAGATTGACAACGATCTTCGTATCCTAGCGCCGATTACCCGTGGCGTTCGTATTTATGCGACCCGCGGCACCCTGGCGGAAATCCCTCGGCTTGCTGGACAGTATGGGTTAGATGTTTGGGTTGGTATATGGCTTGGCAAGGAAATTGAACCACCCCCCGTGCGCGATAACGAAACGCTTGAACAACAGGCAGCGCGGAAATTTGCTGAACAAGAGTACCAGCGGGCGCATAAAGATAACGAAGATGAGGTTAAGCGGGCGGTCGAGCTCGCGCGAACCAATCACAATGTTCGCGCTCTTATTGTTGGCAATGAGGTTTTGGTCCGTAACGATCTAACGCCGCAACAATTAATTCATTATATCCGCGAAGTTAAACAACAAACCGACGTTCCTGTTTCTACGGGGGAAACTTGGAGCCATTGGTTAGGATTGGTAGGCGATCAACTCCCCGGCAACTTCGCCACCATGCCTGAACTCCAAAATATTGCATCGAATGATCGCGAAGACTATTATCGTTACACGTTCTTCCCGGCGCAGATGGCGCAAATAGCGCGGGAAGTCGACTTTATCACTGCCCATATTCTTCCCTATTGGGAACGGTTATCGCCTGACGAATCTGTCACCTTTGCCATCGATAAAGTCGATCAGCTTCGCGGACATTTCCCTGGTAAACGCATTGTCGTCGGCGAATTCGGATGGCCCAGCTCAGGATACAATCTTAAAGATGCCACACCAGATGTGATCGAACAGGCGCGGATCATCCGCTCATTTCTTCGTGAAATGCAATATCGCGGCACCGAGGTTAATATCGTCGAAGCCTTCGATCAGCCCTGGAAACGGGCTGAAGGGAGCGTTGGACCCTATTGGGGACTTTTTTATGCCGATCGCACCCCTAAATTTGCCTTCCTAGCGGGCGAAGTTAGCCAAGAAAATACGACAACCGCCGCTCTCGCTTTGGGTCTCGGAACAGCCATCACTCTTTTCGGCCTTTGGCGCCGCCGACCGACCCTTGGTCATGCTGTTTCTTACGCGATTGCCGCCCATGCCATGGCTGCCGGTATCGCTGCAGCCATTCTCTATCCGTTGGACCGTTATCTTACATTGCATATTTGGGTTATGTGGGGGTTCGGCCTGATCTTGATGATCCCCCTCGCACTTCTCACTCTGGCTAAAGTGCATGAAATTTCTGAAGTGCTTCTGGGCCGTAAGCCACAAAAACTCATTATTCCC
Source organism: Alphaproteobacteria bacterium (assembly GCA_041396725.1). Classification (GTDB taxonomy): domain Bacteria; phylum Pseudomonadota; class Alphaproteobacteria; order JAWKYA01; family JAWKYA01; genus JAWKYA01. The sequence goes on from JAWKYA010000003.1 coordinate 72,456, forward strand.
GGCAAAGGCATGATCTTGGCGCGTCCTTTGAAGGTGTCGATTCATGTTCCTGCCTACCGAGAACCGCCAGATATGTTGAAGGCAACTATCGATGATCTTGCAAAGCTCGATTACCCAGACTTTGAGGCCGTAATCATTGTTAATAACACACCTGAAGAATCCTACTGGAAACCTATCGAGGAACACTGCGCTAGGCTCGGATCGCGATTCAAATTCGTTAACCTGCCAAAGGTTGCGGGATTTAAGGCTGGCGCTCTGAATACTGCTATGACGCAAATGGATTCAGCGACCGATGTCATTGCGGTGATCGATGCCGACTATCGCGTTCATCCGGATTGGTTGAAGGATCTGGTGCCTGCTTTTGCTGATCCGAAAGTAGCCTTGGTTCAAGCGCCTCAGGATCACCGCGATGGAGAAGAGTCCGCACTCAAGCGGATCATGAACGCCGAGTACGCTGGCTTCTTCGATATCGGTATGGTGCAGCGAAACGAGGACAACGCCATCGTTGCCCATGGAACGATGCTCATGGTACGACGCACGGCTTTCGATGAAGCAGGTGGCTGGGGAACCGATACCATTACCGAAGATACCGAGCTCGGCCTGCGGTTATTGGAGCGAGGTTATGAAGCGCGATATACCAACCGTCGCTATGGGTGGGGATTGCTACCGGACACCTACAAGGCTTTTAAGACCCAGCGTCATCGCTGGGCCTATGGTGCCATGCAAATTCTGCGCAAGCACTGGCGCCATATGTTGCCCCGATCCAAGACCCTCACCACCATTCAAAAACTGCACTTCATTGTCGGGTGGTCCTATTGGCTATCCGATGCCCTAGGCACAGCTGCAGCGGTGCTTAATCTTTTATGGGTGCCGATGATTATTTGGGCCAATGTCAGTTTCCCCTTCATTGCACTTACAGTTCCAATCCTGACTGCAGCAGCCGTCAACATGATGCATTGCATTTTGCTGTATCGAGAGCGGGTCGATACGCCCTTCACGCGGATCGTGGGTGCCGCTATCGCAGCTATGAGTCTTCAACTTACCGTCGCCCATGCCGTCTTCACAGGATTGCTGAAAGATAACCTACCGTTCCTCCGCACCGATAAGGGTGGGAATGCTAAGAAACGGAGCGGCGATCATCCCGCTTTTTGGGAAGGATTACTGGCTCTTGGTCTTTTGGCTTCGGCTTGTTTCTTGATGTTCATCAACCGCGTCGACCGGATTGTCGAACTGACCCTCTTTGCCGTAACCCTGGCGGTCCAGGCCTTACCGTTCTTAATGACCGTCATTATGAGCACCATCGAAGATTGGGAGTCGCGCCGGCCCTCAGGTAAAGCCGGCAACGTCGCCTTTGCCGATATTGCTGCTGCAGAAAAAGCTTCATCTGCTAAGGCAGCATAATCTTTAAGCACATTGAGAAGATCCCTACAGATTCCATCTGACTAAACCAGTCCAAAAGTTGCAACCACATCAGATCACTATCATTGAGCAAGCTGCACGGCTTGTTGATTTCATACCCGCTTGAAAGGAAATGATTATGGTAGAACGACAGATAAATATCCGTGTCGCTACAGAAGATGATATGGATCTCATTATTCAACTTATTAAAGAGTTGGCAATTTATGAGAAGCTGGGTGATGCTGTTGTTACTTCAAAAGAAGCTATTCGCGCAGCGCTTTTTTCCGATAATCCAAGTGGAGAAGTGTTAATCGGTGAACTGGGCGGTGAACCCGTTGGCTTTGCCCTTTTCTTCCACAACTATTCGACCTTTCTCGGAAAAAAAGGATTATACCTTGAAGATCTGTTCGTTAAACCCACAGCGCGAGGCCATGGTATCGGCAAGTTATTACTAACGAGATTGGCTCAGATTGCGGTTGAACGCGATTGCGCTAGGATGGAATGGTCTGTTTTAGATTGGAATGCACCCTCCATCGCCTTCTATAAATCACTTGGTGCCTTACCCATGGACGAATGGACTGTGTTTAGGCTGACCACGGATAAAATTAGAGCTCTTGCTGAACAGACCCAACCAGCATTATCAGATAAATAAAAATGAAAACGGGATCGTTCCATGCAAGGTGACTGGATTTGTAGGCTTGCAAGAGTAGAAGATTTTCAAGAGCTAACAGCACTCGAGAGAAGTGCATTTACTTGTAGTCGTAGTAGCACTGGCGAACCCATGGGTCCGAAAAAAGCTCCAACAAAACGAGCAAGCGAGAGCTGTAGCGGGCGTAAGCCTCTGAAAATCCTGGGGTGGCTGACGGGATTTGAACCCGCGACCCCCGGTACCACAAACCGATGCTCTAACCAACTGAGCTACAGCCACCACCGATTGGCTTTCTCAAGCATTCACCCTCTCAAAAGCCCTGGCGATCATGTACGGCCCTGACGCAGCGCCGTCAAGCATAGCGACGGCAAAATGTCGTTGTTTTAGGCAAGGCGGTTAAAATTTAGGCATACCTTACCACCCTTTAAGCAATAGTCCTTTCATTCAGGCAGGAATCCTGTGGTTTTCAGATTTGGCATGGTTTATGCATAGCTTTCCCTGTCAGTGACCTGCCGCCAGGGGTCGCCTCATCAAATCTATTTGGACTGATCCTACGGATATCAGCATGAAAAAAATCGAAGCCATTATCAAACCCTTCAAACTGGACGAAGTGAAGGATGCCCTGCATGACATCGGCGTACAGGGATTAACCGTCACGGAAGCCAAAGGATTTGGCCGCCAAAAGGGCCACACTGAGCTTTATCGAGGCGCTGAATATGTTGTGGATTTCTTGCCGAAGGTGAAGATCGAAATCATTGTCGACGACAACTTCGTCGAACGGACGATCGAAGCGATTCAGCATGCAGCCCATACCGGCCGTATCGGCGATGGCAAGATTTTTGTCTCGCCCATCGAAGAGGTCATCCGCATCCGCACCAATGAACGAGGTAGCGACGCGATATAATGAACAAACCTGCGGCTACACGAAGTTTTAAACGAAAGGGGAAGTTAGCAGTATGTCGGACGTTAAAAAAGTTATGGATCTCATCAAGGAGCGCGACGTTAAGTATGTCTCGCTTCGTTTTACCGATCCACGGGGCAAGTGGCAACATACGGCGCAGCATGTCTCCACGATTGATGAATCCGTGTTCGAAGACGGTATTATGTTCGACGGCTCCTCGATTGATGGCTGGAAAGCGATCAATGAATCCGACATGATCTTGATGCCCGATCCGAAGACAGCAGTGATGGATCCCTTCGCTGCTCAGCCGCAACTCATCTTGTTCTGCGATATCCACGAACCTGGCGCCGCCGGGTATGAGCGTGACCCACGGTCAACCGCTAAACGTGCCGAGGCTTATCTTGCTTCAACAGGCATTGGCGATACTGCCGTATTCGGCCCCGAGCTCGAGTTTTTTGTGTTCGACGACGTGCGCTTTGGGGTCGAAGGCGACCGTTCATTCTATTATCTCGATAGCGAAGAAAGCCCGAGCAACAACGGCCGTCATTACGAAGAAGGCAATCTTGGTCACCGGCCACGAGTTAAAGGTGGTTACTTTCCCGTTCCCCCTGTAGATAGCGGCACCGACTATCGGGCCGAGATGGTTAGCTTAATGCTCGAAATGGGGATTGCCGGGGAAAAGCACCATCATGAGGTTGCCCCTGGCCAGCATGAGCTTGGCTTTAAATTTGATACGCTCACTAAGGTCGCTGATACCGTTCAGAAATATAAATATGTCGTGCATATGGTGGCGCAATCTTATGGCAAGACTGCAACCTTCATGCCAAAACCGATCTTCGGTGACAATGGCTCGGGTATGCATTGTCATCAATCGATCTGGAAGGGAAACAAGCCTCTATTTGCCGGATCGGGTTACGCCGATTTGTCAGAAACCTGCCTCTACTATATCGGTGGTATTATAAAACACGCTAAAGCACTCAACGCCTTCACCAACACAACAACCAATAGCTATAAGCGCTTGGTCCCAGGATATGAAGCGCCGGTGTTGCTCGCCTATTCATCGCGTAACCGCTCAGCCTCGATCCGTATCCCATTCGGCGCCGGACCTAAGGCTAAACGTATCGAGGTTCGATTCCCTGATCCTGCTTCCAATCCTTACCTAGCCTTTTCAGCTATGCTGATGGCAGGCTTAGATGGGATTGAAAATAAGATCCATCCCGGCGATCCTATGGACAAGAACCTCTATGACTTGCCTCCGCAAGAATTGAAGCAGATCCCAACGGTCTGCGGATCTTTGCGCGAGGCCCTGACAGCACTGGAAGAAGACCATAATTTCCTTCTTAAGGGCGGCGTCTTTACCAAAGATCAGATCGAAGCTTATGCTGAATTGAAGTGGTCAGAGCTCAAGGCATTTGAGGTCTCGCCCCACCCGATCGAGTTCCAGATGTATTATTCTGTGTAACAGAGACAGTTAGCCCTCCATGACGAGATGCCGCTCGGAGTTTTTCGGAGCGGCATTTCTAATTTTTAGGCATTTCAACTCTTTGCGGCATGCTTTTGAATGTTCCTAAAATGTTTCACGTGAAACATTTTATATATGACATATTACCTATATCAAAAACAGCTTATTTGTTAATATTTACAAAAATTTCTCTAGAAATAAGGAATATAATCTTATATCTGATCACCTGTGCCTAAGGCTTCGATCCTGGCGTTACAGCGCGCGAGTCCAGCTTCACATGGATGATAGCCGGTTTCCCCGAAGCAATAGCGCGATTAAAGGCCGGCATGAAGTCATCGGTTTTCACGACCGTCTCCCCATGGCCACCATAGGCGCGAGCTAAAGCAGCAAAATCAGGGTTGATTAAACTTGTCCCGCTGGGCCGCCCAGGGAATTCACGTTCTTGATGCATGCGAATAGTGCCATAAAGCCCATTGTCGACCACCACCACCATCACTGGCACGCCATAGTGAATGGCCGTGGCGAATTCTTGCCCGGTCATTTGAAAGCATCCATCGCCCGCGAAGGCTACAACAGGATAATCCGGATACACAAGCTTGGCAGCCACGGCTGCGGGCAAACCATACCCCATCGATCCAGAAGTGGGTGCTAACTGCGTACGATAGCGGCGGTATTGCCAGAAGCGATGGACCCAAATCGCATAGTTGCCAGCTCCGTTGGTTACGATTGTCTCGTCCGGCAGCTGCGCCCGCAGATTGCACACGATCTCACCGTACTGCACATCGCCAGGAATAATCGTCGGCTGAACGAAAGCCTCATAATCCACTCGCGCCGCCTTAGCCCAAGCTTGACGCTTGGCTATATTCATGGCGATCAAGCGCCGCGCGGCCGAGGCAAAGCCTATCATGCCCGAGACAATGCCCAGATCCGGTTGATAGACGCGGCCTAATTCTGATGCATCGGGATAAACATGGATGAAGCGTTGCGGCGGTTTTGGCGCTGGGGGCAAGGTATAGCCCGAGGTTGTGGCTTCACCCAACCGAGCTCCGGCAACCAATAGTAAATCCGCCTCCCGTACCCGCGCCGCCAATTTAGGATCGGGGCCAATTCCCATATGACCGACATAAAGCGGGTGTCGGTTATCCAAGCGATCTTGAGCCCGGAAACTTGCCGCCACTGGGATCTGTTGTGCTTCGGCAAAGGCCGTAAATTCAGCGACAGCATCAGAGGTCCATCCAGCGCCCCCCAAAATCGCCAATGGCTTTTCCGATTGCGATAACTCGGCAGCAAGGCGCGCCAGAGCTTCTGCCCCTGGCTCGGCTTCGATATGTCGATAGGCTGGCAAGTCAGCAACCTCGGCCTGTTGCGCCAACATATCTTCGGGTAAGACCAAAACCACCGGCCCTGGCCGCCCTGAAACAGCCACGTGAAACGCACGACTAACAAATTCAGGAATGCGCGCGGCTGTATCGATCTGACCGACCCACTTGGCCATAGATCCGAACATTTTACGGTAATCGATTTCTTGAAAAGCTTCGCGCTCTTGCATGGCCAACTCAACCTGCCCAATGAAAAGAATCATAGGCGTTGAGTCTTGATGGGCTACATGTAACCCCGCTGAAGCATTGGTAGCTCCAGGACCGCGGGTGACAAAACAAATTCCGGGCCGCCCCGTCAGCTTGCCATAGGCATCGGCTGCCATGGCGGCCCCACCCTCTTGCCGGCAAATAATGAAGCGGATTTCTGGTACATTGAGGAAGGCATCTAGGATAGGTAAGTAGCTCTCGCCTGGGACACCGAAGGCAAGATTGGCGCCATGAATTCGGAGAGCATCGACAAGAATTTGGCCACCAGTACGAGATTTTGATGTCGATGCCATAGTCTATCCTTCGATTAATCTTGCATATAACGCGGCTCAATCTGCAAGACATAAAGGATCGCAAATTGCTGGGCAATGGCGAAGGTCTATCTTATGGTATTAGGAGATGACTACGGCTAGCTCGCTATGCGCCAATTCTTGCCATGTTCGAAGAACAACTTCTCAGGATGCTGCTGCTCGAGTTCATTTAACTCATTGAGTAGTTGTTCCACATCCGGTTGTTTTGTCATCTTTGCGTAGTAAATCGCCCGCAAGAACCTATCCGCCATTTTAGAGACACGCCCACTCTTCTCCCATCGTGCAATCGATTGCACATCCTTACCCATTAATCGCGCAAGATTATTTTGGGAAAGGTTGAGTTCTTTACGAAGAAAACGGAATTCTCCCCCACTTAAAAAGGGCTTATCGGTAATCAATTGCGTAGCAATAACTGCATGCAACTCGTCTGCCTTTTGAATAGCTGTGGCGGGGCCATAGGGCGTATTTTTGATCACAAAGCCGTTACGAAGCCAAATGTTATTAAGGCCACATTCTGTATAATGGTAGAAGGCTATATGGCGGTTACGATTATGAGGTGCGGATCTTGCATGTCGATAGAGACTATGACCTTTAGTCGTTCTCCGGCTACTACTCTTTGCATTTCGCATCGCCAACATCCCTTCGTATCTTGATACGGGTCCTCTTGGATCATCCCTTTGCGCAAGCATTCATAAATCTGCGTTCTGTTAATTTTCCGCTTCCGCATCTGTTGCGCAGCATGCTTTGTAACGAAGATATTTTCTGTTTTCTGCGGCTGAAGACGGATAAAGACGGATAAGGTCTAAGGCCTTTGGTTTTCTTAGAGGAAACTGCGCAACTGCTTCTCTCATGACCTATCAATATGATAGGTCTATTCTCAAAGTCAACACACTCAGTCATAAAACCTCTCCGATTCCCCGCTGATATCCAGCAAAAACGCTAGGGGATTCGAACCCATACAATGCTACCATGGATGAGGAAACTGTTACGTCTCAGCCCACAATCGCAAGAGATTGGCTGCAGATTTAGACATGAGATCGAATTCTGTGGTTTTGCCTTCGCGCTGAAAGAGAGATAATCGCGCCGTATCAAGATCGAATAAAATCTCGCGGCAGGCGGCATCACGCACATAACTTTGCACCCATCCCACCGCCGCCAACCGAGTTCCTTTTGTAACCTCCTCGACCCGATGCAAGGTCGTCGATGGATAAAGGATCAAGGATCCGGCCGGCAGTTTGAATGATTGCTCGCCCGCAGTGGTGCTCATTGTTAAGTCACCGCCACTATACCCGTCCGGATCGCTGAGAAATAAGGTGAAGGAAATATCGGTCCGTAGACCATCCATTAATGCATCGTCTACATGCAGACCGTACCCCATGCCTTTATCGTACCGGCTCAGCAGAAGGGGCGATATGAAGCGGGGTCGTGCCGCTAAACGAAACACCTCATTGGTCTTTATCTGATCCAGAAGATTGGCGCGCAAAGACCCAGCCTGCGGGCTGGCACTATCCGCTTGACGGTTGTTTTTAACCAGCTTGGCATGCCACCCTGCGGTTTTACGGCCATCAATCCAAGCCACACGTTCAAGGAGCTGGCATGCGTCCCTAACCTGCTGGGGATTAAGGATATCTTGAATACAGAGGATCATAGAGGATCGCTTATCAAAGAATGGTCTAGCCGGAAACTGTTTTAAAGCATCATCTAGGTGTTGCAAATGAATATCATTTGCATATTATACTGCCCACTCGCGGCAAAAGGAAGGATTACCTATATGAAGATGCGGACAAAGCTTTGGGTAGGCATTGGCGCCTTTACCATGGTCCATACTAACCCCACGCTCTTGCTTTCCGAAGACCCAGGCTTTTCATCTCCCGCTTTTGCGCAAGCGACGGATGCGGGCAAAAAAGATGCGCCCGATACCCATAAACCCGATACCCATAAAGATGGAGGGGAAGGCGGCGAAGGGGGTGAAGGCGGTGAAGGTGGCGAGACCGGCCACGATCATCATAGCGCTGATATGGCAAAGGATGATGTTGCCTTCTTGACTCAGCTTGGGTTGGTTGAAGGCCATCTCAGTGTTGGGATGGCGCTTTATCGCGCTAATCATCTTGATGCTGCTGCTGTCCACATGAAACATCCTGAGCAAGAGCTTTATGCTGATTTGCGCCCTGCCCTAACCGCACGCAAAGCCAAAGAATTTGATAAAACCCTTGAGGCCCTCGCCCAAGCCGTCGAGAAGAAAAAACCTGTAGCTGAAGCCGATGCTGCCTTTAAGGCGGTTGTTGCTGATATGAATCAAAGCCGCAGCGCTGTAAAACCTAATCTGCGGACTAAACTCGAAGTGGTCACGCACTTGGTGAAAACGGCATCTGAGGAATATGAAGAGGGTGTAGAAGGCGGTAAGGTTGTTAATCCAAAAGAATACCAGGATGCCTATGGGTTTGTTACCTTTGCCAAGGCAACACTCGATTCCTTAACGCCAACCGAGCGTAACCGTGCTGACATTAAGCGGATTGATGGTGAATTGGCGAATCTCATCAAGATGGCGTGGCCATCTATTACGACGACACCTGCCACGGTCGATTTTGATGCCAGCAAACTTCATGCGGCAGCATCCCGTATCGAATTGGTCACCCATTCCATTAAGTAGTCTCTGAATCAAAGTGGGTTTGAATGGCGGATTGCGGCCGTGTAATCCGCCATTTCCATGATCTAGGAAAAGGTCTTTATTCCTAATTCCTCAGAGTAAAGTGAGCAAAATTGTCCGCACATGGCTGATCTGAATACCTAAGATCGCACCGCCGTTGACCCGCACGCCAGTTTGCGGCACATAACGCTCAGGATCCAAGCACAAAGCGGAATTTACTTTATGTCCAATCCCAACGCTATTCGGCGACGGCGCAGCATCGGTGTTAAAGTCGGCCATGTCATGGTCGGCGGCGATGCACCCATCGTTGTTCAGTCCATGACCAATACCGACACAGCCGATGCAGAGGGCACTGCACGTCAGGTCGAAGACTTATGGCAAACGGGATCAGAAATCGTTCGTATCACAGTAAACAACGAAGAAGCCGCCGCAGCCGTTCCTCACATTCGCGAACTTTTGGATAAGCGCGGCGTTACCGCACCTCTTGTCGGCGACTTCCATTATAATGGCCACCTTTTATTAACGAAGTTTCCCGCTTGCGCCGAGGCCTTGGCCAAGTATCGCATCAATCCTGGGAACGTTGGGTTTCGTGAAAAGCGCGATAAGCAATTTGCTACTATCGTCGAGCAAGCGATTAAATACAAAAAACCTGTGCGCATTGGCGTTAACTGGGGAAGTCTAGACGAAGAATTAGTAACTTCCATGATGGATGCTAATGCCAAATCGGCTGAGCCCAAAGATGCTAGTGTTGTCATGCGCGAAGCAATGGTGCGCTCTGCTCTCGATAGCGCAAAAGCTGCGCATGAAATTGGCTTACCCCGCGACCAAATTATCCTTTCTTGCAAAATGAGTGGTGTTCAGGATCTCATTGCTGTTTATCGCGATCTTGCCACCAAGACTGACCATGCCTTGCACCTGGGCCTTACTGAAGCTGGTATGGGTTCAAAAGGTATTGTCGCCTCATCGGCCGCCCTCGGTATTTTGTTGCAGGAAGGCATAGGCGACACCATTCGTATTTCTCTAACACCCGACCCAGGTGGCCCGCGTACCCGTGAAGTCGTAGTGGCTCAAGAAATCCTCCAAACCATGGGCTTCCGTTCGTTCATTCCTTTGGTTGCTGCCTGTCCCGGTTGCGGCCGAACGACAAGCACGGTGTTTCAGGAATTGGCGCAAAAAATTCAAAATCATATTCGTGAGCAAATGCCCGCCTGGCGCCAACAATATCCTGGGGTCGAAACAATGCATGTGGCCGTTATGGGGTGCGTTGTTAATGGGCCAGGCGAAAGCAAGCACGCCAATATCGGTATTAGTTTACCCGGTACCGGGGAGCAACCCGCTGCGCCTGTTTTCATCGATGGGAAGAAGGTGAAAACGTTACGGGGCTCTGCCATCGCCGAAGAATTCCAGGCAATGGTGGAAGATTATATCCGAACCCACTATGGATCTGGGCCGCGCGCTGCCGCTGAATAAAAACTTCTAAGCGTCAAGCCTTTGTAATGATACCGAACACCCAGCTTCAGCCGAAATCATGTGGCCAGGCGGAACCTCATTCCAAAGAGCGAGTTCCCTATCCAAGGGTTCAGAGACGACCAGTAACCGATCTTCCTCGCACCTCCAGAAAAGACTGGGAGGATCAGAATCAGTTGCATAACGAATAGCAAATATCCGCTTACCATCGGCAAGGGCGGCTGTCATCCGGAAGGGTTCATTTACTTCTTTTTCACGCATTATTTTACACACTTGATGAAGCGTCCGAGCCAACGCACCAGCTGGATCGGCATTTAAACCATTTTCAAACAATAGGTAAAAGAAGAGCTCGGAATCCGTCGTTCCTTGGCGATAGGGATAATACTCATCCGAAATAAGAATATCTAATTGCCGTCGTAATCTGTGATAGCCACCAATTTGGCCGTTATGCATAAACATCCACCGTCCATGGGTAAAGGGATGACAGTTGGCTCGGCTGGTCGCTGTACCTGTTGACGCCCGGACGTGGGCAAAAAACATCCGTGAGCTAATTTGATGAGCGAGACTTTTAAGATTGGGATCATTCCAAGCTGGCAAGGTTTCCCGGTAGAGGCCCGGAATCTCGCGCTCACCGTACCAGCCGAAACCAAAGCCATCTCCATTGGTTAGAACGTGGGTTTTACGTGCATGGAGACTTTGTTGGATAAGGGAATTTACAGGTTCGTAAAGAAGACACTCAAGGTAAACAGGGCGGCCTGTGTAGGTTAGCCAACGACACATCGGTTCTTATTCCCTAAGACATCATATCCTGATTATTAGTCTTCGGTTTCCGATCCGGCGACATGTTTCAAACCCCGCACCGCAACCTCAACTAATTCTGGATCCAATGTTTCCGGATATACCACATAAGCGGGGCGATGGAATACAGGTGCATCCGGTGCAAGGTATAATTTTTTGTCCGCGAGATACGATCGAATAACCCGCTTTGGAAAATAGCCAGATCCGCCAGATTCAAGGATATAGCTCAAAGCTAAAGCGCCTAACCCCACGGAAAGACCTGGCCGATAGACATCCGGAAAATGCATAGCGTGATTGGCTTGGAATTCTGGGCCCCAATCCACATAAACATAATCCGGGCCGGGGGTTGATTCTATATCCGAGCGTGTCCCTGCCAAAACCAGGTTCTCTTCCAAAAGCTTAAAAGACCGCAATCCTGGCCGACTTTGCGGGGTATACATCACCCCAATATCTAAAGTTCCTTCGACCAGCCGTGTCATCAATCCATCAGAAAGTCCAACCTCTGCACGTAACGCGATATCAGGTGCCTCCGCCCGCATCCAGGGCAACCACCGTAACAGTAACCGATCCCACAGACTGAATTGGCCACCAACTGTTAATAATGCGCGATGACCGGCTGGCAAAGAGACTTCATAGCGCGCCTGCTCCCATACGCGAACCATGGTTGCGGCATGGCGCTGGAAATGCTGGCCCGCAGGCGTGAGATTGGCGCCAGCTTTCGAGCGACTAAAGAGAATCTGCCCTAATTGCTCTTCTAAGGATTTTATTCTCATGCTCACTGTCGACTGGGTCACATGAAGTCGTTCGGCCGCACTAATAAAATTGCCGGTCGCGACAACCTCAAGAAAGGTTCGAGCGAGGGTGACATCCATAATGGACCTACGTCATCACTAGTATTGTACTAATCGGTATCAACTACCGAAAATTAAAATGGTTCACAATAATGATAGATAGAAAAAGATATTAAATAATCTTGCAAAACTCATCAAAAGCAAAACGCGGACCGCGCGGCAATAAACTGTGCGGATCTCCATAGCCAATATTACAAATAAAATTTGACTTAACTGTCGTCCCACCCCAGAACGCAGCATCTAACTTAGCCGCATCAAACCCTGACATCGGCCCACAATCTAAGCCTATAGCTCTAGCAGCAAGCATAACATAGGCTGCTTGCAGGACAGCGTTGCGCTGGGCCGTCGCTTCCGCCAAGGCTTTGTTGCTCGCAAACATATCCTTATAGGCAGGATTACGTGGAAAGAGGCGTGGCATATGCTCGTAAAAAGCTAAATCGTTTCCAAATATTGCACAAACCGGGGCCGCCATCGTCTTATCAACGTTACCCGGTGCGAGACAAGGCTTGAGTTTTTCCTTAGCTTCTTGGCTTTTAACAAACAAGATTCGCAGGGGGGAGGAATTTGCCGAGGTAGGGCCCATTTTCGCAATATCGACAAGGCGCCGCAGCAAGGCATCCTCGACAGGTTTATCTAGCCATCCATTATAGGTTCGGGCCTCTCGGAACAGCAAGTCAAGTCCCAGGTTGTCCAAAGAGGTGATACGTTCTCTGAGGGCGGTAGCCGCCTTTGTAGCGATAGGATCACTCATACTAATCCTCAAGCTGTTCGTTCATAAACGGTTCACTAAGACATGTGTACAGGTTAATTAAGGAAATTTCTGTTACAAGGTCTTGCTCCTTATAGCCTAGATAGCGGAAAATATCTGAGCGTGACAACCATAGCAATGGGCCAAACCATGCATTCTCATCGATCTTTTTCATTAAAAACAATTCTTGTCGTAACTACGGGACTGCTCCTGCTTCCTTTAACAGCGCTCGCCGATGCTCGCATTGTCGGTATCTGGGATATGCGCGGCGATGGTTGCCGGACTGAAGTTATGATTTTTACGAACGACAGCCAGGTCGTTTTAGCCCATAACAATGCTGGACGCTGGTATCAGCTGCAGGCGCGCTATGGCGTTCATGATAATGAGGAAATCAAGTTTAAGTTCGAAACTTCGAGTCAAGGTGGCCGGCGTATGGAGCTTAAACACGAGATCGATTACCGCATGGCGGGAGACGCCATACAAATTGAAAAATATCAAGAAGCGATCGATACTGATGGTGGTCCAGATCGCGAGGTTCGTCGTCCCATAGGAACTTGGCAGCGCTGCCCTGGCTCAGCTGCCTGGATGGCAGCGCGTCCTTCGTGGCATGCGGCTGATGCGGTTGGCTTTGTCGTTGGAAATTATCGACCCCTCCCACCCGTTACCCGCCCTGTACCGCCGCCAACCCAACGGCCGACCTATCAACAACCAGGAACTTACCAACAGCCAGGAACTTACCAACAACCTCAGGCACCTGCACCTCAGACACCTGGGCAGCCGCGTTATTTACCACCCGTGTACGAGCAAAATCGAACCACACTTCCACCGACATCGACCCCTAACGGTAGCATCCCTCCGCCACCGCCGGTCCCGAATTAAAATGCCTTAGTTTGAGAATAAGAGCTCTCGGATGAGAGCTCTTATTCTTTTAAAGCAGCGATCAAATCGTCCAGAAGATCATTAGGGTGTTCCAGTCCTACAGAAAGCCGTAGCAATCCTGGTGGAACCGGGTTATCGGATCCTCCTTCTACAGACGCACGATGCTCGATAAGGCTCTCTGGTCCACCCAAAGAAGTAGCGCGAACCCACAACTTAACCGCAGCGGCCACTGCGATAGCGCGCGCCGCGCCGCCAGCCACAATAATCGATAACATCCCGCCATAGCCGTTTTGCATTTGCCTTCGAGCAATCTCGTGTCCCGGGTGTTGGCTCAAGCCCGGATAAAGAACAGCTTCAAGCAGGGGATGACCATACAATTTTTCAGCTAAGACTTGCGCTGTCGCTGATGCTCTGGTGACTCGCAGAAAAAGCGTCCGCATACCCCGCAATAAAAGAAAGGCATCCCATGGACTTAACATGATGCCCCCCGACTTGCGATAAGCCCTGATGCGATCCCAAGTTTCGTCCGCCTTTGCTGTTATCAATGCTCCAGCGATAACATCGCTATGTCCATTGAGATACTTGGTGGCCGAATGCATAACGATATCGGCCCCCAGTGTGAGCGGACGCGTATGCACAGGGGTAGGAACCGTATTATCAACGGCAAGACGTGCACCGACTGCATGGGCAATCTCCGCTACCGCCTGGATATCTGTTAGAGACCAAATTGGATTGGCTGGAGTTTCAATCCAGATGAGTTTCGTTTTCCCCGGTTGAACGGCTTGGCGTACCGCAACGAGATTATCCATCGCAACAAAGGTAACCTTAAGGCCCCATGCTATGCCTGTCGTCTGTAACCAGAGGCGCAAACCCCAATACATGACCTGGGGCGCAATAATATGATCGCCTGGTTTTAAAGATAAAAAGACAGCGATAGCGGCGGTCATGCCCGATGAAAAAACCATTGCTTCTTCACCATTTTCTAAGCTCGCGAGAAGCGCTTCCACAGACTCGGGGGTTGGATTATCCCCTCGACCGTAAACGCGCCCAGCTTGGTAAGTATTATCGCCCGCTCTTAAATAGGTGGTCGATAGCTGTACCGCAGGTATCACCCCTGCGGTTTCAGGATCATGGGCACCTAAGGCTTGTGCAGCGCGGGTTTCCGGGTGACAGCGAGAAAATTCCATGGCCATTTATCTGCTCCTCGACCCCTTTGGTTTTAGCGCCTACCAACGTTCAGCCTCTTGGCCAGAAGTTAAGGGTAGGCTATGACTTAACTCATAGGATAAAAACATAGGGCACTGAAATTCTATGCGCCTTCAGATGCGACAGATAATCTTTTTTGCCACAGTTATCACGGCATTCATAGGGGCATCCCTATGCTCTATTGGTGCTTCTGCTCAATCGTCACAAAATTCGACTCCTGCGGCATCGACGAAGATCGCTGATCCTGCACCCGCAGATCTAGAAACTCTAGGTCGCCTCCTGAGTGACGAGCGAATCCGCCTTTGGTTACAAAAGCAGATTGCATCTCAAGGGCAAGAAATGGCTGCGGAGAGCGAAACGCCTCCTGCAAAAACCTTTCAAGAAACTCTTCAATTTTATCTTGCGCAATTACGCGGGAAATTTCTTTGGCTTAACGATTCTATTGCTGCACTCCCTCAGCAGATAACCCACGCACGTGAGATTTGGTCGTTAGAAATGGGCGAAGGGGAGACCCTAAGATCTTTAGTTTACATCCTGGTATTTCTGAGCATTGGAATCCTAGCAGAATTTGCTTTTTGGAAAGGAACAAGCGACCTACGCAACCGTGCACTTCACATGCAACAAGATCGCATCCGCGAGCGGCTCCAGCTCTTGGGTGCGCGAACGCTTTATAATGCGATTTCTATTGGTATTTTTGCCTTTGGTAGCAGTGGGGGATTTCTTATTTTTACCTGGCCAACCATTGTTGAGCTTTTTGTCGTAACCTATCTCACTGCCTTCGTTATCGTTCGATTTGTTGCCATCCTCGGGCGGCTTACTTTAGCACCGCGCATAGCCTCTATCCGTCCCATTCCCTTGGACGATGCTGCAGCCGTATACACGGATCGTTGCATGATCGCTCTGGCTGTTGTCGGTGGATTTGGTTTTTTAACCAGTGGCGCCCTCAAAGAGCTTGGCTTCGCCCCTGATGCGCAAATCCTTTTGACTTATGCGGTTGGCTTCATTCTTGCAATTATGGTGACCGTTATGGCGTGGTGGGGTCAGCCTCACCTACGACGAATGGCAGCGCAGCAGCTCTATGGGCGCAGTCGATTCACAATCTTCATGATCGAAATTTGGCCCGTTCTGGCAAAATTTACTCCATCCTTTTATGGCTGCTTTGGTTTATCGGTTGGGACGCTTTGGCTTGGACTTTTGCAATTATCCTGGCCCTGCCCCTCATGATGATCATCAGTCGGATCACTATAACGGCCTTAATGCGCACAGTGCCGATAGAAAATATCGATACCGACGAAGTACAGAGTGCGCTGCCTAGAAATCCCTATATTCCTGCGATCCAGCGCAGTGTCCAAGCCGTTCTTGTCATTTTAGCAGTGATGGCTCTTGCCGCTGCATGGGGAGTCGATGTTCTTGCTCTAACCAACCGAGGATCAAGCGCTGGGAATATTGCTCGAGCCATCTTTAATATAGTAGCGGCAGTTTTGGTCGCAGATCTTATTTGGCAACTCGCTCGGACTGCGATCGATACACGGCTCTCTATCCGCACAGAAGATCTGAACGATGCCAGTATCGCTCGCCGAAATGCACGATTACAGACCCTCCTCCCCTTACTTCGGAAATTTTTACTGGTCATTCTTACATCAATGGTAGGAATGATTATTCTCTCCGCAATTGGCGTCGATATAGGCCCTCTTCTTGCCGGTGCAGGCGTTATCGGTATCGCGATTGGCTTTGGCGCACAGGCTTTAGTCCGTGATATCGTATCAGGCATCTTTTTCCTAGTTGATGATGCTTTTCGTATCGGAGAGTACATTGAGATTGGTGATCTTCGTGGAACGGTAGAGGGTATCTCCATACGGTCCCTTCGGCTCCGGCATCATCGCGGCGCTGTCCATACTATTCCTTTTGGTGAGATGAAATCCTTAACGAATTACAGCCGTGACTGGGCTATCGTAAAACTTGAATTTCGTGTCCCCTTCGATACCGATCTTAAACTTGTCAAAAAGATCGTTAAGCAAATTGGCCAAGAACTTATGCAAAACCCTGAGATTGGCTCAAATATTCTTGAGCCCCTCAAGTCGCAAGGTGTTCGTCGCATGGAAGAGTATAACATGGTAGTAGGCGTTAAATTTACCGCTAAACCCGGAGAGCAGTTTACTATTCGACGCGAAGCTTATCATCGAATTCGCGATGCGTTTGATGCTCATGGGATTAACTTTGCCTCTCGTGATGTCACTGTGCGTGTTTCACCAGATGCTGGCCCGAAGGAGGTAGCTAAGGCAACTCTCGCCGCAGCTCAGGTCTTTACTGATTCACATCCACTAAAAGGAGGTTAACTATGAGTCAGGGTTTTTTATACCCCTATACTGGACTCGTCACGGTTCTTGCCTTGATGGTTTATGTTGCCTTCGCTATGCGCGTAGGTAATGCTCGAGTCAAATATGCAGTTATGGCCCCTGCTGTAACTGGTCATCCAGATTTTGAACGTCGTTTTCGCGTTCAATACAATACCCTCGAACAACTTGCTTTATTATTACCAGCTTTGTGGTTGTGTGCGCTGACGGTCGGTGATCTTCAGGCTGGAATCGGTGGACTCGTTTGGTGTTTTGGCCGCATCGTTTACGCATTCACCTATCAAGCAGATCCTCGACGTCGATTTCTTGGTTTTGTGTTAACGGTTCTTCCGAGTCTTACTATGCTCTTTGCAAGTGCATGGGCGCTTTTACGCAATATTTCGATAACTTATTGATTACCATGAGATAAAAAAAGCAGGCCAGATGCCTTGCCAGGAACTGATACTTCAGCGATCTTAGCTGCTCTAGTTCACTCTTCACCTCTATCAACGGATTTTCTCCATGTATGCCTTTGTTTCCAGATCTCCTCGTCGCTTAATGGCCTTGGTCGCCATGGTTCTGTGGGCTGCTGCCGTTTTACCGCATATTGCCTATGCCCAACAGAAGGACGCCGCCGCGATGAATACAATGAAGTTGTTTAAAATCGTTTCTACTAAAGATGAAGTTATCATTGGCGTCGGGAAAGAAGACTTACCTGGGACATCCGCTAATCCCGATCTTGGTGCAATTGCCGAAGCGCTTAATGCATCAGGCTATATTAACGCCTGGCTTTATGCTCCGCGCCGTGGGCCTAAAGGTGAAGTTCAACAAGCACCATCACGCCGGATTTCGATATTTGCACAATCGATTGTGCGTATTGAAGAATATACAACTGATCAAGAAATCGTCCCACCAGGCAAGTAATCTCTTTCCAAGGATGATTGGCCAAGGATGATTGGCCAAGGATGATAAAGGCGGCTTAATTTCTGCCTTTATTCATACAAGACAAAAAAGGCGGTGGATTTAGAAGATCCATCGCCTTTTGCTTTTTGTTGATGCTGAACCCTGCGATCAATTTTCCATCAGCAATTCTATTTTACTACCTTACTGACTACCTTGATATTCTCCTTTAGTTTGAAGGATGGTTGATGAAAATTTTATCGATCTAAAACTCCTTGAGATCTTTCCGGAGCTCAAGATGAGAGACTTAGCAGCTGCAACATCATGAGCTTGCCGCACTTGAGACATGGAATGTCATCGCACTGCCGCTATCCAGCCATAAAGAGAGATAAGGCTTAAGCCACACCTTCATTGTCTTCGGGGATCCAAATATGAAGCCATATAAGAAATTTTTTGGTATCGCAGCACTTGCTTTCATACTTAGCGCGGTATCAGCCCAAGCTGAAACTGTTTCGCAAAGAGAATGCTGTGGATCATCTAAAACAGTCGTCGATGTTGCTTTTGTACTTGATACAACGGGCTCCATGACGAATTTAATTGAGGGGGCAAAGCGTAAAATCTGGTCCATAGCAACCGCAATTGTCGACGCTAATCCACAAGCTACAGTGCGGATGGCGCTCATCGGTTATCGAGATCACGGCGATGTATATGTAACAGATACGTATCCTTTAACGACAGATATTAACGCTTTATATGGCAAGCTTCTTTCCTATAAAGCAAAAGGCGGGGGCGACTGGCCAGAATCTGTGAATGAAGCCTTGCATATAGCAATTACTGACCTTAACTGGACTGAGGGATCGCGGGCGCGGCGTCTAGTATTCCTGGTTGGCGACGCACCCCCGCATATGGATTACGAGCAAGATATCCCTTACCCAGATGCTCTAAAAATTGCGAAACGTAAGAATATTATTGTTAATGCTATTCAAGCTGGGCTCGCTCAGGATACTGAACGGGTCTGGCGCTCAATCGCTCAAATGGGTAATGGCCGATACATCTGCATCCCTCAAGATGGGGGTGTGATCATGGTTGAAACACCCTATGATCATGATATTCAACGTCTGCAGAATCGCTTAGGAGAAACCGTTGTTCCTTATGGTACGCCAAAACAAGCTGCTACCGTGCGGAGAAAAGTAGACTGGATGAACTCAGCCCCTGCACCTACCGCCAGTGATATGGCCAAATTTAATGCGACGAAAAGCGGCCGCAAGGAAGTGGTTACAGGCGAAGGTGATTTAATCGCCGATGCCGAAGAAGGGAAAATCAAGGTGGGTGAAATTCCCACCGAACAACTTGAGGATTCTGGTACTCTCGCTGGTATGACCCCTAAAGATCGTGAGGCAGAAGTCGCGAAACGAATTGAAGAGCGTAAATCTATCCGCAGTGACCTTGAAGTCCTGATTAAAAAGCGTGATGGCTTTTTAACCGAAGCCCGTAAAACTGATTCTCAGGGTGCAGATTCTTTTGATCGTGCGATCGAAGATCTCATCCGCGAACAAGCTGTACCAATTACACCCTAATCACTGATGAGATAGTATGAGAGAAGAGCCAGGGCTTCTGTAATACCGACTCTTCTCTCATACACTCTAGGAACCAGAATGGCCGTGTTACGTTACCTTTATAACTCCTAAGACTCTTGCTCAGGTAATAAGCATGGCACACGTGAGAAAGCCGCAATCATCCCGAAAATACCATCAACAATCCGGGTATGCGTCGAGCCGGACAACTTAATGAGACCCCTCTTGGCTATGTATTTCTTGCATCAGATGACACCTCCTATGGGAGCGGCCATAACCTATATCCAACATCCAAATGGTTGATACAGTTATTGGCTTTTAGTTTTTAAATGATTGGTTTTTCTAATAATTACTACTTAAATTTGCTTTCTTTCGTGATTTCTCTTATTCCTAGAGTTAATTTAATTCAAACTATAGCTTACAAGGGAATTTGGTGAGAGGCATACCTGTATGCACCATGGCGCACGGCTATCTCTCTAATAATCAAAGCAGTGCTGCTAAGAAAATTAGATCGTTCGACTGGAAGGCAAGCGCTATAGGAGGCGAAGCCAACTGGCCTCGCGAGCTACAAACCGCTTTGGCGATTTGTCTTGGGTCCTCACTTCCTATGCTTATGACATGGGGACCTGATTTTATTGTTTTTCATAACGATGCTTGGCAAGAGATAGCCGCAAATAACCGCTCGCTCATTGGAATGAAAGGTAAAGAAGCTTGGCCCTATGATTGGCCTAAAATTCATACAACACTTCAAGAAATTTTTTCGACACATCACCCTATCCAAACTGAGGATTCGATTTTTCCCTTACGCCAGAGAAACCTTTTTACTAATAAAGCGTCCTTATCTTTGGTGCCGATTTTTAATAATAATGGTACTGCCATAGGCGTTTTCGCGACGGTGACTCAGATCCATGTACCAGAAGATTCCTCTGATCATAGAAAACGTTTCTTAGCGGAAAGCGAAGAGCAGTTTCGCAATATGGCCGATCATGTTCCAGCTATGATTTGGGTCACAAACACCGAAGGTTATTGCACCTACGTTAATCATCGTTGGTATGAATTTACTGGCCAATCCCGAGAAGAACCTCTCGGACATGGGTGGATGGCTATGGTGCATCCCGATGATCGCAAGCATTCTTTTGAGGCTTATGTCGCGGCAAATAAAAACCGTGAACCCTTTCGCTTGGATTTTCGTATTAAGCATGTTGATGGAGAATATCGTTGGATCATTGGCGCTGCAGCTCCTCGCTATGACGAGGGTGGTGAGTTTATAGGCTATATTGGTTCTATTATCGATATTACTGATCGCAAGCAAACAGAGAATGAGCGTGAGAGTTTTCTGAGCGTTCTAAGAGATCTTAATGAGAACCTGGAAAGCAAAGTGGCCGAGCGCACCGCTGAACTTTCTCGTGCAAATGAGCAATTAATCGCCGAAGCTAAACAGCGAGAAGCTGCTGAAGAAGCTCTGCGACAGTCGCAAAAAATGGAGACTATTGGGCAATTAACGGGGGGAATTGCCCACGACTTTAATAACATCCTGACGATTATTATTGGTAATCTCGAGGCTCTGCAGCGGCGTATGGATAAAGCCGATACTTCTGTTCCAGCCTTTAAAAGATTAAGCGAAAATGCTTTTCAAGGAGCACAGCGTGCCGCAGCATTAACGCAAAGACTTCTCGCTTTTTCGCGACGCCAGCCGTTAGACCCAAAGCCTGTTGATATCAACAAATTGATCGTGGGCATGACAGACATTTTGCGCCGTACCCTCTGCGAAGAAATTTCTATTGAAACTACTCTTGCTAAAGAATTGTGGCGCGCTCATGCGGACTTACATCAACTAGAAAATTCCATTCTCAATCTTGCCGTTAATGCGCGGGACGCTATGCCTATTGGTGGAAAATTGAAGATAGAAACGGCAAATGTTTCATTAAATGAAAGTAATATATTACTTCAGAAGGATATCACTCCCGGTCAATATGTGGTTATTGCTATCTCTGATACAGGCATCGGTATGACAAAGGATGTTCTTGAGAAAGCTTTCGAGCCCTTCTTTACAACTAAGGATGTCGGGCAGGGAACAGGGTTAGGTTTATCACAAGTATATGGCTTTATTAAACAATCTGGAGGTCATGTAAAAATATATAGCGAAACCCACGTCGGTACCTGTGTAAAAATTTATTTACCGCGCTTTCTCGGTGAGAGTACCGATCATGATACTGGTGATGTAAAGGAAGAAAGATGTTCTCTCTCTTTTGGAAATAGCTCTGAGACAATTCTTGTTGTTGAGGACGAAAAAGATGTCCGTACTCATACAACAGAGATTTTACGTGAACTTGGTTATAATGTTATCGAGGCAGGGACCGGTCGGGAAGCTCTTGATGTTCTTGACAAGAATAGAGGCGCCTCATTGCTTTTTACGGATGTTCGCTTGCCCGGCGGGATGAATGGCCGACAACTCGCCGATGAAGCTAAAAAGCATTGGCCGAATATGAAAGTTCTATTCACAACCGGTTACGATCGGAATGCTATTGCCCATGATGGGAAATTAGATCCTAACGTCCATTTGATAACAAAGCCTTTCTCTTACGCAAACCTATCTCTTAAACTTCGTGACCTTTTAGATGCAGACGCAAAATCTTCGCGCATTCTTATCGTGGAGGATGAGATCCTTGTCCGCATGGTTGCCGTAAATGAATTACGGGAATTAGGTTATCAGGTTGAAGAAGCTTCTACGGCAACTGAGGCCCTTGATAAAATACGCCACTCCGGACTGGAAATTAATGCGGCTATTGTTGATTTAGGATTACCAGATTGTAAGGGCGTTGCCTTGGTTGCCGAACTACGTGATCTTAACCCCAATCTTCCAATCATAATTGCCAGTGGCTATAATAAAACTGCTCTTCAAGATTATTTTACAGAGCAAAAGCAGCTAGTTTTCCTTGAAAAGCCATACTTAACTAACCAATTGGTAGAAGCGCTCACATCTCTTGGGGTCAGAGTTGAGGGCTCTCTTTCCAAGAAAACATGTTAAAAATCGAGCCTATGCTTCATTATAGCACCGATTCATTCTCGTCTGCCGCTGAACTCTTACAATGTAGTTTACCTTCAAAGCCTTAACTTCATACTCATATCGACTAAATGAATAAATCAGTATATATGAAGCTCGACATAGCCCCTGTGGTGGGCCTTGGAGGGTTCTTCATTTATAGAACCACCTTTATTGGTTTTCGGAATCCTGAATAGTGGAATCTCAAATGAAGCGACGTGTATTAGGAATTATTGTGCTTGTTAGCACTCTCGCTGTCTGTGCATTTCTTGTCTTCTTTAATTTCTATCGTGACAAGGTGACGGCTGAGATATTTGCCCATATGCCTGCCCAACCCCAAACTGTATCAGCTACAGAGGTTGTCGCAAAGGATTGGACTCCTGGAATCATGGCCATAGGGACAACACAGGCAGCTAATGGTGTTGATCTTGCTGTCCAGGTTGCTGGTATCGTCAAGGACATTCGATTCCGTCCCAACCAACACGTCAACGTAGGCGATCTCATCCTACAGCTTGACGATGCCGTTGAAAAAGCAGATCTCATCGACGCTCAAGCTTCTGTCTCTTTAGAAAGCTCCGCCCTTTCGCGCTCGAAGGCCTTAGCCTCGCGAGGAGCCGGAACCCAAGTTGCCAACGAACAAGCCTTGGCTCAGCTAGCGACGGCTCGATCTCAGCTTGCGCGCACCCAGGCAATTATCAATCAAAAAGCTCTTAAAGCACCTTTCTCGGGCATTATCGGTATTCCACGCATCAATTTGGGTGAATTTCTTCAACCGGGAACTATTATTGCAACGCTTCAAGACCTCAGTTCTATGAAGGTTGATTTTACCGTTCCAGAACAAATGATCGATCACATTAAAGTCAATCAATCTGTACGATTTGGCCTTACCGAAACAGAATTCCCGATCATAGGTCATATCATCGGAATCGACCCAAAGATCGATCCGCAAACTCGACTTGTCTCTGTTCAGGCCATTTTTGAAAATAACGATGCTTTTTCCATTCTTCCGGGACGCTTCGTTCATGTACGGATCGAATTAGCTCGAGAGCCCAACATCGTGACGGTGCCGCAAACAGCCATCATCACCAGCCTTTATGGCAATTACGTTTATGTCGTTCAAGAAGAGAAAAAGGACGAGCAATCGCAATTAATTGCGAAACAGGTTTTCGTCAAAGTCGGTAGACGAGAGGGCACTGAATCAGAAATTATTTCTGGATTAATGCCAGGTCAAAAAATTGTCACTGCTGGCCAGAACAAGCTTCAGCCCGGTGCTGTTATCAAAATTAATAACAATATCGATGTAACGGCTGCCGGCCGCTGAGGGTTTCATGAACTTTTCCGAGCTCTTTATTCGCCGTCCAGTCCTATCGATTGTCGTCAGTCTGCTTATTGTTTTATTAGGCGCGCAAGGCCTCTTAAATATGCAGGTTCGGCAATACCCTAAAATTGACGAAACGACGATCACCATCACCACAACTTACATTGGCGCGAGTGCTGAGCTTATGCAAGGGTTCATCACTACTCCTATTGCTAAGGCTGTCTCGAGTGCCGAAGGTGTCGACTATGTAACGTCACAAAGTCGGCTCGGGCTTAGTACTGTATCTGTACGTATGCGGCTCAATACAGATCCCGATGCGGCGTTAACCGAAATTACTGCAAAGGTCCAACAGGTTCGCGCCCAACTCCCTAGCGAAGCGGAAGATCCTGTCGTCGTTAAGGGCACAGGTCAATCCTTTGCTCTTATGTACTTGAGCTTCGCCAGCACAAACATGACACCTGAGCAGGTCACAGAATATTTAACGCGAGTTATTCAGCCACGGCTCGCAACCGTTCAAGGTGTTGGCGGTGCCGAGATTCTCGGTGGGCGCGATTTTGCGATGCGAATTTGGATCGACCCAATTCGCCTCGCCTCACGCAATATAACCGCAGCCGAAGTCGTTGCAGCTATCCGTGCCAATAATTTTCTGTCGGCGCCCGGGAAAACTCAGAATGATTATGTCGCCTACACATTGGAAAGCCGTACGACTATAAAAACACCCGAGGAATTTGGAGCCATTGCCATTCGGGCGAATGGCGATCAAATTGTGCGGCTACGGGATGTTGCCAATGTTGCTTTCGGCTCTAAAAGTACAGATGTAAAAGTTACTTTTAATGGCCATGAAGGAACTTTTATCGGCATTACACCAACACCATCCGCTAACCCTCTAACTGTTGCGCATGACGTCGAGAAAACCGTTAAAGATATTCAATCCACCCTTCCCGAGGGAATGACAGCCTTCGTTGTCTATGATGCTTCGAACTTTATCTCTGAATCAATCATAGAAGTATTTAAAACTATCGGCGAGGCAACCGTAATCGTTGTTTTGGTGATTCTACTTTTCTTAGGTTCGTTCCGCTCTGTCCTTATCCCTATTCTGACGATTCCTCTTTCGTTGATTGGAGTTGGTTTCTTCCTTTATGCCTTGGGATATTCCATCAACCTCTTAACGCTTCTCGCCATGGTTCTCGCTATAGGTCTTGTGGTAGACGATGCTATTGTCGTAGTTGAGAATATTCACCGTCACATTGAGGAAGGTTTAAGACCTCTTGATGCTGCTATTTTTGGCATGAAGGAAATCTTTATGCCTATTGTGACGATGACGATCACCTTGGCTGCTGTCTATGCACCCATTGGATTCACACAAGGGCTTACAGGTTCTCTTTTCCGTGAATTTGCCTTTACCCTTGCAGGCGCCGTAGTGATCTCCGGCATTATCGCCGTAACCTTATCGCCCATGATGTCAGCTCGGTTATTAAAGCCTCACAAAACTGGGGGTGATCGATTCGCGCGATTTATTGATCATACCTTCGGCAAAGTTGAAGATTTTTATAGTCGCCGCCTAACACGGTCCTTGGATGCCCGACCCATCACTATGGTTATTGTCGCCTTTCTTATGGCAACCATGGTATTTATGTTTACGAAAACCCAATCGGAGTTAGCCCCTGAAGAAGATCAGGGTGTGTTTCTTGGCTTTATAACGGCTCCTCAATATGCCAACTCTGACTATACACAATTATTTACCCAGAACTTTACTAAAGCTGCAGAAAAAATCCCTGAAATCGACGATGGATTTCTTGTCGTTGGTATTGATGGTGGTGGAAGTGGATTTATTGGATTCAAGCTTAAGGAATGGAGTCAGCGTCAACGACCCCCTCAGATCATCCAACAAGAAATTCAAGCTATGCTCAGCGACAGCCCCGGTGTGCAGGCTTTTGTTTTCGCACCACCCTCCCTTCCCGGTGGTGGCGATGGCATGCCCATCCAATATGTTCTTCGCTCAACGACAGATACAGCACAAGTTTATGAGGTAGCAGAGCAAATTCGACAAAAAGCTCAAGCTACTGGGAAGTTCTTTGTCGTACAGAATTCCATAACCTACGAGACACCGCGCGCCTTGATCGAGATTGATCGCGATCGCGCTGCAAGCCTAGGGGTTTCCGCAGGTGATATCGGCGCAACGTTAAGTGCCTTAATGAGTGGGGCCTCTATTTCCAAGTTCGATCGAGATAACCGGAGTTACGATGTTATTACTCAGGTTGCTCAGGGTCATCGATTTAACCCTGACGAACTAAAACAATACTACGTTCGCTCTTTTTCGGGATCCATGGTTCCGCTCTCTGCATTGGTAACGGTGCATACAGATGCAGCCCCTGCTGCTATCGAGCAATTTAACCAACTAAACTCAGCGACTATCTCTGCTCTACCCAAGCCCGGAGTTACGACAGCTGAAGGTCTTGCAGCAATCCGCAGTATCGCTCAGCAGGCTATGCCTGCAGAATTCTTTGAAGATTTCGCTGGGCAATCCCGTCTCGAGCGAACAGAAGGTAATGCTATAGCTCTGGCCTTTGGGTTAGCGATCCTGGTTATTTATTTAGTGCTTGCTGCTCAGTTTGAAAGCTTTAGAGATCCTTTTGTCATTATGATCTCCGTTCCCCTATCGCTTTTTGGAGCAATAACCTTTCTTAACCTTGGCTTTGTACTCACATTTATTGGCCTTAAGCCCGCAACATTAAATATTTACACCGAAGTCGGGCTCATTACTCTGGTTGGGTTGATTACTAAACATGGAATCCTTATGGTTGAATTTGCTAACGAGCAGCAAATCAAACATGGTTTGGAGAAACGCACCGCTATTGAGGCTGCTGCTCGGGTTCGTTTGCGCCCTATACTGATGACAACGGCTGCGATGGTTTTCGGTGTTCTTCCTCTGCTTATAGCCAGTGGCGCTGGCGCAGCAGCACGGTATTCCATGGGGCTTGTCATTGCTTCAGGCATGTCTCTCGGCACATTATTTACGCTTTTCGTTGTTCCAGCCTTTTACCTTCTTCTTGCGCGGGACAAGCGTACCCAGACCGAAGATATAGAGCCAGTGTCGCACTCTACATCACATACCGCATCAGTGACTGATCTGCGGGATCGCCGGCGATCAGAGCCTTATTCTTGAAGGAAACCTAACGTAGGAATACCTCAGCGCTCTCGTAAAGCCTCGTCACGATAACGCAAGATTGGCGCTAAAATATACTCAATCAACTTTCGATGCCCCGTTTCTATATCTACTGTCGCACTCATCCCGGGCATAATTTTCATGTGACGATTTTCCACCATCAGCTCGTCGCGATCTAAAGAAATAAAAGCACGATAAACAGGGCCTAATCTCTCATCTATCGTAGCATCACTGGCAATTTTACGAACAGCGCCGGATAGAGCGCCATATTTTGTATAATTGAACGTTTCTATTTTAACCTCAACTTGCTGACCTGGTCGAATAAAGCCAATGTCACGGTTGAGGATGTTGACTTCAACCTCTAATGGGCTGTTGTCGGGAACAATTCTCATTAAGATCTCAGCCGGCTGAACGACACCACCAATCGTATGAACAGCAAGATCGTATACTTCTCCCGCTAATGGTGCATTCAGTGTCTTCCAGCTTAAACGACGCTCTACCTTTCGCAATTCCTGCTCAAGGGCCGCTATGCGCTGGACCGTCGCACCATGATCCATATTGAATTTTTCATAAGCGTCTGTTTCTAATTGGACGCGTTCCTGGCGTGCCATAGCGATTTCAGCCTCAGCTCGACTATCTTCAGCTTGCTTGATATTAAGCGTCCGTTGCCGAACGAGAAGTTGTTCTTCAGCTTCATCGAGAGTGACTTGCGC
This sequence comes from Alphaproteobacteria bacterium, assembly GCA_041396725.1. Classification (GTDB taxonomy): domain Bacteria; phylum Pseudomonadota; class Alphaproteobacteria; order JAWKYA01; family JAWKYA01; genus JAWKYA01. Next base: position 100,406 of record JAWKYA010000003.1, read on the forward strand.
TGCATGGGCACGGCTCACCAGCTCTCTTAATCGATCTACTTTCCGTTCTGTAAATGGCAATACAGACCGTAACTGCTCAATCTCCGCAGTCACAGCAGCCTTAGCTGCTGTAAGGCTATCGATCCGCCGATCCAGAGAAAGTTGCCGCGCCGTATAATTACCCCATTGGCTTTGTAAAATTTGCCTTTCTTCGGCGATAATCGCTGCCTCGCCCTTAGCCAGACGGTCATAAGTCTCGAGAGGATTTTTCTCTTTCCCCAAAAGCGCCGAAAACCGGATAGCCTCTACCCGTGCCGTTTCCAGCTCTTGGCGAATACGTTTTGCTTCGGCTTCTTCGGCTGTATGGTCGAAGCGAATAAGCGGTTGCCCTACTGTCACCCGGTCGCCATCCCGAACAAGGATCTCTTGAACAACCGCCATATCCGAAGATTGGATGAGTTTAACCCGACTACTGGGCACAATGCGACCTTGGGTTGGAGAGACAATATCGATTTCCGAAACCCAAGCCCAGACCGCAGCCGAACTGAACAGAACCATCAATAACAAGGGCAAAAGCCACGTCGTTATGGCTGGTGGACGATTAACGATCGTACCAATCCCTGGTAAGAATTCTGTCCCTTCTATCTGTGCTTCAATACCAAGAATATGCTTGGCACGCTCCATAGCTCCATCAAATCGAGCCCAATGCGAAGAAACGAAAGTATATAATCTTTCTCTGTGAACCTTTCCTGCCATAACAGCGCTTTTTATCATTTGACCTAAGATACCCGTTCGTCGAGGAGTCTGGGGAAGCTGCGGCCTAATCATGCCGGCACCTGCTGTGTTTGCAGAGCTGAGAGTTGGGCAAATCGCCCTGTTTTTCCCAATAGCTGTTGAGGATGGTCATCCTCTACAATCTTACCTCCCTCGACGGTGATAATACGATCGGCAATTCGAAGCATAGATAGACGATGGGCAATAAGAAAGACCGTCCGACCTTTACAAATCCGGCGCAGATTGCGCTGTAAAGTAAGTTCAGATTCAAGATCCAGCGAGCTGGTCGCTTCGTCCAAGATAAGAATGCGTGGGTTATTAATTAAAGCGCGAGCAATAGCGATCCGTTGCCGCTGACCTAAAGAAAGAATAGTTCCTCGTTCGCCTAAGAGTGTATCATAGGCTTTTGGGAGCGATCGGATAAACCCTGTTGCTCCTGCCAGCTCGGCTGCGGCCTCTACGCGCTCCATAGAGATCGTTCCGTCTTCCATTTGGATATTCTCGCGCACCGTGCGGTTTAGCAATACGGTATCCTGCATAACGACACCTATGCGGCGGCGCAGCCAAACAGGATCGATTTCAGCAATATTAATACCATCAATGAGCACGCGCCCCTGCTGCGGAACATACAGCCGCAAGAGAAGTTTCATGAGGCTACTTTTACCCGAACCCGAGGTGCCGACAATTCCAACAATCTGTCCTTCGGGGATATCAAGATTGATATCCTGTAAAACTGTAGGCCCATCCCCGCTATAGCGAAAGGAAACTGCCTCAAACTGTACATGTCCTTTCAGCGACGGAAGCGACTGCCGACCACTTGACCCTGGCTCTGGCCGCGCATTCAAAATCTCGCCGACCCGTGCCACCGCAACGCGCACCTGTTGGAGTTGCTGAAATAATTGAGCGATCCGCATAGCCGGGGCGATCACCCGCCCCACCATCATATTGAAAGCGATAAGTTGGCCTGCCGTCATATCCCCATTGATCACTGCTTGCGCGCCTAACCAGAGCGTAGCCGCAACGGTCATCTTATTGATGAAGGAGGCTATTTGACCAATAACTCCTGATAAATTTTCGGTAGTAAAATTGCTTTGAGTTTGCGAGACAAGATGCTGTTCCCAGTTTCTTTGCAACCGGGGTTCAAGAGCCAAACTTTTAATCGTCTCGATCTCGCTAACCGTCTCTACCAAGAAAGATTGCCCGTCCGCCTGAGCACCGAACTTGCGATGCAGCCTTGCTTTGAGTGCCGGAGCAACCGCTGCGTAAAGAAGGAGAAAAAGAAAGATCGACCCGATGACGATTGCCGTAAGAAACGGGCTAAACAACAGCATGACGCCAAGGAAGACAAAGGCGAAAACAAAATCGATGACCGCGATTAAAGCGGGGCCTGTTAAAAATCCACGAATGGTTTCTATTTCACGAACGCGGGCAATGGTATCGCCGGTTTGGCGCGAAGTAAAAAACGACAGCGGTAGTTGTAAGAGATGACGAAAGAGCCCTGCCGCAAGGGCAGCATCGATCCGGTTGGTCGTATGGCTAAAAAGATAACGGCGCAGGCCTCCCAACAACAGATCGAATACGGCAAGAGCGACAAGACCGAACACCAAGACATTCAAGGTAGAAATACCCCGCGTGCTCAGAACCTTATCGATAATGACCATCGTGAAAAGTGGGGTTATCAGCGCAAATAACTGCAAGAACAGAGACGCGAGCAAGGCTTGACCCAGGTAAAATCGATATTTCAAGAGCGCAGGCAGAAACCAGCTAAAACCAAATTTGGAGCCCTCACCTATGGATGCTGGATCCGCTCCCGCTTTGCGCATTAAAATCGTATCGCCGGCCCATTGCGCTATTAACTCGGCCTCGCTAACCGCCATAGGCTCAGTCACCATGGGTATGCGAAGCACAAACTTATCCTGTGCCATCCCTGTAAACATCAAGAATCGCCCATCCTTCATCAAAAGGATCACAGGCGGCGATGCCTTAGCGAGTTGAGCACATGTATACTGACGATGGCTTGCCTCTGCCCCCATTAGGGATGCCGCTTCCAGTATATCACGGACAATAAATTTCCCTGTGGCGCCGACACGATGGCGCACTGTGCTTGGCTGACACGATATCCCTAGAACGCCTAGAACCAAGGAGAAACACATCAGCCCCGTATCCATATCCATAGATGGGGTACCATGAAGCGATTCCGTGAGCGATATTGACGCAGGATTAGTCATCTTTGCGTCAACCGCAGCCTCAGGGCTGTCGGTTACATCCCTTTTTTCCATATTCCCCCTCAGCAGAAATTTTATGGTTGGTTATCGTCCCAGGCGGTATCGATGGCGGATTGGAGGGCGGGGGGGAGCGGGGTATCGGCGGAGGGGATGCCGTATTGGGCGCTGTACTGGGCCATGTCTTGCACCAGTTGATCGATCTTGGACCGATCCAAGGTTTCGCCGCCTCCTGAACTATTCCCTCCTGGGCCATTCCCTCCTGGGCCATCACCGATGGCGATGGTATCCAGCTTGGCCTCATCGCTCCCATACCAATTGGCGATCGTGACCGTACCGTCGCTGCCATCCAGCAGTTTGACGATCAGATCCGATCCTTGCTTCATAAACCACACATCCTCGGGCGATAACCCCGACGATAGCCGGAGAATATCCGTCTCCCCAGCGTCGTTCACCGCATCGTTGTGGATGATCGCCGTCACCGGTACATCGCCCGTACTGTCGATGATATAGGTGTCGTTGTTGGCTCCACCGCTCAGCACATCCTGACCACCGCCGCTGATCAAACTGTCATCCCCAACTCCCCCCACCAGGGTATCGTCCCCAATCCCATCCGAGGCCAAAACCGTAAAACTCACCGCCGCACCATCCTTGGTCGGCATATCCCCCGTATCCGGATCGATATCGAACCCCGTCGCATAGGCATTCAGAGTAAGACTGCCGCTCCCCGCCGGCCAGTTGACACTGACATGATCCAGATCATCCCCGCCAATCCGCCACGTCCCGTTGCCAAGATCGATCCCCGGCACCACCGTGGCTCCTCCGGGCAATCCCGACACCGTCACCCAGAACCCCTGCACATCCCCCGGATCGGAAATGATCGCCGACAAATTCAGCTGGGCCGTGGCGGTTTGATCGCTCTCATCCCCAGACAACACATCGTTACCCCCGTTCCCCAGCACGGTGTCGTCGCCACCCCCTCCCAACAGCGTCTCTCCACCCGATCCACCTATAAGAAGCTGCGACCCGCTGGTCCCACTCACCCCCGCCACGGTGGCCGCCGTCAGCCCGATCGTCGCCTCAACCGTCGCCGCAACCTCAACCACAAAACTCCCCACACTCACCGCCGTCGCACCTGTACTCTGCTCCAAGGACGTCGCCTGAACCTGGACCGTAAAATCATGGGCATCGTTCCCTGGCGGCTTCACCTTCAAGCCCCCCAACGCTCCCGCCCACACTTCCCACACCCCCGGCGCCACCTGGACCCCCGACGACAACACCGACCCCACCGGCAATCCACTCAGCCGTACCGGCAACAACACCTCCGAACCATCCGTATCCGTCAAACCCACATCAAGCTTCAGATCAATCCACCCATCTTCCACCCCCGCCACATCCCCAACGCTCAGCGCCGGCGCCGACGCCTCCGTATCCCCTAAATCCCACGTCGGATCCGCGATCTCTTTCTGAAGCTGGTTCAGACGATCGTTCAAGTCCACATCCTCCCCAACCCCACTGCCAACCCCATACCCCAGCGCCACCAAATGCCGCTCCACCACCACATCCTCCACCGGCCGCGGATCGTGATCCAAATACCGCCCCGCCACTCCTTGCGTCGCCTCGATCACCGCCATCCCGTCAAACCGAGAGCCCGCTCCACCCCCACCGCCACCTCCAACACCCACCGTCAGATCATCCCCCGCCGACGTACCCGCTAAAACGGCTATCGGGATCGAGGTTGCCTCAACCGCGCCGGTAGGGGAGAAGGGCAAAGAGGTCTCGCTCGTGGGGCTACGGCCCATGTCCGGGTGAGCTGCTGCGGCCAGAGCATTGCTGGCCTCGACCGCCGCGATCCCAAAAGCCGCGGCCAGGGCGACCGTGGCGGCGGAGGTTCCTAGCTCGGGTGGACGGGTCGGAATGCGGCCATTTAAGGTGCTGCGCGCCGCAGCGGTAAAGATCGCGTCATCGTCGGGATCGTCGGCGCCGTCGTCATCTAGATCGTGGTGATGGGGGGCGATTTTGAAGCTGACATCGCCGACGGCGGCGGAGGAGCCATCGTCTTTGGTATAGGTGGCGGAGCCATGCACCAGATTGCCGGCGGCGGTGTAGGCGCGATGATCGCTTACCAGGCCAATCGATCGGATCCCCATCTCGGCCAGGGTCTTGACCTCGCCCGCGTCACTCACCCCATCGCCGTTCCGATCTTGCCACACCCGGAACTTGGCGAAGTCCGCATCCTGCGCATCCAAAATCCCATCCTTGTTGCTGTCGAAGACCGCCGCCAATCCCTCCAGATCCGTATCGCCTTCCACCGCCGTGTGCTGGGCAAAGGACAATTCCTTCCCGCCCTCGATCTTGCCATCCCCATCCAGATCAATCGCCAGCAGGCCATCGTCCCGACCCGCCCAGCCCAACCGCTCCCGCACACCATCCCCATCGGTGTCGTACCGCGCTCCCCCCTCCGCATCTACCAGCTCAATCCCATCCCCATCTAGATCCAGCACGATCGGTGCATAGTATCCGCCACCACCTTCAGATCCACCGCCCCCGTAACCACCGCCCCCGTAACCACCACCTTCAGATCCACTCGACCCTTCAGAGCTCCCCTCATTCCCACTTCCACTCGATGACTCAGACGCGGCACTCCCTCCATATCCACCACCAGCGTCACCCCCATATCCATCCCCAGATCCACCGCCATACCCCGCGCCGCCCCAGCCTCCATAACCGCCACCACGCGTCTCTGAGGCGCCAGTTCCTGAGGCGCCAGTTCCTGAGGTGTCACTTTCTGGACCATCGCGCCCCAGATCATCCCCACTGAGACCATCGCTTCGCGAACCTTCATTCCCTGGGCCATCGCTCCATCCCCCATACCCAGCGCCACCCCAGCCACCCGTATCACCAGCCGGATCATTTGGGGTCGACCCATCCTCGTCATCACGGTCATCGCTCCACCCGCCGGCGAAGCTTTCATATCCCTCGGAAAAATCAAAATCACCCCGCAGCGACCCCACCGTCTCCAGCTCCATCGCCTGACCCGTGGTCACCGACAACCCTTGTCCCGCGCAAAAATCCGACCAACTCGTCGCCCCATAACCGCCCCAGCCCGTCCCCCCAGGGCCAATGCTCTCTCCATCGCTCCCCACCCCAGGCGTGCCAAGTTCCGCTAGCCCCGCATCACCTTTTAAAGAAGCAATCTCTACTCCACCCATAAATCCACCATTGGGTAAGTTTTCTTGCCATGAACGAGTGGTGGGGCCGTATTCATCGAATGCACCTACGGCACTAGGGCATTTCTCCATCGAAGAGGGCAGCCCATTTATTTTCGATTCAATATCGAGATCTTCTAAAATATCAGCGACTAAAGAGCTCTTCGGACTTAAATTTCTTTCATCCAATGCATAGAAATAAGCTAACTCGCCGGGGGTACAGGCGGCAATTTCAGCATCCGTATATCCCATCTCTTTCAGGTTGCGTGTATGGGCGTTGGCCCAGCTACTTGTAATGTCGTTATATTCAAAACGGATTTCGCGACCATAAATACGGTCTATGTCACGATAGTAATCTAATTCTCGTTCGCTTAATTTACCTATTATATCTTTTAAAGAGTTACTAAGTTTTCCTGTACCTTCTTCAGCCATTTTTCCCCCCTAAATGATCCAGAAACATGTTTGTACGGCACATTTGATAAGAAAGGGTCTGCCGATATGCAGGTATTGTTGTGTCCAAGTCTTTAATTTGAATAGATCGGCAATTAAAATCATCTGTAACAGCGTATATGGTGCATTTATTAAAGAGTTCATTTTTCTTATTTTGACACCACTTTGCGGACTGACCTATGTTACCTTCTTTATCCTTACTTTCATTAAGTAACCACTCTAAAGCCCTTTTTCTTGCAAGATCTTTTTGTTCATTACTGTAATTTTTTAATTTACTATCTTCAAAATCGGAAGCTAAATATAACCACATAATATCTTCTTTATTATTTATTCTTTTTTCAAAAAAGAATTTAAGTAAATATGCTTCCGAAAAACCAGTTCTAACTATATCTTCTATTTTTCTTTTATATAAATAATAATTTTCTCTAAACACTCCATCATAATTAGCTTTAACTATAGAACCTCTGTCACTTCCTAGGGTGATAGCTTTTTCTGCCCAAAAAATAGCCTCGCTTACTCTGGCAGGATTCTTCAATGTTCCTAAATACAAAGCGTACGCCACAGCAGCAATTTTATGATTCTCCGCTGCCTTACGAACGTTCTTTTCAAATGTCTCAAAATCTCTTTGAGAATACGCCTGAATAGCAAGTTGAAATAAGGCTTGACTATTTCCATGCTCACTTGCCTCTTGCATGAAGCGTTGAGCATATGATTTTTCGGCTTGAGTAGACTCTTTATAATCCAAGATGATTATTGCTAATAATGCCTTTGCATCCGGTAGGTCACTAGCTTTTAGTTGTTTTTCTGCTGCTTCATACTGACCGCCCTTAAATAACTTAATACCTTTTAGATAGGATTGATCCGAGTTGGCGTTAGCCATACCACTCGCAATATCAAGTGCTAAAATTGTAACCCAAAGAAGGTTTATGTAGGTTGATCTCTTCATGAGCCTTATCATCAC
>JAWKYA010000004.1:0-103085 GCA_041396725.1 Alphaproteobacteria bacterium
GTAAAAGCTGCCTATAGCAACGGTTTGAGCAGCAGCAGTAACAGAGTTCGTAGCCTGCATAGCCTCTTTCATACCCAAGAAGCTTCCTAAGGTCGTAGCATCGTTTAAATTAAGTTCGGTTCTTTTCTCTAGTGTGACAACAGCGGCGGCAGCGGCATGCCGAGCTGCGTCCTCTATGTCATCTACGCCTTTGCCGGTATAGCCGTGCTTACTAAGCTCTTTTTGAACATCGGTACCGTAAAAGAAATCCACTATTCCTGTTGTAGTAATATGCAGCTCATCTTTAATCCCAATTAGCTTATCGAGTAACCACGACATGGGTGCTTTCCTTTTAGCTTATAGAAAAATGCATAACTTCGTATCTATCTTCTATTTTTCTTAACTGGATAATTAGGTTTTTATTTTTTTCTAAAAATGAACAGACAAGAGATGAGTTATCTCTATTTTCCATTTTTTTTATCGAATCTATGATATTTTTATTTGGGTATATAATATTTTTCTTAAATTTCATAATACCTATTTTATCATCATTTACTAACATTAACCCCCACTCATTTTCGTCAGTAGAAAAAGTATAGGGAAGGGCACCTTGATACTTAATCACATTTTTAATGTAATTATCATCTATATCATCTTTTTTAAATTCAAAATATGAAGTAATAAAACAAAATATATTATAATTTGTCTTGAAATAATATTTAGTAGAAATCTCTACTTTTTCTTCCGGTAAGTAATTTTTAGCATCTATTATATAAACGTTCTTTTGGTCAAAATTAACATAGAGCACTCGCCCCAACGCTAAGGTGAATAGGGTAATAAGAATAATAATCAAAAGTATTTTGCTGCCCTTTATGGAGGATGCCACGATTAATTCTCACTTTGCAATTATGCCAGCCCACCATTTATAGCTTACGTTTCCCGTTTTCCTGGCGTCAATAGGATTATAACCGATTAAGTTGCGTTAATTAAGGATATAAAATCATTTGGCAGAGCTCTTTCATAGAGTTCACCTAGAGCTCTTGATACTGCTTCTCCATAATTCTCCGCCATTTTCCCTGATGTATAGGAATGCCGAATCGCGTCACGATCATCTCGTCCGATACTATTGTTAGAGATTCCTAATTCATCAGCAATTCGGCTAGCTTCCCTAATATAATTTTCAAGAGCCCAATTAGCCATAGTGCGAATCTCTAAGAAATTCGCACTTCCTGAAGCATTGTCATCATTATCTTCGTACATGTTTCTCTCCCACAAAGCTTACTTTATGTTGTTGTGCAATTTTCATATTTAATTTGAGAGTCGTAGAAGGATGCCATCCGATTTTTTGCTGAAACTACTGTAATGCAAACGGTCTTTTCTGAGGGAATCAAGCATGGGTAGTAAGAAACCGAAACTTGGTCTTGGGGCGGATCTGGGGGGTAAATGAATTTGGATTCAACTTTGAATGTGCTTGTTTTATTTTTTTCTATAACGATGAGCTGCCAATTATTTTCATCTAAATTATCGTAACTAGAGACAGCAAGAGCCCATTCTTTTTCTAAATCAGAATTCTTGATATAATCACGCAAGGGCTCTTTGAGAGTATTTATCTTGTGCTGCTCGTAGGAATAAAAAATACAAACTAGATTAGCTTTATTTTTTATTTTTATTAGATCAAAAGGTATTTTTTTTACAATAAAATTTTCATTAATAACTGTGTTTGTAGAACTTATTGTCTGATTTAACTTATATAAAAAGATATAATAAAGGGAGCAGCTTGCTGCGCTTAAAATAATAATTACAATTATTACCTTCTTCTTAATCAGAGAATTACCTACTGATTACATCTTTAGTAAATATATTAAAATCATCTAAGCTTATGCAGCGATTTTGAAGCTGACATCGCCGACGGCGGCGGAGGAGCCATCGTCTTTGGTATAGGTGGCGGAGCCATGCCCAGATTGCCGGCGGCGGTGTAGGCGCGATGATCGCTTACCAGGCCAATCGATCGGATCCCCATCTCGGCCAGGGTCTTGACCTCGCCCGCGTCACTCACCCCATCGCCGTTCCGATCTTGCCACCCGGAACTTGGCGAAGTCCGCATCCTGCGCATCCAAAATCCCATCCTTGTTGCTGTCGAAGACCGCCGCCAATCCTCCAGATCCGTATCGCCTTCCACCGCCGTGTGCTGGGCAAAGGACAATTCCTTCCCACCCTCGATCTTGCCATCCCCATCCAGATCTCCACACCGATCTGCATTTGAGTCACGGCACCAAGTGTTATAGGGCACCAAGTGTTTCACCCTCCGCAAGCATACTGTTTACAGACATACTCTTTAATTGGTTGTTCTGGGTCTGGCCCATAACTGCCCGATACGACACCGTCCGATACGACACTATTCGATAGGACCCGCGTTTCTTCCGTACCAGTCGTGAAGCTTTTTGTCGAATGTGCGGGGCTCTGCACAACCGATATTACATCTAGATCAAGAGTGTTTCTTACTGGTTGTGCATCGCCAACATCTAGGGCCGATGAACCGGGCCTCTGACAAAACAGAGCTTTGTCGATGAGGCGCTTCTATCAGCAGACCCATCGAGGGCAGTAGACCCATCGGGTCGTACACCGTCCATAGGTGGTTGTGTGGAGTTTGGCGCATGACCACCCAATCCAACCCCCTATGCAACCCCCCATGCAACCAATGTTACATTTGTTCCAGTAACGCTCTTCGTGGGTTGTACTCGGGGAGTTCTGCTGAGCTCGATACAACTTATATTAAATATATCTTTATAAAGTGTATTATTAGTTGTTTTGATTTTATACAACTATTCTTACACATACACGATATACATTTCTTGTTAGTTGTGCGTTATCGTCACCATACTTTTGATATCAGCAGGGGAGTTGCGCTGACCGACTTTAATAACCTGTACCTCTTGGTGATCTGCCTCATTGCGGCAGACCTCTTACGAGGTGATGCAACTTTTACAGCAGTATTTCAGAAAAGCTCTTTATTAGTTGTATCGAGTTTGATGCAACTAAAGTTATACCCATTGTATGGACACTATTTAATGGTTGTATTTTCCCTTAATCCGGTGTGCATGCATATGTATGGAGAAATAAGGGAAGAGGGTGGAGGTTTGGCATACCGATCAGAGCTTCCGAAGAGGGGGTTTCTCGGGGTGGGGGTAGGGGGCTGGTGACAAAATTAACCATTTTATCGCCACCGTTATATACATAACGATATAACGCTATGTAATTTATTGAATAAACAGAATTATTCCTTAATTAAGGGGGCAAAAAGTGCGTTTTCTGCACAAGCTAGGAGGGATCCGGTATGGATCTCGACCCGATTGTCGCGGACGATGGCCTCGCCCCGGGCCATCACCGCGAGGGCTTGCGGGTAAAGTTGGTGCTCAGCCGCCAGAATCCGTGCAGTTAGCTGTGCTTCATCGTCATTTTCCAGGACGGGCACTGCGGCTTGAGCGATAATCGGCCCATCATCAAGGCTTGGCCGCACAATATGCACGGTACAGCCACTGATCTTAACACCGGCCTGCAAAGCCTGGGCCTGTACCCGTAAACCGGGGAAGGATGGTAGCAAAGATGGGTGTATATTCAATATCTTATCAGGCCAAGCTGAGATAAATTCTGAACCAAGGACCCGCATAAAACCAGCTAAGCAAATCAACTCGATTTGGGCGCGACGCAGGGCCTCGTCGAGGGCGGCTTCGAAGGCGGTCCGTGTAGCGAAGTCTTTGTGATCTATGACAATTGTGGCAATGCCCCGCTTCTCGGCATGGGCCAAACCAGGGGCGTTGGGGCGGTTCGAGATCACCAGGGCGATCTCGGCAGGGTAAGAGGGTGACTCTGCCGCCTTTAGTAAGGCCTCAAGATTGCTTCCGCGCCCCGAGATCAGAACCGCTACGCGTCGGCGTGCCATGTCTCTTCGTTGGTTAGAATAACGTGAGGGGATTCCTCAGTCGCAACGATTTCACCAATGGTGAGAACTTCTTCACCTTCTGCATTAAGTAAATTGCTGATAGCCGCAGAATCCTTGGCGTGACAGATCACTATCATGCCAATGCCGCAATTGAAGGTGCGGGCCAGATCCTCAAGGGATAGCTTTCCGTGATCGCGCAGCCATGTAAAAACCCCTGGCAGGGGCATGGCCGCACAATCGAGGCGCGCTGCGGTTTTGGGTGCGAGAACGCGGGGAATGTTCTCGAGAAGGCCACCGCCCGTAATATGGGCAAGAGCGCGGATTCCGAGAGGCATTGCGGCGAGAAGGCTTTGGACATAGATCTTTGTGGGCGCGAGTAACGCCTGGGCCAAGGAGAGATCTTTTGCAAACGGAGCCGGATCTTCCCAGGCCAGCTTATGCGTATCAACGATCTGGCGGACCAGGGAAAATCCATTGGAATGAAGCCCCGATGCGCGGAGGCCGAGAATGACATCCCCGGGATTACAGGGCCACGGCCGTACGCTATCGCGCTCGACGGCACCGACGGCGAACCCAGCGAGATCGTATTCGCCCTTGGCATAAAAACCTGGCATTTCTGCGGTTTCACCGCCAATCAGGGCGCAGCCGGCTTTCTGGCACCCTGTGGCGATCCCTGTGATGACATCGGCCGCGACCGCCACATCCAAACGGCTGGTGGCATAATAATCGAGGAAAAACAAAGGTGTTGCGCCTTGGACCACCAAGTCGTTCACGCTCATGGCAACGAGGTCGATGCCGATCGTGCTGTGGTGATTTGTGGCAAAGGCAAGCTTGAGCTTCGTGCCAACCCCGTCGGTGGTAGCGACCAAGATAGGATCGCGCCATCCTGCGGCTTTGAGGTCGAAAAAGGCGCCGAAACCCCCCAAGGCTGAGGTAGTTCCAGGGATTGCTGTTGCTGCAGCCAGAGGTTTGATGGTCTCGATGAGGGCGTTTCCCGCAGCGATGTTAACGCCGGCCTCCTTATAGCTGTGCGCGCCTATGGTATCCTCCTAGGGGATAGGGTAAAAAAGGTGATGACCATACCCTTTCCGAGACAGTTTGCAATGCTTCGCACAAATAAAGCCAGTTTAATAGGCTGCCGACTTATTGTGTTTCTTATCCTTTTGGGCTGATCGCCCTACAGGGCCATCCAGGTCAGGCGCAGAACGCCATGGCCACAGTGCATGACTTGTTCACCGTCCGTAATATTGCAGTGGATAAAACGGCCGCCACAGCCACGGCGGCCCGGGAAGCGGCCTTAGCCGAAGCCCAGGTCCAGGGTTTACGGATCCTGCTCGAGCGCTTAACCACCGAAGCCGATCGGCGGGGACTACCAACCCCTAAGGTGCGGGAAGTCTTTGATATGGTTACAGGTGTTGAGATTCAAGGCGAAAAACTCTCAGGCGTTCGGTACATTGGGACGGTTACGGTGAGTTATCGGCCTGACGATGTGCGGCGTTTACTTTTAGGTGTCGGCATACCTTTTGCGGAGATCCCCTCTCGTCCGATTGTGGTGCTGCCGCTTTTTACAGCGAATGGCAAAACCTTGCTATGGTCAGATGCTAATCTCTGGAAAAAGGCGTGGGATGCACGAAGCCCTGATCAAGGATTAATTCCGTTCGTCGTTCCTGTGGGGGATCTTGAGGATCTTGGGACTATTTCCCCAGAACAGGCGCAGGCAGCTATACCAACGAATCTTGAAGCGATCGCTAAGCGATACGGAGCGGCGGATGCATTAATCGCCGAGCTTAAGATCGTGGGAAATCAAATAACAGCAAGTGCCGTTCGTATTGGTCCTGTGAGTGGCACAAAACCAATCGCCGATAAAATTGTGGGCACGGCCGATACGCCTGATGCGTTGGGAAAAATGGTGACCACGATCATCGCTTCTGCCGAAGAGATATGGAAGCAAAGTAGTGTCACGCGATCATCGCAGCAAAGCGATATTGAGATTCTTATTCCTACGGCTAGTTTGGAAGAATGGACACGAATCCGGGGGCGTATCAATGCTGTATCCTCAGTCCGGCGTATGCGCTTGGTGTCTCTGTCGAAACGACAGGTGCGCCTGGCTGTTAATTTTGTTGGATCGGTCGAACAGCTTCGGATTGCAATGGCGCAGAATGAGCTTGGACTCGAGCAAGAAAACGGAGAGTGGACAATCAATCCAAAACCACACACGGATCCTGCGGCGGCTACATCACCCACTACAACGCTTCCTGTACCATGAGCATCCGCACCCAACTCTGGTTTTGGTTTGGGATATTTGCCTCTTTCGTTGTTGGATTATGGTTGCTGGGAGGTGTTCTACTTCCTTTTATCGCTGGTATAGTTGTCGCTTATTTTCTTGATCCGACAACAGACCAAATTCAGCGTCTAGGACTGGGTCGAACAGCCGCCACAGTCACAGTGACAGCATTATTCTTTCTTTTGGTTTTCGGCTTTTTAGCGTTACTTATCCCTCTTATCCAAGGCCAACTTATTGCGTTAGCAGATAGATTTCCAGCCTATCGTGCCGAGGCTGAACAACAAATTACACCGCTTTTTGAATTTATACGCACCCATATGCCGCTTGCAGTGAGGGAGCGTATCCGTGAAATGATTGATGTTACCAGCGGCGATATAACCAAATGGGCTGTGAATGTAATAAAAAGTATTATTTCGAGCAGTTTCGTGATCGCTAATCTTCTCTCGCTTCTTCTTATTACACCGGTGGTAGCTTTTTATTTGTTGCGAGATTGGGATCGAATAATTGCTAAAATTGATACGTGGTTACCACGCGATCACGCACCTATAATTCGTAGATTGTTTGCAGAAATGGATCGCATTATGTCAGGATTTATACGCGGACAATTGTTAGTGTGTTTTTCTCTTGGATTATTTTACGGAGTAGGCCTCAGCATTATAGACTTAGACTTTGGTTTCTTGGTCGGCTTCGCAACAGGGTTACTCTCGTTTATTCCGTATTTTGGAATGTCTGTTGGCTTGGTTATTGGTCTAGCAATTGCTCTATTTCAATACAGCGATTGGCTTCCCATTGTAGGAGTCGCAAGCGTATTTGCCATTGGTCAGATTCTCGAAGGTAATTTTGTAACCCCGAAACTAGTGGGCGACCGTGTTGGCCTTCATCCAGTATGGATTATTTTTGCGCTGTTAGCTGGTGGCAGCTTATTCGGTTTTGTTGGGATCCTTGTTGCAGTGCCAGTCGCTGCGGCAACAGGTGTTCTTATTCGTTTCGCTCTGGCACGATATATGGAAAGTAAGATTTATCGCGGTCAGACGATCATTGGAGATTCCTCGCCATCGGGTACATCGGAATTATGAAATCGCTCTCCCAAGGTCAGCTTATTTTTGACTTGGCGCATAAGGTATCTTTTGACTCTGAAGATTTTTTAGTTGTCCCAGGTAACCAACAAGCTGTGGCTTGGTTCGAGCGGTGGCCACAATGGTCGGCGCCAGGATTAATTCTTTATGGCCCCGAAGGTGCAGGGAAAAGCCATCTTGCGCGTATTTGGCAAAGACGTAGCCAAGCCTATCTAGCGACCGTAGAAGAGATGGTCAAAGGATTGATGACGGATCGGATTAAACCGGCAATGAGTTATCTTATTGAAGATATAGATCAATTAACGGGCGTACAGAATGAAAGAGCATTCTTGCACTTCTATAATTGGATAGCTGAGAACCGGGGGTACATTGCAATGACAGCACGTAGAGCTGTAAGCAAGTGGCCTCTGACTGTGCCCGACTTAACGTCTCGGCTCAAGGCTCTGCCTCAGATTAGCATAGAACCCCCCAATGATGAAATGTTAGGCCTCGTACTTGTGAAGCTTTTCTCTGATCGGCAACTCCGTATTGGGGAGGATATTTTAAACTATATTTTGCCCCGCATTGAACGCACCCCCCGTGCTGCGGCAAAACTTGTTGATACTCTTGATCGAGTTTCACTCGAGACGGGCCGACCTATCACGGTACCCCTTGTGCGTGCGGTGATGGCAAAAACTTCATCTGATAATTAGGTCCCTCCTTCATCCTAGATTGTGAGGGGAAATAATGTTAAGAATTTGGCTGGGCGTATATGGTAAATCTGCCCAAGATGAAGCGGTACTCTCTATAATAGCCATGCTTGCTGTTACAAATCTTGCTCCGACATGGTGGAAGAAATCGCGGTCATTGTTATTCCGGATAGTAGCTAAGTTTAAGGTGAGATCAGCCAGTCCTGGCGCATGGCCGATTAAAAGTATGCGTTGATATTTATCAGGGATTAAGGAGATATAGCGCAAAAGACTGCGTGCATCGGCTAGATACAAGATTTTCTCGAAGAAAACATTAACTGGGTTTACCTCTACATTGAGGAATTCCCAAGTTTCACGAGTTCGGATTGACTCTGAACAGAAGACAGCATCCGGAATAAGCTGATGGTCAATCATGTATCGCCCAATCCGATATGCCTCTTCGCGACCTTTCGGAGAAAGGGGCCTTGTATGATCGTCTTGGGTCAGATTGCCAAAACTAGCTGCAGCGTGGCGTAAAAGGTAGACCCATTTCATGGGATTATGTCAGTTTGATACCCGTTTTATAAAAATCTGCTAAGATATTAGAACGTAAGGCAGATAGAAGGAAAGTATAAGGACGTAAAAATGATCGGCAAAAGACAATTTGCAGGAAGTCGCAAGTCCCGTGCTGCCGATTTCTCGATCCCTGCCGATTTCTCGGCTGTTGGCCCAGAGTCGCCAGAGCGTTTCATCAATCGTGAATTATCATGGCTTGATTTCAATCAGCGTGTTCTCGATGAAGCGATGAATCTCAGTCATCCGCTCTTGGAACGGCTACGCTTTTTATCTATTTCTGCAACTAATTTAGATGAATTTTATATGGTTCGGGTAGCAGGACTACGTGGGCAGGTTGAAGCTGGGGTATCAACGCCTAGTCCCGATGGGTTAACACCGGCGCAACAATTGGCTGCTGTTAATCATCATGCGCGAATCCTTATGGAAAATCAGCGCAAGATCCTTCGTCTATTAAGAAATGAATTACGCGATGCTGGTATCGCTTTGATCGAGCCCGATGAGTTAACGGCGATGGAACGGATATGGCTTGAAAACTATTTCCGTGAACAAATCTTTCCGGTCTTGACGCCTTTAGCCGTAGACCCTGCGCATCCCTTTCCCTTTATCGCCAATCTCGGGTTCTTAATGGCGCTTAAATTGATGCGTGCAGACGATGGTAAAAAGATGAATGCGATTTTGCCTGTTCCTGCGCAGCTTCCAAGGTTCATTCGGTTACCGTGCAGTGATAACATTAGATTTATCGCTCTAGAGCAGATTTTTGATCTTTTCCTCTCGGATCTTTTCCCTGGCTTTACTGTGAGGGCACGGGGGATGTTCCGAATTATCCGTGATACGGAGATGGATATTGATGAAGAGGCCGCAGATCTTGTACGAACTTTCGAAACGGCATTGAAGCGCCGCCGCCGTGGGCATGTCATCCGTCTCTCAGTCTCTGGGGATACGCCTGCAAGCTTGAGCGCATGGATGGCTAAAGAATTTGCCATCGAGCCCGATTGGGTTTTCCAAGTTGATGGATTGCTTGGCCTGGCGAATCTTGTGCAAATGATTGTCGATGATAGACCAGATTTAATCTTTGCTCCGCACCACTCTCGTTTTCCGCAACGTATTCGTGATTGTGGAGATGATTGCTTTGCAGCAATCCGTCAGAAAGATATTGTTGTTCATCATCCTTACGAAAGTTTCGATGTTGTTGTTGAATTTTTACGTCAAGCCGCGCGAGATCCAGCTGTCGTTGCGATCAAGCAAACACTCTACCGAACATCGAATGATAGCCCGATTGTTGCTGCGCTTATTGAAGCGGCCGAAGCGGGTAAGTCGGTTATGGCGATTGTTGAATTAAAGGCACGATTTGATGAAGAAGCGAATATACGCTGGGCTCGCGATATGGAGCGTGCGGGTGTGCAAGTTGCTTATGGCTTCATTGATCTTAAAATTCATGCCAAATGTTCGCTGGTTATCCGGCGCGAAGAAGGGGGATTACGTTCGTATGTCCATTTTGGTACGGGAAATTATCATCCAGTAACGGCCAAGAGCTATACGGACCTTTCTTTCTTTACCTGCGATCCATCTTTATGCCGAGATGCAGCGGCTATGTTTAATTATATGACCGGGTATGTCGCTCCTGTCGCTATGGAGAAATTAGCGATCGCACCAGTTAATTTATACGATTGTTTGCAGGGTTTGATTGAAAATGAAATTGCAAACGCTAAGGCCGGAAAGCCGGCGCAAATTTGGGCTAAGATAAATGCTCTTGTCGATCCGGGTGTTATCGATAGTTTGTATCGAGCTTCACAAGCGGGTGTACAGATCGATATTGTTATCCGTGGTATCTGTTGCTTGCGGCCGGGTATTCCAGGTTTGTCCGAAAATATCCGCATCAAGAGCACAGTTGGGCGCTTTCTCGAGCATGGGCGAATCGCATGTTTCGCAAATGGTGCGCCACTTCCGAGTCGCCAAGCAAAGGTTTTTATCTCTTCAGCAGATTGGATGAATCGCAATTTTTATGGTCGAGTTGAAACCTTTGTGCCTATTGAAAATCCAACTGTGCACCAGCAGATCTTAGATCAGGTAATGATTGCGAGTTTGAAAGACGATGCGCAAAGTTGGATCTTGGGTTCAGATGGCCAATATACGCGCATGACACCACACGGTGAACCGTTTAGTGCTCATAAATATTTTATGACAAACCCTAGTCTGTCGGGTCGTGGTAGTGGGGCGAAAGCAACAAGAATTGCGCCCCGCCTGGTTTTACGAAAGCTATAATGAGAACAAATTTATCTGCCGACCGCGTTGCTTTGCGCACGGGCGTCATAGATATAGGGTCGAACTCTATCCGTTTGGTGGTATTTGAAAGCTTAAATCGTGCGCCGATTGTTGTTTTTAACGAAAAAGTATTGGCGCGATTAGGGTATGGTCTGAAACAAGGTGGCACATTAGATGAGGAGAGTGTTGCATGCGCACTGAAAGCACTGCAAAGGTTCTCTGCGATCTCTAAAGAGCTTAAGGTTGGCACACTTATAGCCGTGGCGACGGCGGCTGTTCGGGAAGCGGCTGATGGTGCGAACTTTGTACATAGAGTCCAAGAATTATGTGGAATTAAAGTCTCTATTCTTGAAGGGAAAGAAGAGGCACGCCTGTCGGCACTTGGCGTCATGTCAGGAATCCCGAATGCTGAAGGTACTTTTGGAGATCTTGGTGGTAGTAGCCTTGAGCTTGCTCAACTTAACAAGCGAACTGCAAAAAATCATGTAACACTTCCTTTAGGACCATTTCGGTTAGATGAAATGGCGACTTCAAAAGTGATGACTAAAGCGTTCATTCAGAAAGAGCTCCACTCTCTAGCATGGCTCGGTGCTCTGAGAGGCTACCCTTTTTATGCCGTTGGTGGAGCATGGCGTGCGGTAGCCAAGACTCACATGGCACATGTTAAGCACCCTTTGCGCGTGGTGCATCAATATACAGTCCCGTGGCGTGACATGGATCCTTTCTTGGATCTATTAGCGCGAGTGACCCCATCGAGCCTTGGGAAGTTAGGAGTGATATCACCCCGCAGGATCGATACACTGTCTCAAGCAGCAGCGGTGTTGCATGAAATTGGCTGCCGTATCCAACCATCACATATTGTGTTTAGTGCTTTTGGCCTACGCGAAGGATGCCTTTATGATCTGTTACCTGAAGCAGAGCGCGCACGAGATCCTTTGATCGAGAGCTGCATCGCTTATGGAGAGAGAGTCGCTCGGTTTCCAGGCCATTTTCAGCTACGAGATACATGGCTCAATGACTTGTTGACAGAAGCGCCTACAGAAATTCGTCGATTAGCGCGAGCGGCGGTTGCAGTATCGGATTTAGCCTGGGAGGATCAGCCTGACTATCGTGCCGAAGAGGTATTGCACCGTGTTTTAGCGCTTCCCATTGCTGCAATTGATCACCCGGGTCGAGTATTCCTCGCTATGGCTCTATTTGTGCGGTATGGCGGCGATAGCTTAACGAAGCCGTTAAACGAGTTGTTGCGTCTTTTGAGTGAAGATGGACAGTGGTGGGCGCGAATAACAGGGTATGCATTACGTTTATCTTATTCCTTTGCCGCTGGAGCAGGGGAATCGCTGGCACGATCAAGGTTAAGGGTGCGCGATTCTACATTAGTGATGACGATTTCTGCAGGAGATCGCCTTTTAGTTGGAGAGGAAACTCGGCGTCGTATCGAGAAGCTCGCTACCTTCTTAAGGCTCGAACCAAAGATTGAAATAGAAGAATCTAATAGTTAGTTGATCGTAATATATTTCTCGACTTGAACGACGGGCTGAGGGGCTTGACCATTAACCGAGCGGGTTAAAATATAACTAGCCTTGTATCGCCCCTGTTCCCATCCCCCAGGGGGAGCTTTAATGCCAAAATAAAGAGATGAGCTGGCTTCATTCTTGATGGCTTTCTTAGAGTTTGCAACAAGCGCTTTGCCCGAAGGGCTAACGAGTAAAAGATTTTCCGTATCGCCCATAACCTTACCGAACAACTCAACCCAAAAAACCAGAGCAGGAGATGTGCGAGTAAATTTTATTGCCGCAAAGTCACCATTGCGAATTTCTGGTGGCGTCGGTACGCGGTCAGCGAAGCCTGAAATTAAAATGCCGGTACGCACATAAGGCATTTCTGCTGCGGCTTTCTTTGTCCAGAGTGATGTTTCTAAGGGTATATTTGGCAATGTATCGGCGGCATTACATCCGCTTTCGAGGGGCTTGCCAGTGAAGGGGTCCAACGGTACGCGATTCTTTTGAATTTCAAAATGTACATGGGGAAATTCAGCCATACCTGAATTGCCGATCAGACCAAGCTTTTGGCCACGGGTAACCATATCATCTTTCTTTACAGCAACAGAACCTTGGCGCATATGGCAATACGTGGTGGTCCAACCATCATCGTGCTCAAGGATAACGGCGTTACCGCAGTATCTTCCAGTAATGGCGCTGGGATTTAAAGTTTCTTTAGTAACGTCGGCCATGCCATCGCGCGTATTGCGCACGCGACCAGCGGCGGCGGCAAGAACAGCGATGCCTTGGCGCATTTGCGGGTAATCCCTTAGGCGAATATCAGTCCCGTCATGACCGTTATATGTCAAGGTATTGCACCGAAAATCCTTAGCTTCTTCACCAGGTGCAAGATCCACGTAGTTTTGTACAAAACAATCTTTTCCGACGGCGCATGCAAGAGGCAGGCTAAAAGGTGGGCCATCGGCGCGAGCTAGATTTCCCCAAGTAGATGCCCCCAAGGTTGCGCTAGCTAAGGTCATACCGAAAGCGTAGATCCAGAGGCGAGGTGTCATGTTTTTTCTCCAGGCGACGGGATAAGAGCGATCCGACCGTTACGACAGCTGATAGTCAGTCGACCATGCTTTAGGTCCAGAGCAGCATTACCGAAAATATCACGGCGCCATCCTTTGAGCGCCGGAACATTCGCAGAATCATCGGCGGCAATACGCTCAATGTCTGCGCTATTAGCGACTAATTTTTGCGCGACTTCGAATTCTTCACATTTGGCCTTTAAAAGAACCTTCAGTAAATCCATGACGGGGCCGAGTCCCGGGACAAATTCTGGCTTTTCTTCAGGGGAGGGGAGGAGGTCAGGAGGAAGGTTCACGCCTTTTTTTACAGCATTTAGAATGCCAGGGCCAAGCTTGCCGGTGGCAATACCCGAACCCACACCCCGACATCGTGCCAAAGCCTCAGTAGAGGTTGGCGCTGTTGCAGCGATATCTGCCAAGCAGTCGTCCCGCAAAATCCTGCCACGAGGTAAGTCACGATCGCGTGCTTCCTGTTCTCTCCATGCTGCAAGTTCTTTTAGGATGCCCAGAAAACGGCGATTACTGGTGCGTGATCGCAAGCGCCGCCAAGCCTCATCTGGGTCAAGCAGATAGGTTTTTGGATCTACCAAGATCGCCATTTCTTCCTTTATCCAAGATATCCGATGAGTCTTTGTCAATTTCGCTATAAGCTTTTGATATATAACCCGTAAATGGGTAACATCGGAAAGGGCGTAATGGCGTTGTTTTTCGGTAAGCGGCCGATGCGACCAGTCGGCCCAGCGCGAAGATTTATCAATCCGCGCCTTCGTGAGTTTAGCTACGAGGGTATCGTAAGCAACACTCTCACCAAAACCACAGACCATGGCGGCGACCTGAGTATCAAAGATAGGTTTGGGAACAGCACCAATCAAATTAAAGAAGATCTCAAGATCTTGGCGCGCGGCGTGAAAAACCTTTAGGATTGAATCATCGTTTAGAAGTTGAAATAACGGGGTTAAATCCATTCCCGGCGCCAGAGGATCAATCAACAGCATTCTCTGGTCCTGCTAACTGAACAAGCAGAGTTTGGGCCAATAGGTCTTCTCGCGCATAAATTCCGTATCGACGGCGACAAATTCCGTACCTTTGAGGCGCGCGCAAAATACGGTAAGGGCCGGCGTGTCGGTGATGAGTTCGGGTAAGAGTGACATAACTGCTCTTCTATATCCTGTCCCGCTCATAATTCATAGTCGAGCTTGCTTGACAAAGGCTGTGGTTCTGTGCCCATTGCGGCATATCTAAAAGGGAAAACGATGATGCATGCCTATCGCACCCACACTTGCGGCGAATTACGGATCGACCATAAATCTCAGGAAGTTAAAATTTCGGGGTGGGTTCACCGCAAGCGCGATCACGGTAATTTGCTTTTATTGATCTCCGCGACCATTATGGCTTAACGCAATGTGTGGTCAATCGCGCAAGCCCAGCTTTTGTGGCGGCTGAAACTATCCGTCTTGAAAGTGTCATCACTATCGAGGGTAAAGTCGTCGCTCGAACTGCCGATACGATTAATACGTCCTTACCAACAGGTGAGATTGAAATTCAAACTGAGTCTATTAGTTTATTGTCGGCGGCCGACCCTCTGCCTCTGCAAGTGAATGCTGAAACCGACATCAATGAAGAGTTGCGCTTACGGTATCGTTTTCTCGATTTACGTCGTGACAGCTTGCATCGAAATATTATTTTGCGGAGTCAGGTTATCGCTTCCATTCGCCGTCGCATGATTGGGGCAGGTTTTCTTGAATTTCAGACACCTATATTGACCGCGAGTTCACCCGAGGGCGCGCGCGATTTCCTCGTTCCTAGCCGAATGCACCCAGGTAAATTCTATGCTTTGCCGCAAGCGCCGCAAATGTTTAAACAATTGCTGATGGTTGCAGGATTTGATCGCTATTTCAGTGCACCGTGCTTTCGAGATGAAGATGCGCGGGCCGATCGGTCGCCAGGAGAATTTTATCAGCTTGATTTTGAGATGTCTTTTGTAACCCAGGATGATGTTTTTCAGACCATTGAGCCGGTGCTTCAGGGTGTATTCGAAGAGTTCGGGCGTGGGCAAGCTGTTACAGCAGCACCTTTTCCCCGTATTGCATACGATGAGGCGATGCTGCGCTATGGCTCTGATAAACCAGATCTACGCAATCCCTTGCGTATTACTGATGTAACCGATGCTTTTCGGGATTCTGGTTTCGGTATATTTGCCAAGTTGATCGAAAAAGGTGCTGTCGTTCGAGCCATTCCAGGCCCAGGTTCGGCTAGTCGGCCAAGAAGCTTCTTTGATAAGCTTAACGAGTGGGCACGGAATGAGGGGCAGGGTGGTCTCGCTTACGTTCAATTTGAAGGGGATGAAGCGAAGGGGCCGATCGCTAAACTTCTTGATGCAGAGCGGTTATCGCGGATTAAGAGTGATTGTAAGCTTCAGAACGGCGATGCAGTTTTTTTCGTGTGTGGCCCGATACGTCAGGCAGAGAAATTTGCAGGAGCCGTGCGGACTCGTGTTTGCACTGAACTTGATCTTCTAGAAAAAAATACCTTCAAGTTATGCTGGATTGTCGATTTTCCCATGTATGAGTTGGATGATAAAACTGGTAAAATTGAATTTAGCCATAACCCCTTTTCTATGCCGCAAGGTGGGATAGAGGCGCTTGAAACTCAAGATCCATTAACGATTAAGGCATATCAGTACGATATCGTCTGCAATGGGGTTGAACTATCGAGCGGTGCCATTCGGAACCATTTACCCGAAGTCATGTATAAGGCTTTCGCAATTGCTGGATATGGCCGTGAAGAGGTTGAAGATAGGTTTGGTGGGCTTCTCTCGGCATTGCGGTATGGTGCTCCTCCCCATGGAGGATCTGCTCCTGGAATCGACCGGATTGTTATGTTGTTAGCGCAGGAAAACAACCTACGCGAGATTGTGGCCTTCCCTATGAACCAGCAAGCTCAGGATCTTTTAATGCAGGCGCCTAATGAAGTTCCCCTCGAACGCCTCAAGGAGTTGCATATCCGGTTGGTCTTACCCCCTACCCGCAGTTAAGAAACCAGTTTAAGAGTCGCGAAAAGAGTCACTTGAATCAATCTCTTGCCAACAGGTTTCATTTCCTGATATAAGAGAAGTATCACCGCAGGAAGGTGATTCTGAGAGGTTGTCCGAATGTCGCGGTTTTGGATTATCCCTTTATGCCTTACTCTCGCTGGGTGTGGCGGAGGTGGTTCATCAGTTTCAAGCTGGTTAAAAAGTGAGCCTGATTCTGTAGATAAAACATCACTACAATTGGCTCAACTTGGTACTTCCGATAGCTTACCCGAGGTCCCAAAGGTGCAGGTTGCTGCAAATCCAGCATCAGTTGTGGTGCCCACCAAGGCAGGTCAGTCCTTGCCAGCTGTTGATATGAGCAGATCTTGGTCCAGTTCCGTTGAAGCAGCGCCATTAGATGACTTACCACCTCTTCCAAATGTAACACCTAATGCACAATCGACGCTGGGACATGTAAAGACCGAGCAAAGCTACTCTGCCGAAAGCGAAAAATTCTCAATTGCTTCTGCGGCTAAGGTGCCTGGGACTACGACATCAGAATCTGCCACCCTAGAGCAGTCTATTAAGATAAGTGCAGCTGCTGCACCACCCGTAGCTTATGATCCCTATGCGGACCGCACGGCGCGGTATCTGGCGACGTCAAAGACCAAGCCATCAATATCAGGGGATAACTTGCCAGTAGCGATGGAATCTAAGATCCCGAGTTATATTCCGGTAAGCTCGGATTCTGTGGCCTCTATCCCTGTCCATGCTGAGGCTTTGCCGGATGTACCTGCGGCTAAGGCGCCAGCTCCTAAGGTCGTTAAAATCTCTGAAAAAGCCACGGTCTCGCATGTAAACCACACTGCAGGAAAACAGTATCTTGTTTTTGCCAGTTTTAATGAGCCAGGTAGAGCTGAGAGTCTTGCACGTCGCCATACGAAACTTGGGGCGACCGTGTTGACTTCTGAAATCGGTGGCACTCCTGTGTATCGGGTGGCAGTGCCGGTTGGGAAATCGGTCGCAGGTAAGCGACGAGATTTAGCGGCAGTAGGCTTGACAGAGGCATGGCCGCTTCGCATGTGACTATTGTGATACCCACCTAGGCTGCTTATGGCGCCTCCGTGGCGTAAGAGGACCGGAGACCCATAAGTGACAAAAGTGACAAAACAGCTATTGAAGAAAGTACGGAATACATTCGTTAAAAGGGTAACAGTTGTTACTTTGATGATGATTGCACCGGCAGCTTGGTCGGCGAGCCAAGGAACTGCGGATATGGTGCCGCATAGAGTTATTTACTCGCTAGCAAATCAACAGGTTCGCCCTGATAGCCCTTTTGTTGCTGCTGAGGGTGATTTTACAATGGAAATTGCCGAAAGCTGCGAGGGATGGACGCTTAGTCAGCGTATTCGACTGGTGTTTAACGATAAAATGGGTGGTCGTATTGAGACCGATTATCGCTTTGCCAGTTTTGAATCTCGGGATGGCCTTTCTTATGATTTCTCAGTGAAGAACACCCATGATGATATGGTTATTGAAGATTTTAGTGGGAATGCAAAGCTAACAGCATTGGGTAAAGGGGGTATCGTACATTTTCGCCGCCCTGAGAATAAGGAAATGAAACTTCCTGAGGGAACCCTATTTCCTATCCAATACAATTTAGCCTTAGTACGCTCAATTACCGCTGGTGATAAGATTATGCCAGGTATTACTTTTGATGGGGGAAGTGACACGGCTCCTTATCAGGTCAATGCCGTTATTGGCTTACCGACCGAGAATAATATTGGTCAAGGGAAGGGTGATCCAAACCTCTTAAAGGGCAAAGTATGGCCAGTTCGAATTGCTTATTTTAATATGGATGAAACGAAGGCTGAGCCTAATTTTGAGCTGGATGTCCATATGTTGAAAAATGGAATTTCGCCCTCTATGGTTTTGGACTATGGGTATATCCGTGTCGGCGGCACCCTCGAGAAGATTGAAGCTCTACCTCGCCCAAATTGTGGAACACAGCAGCGATAGATAGTCTTAAGGCAGGTTAAATACAGTATCGAAGCTGAGACGCAATGCTGCATCGACATCGGCAACGGAAGCAGATTTGCCTAAGGCGGCCATGGATGTGACACCATATAGATCGTTTTTAATGCCACAAGGGACAATATCCTGGAAATAAGAGAGATCGGGATTAACATTTAGGGCGATCCCGTGATAGGCAATCCATCGCCGTACGCGGACGCCTATAGCGATGATCTTGTCTTCCCTACCGTTTTGGTAGCCTACCCAGAGCCCAACACGGCCCTCCCGTGTGCTAGCCTCTATTCCAAACTGGGCAAGCGCTGCTTTTCCCCATTGCTCGAGATTGCGAACATGACGTCGAACGTCATGGCTACGTTGTCGTAGGTCTAAAATGACATAGGCAATCCTTTGGCCAGGGCCATGGTAGGTAATTTGGCCTCCGCGGCCAGTTTGATGGATGGGTAAGCGGGGATTTATGAGGTCCTGTGGGTTAGCACTGGTACCTGCGGTATAAATCGCCGGGTGCTCTAATAGCCAAACAAGCTCTTGTGCTTGGCCGTCGGCAACAGCGGCAACTCTAGCTTCCATAGCCGAAATGGCATCGGGATAGGGGATGGGCTGAGTATCTATCTGCCAGTCAGGTTGCTGCATAGTTCTATAATCCCTACCGCAAAAATAAGAACAACACCTAAGCATACTTGCGCCTAGCCAGGGGTTTTGCTATTCCGACCCCCTTAAGGGCAGTGAACGGCTCTTATTGCGGTCGTGGCGGAACTGGTAGACGCGCAGCGTTGAGGTCGCTGTGGGGGCAACCCCGTGGAAGTTCGAGTCTTCTCGACCGCACCAATAAACGAGAGGCACAGCGATATTCGCGGGCCTTCTTATATGAAGGGCTAGAATGAGTGATCAAAACACCCGTCACACACTTCGCGAAGCTGCCCTTAATTATCATAGAATAGGTCGCCCGGGTAAGATCGAGGTTGTCCCGACTAAACCTCTGGGGAATCAGCGAGATTTAGCTTTAGCCTATTCACCAGGAGTTGCCGCCGCTTGTGAAGAGATCGTCACTGATCCTTATAATGCAGCCGAGCTAACCGCCAAAGGTAATCTTGTTGCTGTCATAACGAATGGAACGGCAGTTCTAGGTCTTGGCGCTATTGGCCCCTTGGCTGCTAAGCCGGTTATGGAGGGTAAGGGGGTTTTATTCAAGAAGTTTGCCGGTATCGACGTTTTTGATATCGAGATTGAAGAGCGGGATCCGCAAAAACTGATCGACATTGTTGCGGCGCTTGAACCTACCTTTGGCGGGATCAATCTAGAAGATATTAAAGCTCCAGAATGCTTTGTTGTTGAAAAAGCTCTACGTGAACGGATGAAAGTTCCCGTTTTCCATGACGATCAGCATGGAACGGCAATTATTGTAAGTGCCGCTATCTTAAATGGCTTGCGAATCGTTAAAAAAGACATATCCAAAATTAAAGTTGTGGTAGCAGGAGCTGGGGCTGCAGCTCTTGCATGTCTTGATCTACTCGTAAAGCTTGGTTTGGAGAAATCCAATGTCACGGTGTGTGATGTTGTCGGCGTTGTTTATGAAGGTCGAACCGAGCTTATGGATCCATGGAAGGCTGTCTGGGCGAAGAAGATTAAGGCTAGAACGCTCGCCGACGCTATGCCAGGTGCAGATGTTTTTATCGGCCTTTCAGCACCAAATATACTTACCCCTGAAGCGCTAAAAACTATGGCCAAGCAGCCCCTTGTTTTTGCCTTAGCCAACCCAACACCAGAAATCATGCCAGAGGTCGCTAAGGAAGCGCGACCGGATGCAATCATCGCTACAGGGCGATCAGACTATCCAAACCAGGTAAACAATGTTCTGTGCTTCCCTTATATTTTTCGTGGGGCACTCGATGTTGGTGCAACGGCTATCAACGATGAGATGAAGCTTGCCTGTGTTCGTGCCTTGGCTGAGCTTGCTATGGCTGAAGCGCATGAAGCCGTTGTAAGAGCTTATGGTGGTGAGGAGTTAAGGTTTGGCCCTGATTACCTGATCCCTAAACCGTTTGATCCAAGGCTAATCGTTCAGCTTGCGCCTGCTGTTGCGCGTGCTGCGATGGACTCAGGCGTTGCAACCCGACCGATACCTGATTTTGAAGCTTATACGGAAAAGCTCAGTCGCTATGTCTATCGCTCAGGCTTGTGTGAAGCCTGTCTTTGAAGCGTCTGCGCGAAACGAGCCGAAGCGCGTTGTTTATGCGGAAGGTGAGGATATGAGCGTGTTTTGCGTGCAGCCCAGGCGGCGGTGGATGAACGTCTTGCTAGTCCTATTCTTGTAGGGCGCCCTGATGTCATTTCTCGTCGGATCGAGCGCCACGGATTGCGTATACGTGTGGGTAAGGAAATTGAGATTGTGAACCCCTTGTGATCATTCCGCGATATGACGCTTATACGCTCTTTACAGCAAGTTATGGCTCCGGAAGGGATTTCTCCTGCAGCGATAAAACGGTGGTGCGCGTAGCAATACAACGGTTATTGCTGCGTTGATGGTTCGTCGCCAGGAAGCCGATGCGATGTTATACGGGACGGTTGGCCCATTTCGCGATCGTAGGCCATGTAGCCGATGTTATCGGCAGGGCAGAAAGAGTGTGCGCCATCTATCTTCGATGGTGGCCTTTATTCTTCATCGACTGGACTTTATCGTCTCTATGTTAGCCCCGATCCATCCAGAAGAGATCGCTAGGTCTGTTCAGTTAGCGGCTGCAGCCATTCGCCGTTTGAATGCTTCCAAAGGTTGCATTATTGTCTCATTCTAACTTCGGTACCACAAAACTGCTTCGTCGCTAAAGATGCGTGAAGCTCTATCGATTATCCGCTGCCAGGTACCGGATCTTGAGGTAGATGGAGAGATGCATGGCGACGCAGCTTTAGATAGGGCTTGAAAATCGTGCTGGTGTGTTTCCGAGATCTCGCTTAAAGGATCAGGCAAACTTATTGATCATGCGGAATCTTGACACAACAGAATATCGCTTTCAACCTCTTAAAGATCATTGGTGATGGGCTTTCTTTAGGGCCATTGTTGATTGGGCAGGCTTTACCTGCCCACATCTTGACCCCTAGCGTTACGGCGCGCGGGATACTGAATATGACAGCAATTGCAGCAGTCGATGCGCAAAATCGAGGAGATCGGTGATGGCTTCGGGACTTGAAAGCCCTCCGGCTGAGGAAGCGCGGTTTGGGCTTGCGCCCGATATAGCAAAAAAAATTGAAGAAGCGCTGGAAGCTGGTCGAACAAGCGATATTCATACACTTATTAGCCCATTGCATGTTGCAGATATCGCAGATCTTATTGAGAGCTTGCCTGATGAGCGGCGTCGGATGGTTATGGCATCTCTTGATGCCGATGTTATTCCGGAAGTTCTCTCTTATCTTGATGAGGTAGTTCGTGAAGACTTGCTCGAGTCTTTAGAACCTGAGCAAGTAGCTAAAGCTATCACTAAATTAGATAGTGACGATGCTGTTGATCTGATTGAGACCCTCGAACCGGATGAACAGCGCGAGGTACTGGAC
Source organism: Alphaproteobacteria bacterium (assembly GCA_041396725.1). Lineage (GTDB taxonomy): Bacteria > Pseudomonadota > Alphaproteobacteria > JAWKYA01 > JAWKYA01 > JAWKYA01. Next base: position 21,948 of record JAWKYA010000004.1, read on the forward strand.
GCTGTCCCAGCGGAAGAGCGCGCCCAACTCGAGGATGCACTTCAATACCCTGAAGACACAGCTGGCCGGTTGATGCAGCGTGAGTTGGTGGCTGTTCCAATCGGTTGGACAGTAGGTGATACGATCGATTTTACTCGCACGGCGACAGATTTAGCTTCTGATTTTTACGATGTTTATATCATCGATGCAGCCCACAAACCTTTAGGAGCTGTTCCTCTAAGTCGTGTGTTACGGAGTAGCCGAGATATCTCTTTGGCAGATATTATGGATCGTGAGTTGCGACTTGTTCCCGCGACTATGGATCAAGAGGAAGTTGCATATCTTTTTCGCAAGTATGGCCTTATTGCTGCGCCCGTTGTCGATAACCAAGGTCGCCTTGTTGGAGTCATTACTTTTGATGATGCTGTGCGTGTTATTGAAGAAGAAGCAGAGGATGACTTATTGAAATTGGGCGGTGTCCGTGAAGATGATCTTTACAGTGCAACAGTAGATACAACAAAGGCGCGAATGCCTTGGCTTGCAGTTAATTTAGGGACAGCACTTCTTTCGTCCGCTGTGATTGGATTGTTTGAAGGAGCTATCGAGCGCATTGTCGCTCTTGCTGTCCTAATGCCAATCGTTGCTTCTATGGGTGGGAACGCAGGGACACAAAGTTTAACTGTTGCCGTTCGTGCTCTTGCAACCAAAGAACTTGGTTCAGCCAATGCCCGGCGCGTTCTAGGTAAAGAAGTTTTGGTAGGACTAGCAAATGGTTTGACCTTTGCCTTGTTGACGGGTGCAGTTGCTTGGATATGGTTTAGAGATATCGGTGTTGGTACTGTTTTGGCTATGGCAATGATTGCTAATCTTATGATAGCTGCTTTTATGGGGGTAACCATTCCCTTAGTGCTCGAGCGGCTTAAAATCGACCCTGCCGTGGCTTCCGGGGTATTTCTGACGGCTATTACAGATGTGGTGGGGTTTGGTGTATTTTTGGGTTTAGCTGCTTTATTTCTTCTTTAAGTTCTCACCGGACGATTGAAAGGATACGCTCATGCTCTCTAATCAATTTCCGACTCTAGATTTTGGTTTAGGAGAGACAGCCGATATGCTGCGCGACACAGTGCGCAGCTTTGCAGAGGATGAGATTGCTCCTCGTGCAGCAGCAATCGATCGCGATAATGCGTTTCCTGCCGATCTATGGCGCAAAATGGGCAATCTTGGAATTCTAGGTGTGACGGTCAAGGAAGAGCTTGGCGGTGCAGGTATGGGCTATCTCGAACATTGCGTTGCTATGGAAGAGGTTAGCCGGGCATCAGCATCTGTAGGGCTAAGTTATGGTGCTCATTCCAATCTCTGCGTCAATCAGATTCATCGTAACGGCTCCAAAGAACAACAGCATAAAGACCTCCTCAAGTTGATCTCTGGTGAATATGTCGGTGCTTTGGCGATGAGCGAGTCCGGTTCTGGTTCAGATGTGGTTTCGATGAAGCTGCGTGCAGATAAAAAAGGTGATCTTTATGTTTTGAATGGTACAAAAATGTGGATTACCAATGGCCCTGATGCAGATGTGTTAGTCGTTTACGCGAAAACCGATGTGGCCGCTGGCCCTCGGGGCATCACGGCCTTTATAATCGAAAAGGGAATGAAAGGTTTTTCGACCGCTCAGAAGTTAGATAAACTTGGTATGCGCGGATCGAATACCTGTGAACTTGTTTTTGAAAATTGCGAAGTCCCAGTTGAAAATATTTTAGGAGGACAAGGTAGAGGGGTTAACGTTTTGATGAGTGGCCTCGATTACGAACGCGTTGTGTTGGCAGCTGGGCCGCTTGGTATCATGCAAGCTTGTATGGATGTGGTTGTCCCTTATATGCATGAACGTAAACAGTTCGATCGTCCGATTGGAGAATTCCAGCTGATGCAAGGCAAGCTTGCCGATATGTATACAGCGATGAATGCAAGCAAAGCTTATGTTTATGCTGTGGCGCGCGCTTGTGATCGCGATCAGACAACACGCAAAGATGCTGCAGGAGCTATTCTCTATGCGGCAGAAAAGGCTACCTGGATGGCGCTAGAAGCCATTCAATGTCTTGGGGGAAATGGATATATCAATGAGTATCCTACAGGACGGCTATTGCGTGATGCAAAGCTTTATGAAATCGGAGCTGGGACATCGGAAATTCGCCGCTGGCTTATTGGCCGCGAACTCTTTGATGAATCGAAATAGTAGATCATATTAGCTTCAAGAGATTGAATATTTCGCGCTGAGGGTTGTTTTATCATAACTTCTCTTGTGGTATGGCTTTGTCGTTAGCATATCGCTCTTGGAGAACAATAAATGCCAAGTGTTTTAATCACGGGTTGCTCACGAGGGATAGGCCCCTTGAGTTTGCGCGACAATATGCTGCTGCGGGTTGATATTATTGCAACGTGCAGAAAACCAAAAAACGCTCAACAGCTGAATTCTGTATAAGGGGATATCCGAGATTATGCTTTTAGCACGATATTACCGACGCGCAATCTCTTATGAATTTACGGAAGAGCTTAGGGGATTTTGCTTGTGATGTTTTAATCAGCAATGCAGGTGTTTTTGGTCCTCCCCGCAGCGTTTTGGCGGCCTTAATATGAAGAATGGGAAGAGGTCTTGCGGGTAAATACCTTGGCGCCAATCCGGTTAGCCGAAGCGCTTATCTCTGCGGTTGAGCGATCTGATAAAAAAATGATGGTCTTTATAACCAGTCGAATGGGATCGATTGAAGATAATAATAGCGGACATTACTATGCTTACCGCACATCCAAAGCTGCGTTAAATGCAGCAGTAAAATCTATGGCGATTGATCTCAAACCACAAAAGATTACAGCGGTTGTTATCCATCCAGGTTGGGTTAAAACGGATATGGGTGGCACTGGAGCGCCCTTAACACCACAACAGAGTGTCACAGGTATGCGACAAGTTATTGATGGACTCTCTCTAGAGAGTAGCGGCAAGTTTTATACCAATGACGGGACTTTATTGCCCTGGTAAAAAAAGAAAGAGGTATTGGTGCCATACGACCAATCAAATGTGATCGAATTCTATTTCGATTTTTCTTCACTATGGTTACTTAGCTGCGCAGATTGACGATCTAGCGGCGAGCCATGGGCGCAGTGTTATCTGGCGTCCGATTTTATTGGGCGCTATATTAAACAAACGAGCGGTAAGCCCCTATTGAATATTCCTTTAAAGGGTGATTATACCCGTCGTGATTTAAACGATCGCCGCATCAGATACCATTCGCTTACCAGAACTCTTCCCTTTTTCCTCAGTTCAGCATCGCGCATATACTATTGGCTTGTAGATCCAAGATAGGGAGGCTGCGTGCGCTTATGCTAAGGTTCTCTATCGCGAAGCATTTGAAGAGGGCGAGATGTTTCACAGCCGGCTGTTGTTAAAAGTTGCATTGCGCTTGGTTATATGCCGTCGGAAATTGATCTGCTTTAGATAGTTCTGAACTCAAAGAACGGTTACGTAAAAGTAGTATGGCTATCACACGCCAAGTCTTTTGGTTCTAATTTTCTTTGTCGATGGGTGAGCCATTTCAGAATGATCGCCTTGCTGATGTGGATCTTTGGTTGAGCGAGGTGGATGGTGAACTAATTATGCGTGACGAGCCTTCTAAAACACTTTTATAGAAACTCGCATCAACGCTCACCCCGATAAGATAAACCCTACTTTTCCCAAAGCCTCATTTCTTGGAAAATAGCAGCAAGGCTATGCTCCAGCCCCTCTGCAACATTATGTGTATCTGTAAATAAAATATGCTTCATCGATAATCGCGTTATCAGGGACACGAACGATACGCTCAGCACCCTTAATAATGATAGAGACGGCTTCTGGGATAGGGGTGCGGCAAGCGACACCATCAGCTATGGTATGCGCAATATTAGTCGTGAAACGCTTTCCTGTCTCGAAGGAAGAGCGCGTAGGCTGGAGCTCCCTCACAGCAACACCAACAATCTTTTGTGTTTACTTTAGGGCATCGCGCTGCGATTATCACATATACCGGATCCTTGGCCAATAGGAACGAAGACAGTATGAAGGTCTGGCACGGCTTTGAGAAACTCTAAAGCATAAGTGGCAACGCCGTGGATAATCGTGGTTTCGAGTGCATTAATAAGATGAAGATTATTATGTATGGCATAGTTATGAGCATATTCGCGCGCTGCTTGAAAATCATGGCCATGCTCGATAAGTATGGCGCCTTGAGCCTTCATAGCTGCGTTCTTTTCTAAACTATTGCCCTCTGGGACAATAATTGTTGATGAAAGGCCATGGTGCCGTGCAGCCGTCGCGATACTTTGGCCATGATTGCCTCGTGTAGCCGTAACGACACCCTGTACCTTAGGGTGGATTCTTATAAGATTATCGATATAAGTTAGGCCTCCGCGGATTTTAAAGGCGCCAGTGGGGGTGTGATTTTCATGCTTTACCCAAACATCGCATTCGCAACGCGCAGATAGACTCGGCCAGCAGTATTGTGGCGTAGGTGGCATAAATCGATAGACAACAGCAGCAGCAGCTTCTATCTCAGCAAGGCTAGGTAAAGTGTGGGTCAATTAAGGCTCCGGGAGGTTTTCTGGGGCTGGATGCCGCATCGGCTAGAGAAATGGGTAACAAGGGGCTTTGTAATCGTGTTCTCTCTTGCAACAAGGTGTTAGCTCTAGGCAATCTATAGCTCTTACCATATAGGATGCCTACATAACCCATGCCCATCATTCAGTCCACTCTTGACCTTAACTCTGAGAGCGCTCGGCAAAATGCGGCCAACATGGAGCAGCAGCTTGAAGTGTTGCGTAATAAGGTGCAAGCAATTCAACAAGGGGGAGGGCCTCAGGCACGGGAAAAGCACTTAAATCGTGGAAAACTCCTACCGCGCGATCGGATTATCCGATTGCTTGATGATGGGTCTCCCTTCTTGGAGATTGGACAGCTTGCAGCGACAGGGATGTATAGGGATGAAGTTCCTTCTGCAGGATTAATATGCGGTATTGGCCGCATCGCTGGTGTGGAGTGTATGATCGTTGTTAACGATGCAACGGTCAAAGGTGGGACCTACTATCCACTGACAGTCAAAAAGCATCTGCGCGCCCAGGAAATAGCTGCAGAGAACCATTTACCATGCATCTATCTCGTGGACTCCGGTGGTGCTAATTTACCGAATCAAGATGAGGTTTTTCCCGATCGTGATCACTTCGGTCGAATTTTCTATAATCAAGCGCGGATGTCAGCCATGGGGATCCCGCAAATTGCTGTGGTAATGGGGTCATGCACGGCAGGGGGTGCGTATGTTCCTGCAATGTCAGATGAAGCAATTATCGTCAGAGAACAGGGGACAATTTTTTTAGGTGGACCACCGCTCGTTAAGGCTGCAACAGGAGAGGTGGTGTCTGCAGAAGAGCTTGGAGGTGCTGAAGTTCATACAAAGATCAGCGGTGTGGCGGATCATTATGCACTCAATGATGAACATGCTTTAGTTATGGCTCGAAAAATTGTTGGGCATCTCAATCGGAAAAAACTTAAACCCGTTAATGTAAGCACGCCCGTTGAACCACATTATGCCTCGAAAGATATTTACAGCATCGTTCCATCTGAGTTTAGAACTCCTTACGATGTTCGCGAAGTTATTGCACGCATAGTTGATGGCTCGGAATTTGATGAGTTTAAAGTAAATTACGGAACGACTTTAGTGACAGGATTCGCACGAATCTATGGCCATCCCATTGGCATTATTGCCAATAATGGAATTTTATTTTCGGAATCGGCGCTCAAAGGTGCGCATTTTGTTGAGCTGTGTTGTCAGCGAAATATCCCCTTGATCTTTCTACAAAACATCATGGGATTCATGGTCGGCCGTAAATACGAGGCAGGAGGTATTGCTAAGGATGGCGCTAAGATGGTGATGGCTGTCGCCTGTGCAAATGTACCTAAGTTGACAGTCGTTATTGGTGGATCTTTTGGCGCTGGGAATTATGGAATGTGCGGACGCGCTTATCAGCCGCGGTTTATGTGGATGTGGCCAAATGCACGCATCGGCGTCATGGGGGGTGAGCAGGCAGCCAATGTTCTTGCAACTATTCGGCGTGATGCTACTGAGGCACGAGGTGAGATCTGGTCAGGTGACGAAGAAAGGAATTTTAAGGAACCTATTCAGCGACAGTTTGAGATTCAATCGGATCCCTATTATGCAACAGCTCGCTTATGGGATGATGGTATTATTGATCCAGCTGAAACACGAAAAGTACTCGGCCTTAGCCTTGCTGTAACTCTAAATGCACCGATAGAACAAACGCGCTTTGGCGCATTTCGCATGTAGGTAGATGATGTCAGAAAGTGGGTTTCGTATTAGTCACAATGGGAAGATTGCACACCTAATACTGGATAGGCCCGAAAAGCATAATGCTTTTGATGATGTATTAATTTCTAACTTAACAACAGCTCTTGAGAATTTAAATGCCGATAGCTTAGTTAGAATTGTTGTTCTTGCAGCAGAAGGCCTTAGTTTCTCTGCTGGAGGCGATCTTGCATGGATGCGGAGAGCAGCAACATATAATGACCTAGAAAACCTTGCTGATGCTAGGTCCTTAGCAAAGCTTATTGCTACGCTTGATCGGATGGCTAAGCCGACCATTGCAGCAATCCAAGGTCCTGCCTACGGCGGTGGATGCGGGCTCATAGCCGCCTGCGATATTGCGATTGCAGTTGAATCAGCTGTATTTGCGCTAACCGAAGTGCGTTTAGGGCTGATCCCTGCTGTGATCAGCCCTTATGTTACCAGAGCAATTGGCCAACGGCAGGCACGGCGATTGTTTCTCACTGCTGAAAAATTTTCAGCCGATGAAGCATATCGGATTGGGTTTATCCATAAGATAGTTACTGCGGAAAATTTAGAGGAAGAGGTCGATAAAATCATTGATCTTCTGTTACTGGGTGGCCCCCAAGCTTTAGTGGCTGCTAAGCAGCTCGTCAGTGATATAGGTGTTGCTCTGGATCAAAATCTTATTGATGCCACAGCACAGAAAATTTCTGAAATTCGGAAAACACCAGAAGGTCGGGAAGGGGTCGGTGCGTTCCTTGAGAAGCGCAAACCGACATGGACTCTTGAATGACAAGACTCAGTAAAGATAATATTCTTGGCAGCCATAGGTTTGCGAAGATTCTTATTGCTAATCGCGGAGAAATCGCATGTCGAATTATGCGAACCGCTAGGCGCCTAGGGATATATACGGTTGCAGTTTATTCTGAAGCTGATCGGCATGCTGCCCATGTTGATATGGCGGATGAGGCTTGGGAAATTGGCCCAGCTCCAGTTAAGGATAGTTATCTTGATATCGATGCGATTATTGAGGTTGCCCGTAAAGCCGAGGTAGATGCCATACACCCTGGTTACGGGTTCTTATCAGAGAAATCTAATTTTGCTGAAGCGTGTAGTGCCGCTGGTTTTGTTTTTATTGGTCCACCAGCTACAGCAATCAAAGCCATGGGGGATAAGGCAGAAGCGAAAAGAATTATGGCAGCGGCAGGAGTACCGCTTATCCCTGGTTACCACGAAGAAGATCAAAGTGACGATGCCATTAAGGTTGCCGCAAAAGACATTGGCTATCCAATTTTAATTAAGGCTGCTGCAGGCGGTGGCGGTAAGGGGATGCGTATTGTTGAGCAAGAAAGTGATCTTTTGTCTGCAATAACTTCGGCGCGACGTGAAGCCGTTTCTGCGTTTGGAGATGATCGGATTATTGTTGAAAAATTCCTTCGTAATCCACGGCACATTGAGGTACAGGTCTTTGCAGATACTCAAGGGAATATAGTTCACCTTTATGATCGCGATTGCTCTATTCAGCGACGCTATCAGAAGGTTATTGAGGAAGCGCCTGCGCCAGAACTCCCAGACACCATCCGTAAAGCTATGTATAAGACCGCCATAGAAGCGGCAAAAGCTATAAATTATATCAGTGCTGGTACAATAGAGTTTATCTATGCTGATGGCCATTTTTATTTCATGGAGATGAATACAAGGCTACAGGTTGAACATCCAGTTACCGAGATGATCACGCGAATTGATCTTGTAGAGTGGCAGATTGATGTTGCGGCGGGTTTACCTCTGCCTTTTCGGCAAGAAGATATTACGGCACACGGGCATGCAATTGAGGCGCGACTCTACGCCGAAGATCCTCAAAACGATTTCCTTCCCTCTACGGGGAAAATATATCATTTGCAGATGCCTGAGCAGTCAGGAGATCTTTGGGTTGATAGTGGTATTCGTCAGGGCGATGAAGTGACCGTTTACTACGATCCAATGATTGCGAAGGTTATTTCGTGGAGTGAAGATCGTTCAAGAACTATCGATCAGTTGCGAGAAGCACTGTTATCGATCGAAATTGCTGGCCCAATAACCAATGCAGGATTTCTTGCTACAGTTCTTGATCATCCGGCCTTTCGGCTAGGTGAGATTACAACGGAGTTTATTACCAATCACAAGAAAGAGCTTTTGGCTAATAAGGTCACGCCTTTGGCTATTTGGGTTATAGCGGCTATTGCGCGCGCGGATAGTCTAATTTCCCACTACTATGCAATAGATGATCGCTCTGATAATTCACTGTGGGGCAGTTACAGTGGCTGGCGGTTGAATGAAACTCCTGCGCCTATTTGCTTCAGTTTTAAAGACCAAAATCATGAAATAATCCTTTTTGTCACTCTTTTAGGAAGAAATTTTTCTCTCATGATCAATCAAGAGCACATTGCTGGATTTTATACAAGGCAAGGAGATACATTTTATATTACCTACGGATCTTTACGGGTCGAGGGTCGCGTTATCCTGCATCAACAGAGTTTAACTATATTTTACCAAGGACAGACATATCGTTTAATAGCCATAAATCGCGATGAAATCGACCCTCATCATCATATAGGAATGGGGGCGACCTTAACAGCAGTAATGCCAGGGAGAGTCCTTTCTATTTCTGTTGTAGTTGGGGAAAAAATTAAGAAAGGTCAAGTTTTGGCGATTATGGAGGCAATGAAAATGGAACATAAAATCCTTGCGCCTTTTGATGGTATAGTAACAGAGGTTCTATGCCGGCCTGGTGATATTATGGCCGAAGGAACTCGGTTGGTCGTTTTGGATGAGAAAGCGCCGGACGCCATTACTCACTAAGATTTTGTGTGGTGCTGATTAATAAAAATATTTTAAATGCATCAAAAACTGAAACATTATCATGATACCAAAGTCAGTACGTATTGTTGAGGTTGGTCCTCGCGATGGCTTGCAGAATGAGGCTAAGCTCGTTCCTATTGCTGCCAAAATTCACTTGATTGAATCCTTGGTTGAGGCAGGTCTCTCTGTAGTCGAGACAGGTGCTTTTGTCTCTCCAAAATGGGTTCCCCAAATGGCTGATAGCGGTGATGTTATAGCTAAGATCAGACGGCATCCCGGCATACGTTATCCAGTTTTAGTTCCTAATATGCAAGGGTTCAAGGCTGCTGTAGCTGCGGGTCCTATTGATGAAATTGCAATATTTGGTGCAGCTTCTGAAACATTCTCCCAACGTAATATCAACTGCTCTATTGACGAGAGTTTTGAGCGGTTTGCAGAGGTAGCAAAGGCCGCTATTGCTAAAAATATTCGCCTACGAGGGTATATTTCTTGCGTTTTAGGATGCCCTTACGAGGGTTATATTTCGCCCTCGCAGGTTGCCGAAGTCGCTGTGCGTTTTTTTGACTTGGGTTGTGCCGAAATTTCTCTTGGCGATACCATCGGTGTTGGGACACCCCTTAAAGCTATAGCAATGGTTGAGGCGGTAGCTAAACTTGTTCCTGTGTCACACTTAGCAGCGCATTTTCACGATACATGGGGGCAGGCTTTGGCCAATCTCTATGCTGTTCTAAATCTAGGGATTTCTGTGATCGATAGTTCAGTTTCTGGGCTGGGGGGGTGCCCTTATGCACCTGGTGCTGCGGGTAATGTTGCAACTGAGGATGTTGTATACATGCTTCAGGGTATGAATATTGAAACGGGCGTTGATCTTGCTAAGGTAGCGGCGGCAGGGAGAGAGATTTGTCAAGTTCTTGGCCGCACCCCTGTGTCACGGACGGCGCAAGCACTTAAATCAAGGGTGGAGAATTAGCTGTATGAAGTTATCACAAGTAAGTCACACGCATCCAAAAGTGCGAAACTTTGTATTTGTTGATTAATGCCTCTTAATCTGATCAAGCTGTGTGTGGGGATTTCAGATATAAAACATCTGAAAACTGTCCAAGCGCAACGCCGCCGTGCAGCCAAACGGAAATTTTCCCGTCATATAACACGAAATTGGCCGCGCCGAGCGGAAGAAATTCTCACTCAAAAAGGATCTCTGTACTGGGTTATAAAGGGCGTGATCCGGGTACGACAGCCAATTATTGGCTTCGATGAACTAGAAGATGATGAAGGTCGGCCGACCTGCGGTATTCGTTTAGCATCTCAGCTTGTCCCAGTTATGCCGTATCCTTTTCGGCCCTTTCAGGGTTGGCGGTATTTAGAAAATAAGGATGCGCCACCAGATTTGCGTAGTGCAAAAGGCGATATAGCAAAAATCCCAGCGGATCTCTTGGCTGAACTCAGGAGCTTAGGTCTTATGTAGAGCCTAGAAAAAGCTTCGAACGATCGCCAAAGCACCATGAGTAAAAAGTTTTTGTAGATATACCGTAACCTGATCTGTGAAAATTCTATTTTGCGGAAGATCCTCACCAAAGATGGAGCGTAAAGCAAGTAGCTCATGTGCTAAAGATTGAGCATTGGGTCCTGTTTTTGCGGATATTCGTGCAAATTCTGCGGCCATAGGATCTCGCACATCGATTTTTCGACCATGTTCATCTTGGCCATAAACGTAGCGCATCCATGCAGATACACCAAGACTAAGGTATTGAATCGAAGCGCCATCTCTTAAACGGTCACGGATTGTCTCTAATAATCGTTGAGGGAGTTTTTGCGAACCATCCATTGCAATTTGCCAGGTCCGATGTTTTAGCGCTGAATTATAGAAGCGCTCACGCAAAGCAACCTTATAACGGGTAAGATCAATGCCATCGATTGGCGGTAGAGTTGGGGCGATCTCTTTATCCATTAGCTCCTTAATAAAATCGGCAATGGGTGAGTTCATGGCATCAGCGACTTTATCAAAGCCACTGAGATAACCTAGATACGCAAGGGAAGAATGGCTTCCATTCAGGAGCCTTAATTTCATAAGCTCGAAGGGGCGAACATCTTTTGTGAACTGGACACCTTCTTTTTCCCAAGCCGGCCGCCCAGAAGCAAAGCGATCTTCGATGACCCACTGAGAAAAAGGCTCAGTTACAACGGGCCATGAGTCTGAGAGACCCATAGCATGATCGATTACCATCCGATCATCATCGGTCGTTGCTGGAACAATGCGATCGACCATGGAATTGGGGCAAGGGATATGGCTATGGATCCAAGATCCTAAAGCTTTATCTCGTAAAGTGGCAAATTGCTGTAGGAGTTTGGCGATAGTATCACCATTACTTGGCAAATTATCACAAGAAAGCACAGTGAAGGCAGATAAGTTCGCTGCTTTACGGAAAGAGATTGCTGCTACGATAAATCCTAAGGCAGATCGCGGTCTTTCCGGATGGGTAAGGTCATGCCGAATATCTGGATGCTCTGTGTTCAGATTCCCAGTAGCAGGATCGTGGCAATATCCTTTTTCTGTGATGGTTAGGCTTACAATCTTTGTTGAGGGATGGCAGAGCCTATCGAGTACAGCCTGTGGAGACTCTGGTGCCACTAAGATTTCGGTAACGGAGCCAATAATGCGCAATCGCTCTTCCGAAGCATCTCGAATAGCAAGGGTATATAACCCATTTTGAGGCACTAGAGCATCCCGAGTATCCGGGCGACGAAGGCTGACCCCACTAATCAACCAAGGGCCAGGATTGCGATTAAGGACATCATCTGTATAAACGGCTTGATGGGCACGGTGAAACGCACCAATACCCAGGTGAACGATACCAATCTCTAGATTTTCGCGTTTATAGCGAGGTTTGAAAATCGTTGAGGGTAGGGTCGAGTATGATGCAGCAGAGAGCCTCACTTACCAAGCACCCGTGGCAGAAATAGGGATACCTCAGGTACATAGGTAATAATCGCTAAAACGATTAAGCTGACTAAAAAGAAGGGCCAGATGGTTCGCATTGATTGCATGATTGAGATTTTACCTATCGCGCAGCCAACAAATAAAACTGAACCTACAGGAGGCGTAATAAGGCCGATGCCTTGATTTAAAATCATGATGATTCCAAAGTGAACAGGATCCATCCCATAAGCCTTAACGACAGGCAAGAAAATAGGCGTGCTAATGATAATGAGGGGCGCCATATCCATGAAGGTCCCTAAAAATAAAAGCAAAACATTGATCATGAGAAAAATAACTAAGCTATTATTGCTAAAGTGGCGCATAAATTCGATCGTAACGGCAGGTACTTGCAACAGAGCCATAAGCCATCCAAAGGCACCCGCTGTGCCAATTACTAAAAGAACAAGCGCTGTAGTGCGAACGGCACCTAAAGTCGCGTGAACAAAATCCTTCCAGCTCAAACTACGATAAACGAGTAAAGTAACTAAAAGCGCATAGATCGTCGCAATCATCGAGCTTTCTGTTGCAGTAAAAACACCAGATCGTACGCCACCTATAATAACAGCGACGAGCAGAAGTCCTGGTACTGAGACGATAAAAATACGTCCTAACGCGGCAAAGCCGGGGAATTTTTCAGCGGGATAGCCTCGCCTCAGGGCAACGATATAGGCTGTAATCATTAGAGCGAGTGCCAGGAGGATGCCAGGAAGAATACCAGCAGTAAATAAATCGGCGATAGAGATAGAGCCACCAGCCGAGATAGAGTAAATGATCATATTGTGGCTTGGTGGAATAAGGAGAGCGATAATCGCAGACATCACGGTAACATTGACAGCGTAATCAACGTCATAGCCGCGCTTTGTCATTTGCGGGATCATAAGGCCGCCTACAGCTGAAGCATCTGCAACAGCTGAACCAGAAATTCCCCCAAACAGCGTACTAGACATAACATTAACAAGGCCTAAGCCGCCCCGCGTATGCCCTACTAATGCGGCTGCTAGACGAATAAGTCGTTCAGCAATAGCGCCGCGTAACATCAGCTCACCAGCATAGATAAAGAAAGGGATTGCCATCAAGGCAAAGACATTCATGCTCGATGACATTCGCTGAAATATCACCAACGGGGGTAACCCCAAATAAATAATCGTAATTAGGGATGAAAGCCCCATGACAAAGGCAATGGGCATTCCTAGGAACATCAAAAGTATAAAGCTGATGAAAAGAACTGCGAGAGCCATAATTATTCTGCCGTAGTCGATACAGGCGCAAGATTCTTGCGTGCCGCAGGATTGATTATTTGTTCGATAGAAAAGAGAAAAATAAGAGTGCCAGATAACGGAAGAGGTAAGTAGCTTATACCTTCTGGAAGTCCGAGAACCGGTATTTTAACGCTCCATGTTTGTGCAGTTAACTGACCACCCCACCAGAGCATGGTGAGGCCGAAAAAACCGACCATTAAATTAGAAATGCGGGCCATTAACTGTTGAGTAGATTCCGAGGCGATGTTTTGAAAGAAATCCATGCCTAGGTGAAAATGCTCGCGAATTCCAACTGCGGCGGTCAGGAGGATAAAATAAAGCATCAAGACAAGCGATAAAGGCTCAGTCCAAGCTGGCGTATCATTCAATACGAATCGCCCAAATACTTGCCATGCGATTGCGATAGTCATGACAACAAGCCCTGTTCCACTTATCCAAAGAGCAGCCTTTGCTAGTTTCCCCATCAGATAGGAGTAATTCGCCACAGTAAGCATCAGCGTAATTCCTATTAAGGGGAGATGGATATGCCCATCTCCCCTTCTTATAAGGTGTTATTGAACGGCGCGTATGCGTTGAACAAGATCTTTCAACTTAGCGTCAGTGACAAACTTGTCATAGACAGGTGCCATTGCGTCGATAAAAGGTTTCTTATCGACCTCAGTTACCTGTGCGCCCCCGGCTTTAACTGCAGTCATGGCTTCTTTCTCACTCGCTACCCACAATTCACGCATCTTTTTAACAGACTCTTTTGCTGTTTGACGAAGAGCCTTTTGATCCTCTGGCGAAAGCTTCATCCAAGTTTTCTTTGAGACAACCAAAACCTCAGGCGCCATAGAATGCTCGGTTAAGGTATAATACTTGGCGATTTCAAAATGGCGGGTGCTTTGGTAACTCGGCCAATTATTTTCCGCACCATCGATAACACCTGTCTGTAGAGAGCTGTACACTTCACCAAATGGCATAGGTGTTGGGTTAGCGCCTAATGCTTGAACCAAAGCGATGAAAAGATCCGATTGCTGAACACGAAGCTTCAGACCTTTCATATCAGCAAGAGATTTTATCGGATGCTTACTATTATAAAAGCTACGAGCTCCTGAGTCATAAAAGGCCAAACCAATCATATCATGAGGCTCAAAAGCCTTAAGGATATCATCACCAATGGGTCCATCCATCACCTTATGCATATGATCAACAGAACGGAATAAGAAAGGAAGGGAAGGGACTTGGGTTTCAGGTACGATGTTATTCAGGGGCGCCAGATTGATGCGATTCATATCAATAACACCAAACTGAGTCTGCTGAATGGTATCCTTTTCTTCGCCTAACTGACTTGAGTGGAATACTTGAATCTTATACCGATTATTTGTTGCTTTGGCGAGTAAGTCGCTCATGTATTTAACAGCTTCGACGGTCGGATACCCATCGACGTGTGTATCTGCCGATCGGAGCACTGTTTGTGCATTTGCTATCCCAGCATACGCAACAAGGCCAGTTGCAATAAATGATGTCATAAGCCTTAGTCGGAATGTCATTTAATTCTCCCTTTCGATTAAAGTTTATATGCTGACTTTGCCAGGCGGTAAGCAAGGTCGATAGCTACCTCCCGGGCTTCATCCTCATCCAGACGGTGCTCAGCGACGAGCCTGGCAAGGAAAGAGCAATCTACCCGGCGCGCCACATCGTGACGTGCAGGTATGGATGTGAAGGCACGTGTATCATCGTTAAATCCAACAGTGTTATAAAAGCCTGCAGTTTCAGTAACTAATTCACGATAGCGACGCATACCCTCAGGACTATCGAAAAACCACCATGCCGGCCCTAAACGTAAGGCTGGATAATGGCCAGCCAAGGGCGCTAATTCGCGGCTATAGGAAGTTTCATCAAGAGTAAAAAGGATAATTGTTAGGTGTGAATTGTTACCGAAACGATCGAGTAATGGCTTTAGTGCTTTAACGTAATCGGTTCTTGTGGGGATATCTGCGCCCTTATCTCGTCCATAAGTTAGAAAGAGATTAGAATTATGATTACGAAAACTACCGGGATGAATCTGGATGACTAACCCATCATCAAGACTCATTCGCACCATCTCAGTTAAAATCTGACCACGGAAAATATCAGCTTCGGTAGAAGTTAATTTCCCCGCGAGTGCTTTTTGAAACAGGGAAGCTGCTTCTTTTTCAGAGAGGTCAACGGTTGTTGCCGTGGGATGTCCATGGTCAGTCGATGTTGCGCCATAAGATTTGAAATACTGACGCCGTTCCG
The DNA here is from genome assembly GCA_041396725.1 of Alphaproteobacteria bacterium. Taxonomy (GTDB): domain Bacteria; phylum Pseudomonadota; class Alphaproteobacteria; order JAWKYA01; family JAWKYA01; genus JAWKYA01. Next base: position 37,616 of record JAWKYA010000004.1, read on the forward strand.
CAAGAGCAGTGAGATAACCCTTCCAAGTATGGGTATCTTCTTTCGTTAAGTCGCCAAGGGTAGCAATGTTATCTACAAACCCAATATATTCAGGATCAACGACGGGGTCCGGTCGGTAAGCTGTTACGATCTTACCTTTCCAATTACTCGCGCGAAGGGCCTTGTGATGGTCCAGAAGATCGAGAGGAGATTCTGTTGTCGCTAGAGCCTCGATTTTAAATTTCTCGAAAAGAGCTCTTGGTCGAAATTCAGAACTAGCGAGGCACGCCGCGACACGATCGTAAATTACGTTAGCCGTTTTTGGTCCTAACTTATCGGTTACTCCAAAGACTGTTTCTAAGGAGTGCTCCATCCACATTTTAGTTGGCGTCCCTCGAAATAGGTGCCAATTTTCAGCAAATACCTGCCAGATTTTTCGTGGATCTGGGGTAGGATTGGATTTTCCGTCGATGCGTGATATGCCAAGATCACTCAGAGAAATACCCTGACTATAAAGCATGCGGAAGATATAATGATCTGGTATAACGAACAAGGTCGCCGGATCAGGGAAAGGCTCATCATAGGCAAACCACGCAGGGTCTGTATGGCCATGGGGACTAACGATCGGTAAATCTTTGACTTCTGAATATAAGCGCCGCGCGATGGCACGCTGTGTTGTATCGCTTGAGAATAAACGATCGTCGTGTAACAAGATTCCTCCTAGTTATTTTTATCGTCCTAATCGATCAGGCTGTAACTAATAGTATTTAAACAGATGATTATGTGGTTTATGCAAATGGGTATACCGAATCTTGAGGTGGAAACGACATTTATATCTGCTCAGTAAATCAATAAAAGTTACAGCTTGACGCTGTGATGTGCTGGCCTGAAATGGCATGAGTAGAGAGTTCTCCCCCGACCGATATGCATGCATTGTCATGCATAATTGCCTGCATTATGACTACCTCGGTTTGGTGATCAAGTGGTAATGTGGTCAGGTTATTATTTCGCAGATGCAAAACAAGATAGGTATTTTATGAAAATCAAAGATGCCCGCGTTATCGTAACTTGCCCCGGACGCAATTTCGTTACGCTCAAAATCTTAACGGATGAGGGGATTTATGGACTTGGGGATGCAACTCTAAACGGTCGCGAACTTTCAGTTGCTTCTTATCTAACGGATCACGTGATTCCTTGTCTTATTGGTCGAGATGCGCGTCGTATAGAAGATATTTGGCAGTATTTATACCGAGGTGCCTATTGGCGGCGCGGACCTATAACAATGTCTGCTATAGCGGCGGTCGATACGGCACTGTGGGATATCAAAGCAAAGGCGGCAAATATGCCGCTTTATCAATTGCTTGGAGGATGTAGTCGTGAAGGTGTCATGGTTTACGGTCATGCTAATGGGCGCGATATCGAGGAAACAGTCGATCGGGTATCCGAGTATCTAGGCCTAGGGTATAAGGCTATTCGCGCTCAGTGTGGTATCCCTGGTTTAGAATCTACTTACGGCGTTAGTAAGGATAAGATGTTTTATGAACCAGCAGATGCGGATCTCCCAACAGAGAATCTCTGGTCAACTGAGAAATACCTCGATCATACACCTAAGTTATTCGAGAAGCTAAGAAGTAAGTTCGGTTTTGATCCCCATTTGCTTCATGATGTTCATCACCGTTTAACACCAATCGAGGCTGCGCGATTAGGGAAATCTTTTGAGCCTTATCGACTATTCTGGATGGAAGATGCAACACCTGCAGAAAATCAGGAAGCCTTTCGATTAATTAGGCAACATACGACTACACCTATTGCTGTCGGCGAAGTATTCAATACAATCTGGGACTGCAAAACTCTTATCCAGGAGCAGTTAATTGACTACATTCGTACAACAGTTGTGCACGCTGGTGGGATAACACATCTTCGTCGTATTGCAGATCTAGCCGCACTCTATCAGGTTCGCACAGGTAGCCATGGCGCAACGGACCTGTCGCCTATCTGTATGGGGGCAGCACTTCACTTCGATCTTTGGGTGCCAAACTTTGGTATACAGGAATACATGCGTCATACATCTGAAACAGATGAAGTTTTTCCCCATGCTTATAGCTTCAAGGATGGATATCTTTATCCAGGAGAAGTTCCAGGGCATGGTGTTGATGTAGACGAAAAACTTGCATCTCGTTTTCCATACAAACGTGCTTACTTGCCGGTGAATCGTCTGCAAGATGGGACTATGTGGCATTGGTAAAGAGGTAAAGGCAGAGGAGAGGATCGCAATGGAGATTTTAAAGATTCATCCTGCAGATAATATCTTCATTGCTTTAAAGGAATTACCAATAGGAACACCTTTGGAAGAGGGCGTTTTTACAAAAGAACCTATCCGCCAAGGTCATAAAGTTGCTGGTCAGAGAATACCAAAAGGATCCATAGTCCTAAAGTTTGCTCAACCAATCGGCATCGCGAGCCGAGATATCGCGGCAGGTGAGCACGTCCACCTTCATAATCTTTCTTATATACCAAGCTCAAGTAATCATAGTTATGGCAGTGCATCTCGAGAGGTGCCGCATACTAAACTGGCAAACTTTCAAGGAATTATTCGTCCAAATGGGCAGATAGCTACTCGAAATTATATTGGTATTCTGACGTCGGTGAATTGTTCAGCAACTGTAGCACGCCATATCGCCGACCAATTTCGCGGTTCTATCCTTGAGCAATGGCCAAATGTAGATGGGGTTGTCGCCTTGACCCATAAAACGGGCTGCGGCATGGCTTCTGAAGGAGAAGCCATGAATATTCTAAGACGAACTATTGGTGGGTATGCGCGTCATCCAAATTTCTTTGGCATACTGATTGTTGGGCTTGGTTGCGAGGCGAATCAGGTAGATCGTCTACTGGATGCAGAAGATTTATCACCCTCTGAGAATCTTTTCGATCTTATCATTCAGGAAGAGGGAGGGTCCTCGGCCACTGTTCGTGGTGGTGTCAGTAAAATTAAGGCGATGTTGGATAAAGCAAATAAGATTGAACGCCAATCTGTTTCGGTTAGCCATTTAAAACTTGGGCTGCAATGTGGGGGTTCGGATGGGTTTTCTGCTCTTACCGCTAACCCAGCATTGGGTGTCGCATCGGATATTTTAGTTCAACATGGAGGTACGGCAGTTCTAAGTGAAACGCCAGAAATCTACGGCGCAGAGCATATACTATTAAGCCGCGCTGTTAGCCGAGATATCGCTGATAAGCTTCTTGAGCGGCTATCATGGTGGCAAGCTTATACGTCACGTACGGGCGAAACTCTTGATAATAATCCCTCACCGGGCAATAAAGAAGGTGGCTTGACGACTATTTTGGAGAAGTCTCTCGGTGCCGTTGCTAAAGGAGGAACATCACCTCTCGTTGATGTTGTTCAATTCGCCGAAACCCTAAAAACCTCAGGATTTGTTTTTATGGATACACCAGGCTATGATCCTGTCTCTGTTACGGGGCAGGTTGCAGGTGGATGCAATATCGTCTGTTTTACTACAGGTCGGGGCTCCTGTTTTGGTTGCAAGCCAGTACCGAGCCTTAAACTTGCAACGAATACACCGATGTATCGGCGTATGATAGAAGATATGGATATTAACTGTGGTGAAATTATCGACGGAACTGCGACGGTAGAGGAGATGGGTCGAAAAATCTTCGATCTTATCGTTGCTACTGCTTCTGGAAAAAAGACCGCAAGTGAGCGCTTAGGTTATGGAGAAGATGAATTTGTTCCATGGGTAATCGGCGCAACCGTGTAGCTTTAACGATACAAAGTTACTCAGCAGCGTGCGATGTTATAATTTGTGTGCCGGACTGATGTCGATCATAAGCCTTTAAGGTATCACTGATATAGTTTGAAGTTCGAGTACGCTGCGAGATCAAGCTGTATATAACCGGAACAAGAATCAAAGATAGAAGAGTTGAGAAACTCACGCCGCCGGCAATCACAACGCCAATAGCTTCACGGCTTTTTGCGCCGGCTCCTGTAGCAAGAGCAAGCGGTAATGCGCCGCAAACTGTTGCGATACTTGTCATAAGAATAGGGCGTAATCGAGCAACAGCAGCTTCAACAACAGCATCATGTAGAGGCTTTCCTTCGTCGCGCAATTGGTTAGCAAACTCTACAATTAGAATCGCATTTTTAGCGACAAGTCCAATCAGCATAATCATGCCGATTTGCGTATATATATTAATAGTAAGCCCTGTTATCCATAAGGATCCTAGAGCGCCAAACAAAGCAAGAGGTACGGTTAGAAGGATTGTAAAGGGGTGAATAAAACTTTCGAATTGGGCAGCAAGAACAAGAAACACTATGAGAAGGGCAAGTCCAAATGTTACATAGAGTGCGGTGCCTGATTCAAAAAACTCCCGGCTAGCTCCATCATAAGCCAACAAGGCTTGAGGTGGTAATACTTCGGCAGCAACATCTCGGATCTTACTAAGAACATCACCAAGGGTCGCGCCCGTACCTAAACTCGCGCTTATGGTAATGGAGCGAAGGCGATCAAATCGGTTTAATTGCGATGGTCCTGCGGCCTCTGTGAGATGAACGACACTCGATAATGGAATCAGGGTTTTACTGTTACTAGAGCGGATGAAGATATTTGAAAGATCGGAAGCGCTCACTCTATCTTCTGACCGAGCTTGAAGAACAACATCGTATTCATCTCCGTGATCTTCATACCGTGTGACGACGCGGCCACCTAGCATAGTTTCAAGAGTTTGCCCAACATCGGAAATAGAAAGGCCAAGATCAGCTGCGCGATTTCGATCGATTGAAACATGTAACTCTGGTTTTGTCTCATCATAGTCAGCGCGGAGATTTCGCACAGAAGGATCGTCACGTAAGGTAGAAAAAAGTCGATCGCGCCATGCGGCAAGTTCTTCATAGGTATTGCCGCGTAATACTACCTGAACCGGAGTAGACAATCCTCGTATCCCTAAGCCGCTCGGGTTCGAGGCAATAGCGCGTACCCCAGGTACGTTGGTTAGCTTGGAAGTAATCTCTTGAGTTATTATATTTTGTGATCGCTTTCGCATCTCCCATGGCGCAAGGCGTAAGATATAAATTGCGCGATTAACGCTACTAGGCCCTCCAAATCCCGGGGCAAGGATACTGGTAACTTTCCCAACTTCACCACCATCAAGATAGGGCTTGAGGATAACGTCAATTTTTTCCATTTCACCGCGTGTATAACCAATGCTAGCGCCTTCAGGGCCGGTAACATTGATAAAGATAGTGCCACGATCCTCCAAGGGCTCGAGTTCACGCGGAAGTGCATTAAACAGTATAAAGCATCCAGCAAATAGCCCCGCCGCACCAAAGATAATCAACGGCCGTATCGTCAAAGCGTATTCTAGAATACGACGATAACCATTGTTTAGATTGCTAAACAGGTGCTCTGTCTTTCGTACTAACCAGCTGTCTTCGCGTGTTGGCCTTAATATCTTTGAGCACAGCATAGGGGTTAAAGTTAGAGCGACTAACATAGAAAACAGAACGGCAGAAGCCATGGCGATGCCGAATTCACTAAATAGTCGACCTACATTTCCAGTGAGGAAAGAGATGGGTAGAAATACGGCAACGAGGACTGCTGTTGTAGCCAGAACGGCAAAACCGATTTGTCGCGCTCCTCGAAAAGCAGCAACTAGGGGTGGCTCGCCCTCTTCAATACGGCGCGAGATATTTTCTAAGACAATGATGGCATCATCAACGACAAGACCAATAGCTAAAACCATAGCTAAGAGTGTTAAGACATTAATTGAGAACCCAAAAGCGGCCAAAGCTATCATGGATCCAATGATCGAAACGGGAATAGCAAGCATGGGGATAAGGGTAGCGCGCGCATTACGTAGGAAAATGAAAACAACACAGAGAACCAGGAACATGGCGATGAAAATCGCATGATAAACTTCATTAATTGATTTGGAAATGAAGACGCTCTCGTCATATGTAATGTCGATATCTGTTCCTTTAGGCAAGGAAGCAAGGATATCGGGCAAGGCATTTCTTACACCTGCACCAACCTCGAGGGTATTGGCCTTTGCTTGCTTAGAAACAGTAATTCCAATAACAGCTTTACCATTCAAACGAAATTCACCTCGATCATCGCGAGGGCCAACCTCGACTTTGGCAACCTCGCCAAGACGCACAAGATAATTGTCACTTTGTGCGACAATAAGATTTCTAAATTGTTGTACATCTTTAAGCCGCGTATCGGCGCGGATGGTAAATTCACGTTGTGCCGATTCAAGTCGACCTGCAGGAAGTTCAACGTTTTGACTACGTAGGGCACTGCTAATGTCACTAACAGTTATTCCGCGCGCTGCCATAGCCAAGCGATCAAGCCATATACGCATGGAGTATTCGCGGGCACCAGCAACAGAGGCATTAGCAACACCATTGATTACAGAAAGGCGATCGACAATCGACCGATTGGCTAGGTCCGTTAACTCCAAAGCATTTAAATTTGGATTCGAGAGAGACAAATAGATAATAGGTGATGCATCGCTATCAACTTTACTAACGACAGGCGCAGTAACGCCATCGGGTAGATCATCAACAATCCGAGCTATTCGGTCACGAACGTCGTTCGCTGCCGTCTCGATAGGCCGGCTTAAGTTAAATTCTATACGAACGTTAGAGCGACCTTCTTGGCTTGAAGAGCGAATGACTTTAATTCCTTCGATACCACTAACAGTATCTTCAACGAGTTGAGTTATTTGACTCTCGACTACTTGAGCTGAAGCGCCTTGGTAAATCGTAGAAATTGAGACGATAGGTGGATCAATATCTGGCATTTCGCGCACGGCTAATTCGCGAAATGAGAAGATTCCGAAAATGACGATCAGTAAACTAAGGACAATAGCTGAAACGGGGCGTCGGATTGCAATATCGGATAAAACCATAGCAACCTCTAACTTGTTGGGGATTGCTTTGCCGGCCGGCTACCAGCATTATTGCCGCGAACCGTCACCGTGGAGCCATCGCGAATGATTTGTGTTCCTCGGATGACTACGACCTCACCCGGGGTAATTCCTTTAATAATCTCAGCTTTACCTAGGGTTCTTGAGCCCAAAATAACTTCTCGACGCTCAACCTTGTTGTTATTGACAACAAAAACATACTGTTTGGTGCCCTGAGGAACGAGTGCTTCCTCAGAAATAAGAGTGGCATTTTCGCGAGAAGCAATGGCTGCTTCAACCTTTAAAAACATACCAGGACGAATAACTCCATCAGGGTTAGGGAGGGTCGCTTTTAGGGCAATCGAACGGGTAACCGGATCGACGCGTGTATCGATGGCGGTTACCTGACCTTGGAAAGTGCGATCTAGAAATGCATCGGATCTTGCAATAATGGGCATCCCAATCTTGATGGCTGCAAGGGTTGTTTCAGGTAGTAGAAAGTCAACTTGCATGCTTGAGAGGTCGTCAAGAGTTGCGATAAGTGTTCCTGGTTGAACGACGGCCCCAGGTGAAACCTTACGGATACCCATGGTTCCTGAAAAAGGAGCATAGATTTTCAGATCTGCAAGGCGTGCCTTTGCACCGGCAACAGCTGCCCGTGCTGTATCTAGTTGAGCCTTTAACTCATCCACACGTGCTGTTGCAATTGCATTTGCTGCAGATAAAGAGGTCGCACGCTGTAAGGAAAGCTCAGCATTCCGTCGCACGGCCTCGGCGCTCGACAGGCTAGCCTCTGCTTCATCACTACGTAGAGTAACAAGGAGTGTGCCAGCTGGCACACGCTGACCATCTGCAAAATTGATGCTTTCAACGATCCCTGTAACTTTTGCCGTTATTGCAATAGCTTCGTTTGATCGTGCCGTACCGACAGCTTCTGCAATATCCCGAATAACCCAGTTTCTGCCTTAGTAACTTCGACAGGAGCAGGAGGTGCTTCACGTGCTGCGGAAATGCTGATATGGGGTAGGCCAAAGTAATGTCTATATCCCCAGTATGCTACGCCGAGGGCAACGATACTAAATAACCCACCCATTACCCAGCGACTTCGCCACATTGACTCTTCCTTTTGTTGATGGATATCAAAATAACAGCACACTGCTTCCTAAAATTAGCGCGCAAGTCTTACTGTTTATAGTCTTGCCATGACTCGAAGGTAAGCTACTGTAATTTATGGTAAATTCCATGTAAATATCTTTAATAGATCGGCGCTCATTCTGATCCTTTTAGGGTGAACCAGTCCTGAACGGCTATAGGAGATATAGAAAAACCAACATGAAGGTCCCAGCAGCAAGGCGATACCAGCCGAAAGGAGCTAAGCCATAACGGCGTATTAAGCTCAAAATCGTCCGAACAACAAGAATGGCCGAAAGAAAGGCTGCAACAAACCCAATACTAATGATCACCATATCAGTGCTTATAAGAGCATGCCGCGCTTTGTATAGGTCGAGAGACGTGGCGCCGAGCATAGTGGGAATAGCAAGAAAAAACGAGAATTCCATCGCAGTTTGCGTTTCTACACCTAGGACTCTAGCCCCCACAATTGTTGCGCCCGAGCGGGATACACCAGGGATCATTGCCAGTACCTGAAAAAAACCAATCTTAAGGGCAAGATGCCATCCCCCTTGTCCGATTTCTTGGTAGCGAGGTTTAGGCAAGTACCGCTCGATAAAGAGGATGATAAATCCTCCGACGATCAAGCTACAAGCAACAACATAAGGGTTAAAAAGGTAAGCCTTGATGAAATCGTGAGCAAGAAATCCGATAATGGCTGCTGGTAAGAATCCTAATAGAATGGCCCACACAAACCGTTGGGCCTTTGGATCGTGATGAAGATGGAGTGTGATAGTAGCGAGCCGCTGAAAATAAACACAACAAACAGCAAGAATGGCTCCAAGCTGGATCGCAACTTCAAAGACTTTTCCTGGCGGGCCTTGAAATTTTAAGAGATCAACAAAGAAGATCAGGTGGCCTGTCGATGAGACAGGGATAAACTCTGTTAACCCCTCAATTATACCAAGGAGAAGTGTCTGCCAGATAACTTCAGATACCATGTCACAACCAACCCATTCGTCGGAAATATAAGAAGGGAACGATAGCAGAGAGAACCATCAAGCCAAGTGCTGTGGGATAGCCAAAAAGCCATGAAAGCTCAGGCATGTAATGAAAATTCATCCCATATATACTAGCCACTAAAGTTGGGGGTAGAAAGACAACAGCAGCAACAGAGAAAATCTTGATAATCCGATTTTGCTCAATGCTAATCATACCGAGTGTAGCATCCAATAAAAAATTAACCTTATGAGACTCAAAAGTCGAATGCTCATTCAGAGAGATAATATCACTGCGAAGGCTTTTTAGCCGTGTTCGCAGTTCTTTTAGTCCATTGCGAGTATTTGTTTCGAATTCTGGCGTAATAAAACGGATTAACCGTGTCAGACTTAAAAGACTCTCACGAATGTTGGATGTAAGGTCCTCATTCCGCCCTAAATTTTTTAATATTGCCTGTAAATCGCGCCGTTCACCTACTCGTCGACGCGCTGTTGACGGACGTGTATCAAAAATTTGTTGAGATAGGGTATCTAAGTCAACGCCGATACGCTCGAGAATATCGGCAAGTCTATCAACAAAGGCTTCGAGTAATCCAATCAGAATATCGCGCGCATTTAAGTGCGCCGATGGTTGGCGCGTTAAACGGATTGCAAAAGATGAAATAGGGCGTGGATCACTATAACGTAAAGTAATTAATCCTCCCGGACATAGAATGAACGCTAAAGATTCTGCACTTGGGTTAGGCCCATCAGCATTGGCAAGAACCGTAGCTGTCATTCGGAATATATGTCCCTCAGTATAAAAACGACTTGAAGACTCAATTTCTTGCATAGCCTCACGGGTGGGAAGGGAGAGTTCGAGCGCTCTTTCAAGAGTTTCTTTCTCGGCATCTGTTGGGTTATGCAGATCGATCCATAAGGCAGGCAAGGGTAAATGCATTCCAGGAAGAAGGGTAAGGCACTCGATAGAATCGCCGCGGCGGAGGTATACATTAATCATAGCTGCCTCATTAGAGGAACGTGCTCGAGGGAACTGATTCTCGCAACGATATTTGTCACTTTATAGCTGCCACGTGAAGGTACACATCGCAATTCCTTTAAACTTTAGAATAAAGAGTAGAAAACAGGCTTTTCATTCGCTTAGTTACCCGCTAAAACCTTGGCACTTATGATTATACAAGGGGGTAAGGGGTGATGAAAAAGGTCTATAGAGTGCTTGGGGCGCTCGTAGGAATAGTTCTAGCCACACCAATTGCAGCAGCTGATTCGGTTAAGATTGGGTTCATTACGACCTTATCAGGGCCTGCAGGCTATCTTGGTGAAGATGCTAGAGATGGGTTCCAGTTGGCTATAGATCTTGAAGGGGGAAGGCTTGGAAACATACCTGTAGAGCTCTTGGTTGAGGATGATCAGCTTAAGCCTGCCACAGGTAAGCAACTAGCCGATAAGTTTGTAAAATCAGATAAAGTGAAGATTGTTTCGGGTATTATCTTTTCTAATGTTGCAATAGCGGCGGTGCCGGGGATTTTAGAATCGGGTGCATTTTTTATCTCACCAAATGCAGCCCCATCTGAATTTGCGGGTCAGGGCTGTCATAAGAATTATTTTGTTGTTTCATGGCAGAACGATAATCTGCATGAAAGTGCTGGTAAGGCAGCTAGCGATCTTGGGTACAAGAAGATGGCTATCTTGGCGCCAAATTATCAGGCAGGCAAGGATGCCTTAGCTGGATTCCGCCGCTATTATAAAGGTGAAATCGTTGCAGAAATATTCACAAAGTTGGATCAAACGGATTTCGCACCTGAGATTGCGCAGATCCGTGCAGCGAAGCCAGATGCTGTATTTCACTTTCATCCAGGTGGACTCGGAATTGCTTTCACCAAGCAATATATTCAAGCAGGCCTGATAAAAGATATTCCTTTGGTAGCGCCTATGCCATCTATGGAAAATCGCGTTATGACAGCTATTGGTGATGCGGCGATCGGAATTCAAAGTACCAGCCATTGGAACCAAGATTTTACTAACGAGGCGAATAAGAAATTCATGGCTGAGTTTCAAAAAAAATATAAACGTGTTCCAACAGAATATGCGCAACAAGGTTATGATGCGGCGCTCCTGATCGCGAGTGCTCTTAAAGCTGTTGGCGGAGATATAAACCAGGAAGATAAATTCCGGATGCATTGCGGAAAGCTAACTTTCAGTCGCCACGGGGATCCTTCAAGTTTGCATCTAATCAGCACCCAATTCAGGATTGGTATGCTCGGGTTGTAGAGAGGGGCGCGGATGGTAAGTTGACGATGAAAACTTTGCGAAAGGTTTTTGAAAATCATGTCGATGCTTACGCAGCGGAATGCAAGATGAAATAAAATGCAAGATGAAATAAAAGGAAGGGCGCCCGTTACCGAGGGTGTGTCGGACGTCTATGAGTTTACTTTTTGAGCAAGTTCTAAACGGTCTACAGTTTGGAATTATGCTCTTTTTGCTATCGGCAGGGCTAACCCTTACCTTTGGGATCATGGGCCTGATTAATCTCGCTCACGGATCGCTTTATATGATCGGCGCTTATGTCGCTGCTAGTATAGTTGCGTATTCAGGCTCATTTTTCTTGGCTGGCATTGTGGCTTTGCTAGCAACAGGAATTCTTGGGATTATTATCGAAATTCTTATTATGCGCCGATTGTATCTGCGTCACCATCTCGATCAGGTACTCGCTACTTTTGGGTTAATTCTTTTTGCGAATGAAGCGATGGCTTGGATATATGGGCGTCAACCTTTGTTTATGGAGATGCCAGAAACTCTTTCGGGGGCAATTGAAATTCTTCCGTCGCTTTCGTATCCATTCTATCGTCTTGTTATCATCGCTGTGGGACTTGTTATTGCAGTTTCATTGCATCTACTTATACAAAAGACACGGCTCGGTATGCAGATTCGTGCTGGGGCAACCCATCGGGAAATTATTGCAGCCTTAGGGGTAAACATTAAGCTTCTTTATACCGCTGTGTTTGGTTTAGGTGCGCTGCTAGCAGGGCTTGCAGGAGTAATGGCAGGGCCACTTCTTTCGGTACAAACCGGGATGGGTGAGAACATCCTCATCCAGTCTTTTGTTGTTGTTATTGTTGGTGGTCTTGGATCTTTGCGGGGCGCTTTTGCAGGGGCCCTCTTAGTCGGTTTAACGGATACTTTGGCTAGAGCATATCTACCAGGCCTATTAAAGCGCGTGATGGATTCAGCGACAGCCAGTAGTTTGGGTGTAGGATTGGCTTCTATAGCAATCTATATTTTGATGGCGGCCATCCTCATATGGCGGCCACGCGGTCTGTTTCCTACGCATGCGTAACCGCCATCTTATTGCAACGGTTGGCTTGTTTGGGCTACTTGCCGTTTTGCCTGGATTTTCTGTTCTCTTAGATCAACCTTATTTTTTGATCGTTGGTACGAAAATTCTTATTTATGGAATTGCCGCTATAAGCCTCGACCTTCTTTTAGGGTATGGAGGGATGGTCAGTTTTGGGCACGCAGCTTTTCTTGGTGTCGGTGCCTACGTTGTAGGAATTTCGAGTTTCCATGCACAAAGTCTAAAAATTTATGATTTTGGCGTTGGGAGAGAAGCTTTGATTGTCTGGCCTTTGGCTATTCTTGCATCAGCGTTCTTTGCTGCTCTTATTGGAAGCTTATCACTGCGGACAAAGGGTGTGCAATTTATCATGATCACTCTTGCATTTGCTCAAATGCTTTTCTTCATGACTGTTTCTCTCGAAGTCTATGGAGGAGACGACGGCCTTGGCTTGAGTGGCCGCAACCAAATCGTTGGGCTAAGTCTCGATAACGATATGGTTTTTTATTATGTTTGTTTTTGTAGTCTTGGGAGCTTCTTCTATTTCTGTCAGAAACTTATAACTTCTCGGTTTGGGCGCATTATTCAGGGCATTCGACAAAACCCCTTGCGTATGGAAACTTTAGGATACCCCATTTATCGGTATCAACTTATCTGTTTTGTTATTGCTGGCGCAGGCGCGGGGCTTGCCGGGGTATTGGCAGCAAACCAAACAACATTTGTGAGCCCCGATCTTCTTCACTGGAGTAAATCCGGTGAAATCATGATTATGGTTATCTTAGGAGGGATGGGAACCTTGCTTGGTCCAATCTTAGGGGGTGCGGTATTGATTGGGTTTGAGGAAGGCCTTGCAAGATATACATCCCACTGGATGATTTTCTTGGGCACACTTCTTATCGTCATGGTCTTAATGTTACGGCGCGGCCTTTATGGCCTTTTCGTGCGTGGCCATAGTGAGTAATTGCTTACCGATACTGCAAATTGAGTGTTTGAGCAAAAGCTTCGGTGCTGTTCAGGTTACCGATAATCTCTCATTAAACCTCGAGCAGGGAGAATTCCATGCTATTATCGGACCAAATGGAGCGGGCAAAACAAGTTTAATTGCGCAGATCTCTGGCACTCTCAGACCTGATTCTGGTCGTGTATTGTATAAGGGGCAATCCATAATTACTCAACCGATTTGGCAACGTCGTTTGATGGGTATTGCTCGATCATTTCAAATGACCTCTATTTTTCCTGAATTCACAGTAGAAGAAAATATTATCGTCAGTATGCAAGCGCATAAGGGCTCTTACCTTTCCTTTTGGAAAGATAAGAAAAAAGAGAAACAGCTGAGGACTGAGGTAGCGCAAATTCTCAATGAAATTGGTTTAGCGTCGAGAGCTGAAATTCCTGCAAGTAATCTTTCTCATGGTGAGCGGCGTCAGTTGGAATTGGGAATAGCTATTGCGGAAAGACCGTCACTTTTACTTTTGGATGAACCAATGGCAGGCATGGGGGTCGCAGAATCTTCTAATATCGTAAACCTACTGCAAAGACTTAAAGGTCAAATAACAATTCTCTTGGTTGAGCATGATATGGATGTTGTTTTTTTCCTTGCAGATCGCATCACCGTTATGGTTTACGGCAAGATTATTGCCTCAGGTACACCTCGTGAAATTAAGAACAATGCTGACGTTCAAGCAGCTTATCTTGGGTCAGCGGTGTAACAGTTATGCTTTATCTTACGGCCATTGAAACTTTCTACCAACAAAGCCAAGCATTATTCGATGTTAGTTTTTCCCTAGAAAAAGGAGAGGTTGTTTCTTTGCTTGGCCGTAATGGTATGGGTAAAACAACAACCATACGTTCGATCCTAGGATTAACACCGCCACGTAATGGCCAGATCACTTTTAAAGGTCGTAAGATTCAGGGGCTTTCGAGTTTTCAAATTGCGCGACAGGGTATAGGCTTTGTTCCCGAAGGCAGGCAAATTTTTCCTCGATTAACAGTAAAAGAAAATCTTCTTGTTGTTGCAGTGCATCGGCAGAGCGCGGAGAGATCATGGAATCTTCAGCGAGTTTTCAGTCTTTTTCCAAGGCTTCAAGAGCGGAGAGATCAACCTGCATCCTCCCTATCCGGAGGTGAACAGCAAATGCTGGCTATCGGTCGTGCGCTGATGACGAATCCTTGCTTATTGATTTTGGATGAAGCAACGGAAGGATTAGCGCCACTGATCCGGCAAGAAATCTGGGATTGTCTCTCTATGCTTAAACGGGAAGCCCTTACAATTCTTATTGTCGACAAAGATCTTGTTGCATTACAAAAACTTGTCGATCGCCATGTCATTATAGAAAAGGGCCGAACAGTTTGGCAGGGAAGCAATAAGGTATTTTCTGCTGATCTAGGCCTGGCACGGCGATATTTGGGAGTTTAAATGCAAAGAAATGTGTTTAATGGTCCTATCGATAAGCTGCCTTGTCAGTCATCAGCGTATGACTTTGGCCCCTTTATAGGGATTGGCAAAAACACGTTTCAGCAATTACGTCAGGCTCTGGCACAAACCGCTAAAGCCATGGTTGCGGCGAAAATTTCCCCAGCGTGTTTGTCAACTATGGTATGGATAATCTCTCCTAAAGCTGCTCAGGAATTGCGGGATCAGCCCCGCCGTACCGACTTAATCTTTCGTGAGGTTTTTGGCGGGAACTATCCAGCTTTAGATATACGAGAGGAAAATGGGCTAGGCGCGGTTACTCTCTCAGCGACAGCAGCAGTTTCTTCTATAGATTCTCGCTATGTTTATCGCCAATTTACGAGGTCTGAGCTTGATCGTGCCTATAGCGCACGGGCGGCTGTACCAGAGCATTTGGAAATTCTTTCTACCTGGCATGAGCGTAGTGAAGTATTTCGGAGCTCAAGGGTGGCAGAGCGGATAACACTTACTTATGGGTCGATCGAGTCACAGAAGATCGATTTGTATTTACCAACTAATCGGCAGGCCCTCTCGCAAGATCCGTTACCTATTCATATTTTTTTCCATGGGGGTTACTGGCAAGCTCTATCCAAGGAGGAACACGGTTTTCTAGCGGATTCTTTTGTGAAAGAAGGTATAGCGTTTATCGCGGTTGATTATTCCCTATGTCCTGCCGTAACTCTAGGTGAGATTTATCGAGAAGTCCGAACAGCTCTCTTGTTGATAGCTAAGCAAGCCGCTCGCTATGGTTTGCGTACAAGGCGATGGCAAGTAGGAGGACACTCGGCTGGGGCACAGCTTGCAGCTCTATTGGCAACGGATCAAGAAGTTGGTCCGTTGATATCAAGCCTAGTCTTGCTAAGTGGAATATATGATCTGGAACCTCTGCGTTACACGAATATGAACCGCGTTCTTGATCTCGATGAGGTAACTATAGCACGACAAAGCCCGCTTGGTTTACTTCCCGTGCACCCCCTTAATATCGTTATGACCGTGGGGGATAAAGAGAGTGGGGAATTTCATCGCCAGTCCGCAGATTTTGCTATGGCTTGGCAGAAGCTCAGTTGCAAAATAATGATAATTCCATCCCCTGGATCCGATCATTTTACGGTTTTAGAGCTTTTATCTGATCCCCAAACGCCTCTGTTTAAGGCGGCTAAATCTCTATTCTAAAACCCATTTACAATACATATGAATAAGAATATAATGAAAATTCATATAATAAAGGTTCAGAAGTGTTTGATACTCTTGGATTTCGTTCGGCGCTTAGTCGGTTTGCTACTGGCGTCACGATTATTTCAGTTCAACCTGACGATGGGCCACCCCTCGGCTTAACGGTTAATTCCTTTAATTCTGTATCGCTTGATCCTCCGCTCGTCCTGTGGAGTTTAAACAGGCAAGCACAAAGCCTGCCTATTTTTGGTCAAGCGGGCCATTTTGGCATCAGTGTTCTTGCCGCTGATCAAATAGATTTATCGCGACGCTTTGCATCCTCTCTTGAGAATCGGTTTGAGAATATTGCAGTTTTTACAGGCACCACAGGGGCTCCCCTTATCCAGGGGAGTATTGCCTGGTTCGACTGTAAGTCCCGTTATTACTACGAAGGTGGAGATCATTTAATATTCGTAGGTGAAGTTCTTTCTTTTGGTTTTTCGGATCAACCTGCGTTGCTTTACGAAGGTGGAAAATACAAAGTTGCAGAGCTTCATCCAGATCTCACTCTATCATCATCAATATCAGCATTAGCGGATAAGGTTGGGATAAATAGAGAGGGCGATGTTGCGTACTTTTTGGCAAAAGCTAGCAAATTAATAGGTTTAGGTTTCCATGAAGAGTTGAAGAAAAGAGGGTTTAGTTTAATTGATGGCCGTATTTTGAGCCATTTATTGCATCATCGCGAAAGTATTGTTGGGTATATTGCGAACGCAGCCCTAGCGCCTCAGCCTACGGTCACTAAAGCCATTGATCGCCTTTGTCAGCAGAATCTTGTGCAACGCCAGTCACATACAAAAGATCGCCGTAAAGCGACAGTTACCCTGACGGAAAAGGGTAGGGATCTTGCTCGGTTTATTGTCGAAAAATCAATTCAGTATGAAAAAGCACAGCTCGCAGCATGCAGCGCGACTGATGTTGCAAATTTACTCTCCTCAGCCTTGGACAATATCATCAGGAAATGCGATCCGATGACCGATGATGTACCAGAGCCGATGCTGGAAACAGCTTAAGAGGCTTTTCCAAAATTGTTGATGGAGTGTACCCTAAGTTAGGGGCGTTAGCTCTACTTCGCGCAATTGGCATATTCTTGCGACGCGCATAATCTTCAACTTGATCACGTTCAATTTTGCCAATACCGAAGTAAGTTGATGCAGGGTGACTAAAATAAAAACCACTAACAGCCGCAGTGGGGAGCATAGCGTAGCTATCTGTTAAGGTGATCCCAGCGTGGGTTTCTGCTTTAAGCAAGGTAAATAAACTCTGCTTGTGGTATGATCAGGGCACGCAGGATAGCCAGGTGTGGCGGATGCCGCGATAAGCTTCTGTGATAAGCTCATCATTGCTGATTTTCAGTGGGGGCGTATCCCCAAAATTCCTTACGTACCCAAGTTCATGCAGTCGCTCAGCAAAAGCCTCAGCGAATGATCAGCCAATGCCTTTAGGAGGATGGCTGAGTAATCGTCGTGATTGCGCTCAATTCATCAACATACCGATCGATGCCTCCGCCTGCTGTCACGGCAAATCCACCGAGGTAATCAGTTCGAGAGGAGGAGATAGGTGCAAGAAAATTCACAAGAGAATAATTGGGGCGGACGCTATCTTGCCGGTCCATTTGCTGCCGCAGCATAGGATCCGTGCGAGCGGAGCTGACTGTGCTTCATCTTTCCAGAGAACGATGTCGTCATTATCGGCATTAGCAGGCCAGAATCCTATGACTGCGCGCGCTTGTAGCCATTTTTCAGAGATTATTTTTTTCAACATTTTTTGCGCATCTTCGTAAAGAGGGCGCGCTGCTGGACCAACAATGGGATCATCGAGGATATCAGGGAAGCGCCCAGATAATTCCCAAGCAGCGAAGAAAGGCTTCCAGTCGATCCGCTGGGCAAGCTCAGCTAGATCGTAATCAGAAAAAGATTTAAGGCCAAGAAGCTGTGGGCGAGGAGGATGGTAATCAGTCCAGTTGGTGGGTGCAGGATTATGCGCGCCGCAGCAAGCGGCAATCGTTTTTTACCCTCCCGCTGATGCGCATAGGACCTGCGCAACCGCTGATAATCTTGCCGTATTTCTTTCGGTAAAATTAGAGATGTTCCCAATGATTTAATAGATTGCCTACAGACACCGACGGCGCGACTTGCATCAGGGACATAGACAACAGGTCCAGAGTAGTTTGGCGCAATTTTAACGGCAGTATGAACCTTTGTTGGTTGTGGCGCTGCCAATCAAAAGCGGAATCGGAGAAATTCCTGCGCTGCATTTCCTGGGCAACATAAGACATTTCCTCAAGACTTGGCGTAATCAAAACCTGATAAGCCGATGATATCGACTTTTTCAGTCTTGGCAGTTTTAAGATTTTAGCACAAGGTGTCATAACCCCAAGATCAATAACTTCAAAATTATTGCATTGCAAAACGACCCCCACGATATTTTTACCAATATCATGGACATCACCTTTGACGGTCGCCATTAAAACCTTACCTGCGGATTGAGAATTACCACCGCTTTTTTCCGCTTCGATATAAGGCAGAAGATAAGCAACAGCCTTTTTCATAACTCGAGCACTTTTAACGACTTGCGGTAAGAACATCTTACCTGCACCAAATAGATCACCGACAACGTTCATGCCGTCCATAAGTGGCCCTTCAATGACGGCTAAGGGTCGTGGAGCAATTTGCCGTGCTTCTTCGACGTCTTTTTCGATGAAATCATCGATCCCATTAACGAGCGCATGAGTAAGGCGGTTATTAACATCCTTTTGTCGCCATGATAGATCGACTTCTATTTTTTTGGTCTCGCCAGTATATCGGCCAGCAATAGCTAATAGCCGATCAGTCGCATCGGCGCGTCTATTTAATAAAACATCCTCAACGTGCTCACGCAATTCGATGGGGATTTCTTCGTAAACAGTAATTTGCCCTGCATTAACGATACCCATATCCATGCCAGCACGAATGGCATGATAAAGGAAGCAACTATGCATGGCTTCACGGACAGGGTTGTTACCGCGAAAAGCAAAAGAAACGTTAGAGACACCCCCAGAAATGTGAACATGCGGGAGAGTTTCTTTGATACGTCGTGTCGCTTCGATGAAGGCCAACGCATAATCGGCATGCTCTTCAATACCAGTACCGACAGCAAAAATGTTGGGGTCAAAAATGATATCCTCTGGCGGGAAGTGTAATTTATCAAGCAATAGGCGGTATGCGCGAGTACAGATATCAACTTTTCGATCGGCAGTATCTGCCTGGCCGCGCTCATCAAATGCCATGACAACAACCGCAGCCCCATAGCGGCGGACCGCCTTTGCTTGCTTTAAAAAAGTATCCTCACCTTCTTTTAGGCTGATCGAGTTAACAACGGACTTACCTTGTACACACTTAAGGCCAGCCTCAATAACCGACCATTTTGAAGAGTCGATCATAATTGGGACCTTAGCGATATCGGGTTCGCCAGCGATTAAATTCAGGAAGCGAGTCATTGCTGCTTCTGAATCGATCATCGCTTCATCCATGTTAACATCGATGATCTGCGCACCATTATCCACCTGTTCGCGAGCAATAGCGAGGGCAGCTTCAAAGTCGTCTGCTAAAATCAGCTTTTTAAACTTCGCTGACCCAGTAACGTTTGTGCGTTCACCAATATTAACGAAACGCCCACCGGTCATGCAGATAACTCAAAAGGCTCAAGACCCGAAAGACGCATCGCAGGAATGTGTTTCGGAATAATACGTGGCTTTATACCAGAGGTCTTTTTGGAAAAAGCTCGGATGTGGTCCGGGGTTGTGCCACAGCAACCTCCAACAATATTCACAAGTCCAGCCTTGGCCCATTCGCCGATATGAGTAGCCATATCTTCGGGCGTCTCGTCATACCCACCAAAGGCATTCGGGAGGCCTGCATTGGGGTAAACTGAAAGACATGTATCGGCAACGCGTGATAATTCAGCAACGAAAGGGCGCATTTGCTTTGCGCCAAGGGCGCAATTTAACCCAACAGCAAAAGGTCGAGCATGGCTAACAGAATTCCAAAAAGCTTCAGGGGTTTGGCCAGAGAGAGTTCTACCTGAAAGATCAGTGATTGTGCCCGATATCATAATAGGAAGCTGTTTCCCTGTTTCCTCAAAAACTTCATCAATAGCAAAAAGAGCCGCCTTGGCATTAAGGGTATCGAAGATAGTTTCAACTAAAAGAATATCGACGCCGCCCGCTATTAGGCCGCGAGTTGCCTCAGCATAAGCGACACGTAACTCATCAAAGGTCACATTGCGTAAGGCAGCGTTGATAACATCGGGTGAAATAGATGCGGTGCGGTTTGTTGGGCCAATCGCCCCAGCTACAAACCGTAGATGATCAGGGCTTTTTTCTTCAATGGCTGCCACAGCCTTTGCAGCTAGCTTTGCGCCTTCATAATTAAGCTCGTAGGCTATTGTGGACAGATCGTAATCTGCTTGTGAAATAGTGGTTGAGTTGAAGGTATTGGTTTCGATGATATCGGCTCCGGCAGTAAGGTACTCGCGATGAATATCTTCGATGATATCGGGCTGAGTTAAAGTCAGTAGATCATTATTTCCTTTAAGATCGCGAGTATGGTTTTTAAACCGCGCGCCGCGAAAATCTTCCTCGGTCAACTTGTGCCGTTGGATCATTGTCCCCATAGCGCCATCGAGGAGTAAGATCCGTTCTCTGATGGTACGGTTTAATATCTGTGTTTTATTCATTAAGCAGCCTCTGCAGAGACAGGTTGAACGCCGAGCCGACGGCATATAGCATAGGTAAGGGCAGGGCGATTCAGGGTGTAGAAATGAAAATCTTCAACTCCTTCGCGTGCAAGTTTTTGGCATAGTTCCGTTGCGATAGATGCAGCGACCAAAGCGCGTGTCTCATGATCGTCTTCTAATCCATGAAATAAGTCAGCCATCCAGTTCGGAACCGTAGTGCCGCAGCGGGCAGCAAACTGAACGATCTTAGCGAAGTTTGTTACGGGTAAAATACCTGGGATAATCGGAGCCGAGATACCTGCAGCCGTGCAGGTATCTCGGAATCTCAGAAAGGTATCTGCTTCGAAAAAGAACTGGGTGATGCCGCGGCGAGCTCCGTTATCGAACTTATGCTTTAAATTATCAATATCGGCAGTGATGGTGGGAGAATCAGGATGCTTCTCCGGATAAGCAGCGACGGAAATATCAAAGTTCGCAATTTTACTAAGACCTCTCACAAGTGCCGCAGCATTGATATAGCCTTCAGGGTGGGGGGTATATTTCAACTCGCCCGCAGGCGGATCCCCGCGCAAAGCGACGATACTGGTGATACCAGCATTCCACCATTCTTGTGCCAGATGATCGATATCGAGGCATGAGGCGCCAACACAGGTTAAATGGGCTGCAGGCGTTAGCGGGGTTTCCGATTTTATTCGGCGAACAATGCGATCGGTACGTTCGCGCGTGGAACCGCCGGCACCATAAGTGACAGAAACAAACTGTGGGCGTAAGGATTCGAGCTTGCGGATTGTCTCCCAAAGCTTAGCGGCTTCAGCCTCGCTGTGGGGTGGGAAAAACTCGAAGCTAACGCGGGGAGCGGTCACGAGAGCTACCCTTTCACTTTTTGTGATAAAGGAGAGGCATTGTGGCGATCATTTGCAGCCATGCGCCCCGACCAGAGACATACAGAGAGAGGTCGCCCTGGGAGAGGGGTTGATTTTGCTGGGACAAGGCCACTGGCTTTGAGCCATTGAGTCATATCATTATCATCAAACCCTAACCATTGATGCGCATGATTGTCACGAAGTGACGCCGTATCATGTGGGAGAAAATCAACCACGATTAATCGCCCACCTGGCCGTAGGATGCGTGCAGCTTCAGCGATAGCCGCACCAGGATCATCAGCAAAATGCAGAACCATATGAAAGGTAATAGCATCGAATTTATTTTCAGAGAAAGGCAAGTGATACATATCGGCTTGACGGACTTCGCAATTGTTTAAGCCCTCACGTTCAATCATAGCGCGTGCATAGGCGAGCATCTCGACGGAGGTATCAATTCCAATAGCGGAGTCAATATGGCGACTTATAAGCTCTAGGACACGGCCCGTACCGGTGCCAACATCAAGTAACATCTGGACGGGCCGGGCTAAGATTAGATTTTTTAGAGCTATATCGATTTGTTCATCGTCGATATGAAGCCCCCGAATCTTACTCCAGTCATCGGCATTGTTACGGAAGTACTCTGCCGCGGCTTCTGCCCGTACTGCTTTGACAGTCTCCATTCGCTCAAGGTCGCGCGAGAGTGCAGCATCATCAGGTGGGATGAGATCAACTAATGTACGAGCAAGATCTGCGCTATCCCCACCTTTACTGAGGCGATATAATGCCCAATTGCCTTCACGATGCCGCTCAAGTAAGCCGGCTTCGACCAGCAATTTTAGATGACGGGAAACGCGCGGCTGACTTTGGCGTAAAATTTGGACAAGGTGAGTAACGCTCAGCTCACCATGGGCGCACAAAGCAAGGATTCGAAGCCGGGTCGGTTCAGCGGCAGCACGCATTCCTTGAAGTAGAGCATCCATAGGTTTTTCCAAGTAAAAATAATACAAGGATATAAACATATCTTTATTTATGAATTTAGCAAAGCTAAAAAGCAAAAAAGCGAATACCCAAGGTTTTGAGCTAAGTTGACAGTCTTCAAGGGCAATGCTTGAGTGCATTTTATCGAAACGTAACAACATCGTATTAAGGGAGGACAGAATGGGGCAATTAAAGAGCCCGCTTTTAGGGCTCGCCGTTGCTGCGGGCATAAGCTTCATAGCTATGGTTGGTAGCGCGTTAGCCCAAGACAAGGTTGGCGTCAGCTGGGATAAGTTCCAAGAAGAACGATGGAAGATTGACGAAAAAGCTATCAAAGAAGGTCTAGCAAAAGCAGGTCTCCAGTATGTCAGTACTGACGCTCAAGGCAGTGCTGAAAAGCAAATCAGCGACATCGACAACTTACTGAACCAAGGTGTTAAGGTTCTGATTGTTCTTGCTCGCGATAAAGATGCTATTATTCCGGCTGTGAAAAAGGCGGAAGCTGCAAAGGTGCCTGTTATTGCCTATGACCGTCTCATCGAAGAACCGGGCGTATTCTACTTATCCTTCGATAACGTCGAGGTTGGTCGTATGCAGGCCCGCGAAGTTTTAAAGCTAAAGCCTAAGGGTAATTATGTGTACATCAAGGGTGGTCCGACCGACCCCAATGCTAATCTCGTATGGTCCGGCCAACAGGAAGTCTTGAAAGATTCGATTGCCAAGGGTGATATCAAGATTGTTGGTGATCAATACACAGATGACTGGAAACCGGAAATCGCTCTGAAGAACATGGAGCAAATCTTGTCGTCGACCCAAAACAAGGTCGATGCCGTTGTCGTCTCCAATGATGGCATGGCAGGTGGTGTTGTGCAGGCCCTGAAAGCTCAAGGCTTAGCAGGCATCCCTGTTTCTGGGCAAGATGGCGATCAAGCGGCGCTTAACCGTGTCGCTCGAGGTGAGCAAACAGTAAGCGTGTGGAAAAACTCTCTTGATCTCGGTAAGGCTGCAGCGGAAATTGCTGCTCAGCTCGTAAAAGGCAAGAAACCCTCGGAAGTTATGGGCGCAACAAAGTTCAGTGGTGGTCCTAAGAAGGTTACCGTCGATGCCATCTTACTGAAGCCAGTCCCGATCACACGCGATAACCTTAATTTGGTTATTGAAGCGGGTTGGTCCACCAAGGAAAATATCTGCCGCGGTGTCACGCAAAACCCACCTAAGGTATGCATGTAACCTTTTCTGGATGAAAGTCTGAAGGTTATTAAGAATACCAACCGGGCGGCTCGCAAGGGTCGCCCGGTTACTACATCCGGACCGATAACCGGAGATCGTAAAAATAAGAGGTTATAGACCTCAGAGGGAACGACCATGACCGTAAGCATACCGGAAAATATCGCTTCGACCCCTTTATCCTTTTTTCAGAGACTGACGCTAGCGACAGGCGTTGATACGCGTATGATGTCGATGGTGGCTGCACTTGTTCTTATATGGGGCTGTTTTTGGGTGATTGAGCCTAATTTCCTGACAGCGCGTAATTTCTGGAATCTCGCTGTTCAGAGTAGTGTCGTTGCAATTATGGCGACAGGTATGGTCTTGGTCATCGTTATTCGTCACATCGATTTGTCGGTTGGGTCCATTTTGGGCTTAGTGAGTATGATGGCGGCGGTGCTTCAAGTGCAAATCTTTACGGCTGGAGCGGCTTGGAGTACGCCAGTAACGATCATATGCTGCCTATTCTTGGGAACCTTGCTGGGCGCGTGGCAAGGTTTATGGGTAGCTTATTTAGGTGTCCCCTCATTCGTCGTTACCTTAGGGGGGTTGTTAGTTTTTCGAGGGTTGGCATGGCAAGCAACTAAAGGCCAAACCATCGCACCTATGGAAGATAGTTTTCAAAAACTCATCGGCGGCGGTATTGATGGCGGAATTGGCGCTGGCCCCAGCTGGGTTGTCGGTGTTTTAGCTATGGTTTTGGTCGTAGTTTTTACGATTATTGCCCGCAAAAGGCGGCGACGCTTTGGTTTCCCGATTAAACCTATGGCTGGGGAAATTTTTATGCTGGTGTTGCGCCTGACGATGATCGCAGGATTTGTCTATTTAATGAACTCTTATCCTCGGCCAGGATCGGATGTCGGGCAAGGAATACCAAAGCCTGCAATTATCTTAATTACGGTCGTTATTATTATGGAGTTCATCGCTCGGATGACACGGTTTGGCCGATATGTTTTTGCAATTGGCGGTAATCCTGAAGCGGCGCTATTGGCTGGTATTAATACCCGCAGGGTAACGGTTTATGTTTTTAGCCTTATGGGATTCTTAGCAGGTTTGGCAGGGTTGATCACAACTGCGCGACTGAATGCGGGCGCTAATTCTGCAGGAGAATTGGCCGAGCTTAGTGTTATCGCGGCAGCGGTTATTGGTGGAACCTCTCTGGCTGGCGGAATAGGAACGATTACAGGCGCAATCATCGGCGCTATTCTGATGGAGAGTTTGCGCAACGGTATGTTGTTGATCGGCTTACCAAGTCCTTTACAAAATGTCATCATCGGGTTTGTTTTGATGTTTGCTGTCTGGGCTGATGTTGTCTATCAGCGCCGCCGCGCAGCGTAAGGAGAGGGTTATGACACAAGGTCCTCTTGTAGAAATGCGGAATATCACTAAGAGATTTGGTGGTGTCCATGCCGTTGATAATGTCAGTGTTGATCTCTACCCCGGGGAAGTTGTCGGGCTTTTGGGGCATAACGGCGCTGGTAAATCGACATTGATTAAAATGCTGTCGGGCGCGTACCCTATTGATTCAGGTGAGATCCGCATCAATGGGCAGGTTGCGCATATAGCATCGCCCCGGGATAGCCGCGGATACGGAATTGAGACAATTTATCAAAACCTAGCGCTTGCGGATAATCTTGGTGCACCTGAAAACCTCTTTTTGGGTCGCGAAATTATGACTCACTGGGGAACAGTTGACGATGTCTCTATGGAGCTTGAGGCGCGTAAAGTTCTACATCGTCTCAATCCAAATTTTGAGAATATTAAAGATGCTGTAAGGACTATGTCGGGCGGACAACGTCAGTCGGTGGCCATTGCAAGAGCTATTCTTTTTAATGCTAAGATTTTGATTATGGATGAGCCCACAGCAGCGTTGGGACCACAAGAAACGGCTATGGTTGCATCATTAATCCGCCAATTAAAGAAGGAAGGGATTGGTATTTTCCTGATTAGTCATGATCTTCATGATGTCTTTGATTTATCGGATCGGGTGGCTGTCATGAAAAACGGTAAACTCGTCGGCGTGCGCCGCACGGCTAATGTGACCAAGGACCAAGTCCTCGGAATGATTATTTTAGGTAAGCTGCCCGAAGAGGAAACAGCCTCCGACGTAGCGTCACTGCATTAGTGGCAGCGCAGTCTATCTATGGCCATATATGGAGAATAAATGATGGCTACAGCTACTTATCCGAGTCTCAAAGATCGGACAGTTTTTGTCACCGGAGGTGGCAGTGGTATTGGTGCGGCGATAGTGGAGCATTTTGCAGCACAAGGGGCGCGAGTTGGTTTTGTTGATATTGCGAAGGATCCATCGCAAGCTCTTATAAAGGCAATTGCTGCCAAGGGGTATCCTGAACCGTTTTTTGTCCAAACGGACATCACAGACATTCCTGCATTGAAAGATGCGATTGGCAAAGTGCGAAAGGCTTTAGGATTGATCACTATACTTGTGAACAATGCCGCCAATGATCAAAGGCATAGCATTGATGAGGTCACGCCAGCATACTGGGATGATCGGATTGCTGTTAACTTAAAGCATCAGTTTTTTGCAGCGCAAACTATATACCCTGATATGGAAAAATCGGGTGGTGGTTCAATTATTAATCTTGGTTCGGTTTCTTGGGTAATTGGGCAGGGTGGTATGCCGTGCTATACTACCGCAAAGTCGGCAATTCAGGGACTGACTCGCGCCCTGGCGCGCGATTTGGGGCCGAAGAATATTCGGGTTAATTCCATCCTACCAGGCTGGATTATGACACAGCGGCAAATTGATATGTGGTTGACACCAGAAGGGGAAGCCGAGCTTATGCAACGGCAATGTATTAAGCGTAAACTTTACCCGGAAGATATTGCGCGTGTGGTGTTATTTTTTGCTGCTGACGATAGCGGTGCTTGTACCAATCAGAGCTATATCGCCGATGGCGGGTGGGTATGATATGTACGATAATAGAAAAAAGCCTTCGGATTTCTCCGGAGGCTTTTTCAGCTTTAAGTCAAATTCATCTTAAAAAACTCAATAGTTCGGCCCCAAGCGAGTTCGGCAGCATCCTTGTTATAACGGGCAGCATTGGTGTCATTATTGAAAGCGTGATCTACGCCATCGTAAATATAAACGGTATATTTCTTGCCAGCTTGATCAAGAGCATTTTTATAGCCGGGAATCCCCTGATTGATACGCTCATCCAAGCCAGCATAATGGAGGAGGAGAGGGGCCTTGATATTGGCAACCTGATCTGCTGGAGGTTGTGGCCCGTAATAGGCGACCGCAGCATTTAAATTAGGCTCAGCGACAGCCAATTGATTCACCATGCCACCACCCCAGCAGAAGCCAACAACGCCGACCTTGCCATTTGAGTCGGGACGGTTCTTAAGCCATGCCACAGCACTGCGAAGATTAGCCACAGTTTGCTTGGCATCGAGTTTACCAATCATATCTCGGGCTTGATCCTCATTTTGAGGGGTACCGCCCATAGGCGATAACAAATCTACAGCTACCGCATTAAATCCGGCTTTTGCAACTCTACGAGCCACATCTTCTATATGTGCGTTAAGGCCGCGATTTTCATGAATCACGACAACACCCCCACGTTTACTGCTGTCCTTAGGGTGCGTAAAATATGCTTTTACATCCCCGCTTACATTAGGAATCGTGATGCGCTCGCTTATTAAGCCAGGGTCATTGGCAGGGATCATTTCTGCGTTGGCATAATTATTCTCTAAAAGAGGGAGAAGGGCATAAGCTGCAGCTGTTCCACCCGCGAGCTTTGTTAGCCGCTCGAGAAAAACACGTCGATCTAAAGGAGCGTGAGTATATTCGTCATACAGCGCGATAATGCGGCGATCCATAATGTCTCCTCCTTCATTACAAAGTTAACATTAGATCAGATCATAAGAGGTTTACCTCTTTAAGAAAATCACGGCCTCGTGAGCGGGAGATAAGAATTTGATGCTATTCGTAGTCTTAAAAAAGACTATCTCGACAGGGGAAAATAATTCAGTTATGCGTGAGAAAGTGCTGAGCCTAAGAGTTTATCACGAACATTGGCTTGTTTTGCACTATGCGGTTTATGGGGTTTCCTAATGTCTTCCGGTTCATCTAGCGCTGTCGAGGTTAATGCCGACGGTGTAGAATCAATTTCACCTGCATCAACCTTGGCACCATCGCCCATCGCTTTTCGCTATCGAAATTATCAGTTGCTTTGGTTGGGGCGGTTATTCTCAAGTTTTGCTGTGCAGATAGTTATCGTCGCCGTGGGGTGGCACATATACGACTTAACCCGTAATCCCTTTGATCTGGGATTGATTGGTCTTATTCAATTTTTACCATCGGCTATTCTTGTTTTTATCACAGGCGCTGTTGCCGATCGTATGGATCGACGCAAGATTTTATCAGTATGCCTTGCTATTGAAGCTATCGGTACCGGGGTACTTTTGTACCTTGTAGTGATAGATAGCCGAGAAATTTGGTCGATCTATGCTACGCTTTTATTGTTTGGAATTGGCCGAGCTTTTTTTGCCCCTGCTGCGCCAGCTCTAGTGCCAAGCCTTGTTCCCTCACAAGCGCTCGCAAATGCAATTACCTGGGCTTCGTCAGCTTGGCAGTTAGCAACCATCGTTGGGCCTGTTGCTGGGGGGCTGTTATATGGGATCTCAGCTGAAGTTGCCTACAGTATTGCTTTTGTGCTTTTAGCTATATCAACGGTGCTCGTCCTGTTTATCCGTGTTGCTCATAAGCCAAAGCGATCAGAAAAGGGTGGGTGGGCAAATCTGTTGGCAGGACTTAAGTATATTCGTCATGAACGTGTTGTCTTAGGCGCCATATCGCTCGATCTTTTTGCTGTTCTTCTGGGAGGAGCGACGGCGCTTCTACCAGCTGTAGCGCGTGATGTCTTGGATGTAGGGCCATGGGGTTTAGGTCTTCTACGTGCTGGACCTGGGATCGGCGCAATTGCTATGGCAGGTTTGTTAACTCTGTTTCCCATTAAAAATCATGCAGGGCGATTAATGTTTACCTGCGTTGCTTTGTTTGGACTTGGGACGATTGTCTTTGGATTATCAACAATCGTATGGATATCAATCGCTGCCCTAATCGTTATGGGAGCAGCCGATATGGTAAGTGTCGTTGTGCGCGAAACCTTGCTTCAGTTGTGGACACCGACTCAGTTCGTGGACGTGTTTACGCAGTCAATATGGTGTTTGTTGGTGCATCCAACGAGCTTGGCGAATTTCGCGCCGGAATCTCGGCTTCGCTGATGGGCATAATGCCCGCCATCATCTTTGGTGGTATTGGGACAATCGCTGTGGCGGCGCTCTGGGCTTTTTGGTTCCCAGAGCTTCGTGAAGCAAAGAATTTAGAAGCGCGCAAGACTTAAATAAAAGGTTAGTCTGCTGCTTGTTTTGATGACTGGTTTGGCTGCCACCGCAGGATCGGATTTCGGGCTGCTGTCGTTTCATCGAGCCGCCGCCGCGGCGTAAAGCGCGGAGCCTCTTTGAAATGCTGTATATCGCCAGACTTTGCCTTAGCCGCTAAGTGTCGTACTGTTGCGATGAAGTTATCTAAGGTAGCCTTCGATTCTGTTTCAGTGGGCTCCATCAGCAAAGCACCATGCACTACCAGCGGAAAATACATGGTCATAGGATGAAAACCTTCATCGATTAGCGCCTTAGCGAAGTCAAGCGTTGTTACTCCCGTTCCTTCCAGGATCGATCATCAAACAGGGCTTCATGCATACATGGACCAGGGAAGGGTGCTGATACTTTATCCGTCAAGCTTGCTAAGAGGTAATTAGCGTTAAGAACGGCATCTCCGGAGACCTGACGTAATCCATCGCTGCCATGGCTCATCATGTAGGCGAGCGCACGGACAAACATCCCCATTTGGCCATGGAACTTAAGTCGGCCAAGGGCCATAGTTGCCTCGCCTTCGGCCTGCTCATGCAAGGTAAATCCATCTTTATCGTGTACAATCCATGGCAAAGGGGCATAGGGCGCCAGAGCATCCGACAAAACGACAGGTCCTGCGCTTCGGGACCTCCACCACCGTGAGGGTGGAGAATGTCTTGTGTAGGTTAATGTGCATACAATCTATGCCTAAGTCTCCTGGTCGTACCCGTCCTACGATGGCGTTGTAATTGGCGCCGTCACAATAGAAATACCCCCCAGCGTCATGGATAGCCTTAGCGATGGTGATAATATCGCGCTCGAATAGACCGCAGGTATTTGGGTTGGTCAGCATGATCCCTGCAATCTCAGGGCCAAGCTTAGCCTTTAGTGCAGTAAGGTCAACGCGGCCGGTTGCGTCGGCGGGGATGGACTCAACTTCAAAGCCGCAGGCCGCAGCGGTTGCGGGATTGGTACCATGAGCGGACTCTGGAACCAGGATGCGATTGCGCTGTTTTTGTCCCTTCGCATCAAGGGCGGCACGGATAGCCATCAGTCCGCAGAGTTCACCATGAGCACCTGCGCCTGGAGATAAGGCCACTGCAGGCATGTTGGTTAAGGTTTTTAACCAATGGGCAAGATGCGCAATAAGCTCAAGGGCGCCTTGAACCGTTGAGATAGGCTGTAAGGGGTGGATATCGGCGAACCCCGGCAAACGCGCTAACTTCTCATTAAGGCGCGGGTTATGTTTCATCGTGCATGAACCTAGGGGATAGAACCCCGAATCAATGCCGTAATTTTTCTGACTTATGCGCGTGTAATGGCGCACCACTTCAGGTTCAGCAAGGCCAGGGAGGCCAATTTTTCCGATGCGGCGAAGATTGCCAAGGCGAGAGGTATGCTTGAGTGGCTCAGGAAGGTCAACGCCGCAGCGTCCTGGGGAATCTCGCTCGAATATTAATGGTTCCTCGAGCATTAAGCCACGATGACCCGAGAAGGTTTCCGTCAGAGGAGGAGTGTTTGTTAAGGCTTGTTTCTTAGCAAGATCGCTGGAATGGCTCATTGGAGTATCTCCTCAAGGCCTTGGCCAAGGGCGTCGATATCCTGGTCAGTTGTTGTTTCTGTCGCGGCAATCAGCAAGATGTTGGTTAAATCGGGTTGATCGGGATAAAGCCGAGAGGCAGGAATGCCGGCAAGAATACGTTTCTTTGCAAGAGCTTCCACTACATCTGCTGCAGTTTTCGGTAAGCGGATAGCAAATTCATTAAAGAAAGTCTCGTTTAAAACCTTAACACCGGGAACCTTCGCCAGGCGATCCGCAGTTCGAACAGCTGTTGCGTGATTCAGCTCCGCAAGCCGTTGAAAACCAACTTCACCAAGTAAGCTCATGTGAATTGAGAATGCTAGAGCACAAAGTCCTGAATTTGTACAAATATTACTGGTCGCCTTTTCACGACGGATGTGCTGTTCTCGGGTGGAAAGGGTCAAAACCCAGCCCCGTCTACCATCCACATCAACGGTTTCCCCGGCAAGGCGCCCAGGTAGTTGTCGGACAAACTTATTTCTAGTTGCGAATAAACCAACGTAAGGTCCACCAAAATTTAAAGAATTTCCAATTGACTGACCTTCAGCAGCAACGATATCTGCTCCCATCTCGCCAGGCGATTTGATCAAGCCCAAGGAAACAATTTCGGTCACAACAACAATCAGTAGAGCGCCGTGCTTATGGCACGTCTCAGCGAGGACCGAATGATCAAATAAATTGCCGAAAACATCGGGATTTTGCACCACGACACAGGCGGTATCGCTATCGATCTGCTCAGCGAAATCTTCAGAATTTGTTGGTGTTGGATCGAGAGAGCTTACGGTAAAGCCGTGGAAGCGCGCATGAGTCTCGGCAATTTCACGATAGTGAGGATGGAGGCGGCCTGAAAGTAAAGCTTTTTTGCGTTTAGTAATCCGCTGCGCCATCATGATGGCTTCGACACATGAGGTTGCCCCGTCATACATAGAGGCATTGGCAACCTCCATCCCTGTGATGAGTGCCACCTGGGTTTGGAATTCATAGATCATCTGCAGGGTGCCCTGGGCAATCTCAGGCTGATAGGGCGTATAGGCGGTCAAGAACTCACCCCGCAAGAGCAGTTGATCAACGCTGGCTGGAACATGGTGACGGTAAGATCCGGCACCACAGAAGAAAGGAACGCTTCCAGCTGCGATATTTTTGGCCGCCATAGCGCTTAATGTGCGCTCAACCTCTAATTCCCCTTTGTAAGAAGGCAGATCGACAGGGTGATCTAAGTAAACGGATGAAGGCACATCCTTAAAAAGGGCATCTACATCCCGGACGCCGATCGTTTTCAGCATAGCCTCCCGCTCGGGAGTTGTAAGAGGAAGATAACGCATTAGTGTCCGCCGCCTTCTTTATAGTTATCGTATGATTTTTTATCCATAAGATCAGATAGTTCTGAGCTATCATTAATCTCAAGCTTAAAGAACCAAGAACTCCCTTCCGGATCTTGGTTAACCTTAGCTGGATCATCGACAATCGCTTGATTGACAGCTGTTACCTTGCCTGAGGTAGGGCTATAGACCTCACTGGCAGCCTTAACTGATTCGACGACAGCAGCCTGATCGCCCTTTGCCAGTACCTTGCCCACGGATGGCAATTCAACAAAGACAACATCGCCAAGCTGTTCCTGCGCATATATCGTAATACCAACGGTCCCAGTTTTACCGTCAAGGGCTATCCATTCGTGATCTTTGGTGAATTTCTTTTCGCTCATGCTTTAAGCCTTTTTATAGCGGGTGGGAACGAAAGGCAGGGGGGTAACCCGTGCCGGAAGAAGTTTATCGCGAACCGCGAGGGCCACTGCCGTATCAAGCTGCGCTGCGGATGTCGCGATATAACCCATAGCAATGGGGCGGTCGAGCGACGGAGCAAAGCCACCACTGGTAATTTCGCCAAGCTTCCTGCCATCTTGCGCCATGACAACCGTATGAGCTCGCGCTGGGGCGCGTCCTTCAGGCATAAGGCCCACTCTAAGCCGTTTTGGACCTTCTCTAAGTTGTTGCTGAATGACCTCAGCCCCCGGAAATCCACCTTGTTCGCGGCGGCGCTTACCAATTGACCACGTTAAGGCCGCCTCAACAGGTGTAGTGGTGGTATCGATATCGCTACCATATAGGCATAAGCCCGCTTCTAGCCTTAAGGAATCGCGGGCGCCGAGACCGATTGGTCGGACTTCTGGGTCCTCTAGAAACTGATATGCTAGCTTTTCCGCGTCCTCCGCAGGAACAGAGATCTCATACCCATCCTCGCCTGTATATCCGGATCGCGTAACGAAACAGGGGATTCCTGCGAGGTGCAAGGGCGGCCCTCCATAAAAACCATACGCGCAGCAGAGGGGTCTAGCTTGGAAAGAACCTTCTCTGCAGCGGGCCCTTGAAGCGCCAAGAGAGCGTGATCATCGATCTGTTTAAAGCGAATGCGATGACCAATCTGTTTTTCAAGATGCAAAAAATCAGCATCTTTGCAGGCAGCATTGACCACTAAACGAAGGTGATCACCAGCATTGCAAACCATCAAATCGTCCAGAATGCCGCCTGTATCGTTAGTAAAAAGAGCATAGCGCTGACGGTTCGTAGTCAAACTGGCAATATCAGCTGGAACAAGGGTTTCTAGGGCAGCAGCAGTATCTTTGCCATCAAGCCGTGCCTGACCCATATGCGAGACATCAAACAATCCCGCTGCAGCTCGGGTGTGTTTATGCTCGGTCAAAATCCCCATTGGATACTGCACTGGCATCAGATAGCCCGCGAAGGGCACCATTTTAGCCCCTAAAGACAGATGAAGCTCATAGAGGGGTGTCCGTTTTAAATCTGTCGCTGATGGTACCGCTTCAGTGTTCACAAAAGAGATCCTTGGTAGAGAGTCGGGTTAGGCCAAGTAAACGGCGTATAACCCCCTCTGTCCTGGACCTGAAAGATTCACCGTTACCGGCTTACTTCTTCGGTGAGCAAACTAGCAAGAGTTTGCCTCTCTCCAGAGATCCCGACCCCGAACGGTCCTTCTGCCTGAGAGTTTGTAGGGGCGATTGCTCCTTCGGCGCTGACTATAGGGTCAGTCTCTCCCGCTCGGGTCTTGGAATATTCGGACTTTGGGTGAGCTAATTTATGGAGTCAACAGTTTGTCATAGGCGGGAACGAACGCGCCGCACGGCGTTACGCCAACCCACTAGAAGATCCTCACGTTCTTTCGGTTTAAGCTCAGGAGTAAAATGACAGTCACGTTGCCATCGCTGTTCAAGATCAGATAGAGAAGTCACGCAGCCAAGGGAAAGCGCCGCCAGACTCGCAGCCCCTACAGCCGTAGTCTCGGTAACTATAGGCCGATCGACTGGAACGCCTAGAATATCGGCAAGCATTTGAGCCACGAAATCGTTACGAATCATACCACCATCGATCCTTAGACTTGCAGGAGCTATGCCATCCTCTTGCATGGCCTCAAGTAAATCTTGGGTTTGATAGGCAACGGATTCCAAGGCTGCCCGCACAAGCTCAGCAACGCCTGTATCGCGGGTTAGACCAAAAATGGCGCCGCGTGCATCAGGCTCCCAATAGGGTGCACCAAGCCCTGTAAAAGCAGGGACAAGATAAACCCCCCGGTTGTTATGGAGGCTTCGTGCCAGAGCCTCAGTCTCTGCAGCAGTGCGGATGATTTTAAGCCCGTCGCGGAGCCATTGTACTGCGGCACCGGCAACGAAAATTGACCCTTCCAAGGCATAGGTAATTTTCCCATTCAGCCGATAACAGATGGTGGTCAAAAGTCGATTTTTGGAAACGAGAGCTTTTGCCCCAGTGTTCATTACTAAAAAAGCTCCTGTCCCGTAGGTACTTTTGCACGCACCAGATGCAAAGCAGCATTGACCAATGGTTGCGGCTTGTTGATCTCCAGCTATACCTGCTATTGGCAGGGCTTTCCCAAGAACAGTGGGATCACTCATCCCAAAATCATCCGCAGAATCTTTGACTTCAGGTAAGACCGATGAAGGTATCCGGAATAGCTGAAGGAGAGCGTCATCCCATTGATCTTTATGGATGTTATAAAGCAATGTTCGTGAAGCGTTGGTTGCGTCGGTTGCATGAACCTTACCCCCGGTTAGTCGCCATAAGATAAAACTATCGATGGTACCAAAGGCGAGCTCGCCCCGCTCGGCACGGTGGCGCGCTTCTGGGATATTATCCAACAGCCATCCAAGTTTTGTTGCTGAGAAATAAGGATCGAGCAGTAGCCCTGTTTTGGCCGTGACCATTGATTCGTGATCTTCCGCTTTTAATTGCGCACAGAGAGCAGCGGTCCGTCGATCCTGCCAAACAATAGCACGCCCAAGCACTTCGTGAGTCTTGCGATCCCACAAAAGAGTAGTTTCACGCTGATTGGTAATACCAATGCCAATGCAAGTAGCTCCAGCAGGGTGAGCTAGTACTTCTTTACAGCTTGCCAAAACAGTGAACCAGATCTCCTCGGGATCGTGCTCAACCCACCCATCAGCAGGATAATATTGCTTGAACTCGCGCTGTGCCGTTACAACAGGCATGCCTTTGTCATCGAACAAGATTGCACGGCTTGATGTTGTTCCTTGATCAATAGCAAGTATATGAGTGGCGGCCATGCGATTACCCCTTTTACTCCGGCTTATTTATAGGCAGTTTAGCGACCAAGCCTTGTAACTGTCATGCGTAAGGTTCCTTTTTTGGGAGAAAATCAGTTAATGCAGCACGAAACCCCTTCTATCTACGACCTACTCGTTATAGGAGGCGGTGTTAACGGCGCTGGGATTGCGCGTGATGCTGTCGGTCGTGGACTCAAGGTTATCTTGGTCGAAAAGGGGGATTTGGCTGGCGCAACCTCATCGGCTGCAACCAAACTGATTCACGGCGGTTTACGCTATCTTGAACACTATGAATTTCGCCTTGTCCGGGAAGCCTTGATTGAGCGCGAAACCCTGCTGCAGATGGCGCCGCATATCATCTGGCCCCTTAGATTTGTTCTTCCCCATGCACCAGAGCTTCGTCCAGCTTGGATGATTCGGCTGGGATTATTTTTATATGATCATCTTGGGGTAGAAAACGGTTACCAGGGTCGTATGGTGTTAATCTTCGCAAAGATACAGTTGGTGCGCCGCTCAAAACACAATGGGAGAAAGGTTTTATCTATTCCGATTGTTGGGTCGATGACGCGCGTTTGGTTGTTTTAAACGCACGGGACGCAGCTGATCGAGGTGCGAGCATCTTAACCCGTACAGAGTTTATGCGAGCCGAGCGCGGACCTCAACATTGGCGTGCATTTATCAAAACACCGCAAGGGGAGCAACAAATCCTGGCGCGCGCCATTGTCAATGCCGCGGGTCCATGGGTTGCGAGTGTATTACATGACCGAATTGCTCGGCCTAACCACCATAATATTCGCCTCGTTAAGGGTAGCCATATCATTGTATCGCAACTCTTTACCCATGATGCATCATACATTCTTCAGCAACCAGATCGTCGGGTTGTTTTTGCTATTCCGTATGAGGGAAAATTTACACTGATCGGGACAACCGATGTTGAGGTTAAAACAGCTGAGAATCCTGCCATATCTCCTGAAGAAACCGAATACTTATGCATGGCCATTAATAGATATTTCAGCAAACGCATAAGCCCAGCAGATGTTGTTTGGAGTTATGCGGGGGTAAGGCCTTTACAAGACGATGCTTCAGGAAATGCCTCTGCGGTTACGCGGGATTATACCTTTGAGCTTGATGCCCCGTCAGGGCAAGCACCTGTGCTGAGTATCTTTGGTGGGAAGTTAACGACCTATCGTAAACTTGCAGAACACGCGATGGAAAAACTTGGGCCTTTATTAGGGGCGAAAGCAAAAAGCTGGACAGCAGGAGCGAGTTTGCCGGGGGGAGATATTCCTGATGCCGATTTTGTACGGTTTCAGAATAATTCTGAACGGCGCTATGCAGGCATACCAAAACCGATTATGTCTCGTTTATGCCGACTCTATGGGACAAGAATTGATAAAATAATAGGTACAGCAAAAGGATTGAACGATCTTGGTGCTGATCTTGGTGCTGGTTTAACTGAAGCTGAGTTAACCTATCTTGTCCGTAATGAGTGGGTGCAAACAGCTGAGGATGTGCTGTGGCGTCGCAGTAAATTGGGATTGATTACTCCACCGGATACAGCGGCACGAGTTACGGAGGCATTACGGCATATTTCTTGAAATAATTTATCCTGTAAGAGCGAGATGTTCAGCCATAATAAAGGGTGTATCTCGGTTAGCTTGATGAAAGAGGGCGACCGCATCCACTCTTAAAGGTCTATCTGCGATCGGCTCAACAATCGGAGCAATACCTTCAAGAATTTGAGCGCGATCGCCCGCGTCCAATCTCTGAGTCAGCGTCATATGAAAATGAAAATGCTCCATCACATAAGGATAGCCAAATTTAACAAGCAGCTCATCCTCACGCTCTGATAGTCCTGCAGATCGTCGCTCTATTAACTCTTCCTCTGTTAATTCAGCTCGGAATGGTTCAAAAAATTCAACGGCGGATTGAGCTAGATGCGCCATTTGTGGACACGGCTCGATAAAGGTTAAGGCAAGAAAGCCATCGATAGAACGTAATTTCAGTGCTGGCGCCGTAAAGGGAGTCTCACTTGCGGCGAAAGCGGCAAAGGCTAATTTCAATGCAGCAGCATCTTGACCTTCAGCTAAGCGAAAGGGTGCTTTTAAGGTTGCATGAAAGCCGTAGTGTCGCGGCCCCGATGTCACCGTATATAAATGTTCAGGCCCCACGTCAGGTAAGCGCATTTGTCGGACAGACTTATCGCTAATAGTGTCGCGTCCTAAAAAAGAAGCTCCAAATTCGGCAAGTGGGCTACCCACCTTGGGGGCATAGTAAATAGCATAGCGACTACTCATATTTTTTCTTATCTCATTTTTTCTAGGCGACGCGCGATCCGTGCCGCCAAACTTCCTTGATAACGGGAATTTGGTCAATGATTCGCACACGCAGGAGATCCGCCCTTTGCCCAAGAGCGAGTGATCCACGATCACCCAATCCGGCTAAATGAGCCGGCGTAGAAGTAGCGGTAGCGATGGCTTGGGGAAGAGAGAGATTTCCTTGCCAGTGCAGGATAAAAGCACCATGAAGAAGGCTGACAGGCATATAGTCAGATGATAGGGCGCTTAAAAGACCTTGCTGAGCTAGGTCGAGTGCGGCCACATTCCCTGAATGGGATCCTCCACGGACAAGGTTTGGGGCGCCGGCGATTGTGGCCATACCGTGGCTGTAGGCAGCCTTAGCTGCAGTAATTGAGGTTGGGAACTCGCTAATGGTAATACCAAGTGCCTTAGCCTCGTCAATATGGTCAGGAGTAGTATCATCGTGGCTAGCAACAGCAATACCATGTTGGCACGCGGCTTGGGCGATTATTTTTCGATTAGGCGCTGCATAGCGCGCCTGTAATTCTTGGGCACGCGCGATAAAGTCATCAAGATCATCGGTATGCATGCCTGCTGCGGGACCATAGGTTTTCCGATATCGCTCAAGATCGGCAAATTGTCGTTGTCCAGGCGTATGATCCATGATTGAAACCAAACGTATAAAATTATTTGTGCAGAGTTCAAGAAATAGACCACCCACATCAGGATCGCCAATCTCACATCGGACATGAATATAATGATTGGCACGGAAAATTTCTGAACGCTGTGCCTGATAAATTCCATCAAGAATCTTGGAAAAGACAGTTGGTCGGCCTAAATCATTTACGGAACTTCCGATACGAATAGCATCAAGAACTGTTGTGATGCCTGATGTTGCTACCTGTGCATCGTGAGCGAGAAGGGCAGGCACAACCGGCCATTCAACGCCAGGCCGTGGTCGGATATATTTTTCAAGATTATCTGTATGAATCTCAACCAACCCAGGCAGAAGATAATCACCCTCCATATCAAGTGCCGATATGAGATGGGTTTTATCTGATTGGATATCCTCAATTGCTCCTTCCGAAATAACTAGTGATCCAAGAAAAACTTGGTCGGGAGTGACAATCTGTGCATTGGTAAAAAGGGTTTGTTTGCGGGTCATGTTTGAAAATAAAAAAGCCATGCTTTGGCATAGCTTTTCGATCTTAACCATGCAAGGGTGAATTAAGTATTCAAAAAGATTTTATAAGAAGGACGTATGGTTATTTTTTCTCCGAAATATCAATTTTCTTAGCTTTATTCTTGGGTTGTCCAAGGTGAGGTATGGTGATTTTGAGCACGCCGTTAGTAAAGTCGGCCATTATTTTATCAGCATCGATATTCTCTCCAACTGAGAATGATCGCATAAAACTTTCATAGCTTCTTTCTATGGCGTGCCAAGTATCGTTCTGTTTTTCATTCCCACGAGAAGAGGCTTCTGTTTTCTTTTCGCCGCGGATAGTCAAAACACCATGGGATAAAGTTACACCGATATCTTCGCACTCAACTCCGGGCAGTTCAGCGACAACCTCTTGATTACCCCCCGTTTCTCGAATATCGACTTGGGGCATGAGTTCAGTGCCCCAAAACCCAGTTTTAAATGGAGTGCGCCCATCTCATACCTGATCAAAGAGACGATTCATTTGCCGTTGCAGAGCAAAAAACAGGCGATTCGATGCTTGAAAGGTTACCGCTGAAAGGTATGAGTGATTTCAAGGCCATGATATATACTCCTCTTAAGGTTAAGCTGTACTCTACAGGGATCTTTTTTATTGACCTACAAAGCCCTTAATCTTTTTCAGGCACAGCATTTATAGAGAAAAAGATTTTTCCTTAATGGTGTAGTCATGATGGTGCTAAGCTGAGGGGCGCGAGTAATCTATAGGGTCTTTTGGCGCTTGATGATGTTCGCAGTATGAAGAGATCAGAGAAAAGAATATGAGTGTTAATACCGAGCTTGTTTCGCGGCGTGTTTCTGTCGCTCCAATGATGGATTGGACGGATCGGCACTGTCGGTTTTTTTTACGGCTCATCAGTAAGCGCGTATGGCTTTATACGGAAATGGTGACGCCTGGCGCCTTAATCCATGGCGATAGGCAACGGTTCCTTCAATTTCATCCAACCGAACATCCAATTGCCCTTCAATTAGGCGGCAGCGAACCAGCAGATCTCGCGATAGCAGCAAAGCTAGGTGAAGATTACGGTTATGATGAAATTAACCTTAACCTTGGCTGCCCCTCTGATCGTGTGCAGCAAGGACGGTTTGGTGCCTGTTTAATGCGCGAACCAGACCTGGTTGCATCATGCCTTAAGGCGATGCAGGCAGTTGTTGCAATCCCAGTAACTGTTAAGTGTCGCCTCGGTGTTGACGAGATGGACGATTATGCACCTTTGCATAACTTTGTCGAAAGAGTCCGGGATGCTGGTTGCCGCACGATTATCGTTCATGCGCGTAAGGCGCTTTTACAGGGGTTATCGCCAAAGGAAAATCGCGAGATTCCGCCCCTTCGTCCGGAATTGGTTTATCAATTGAAGGATGAATTTCCAGCGCTTGAAATTATTATTAATGGAGGCATTCGTAGTCTCGATCTTATGGATCAACATCTTGCAAAAGGTGTGGATGGCGTTATGCTCGGTCGCGCTGCCTATCAAGATCCTTATATCCTTGCAACGATTGATCATCGTTTTTACGGTGTTCCATCAAATCCACCTCGCCATGCAGATATTCTTGAAAAAATGATACCTTATATTGATCGACACATTGCTGAGGGCGGGCGTCTCTGGGATGTTGCTCGGCATATTCTTGGACTTGCCAATAACCTACGGGGAGCTCGGAATTTTCGTCGGATTATATCAGAAGGGGCGCGAGAGAAAGAGGCCACTACGGATGTAATACGCCGTGCCTTTCGAGAGTTAGTGTTGGATACACCGATAGCGGCGTAGCGCGAGGTTTTCGCGG
This sequence comes from Alphaproteobacteria bacterium, assembly GCA_041396725.1. Taxonomy (GTDB): domain Bacteria; phylum Pseudomonadota; class Alphaproteobacteria; order JAWKYA01; family JAWKYA01; genus JAWKYA01. The sequence goes on from JAWKYA010000004.1 coordinate 78,301, forward strand.
TGATCGCTTAAGCTTCAGCTTTTACAGCAATACCAATACGATCATTCAAAGCGAAGAGAATCTCAGACGGTAACTAAGATTACAAATGATGCCCTATAGCTTTTGATGCCCGAGACTATTCGTGGCTTCCTTCTTGAGAGAAGAGTGCGAGACGCAGATATATTTGCGATTGGTCACGGCATAGCACAAATGTTGCGAACAGTAATAGCATCGCAACTTATAGGGTGAAACCTTCCGTGAGCTCGTGACGGGCAGTCAAAAAACTGAGAAATACTCTAAGAATAAATAAGCTAGCCTCGCGCAGCGGAGGATAATAAAATACAGATCTTCCGTATAGGTTATCAGGATGGAATGATGTGGTTTAAAAGGCGGAACCGACGGGATTTTTTGCGTGCAACAGCGCAAGGAATATCGTTTACGGCATTGGCAGCAACCTTCCCAAAGGCCTCACGAAGCGCACTTCTTGCACGTCCGATCATGATCGGAGGAAGAGATACGCTCGAAGAACAGCTTCTAACAACGCTGACAATCCAATTGTTGAACCAAGCGGGTATTCCAACGCAGCATGTTCCGGGCCTTGATACATTGACATTACGCCGGCGTCTTGAAGAGGGAACCATTGATCTTTATTGGGAGTTCACGTGGGTCGGTCTTTCCGTTCATAATGGTGTACAAGAGCGCTTGAAGTCCTATGAAACCTATGATGCGGTAACCGCTCTTGATAGTCGTCGAGGGATTGTTTGGCTGGATCCTGCGCGTGTTAATCTTGCACCTACTCTAGGTGTAAGGCGAGAGCTTGTAGAAGCGACAGGTGTCACAGGAATAAGCGATCTTGCGGAGATCGTCGCTAAGATTACCTTGCATCCGCTAACGATTGCGATTGCCGATAATTTTCGTGCGGATGCCAAAGATGGATTTATTGCTTTACAACGCGCTTATGGATTTAAATGGCCTTCGGATGCGGTATTGGCGTTAGGAAATCGCTCGGTTTATGATGTTTTGAGATTGAAGCAGGCGGATGTAGGAATTGTGCAGAGAACAAAGCCCTATATAATTACGTATAATCTCGTGGCGCTTGAGGATGAGCGTGAATTTTTCTTACCGTATGTTCTAGCGCCTGTGATGCGTCAGTCGCTTGCTCAAGAGCAGTTGCTGTTAATTGAGAAATTAAATGCTCTCGCAAAACTTATAGATGATCGATCTATGCGTCAGCTATCTGCGGCTATAGATGGAAAAGAAAATTCAATGAATGAAGTTACAGAGAATTTCTTGAAAACGACAGGATTAATAAAGAGTTAGAGTCCTCAGATCAGTCATTAGCAAGCTCTTTTAATTTTGCTTCTAAAGCCGTGATAAGACCTTGAAATCCTTGCCGATCAAGAACGGCGACATATTGTGAGCGTTTTTCTGCCAGCTGACTGATTGTTCCTTTTAAAAACACATCAACGACACGCCAGTTTTGTTCCGAATCCTGCATCATCAAATAAACAATCTCGACTGGATCGTCGCCCGGTTTTCCAATTGTTGTTTTGACAAGGCGAGAACCGCGTTCGCTCTCAGTTTCACCTAAAATTGTAAATTTTTGCCCACTATAACCGCTAAAGCGGGTTGCATACTCTGCAGCCGTAAATTGCGAAAATATATCTTTTAAATGCGTTCGCTGGTTTTCATTTAAATTTGCCCAATAACGTCCCACGGCAACCTGTGCCATTCGAGGAAGATCAAAGGTTCGTGTAACAACTGGCGCTAAAAGATCATAACGGCCGCGAAAATGTAAAGTTTTAGCATTCTGCATAGCCTGAAGGAGGGTTTGATGCAAACCGTCGATAACCTGTGAGGGAGAGGCTTGCTGAGCAGTAGCTGTATTCGCTATAAGCACCGCAGCGGCGAGGCCGAGTAGGCAATGCTTCGCCAATTGAGCAAGGCGGTGAATCATTCATATCTCTCCTTGAGGTAGCGATCTTCGACATTCGAACAGAATCGCACCAACACTAACTTTGTATTTGGCCTAAACGCTTATGGCAAATAACGTGAATAATCGATGAATTGTATATGGATTACCTCAACCTATTTCATGTAAAGAAACCTTTGTTCTGCAACCTGTGCTGTACCATCAGCCTTTTATACGCACCCGCCCTTTAAGATCAATACAAGTGATTAAAGATTGATATGACCCGAGTCCCTCTCAAAGTAGCCGTTCTTGTGGATTTGGAGCGGACTCCAATAGCAGGAGGGCATGTGAAGTGCTGGGAACGCCTAGCCGAGGCTGCGGTATCTATGCCGGATTCCCTAGACTTAACAGTCTATTTCCTGGGTCAGAAAATAGAACAGATTAATTTCGGACCAAACGTACGATTTAGGCTACTAACCCCTATCCTAGGAACGCGACAATTTATCTTCCTCAGGAGGACCGCAGATCATACGGATCTTGCGTGGTTTCATGGCATTCTAGCACAAGAGCTTTGGCAGTATGATGTTATTCATACAACAGACACATTTGCCTTTGCGCAAACTGCCATACGCCATCGCAAAAAAAATAAAACGGTCCTCGTCGCGTCCTTACACACAGATCTTATTCGATTTACTCGTATTTATAGTGAAAAAATTCTGCTAGATATCTTTGGTAAAGGAAGATTGGGGCGGTTTTTTATCCAGACTCTTAGTATTCCGGACTATGTAACGCGCCGCGCCGAGCGCCGCCTAACAAGCTTTTTAAACCATTGCGATTATATTTTAGCGTCCTCACGAGAGGATACTTTACGTTTGCAGAAGATTTTTCCTCCTTCTAGGTTTGGCTACCTTCGGCGGGGAATAGATAAAGAAAGATTCCACCCAAAACACCGCGACAGAGTATGGTTGAATTCGGTATACGGAATACCTCCAGGAGTACCGGTTTTACTTTTTGTCGGCCGTGTCGATGAGAGTAAGGGGGTCATGATTTTGGCCGAAGCGGCCAAGAATCTAATCGATTCGGGAATATCTGTGCATGTGATGATTTGCGGAAAAGGGGATCGAGCCGATACCATTAAGGCCTTATTAGAATCAAATGTGACTCTAACAGGATCCTTAGCTCAAGAGGATCTTGCGCGCATCTATGCAACTTGTGATTTATTTATTTTCCCATCCGCAAGCGATCTTGCCCCCAATGTTGTTATTGAGGCAAAGACCTCTGGGCTAGTGCCGATCGTTGCCGCAGGGGATGGCGGTGCTCAATTTGTGCGGGATAATATTGATGGTGTGGTAGAAAACTCTCGTGAAGCTATAGTATGGGCGGGGCGGATTCGTTCGATCATTGAAAATGATAAAATCTGAGCGAATTATAGTCGAGCCGCGCGTCTCTGGGCAGAGCAAATCTGGCCATCATGGACTGAAGTCCTGCAGCAAGATCTTTTATCTGTATGGCAGAATCTTGTGCGGAACTAAGCGTATTTATCGTTGAGTTATTATAGGTTTCCCGGCATTCTCCGTGGTAACAAGATACAGGGGCTACTGGGGCTTAGACGACGAATGGCATTCATATCATGGGCGCAGGCTGTTGATACTGTTAAACTTTTACCACAAGGCGGACCTGCATGTTGTAATGTGTCGGTAACGAATCTATGCAATGCGACGTGTGATTTTTGCGGCTATGCAAAAGATAAACAGAATGTCACAAAAGATAATCGCGCTTTTATCGATGCTAAATTAGCCATAAAAGCTTTTGATATATTATTCAAAAAAGGTGTTCGATATTTGACATTCTCGGGAGGAGAGCCACTCCTTCATCCGCAATTATTTTCTATGGCACAGGCCGCGACGCATAAGGGTATGCGAGTTGCTATTGTCACAAATGGCTCGACCCTTATACAACGCAATATCGATCGAATTATTACGAGCGGTGTTCGTACAGTTTTTATATCAATTGATTCCCCACATGCAGAAGCACACGAAGCGAATAGAGGTCTTGCAGGTGTATTTGAACGCATAGAAGTAGCTGTTGGGAAACTTCGCGCCGCAGATATAAGAGTTATTGCTTCTGTAACAATTAATCGACTAATCGATGACTTTGATGCTTTAGCTAAGCGGCTTAAAGAATTAGGTTTTGAAACAGTAACTTTTACTTATCCAAAAACGACTCTTAGCTCAACGTCGCTTGTTTATTCGGAAGATAGCCGATTAATCGATTTTACGCCGGATGAGCTAATTGAGCGTCTTCGCCAAGTTCGCAATATGAAGGATAATCAGGAGGGATTGGGAATCTTAAATCCAAAAGCAGCCCTCGAAGAAATGATACGACATGTGCGGCGCGAGCGCGAACTTTTCCCGTGCGTCGGAGGAAGTAATTATTTCTTCATGGATTGGAATTTTAATATATTTCGATGTGATTATTGGTTTGAGCCGATTTGCAAAGTATGGGATTTTGCTACAGCTCTACCGATAAAAGATGGATGCACTCAGTGCATGTCGGTTTGCTATCGCGATGCAAGTGCGCTGATGGGGCTTCCTATTGCTATAGGAGAGACGATCGGGCACTTACAAAGAGGCCGTTTTCGCGATGCAGGGAAGGCTCTATTTGGGCAAACAGCACGCGCTTCTGCAAAGGCTCTGTGGCAAGAATGGCGTACCATCAATAAATTGGCACGTACGGGACGACATCGTGTACAAGAAGTACCGTAATGAATGTTAGCTTAATCGATTGTTCCGGGTGGCACGCGGTCTAGGTACTTATTTTCAATGAACCAGGTAATGGCGTCTTGAATAGCTTCGCGTGCAGGGCGAGGTGCATAACCGAGTTCACGCTGTGCGCGATCGATTTTAAAGTACATTAACTTGCGTGCTTGCTTAACGCCGGCAACAGTTGCAAAGGGCTCTTCTTTTCTACCAGATAATCTCGCCCAGAACTCAGCAGCATATGCTATAGGCAATACCACATTATGATTCAGTTCAATCTTGGGAGGAGAGCGTCCTACCATTTGTGCAATTGTGGTTAGTAGTTCGCGTAAGGATAGGTTTTCTCCTCCAAGAATATATCGCCGCCCAATTTGGCCTTTTGCAAAGGCTATAAGGTGGCCTGCGGCAACATCGTCAACGTGCGCAAAATTTAAGCCAGTATTCACAAAGGCCGGCATGCGCCCGGCGGCTGCTTCGACAATCATACGGCCAGTAGGCGTTGGCTTGATATCGCGCGGGCCAATAGGCGTTGATGGGTTAACTATAATGGCTGGCAGCCCTTCGCTTGCAACCATATTGCGGACGACCTCTTCAGCCATATACTTTGATCGCTTGTAATCGCCGATCATGTCGCTCAGCTGGACAGGGGTATTTTCGTCTGCAGGTGTACCATCTTTATTGAGGCCCAGAACAGCAACACTTGAGGTATAAACGATACGCGAGATACCTGCTGCGAGAGCGGCACGCATAAGATTTCGTGTACCCTCCACATTATTAAGGTAGATTTCTTGAGGATTCCGTGCCCATAGCCGATAATCGGCAGCAACATGATAAAGGGCAGAACAATCCTTTGTTGCAGATCGCAAGCTCGCGGGATCACTAAGATCGCCGCGGACGATTTCTATATCTTTGAGGCCAGTTAAATTTGTAAGCGGGCTATTAGCGCGAAGGAAGACTCGCACAAAGTGATCCTGTGCAAGAAGGTGGCGTAACACAGACGATCCAACAAAGCCACTCGCACCAGTCAATAAGATAGTCATCAATTTTTCCTAAGAAGAAGTTGCCTCGCTTTAGCCATTTTCTATCGCTAGACATCGACAAAATAGTCCAAATATGCAAGACCTTGATTGCTGGCGGCCTATTTGGCTGCCTTTTTCCTTTGAGGTCAGTCCTTGCATCTATATTTCTTTCAGATTTTCAAACGTGCCATAGGCATCAGAATTCCGCGATTCCCCAACTTATGGGGTGAGCTAGTGCTGGGAATTCTCCCTTTTCTAATTTTTCCTACAAACCTTGGAATCGCTCAAGGCACAGATGTCGTACAAAGGCAATCCCAATCCGAAGCTGAAACAACATTAAATTACAAAGCTTGGCTTGGCGTCACTGGGAGAGAACAGGAATATTGCATGGGGACGCAGACCCTTAAAATTACGCGTGGAAAAGATCCTGGCAGTTTTCTCATGAATGGGAGTTTGCGATTGAAGTTTGATCGCATTGTAGAAGTTACCGTTGAGCAAGATTGGAATGAAGCGTGGAAGGATGGGAATATTGCTGAATTTACCGGAAACTCCTACGAGAAGCATAAGATAGAAGCGCGATACCAATTAGGTATTCATACGAAGGGTTCTGAGAGAGAATTGATTGTTACTGGAAATCGACGCCATCCGATAATGGGGCCGATTCGAGAAGATAAATCCTATAAAATCGCACCAGATTCAGTACCAGCGAGCTATTGGTTTGAGGGGTTGTTTATGTCAAAAACAAAGTTTTTTGGTACACGAACAGGAACCCCCTTTCTTGTTGAAAGAACTCAACTTTTAGGCGAGGAGCGGGTTGTTTTTGGAGGGGCAAGTATAAATGCCCGCCATTATTCTGCCCATGTAAAGGAAGAAGAAGGGCAACGCGACTTCTGGTATCTACCGACAGGCCTTCTCTACCGGGCTCGGTACCCAGTAGACGAAGATCGGTTGGTGACCTATGAGCTTCAGCCCAGCTTTGAAGCTGCGCGCTGTGGGTAGCCTTGTTCACGGCTGATTCATGTTATCTTACTTAGGATCGCATCGTGGATCCTAAGCGACCAACGAAGGAGAAGACGATGTCACTTAAGAAGTATCTTCTGGCAGCTGTTCTAATAGGGGGATGTGTTGGTGGGATCGCACACGCACAACAGCCCTTGGATCTGCGCTATCAGATGACCTTCAATGGGAAAAGAATGGGTCAGCAAAGCTTTAGAATTGCAACCTTGCCAGATGGGCAAAATAGCTATCAAGTCGATACCACCACAATGATCGACTTCAGCCCATTTCCACTCATCAGTGTGAAGGTTAATCAAACCACACAGGAAATCTGGAAAAATGGCAATATTGCTACTTTCTCGTCCTCGACCAATGAGCGTGGCGATGATTTTGGTGTAAAGGCTGCCTCAAACGGTCAAGGTATTCAGGTTGAAGGAACAGAAAAAGGTAAGCAAAAGGTAAATGCCACACTCCCTAGTGACGCGGTACCTCGGAGCTGGTGGCTCGAGTCGCTTTTCATGCCGCGTAAGCAGGGCTTTGATGTGAAGCGTGGTAAGGCCGAGCCCGTTGCCGCTAGCCTTGTTGGTGAAGAAATGGCTGATTACCACGGTCAGCAGATCAAGGTACGCCACTACAAAGAAACCAAGGGTGACGGTGATACAGGGAACGATAAGGATCTCTATTACTTAGAAACAGGCATCCTTTATAAGTTGGCTTATCAGGAGCAGGGTAATAAAATTATCCATCTTCTTCAGTAGAAAGTCGAAAAAGAATGGTCTGTCAATATGTTATGGCAGGCCATTCTTATTTTAGGTTAAGAGAAATCCAACAATTTGCTATGCGTCAGCACCAACGAGCCTAAGCTTTTTACTTTGTTGGCGGATTGGTTGAATGCTGATAGGGTCCGGCTCACCGTTAGTGGGCACGTAGCGAAGGAAGATTGCCCGAATGTGAGCGTGTTAAACGGGTTCTTTGGGGGCCGTGAGGAATGGGACGATGCTTACAGCACAAAATCGTGATTTAAAAGTTATCCTTGCGCAACCACGTGGGTTCTGCGCTGGGGTCGAGCGCGCGATTGAAATTGTTGAGCGTGCTCTGGAGATTTATGGCCCACCGGTTTATGTGCGCCATGAGATTGTACACAACAAGTATGTTGTTGACTCTGCTTCGCGCGAAAGGAGCCGTTTTTGTCCAAGAGGTTGATGAGGTGCCGGACGGAGCGGTCACGGTGTTTAGCGCTCACGGTGTTTCGCAAAAGGTAGAAGAGACAGCGACAGCACGAAGCCTCCCAGTTCTTGATGCGACATGCCCTCTCGTTTCGAAAGTTCATAAAGAAGGGCAGCGTTATGCCGCTAAGGGATATGAGATTATTTTAATTGGCCACGCAGGGCATCCTGAAGTTGAAGGAACACTTGGGCGTATCTGGTGGTTGCCATCTTGTGGCAACTAGTAAAGATGTTGAAAAGCTCAATGTAAAAAATCCCGATAAATTAGCTTATGTTACGCAAACTACCCTGAGTGTTGACGATACACGGGAAGTGATTAATGCCTTGGAAAAGAGGTTCCCGAACATCGTCGGGCCTGATGTTAAGGATATTTGCTATGCAACCCAGAATCGCCAAGTTGCTGTGCGCGAATTGGCAAGGAAGGTTGATGTGTTGTTGGTTGTTGGCGCACGGAATAGCTCGAACTCAGCACGGCTTCGCGACCTTGGAGAAGAAATGGGGACGCCAAGCTATCTTATTGACGATGCATCAATGCTAAAAAGAGAATGGCTCGATGGCGCAAAAACCGTCGGTGTAACAGCAGGGGCTTCGGCACCGGAAATCCTTGTTCAGCAGCTGATCGATCAGCTTGGCACGATCGGCAAGATAACCGTCGAAACCTTACCAGGGGTCGAAGAGAATATTCAGTTTAAACTTCCACGAGAACTTGTGGACGCGGCAGATTAATGGCGTAAAGCCTGGTTTTATAGAGACATAAAGTAAAGGGTCAAAATCGTGAGCGTTCCTCTTTTGCAAGTTATCCAAGTTGGCGGTTATCTTCTCAAACAAAAGTTGAAAGGTAACAAACGTTACCCGCTGGTGCTCATGCTTGAGCCGCTCTATCGCTGCAATCTTGCCTGCCCTGGATGTGGGAAGATAGATTATCCTGATGCTATATTAAACAAACGCCTCTCTGTTGAAGAGGCGTTGGCAGCTGCGGATGAATGTGGTGCACCTATTATCTCGATTCCAGGTGGTGAGCCATTGCTCCATAAGGATATGGATAAGATTGTTGCAGGCTTAGTTGCCCGCAAGAAGTTCGTTTATCTTTGTACGAATGCACTGTTGTTAGAAAAAAAACTCGATCTCTTTAAACCAAGTCCATATCTTACTTTTTCTGTACATCTGGATGGTCTGGAAGAGCATCATGATAAGGCCGTTGCTCAGCCTGGGACATTCAATCGCGCTGTTTCAGCAATCAAAGCTGCACAGGCTAGAGGTTTCCGCGTTAATGTTAACTGCACCTTGTTCGATGGTGTAGATCCTAAGGAAGTCGCAGAATATTTTGAATTTTGCACGAAAGAACTCAAGGTCAACGCAATTACTGTATCTCCAGGCTTCAATTATGAACGAGCGCCAGATCAGACACACTTTTTGTCGCGCCGTAAAACGAAGACCTTGTTCCGGGATATTTTCCGCCGCGGAAAAGGGAAAGGTTGGCAGTTCAGTCAATCTTCTATGTTCTTGGATTTCTTAGCTGGCAATCAAGATTACCAATGCACGCCATGGTCTAATCCAACTTATAATGTTTTTGGTTGGCAAAAACCCTGCTATCTGCTGAACGAAGGTTATGTGAAAACCTTTAAGGAGCTTATGGAGACCACAGCGTGGGATTCCTATGGTACCGGCAATTATGAGAAGTGCGCGAACTGCATGGTTCATTGTGGTTATGAGGGAACCGCGATCGAAGATACCCTTAATAACCCTCTAAAGGCAGCTCTGGTTGCACTTCGTGGCCCAAAGACAGAGGGTGATTTTGCGCCGGAAATTGATCTAACTAAAGCACGTCCAGCAGATAAGATTCATGAGCGTCAAGTTTATGATTTCTTGAAGGAAACAGAGCTTTCCGAACGAGATCGCGATTGGATGCGTCGTAATCCTTTACCAGAACATCAGGTCAGCCAAAAAGAACGCGCTTCGGCCTAACTAAAGCCGGAGGTTCCACAGAAACGTGCTTCCTAATTTATAGGTGCTTCGGTGAAGGTTGCCTTGTCGAAGTGATGGAGGACTAAGAGACGATCCTTATGGATGCCTATAAGGACAGTGTGCAGCTCACCCGATTGGAGATTGTTGATCACGGCGCACATCGGCAAGTCGCCAAATGAATCGGCGCCTCCGCCAGGCGCTTATCGTAATTTAAGAGGCATTTTTACTTGTAAGAATATCCTGAGCGACACGACGAAGGACTTTTAAAGCGCGATTTGTATCGGCCTGCAGGCGCAGTAAAGTTGGAATCTGATGGAAGTGACGGAACAGGTGCGGGATCATTGGTAGAGGATTAAGGCTACCATCGGGCTGGATTCCAAGTAAAGCAAAGCTAGGGATAGCAGTAGAGGCTGTATCGCTAACGACACGAACAACACCAAAGGGTAGATTTAAATCTCGTGCAGCGCGGGCAACTCCATGGCTTTCCATATCGACGACAGCAGCGCCAGTCTGTTTAAACAGAGTTGCTTTTGTTAAGGGCGAAAGAAGGGCAGTATTGCTTCCGGCAACGGCGCACTTATAGGCAAAAGAGGGAGCGTCAAGATCCAAAGTGCAGATCAACTCGCGTCGATCTGGTAGAATAACTTTTGTACCAAAGATTACGTCACCGACTTTTAATTGAGGATCAAGACCTCCGACTACACCGATGCTGAGCAGAGCTGTGGCGCCCCTTTTAACCAATTGCTGCGCCATCAATTCAGCACGATCCGCATTAGCGCCCGCGCAGGCTATCAAGGAAAAAGGGGGTTGGAATTCGGTCAGAATTTTTTCTTCCGACTTCATGCCCACAATAATGCCAAGAGTATAGCTCAAATGCCGTAAGCCGGGGTTACAGTATTCCCGCGCATTAAGTTGCGATAACGCGCCAGCGCCCAAAGAGGGAAATATGAGCGATAGCCATGGTAACGAAGGTAAAAAACTCGAGGGAAGCCAACGGCTGTATACCAGGGCTCTTGCCATTCCCCCCCAATTCGCGGTGCCTTAAGTAAGTAATCGATACCACGGCGCACCGAATCGGAGTTGAGTTCTCCAGCAGCCATTAATCCAAGTATAGCCCATGCTGTTTGCGATGGGGGTGATTCCTTACCCAGATCGTGAGTTTCTTGCCAGTAGGTTCCGCCATCTTCACCCCAGCCGCCATCTTCACGCTGCCGATCTTTCAGCCAGTTAACAGCTTTGCGGATATACGGAGCCTGCAGATCTTCACCGAGAGCATTTAAGGCATTCAGAACCGACCATGTCCCATAGATGTAATTGGTCCCCCAGCGCCCAAACCAAGACCCATCCTCTTGTTGGGTTTCCTTCAAAAACTCGATTCCCCGACGACAAGCAGGATGACTGCGTTTATACCCAAGCTGGGCCAACATCCCAAGACAGCGAGCAGAAACATCTTCCGTCGGAGGATCTAACATGGCGCCATGATCTGCGAAGGGGATGTGATTTAGATAGGTATAGATATTATCAGCATCAAACGCACCCCAGCCCCCATTTTTTGACTGCATACCGATAATCCACTCTGTGCCACGTTCAATGGCCTCACGATAATGAGGATTCTGAGATCGATCCATCGCCATAACTACAACAGCTGTATCGTCAACATCGGGAAAATAACCATTCTCATATTGAAAGGCCCAACCCCCAGGCTTGACATAGGGACGCCAAAAAGCCCAGTCGCCTTCCACATTCAAAACTTGTTTCCCTTTAAGCCAATCAAGAGCTTTGGTAATGACATTGCCTCTTGGATCTTCTCCAGCCTCCATCATCCCATGAAGAGCAAGGCCTGTATCCCAAACCGGCGACCAGCAGGGCTGCACATAGGTTATACCATCGACCTCCACAACTAGAGCCCGGACAGCATCGCGTGCTAGTTTCACATCTGGATCGTTATCCGGCATGCCTAATTCCTTGAAGGAGATGACGGAAAAGATCATGGGAGGAAAAATGGCACCAATACCGTCAATTCCATTCAACCGAGGCTTAATATAGTCAATGGCAGTTTGAATTGCCTTTTCGCGTGCGTTTTTAGGGAAAAAAGGTTCAAGACGATGCAAGATCTTATCGATCTTTAAAAAAAGATTTCCAAGAGCTGCGCCTGTGGGGTTTGTATTGTATTCGGTTTCTTCTTCGGGGGGGCGAGTAAATAACTCACGGATATCGACTTTATTAGGATTCACGGCTTTAGGCTTCAACGCCATCAAAAGCATCATGGTGATCAGAGTTGTGCGTGCCCAATAGCTAATTTTATAGACGTGGAAGGGGAACCAACGCGGCAATAACATAGCCTCGATAGGCATGTTGGGAACGCCTGTCCAAGGTATCTGTTGATATAAGGCTAGCCAGAAGCGCGTCAGAACATTTGTTTTGGCTGCACCACCCATAGCCATGATGGCAGAGCGTGCCTTCGCCATGTGGGGAGCATCCGGTGAGTGGCCGCAAAGCTTGAGGGCGTAGTAGGCTTTAACCGTTGCACTAACGTCGTTTTTACCCCTGTAAAATAATGGCCATCCGCCATCGGGGTTTTGAATGGCAAGAAGATAAGAAATAATACGCTGATTTAAATCTTCCTCGATTTCATTGAGATAGTACTGAAACATAACGTATTCGGCAGGGATGGTTGCGTCAGCTTCAAGCGGGAATACCCAGTGACCATCTGGTTTTTGCTGGTCGCGCATCCATTGCTGGACTTCTTCGATTGTTTGGTCGAGGACCGCCATATCAGCGATAGCCGTAGAATCAGATAGAGAGGTAGGTGCAGTAGCAGGAATCATGGTTAGTAAAAAATCCCCTAATCTCATCTACTTAGCGATAAAATATTCAAATTCTATCTAAGCAGATTCGTGAATAATAGTCTAACCAATCCCTTATGCCGAAGAAAGTTTTTGCTGTAAGCCTTGGGTAATAGCTTCGGCTGCCCACCGCCCAGATCGCAAACTCCCCTCGATTGTTGCAGGTAAGCCAGTATCGATCCAATCACCAGCTAAATACAGATTATGGGCGACATCCGGTCTAGTTTTGGGTCGTCGTCGAACTTCCTGAGGGGTTTGCGCAAAGGTAGCGCGTTTTTCTTTTACAACGCGCCAGGCAGTTTCCTTGAGATCTCTTTGAAAATTGAAAACACGTTGGATATCTGACCATAAGAGAGTTGCGATATCATCTGCAGCCATATCGACCAACCTCTCTGCGGCACTTGTTGTAGTGGAAATAACATCATCACGAATGAATAGCCATTCAGCAGTGCCGCCAAAAACACCAATGATAGGAGGTTGATCTGACAAAGCGATATGCTTTAGGTCATCAGAATGAATTCGAAAATGTCCATTAACAATTGAGCGAAAAGATTGCGGTACGATTAAATTAGGTAAAAGACCTCCAGCAACCTGCGCCGTAACCGCGAGAACCACGGTATCCTGAATACCGACGTCAACAGTTCTATCTGTAAATTCAAGATTACTGATGTACCCATTTTCCTGGGTAATACTTCTCAGACGACAATTTAAATGCACAGGAATATCTTTTTTTGCAAGAAAGGATAGGGCAGGGTTAATGAAGCTCCCTGAAAGTCCTGCTACTCCTGCAATCATAGGTTTGCAATATTGACCGCCTCTTAAAAAAGTTTCCTTTAAAACTGGCTTCAAGAGGTTGATGGCTGCTGTTGCAGGTTCGGTATTTAGTGCTGCAATTGCAAGAGGTTCCCAAAACATCTTGATGAGATTGTTAGAGAGATCAAGGCGCTGCGCAAAGGTATCCTCAGCATTTGAGGTTATAACTCTCCAGAAGCTTGATAGGTAATCTATAACCTTTGTATTAGGGACACGCATACTTTTATTGAAAATCCAGGTAGGAAATCGTCCAGAGTTTATATGGACAACCCAACGATGGTTCGCTTCAAGATCTACAAAAGAATACGAAGCTGTCTTGCTTACAATCAGTGTGTTCTGAGCATTAATGCGCTCTAAATAATCACGCACATCATCATTTCCAGATAAGATTAGATGATTGCCATTATCGATTAATCGGTCGAGCTCAGTATCGTGATAAGATCGGCACCGGCCACCTGCGTGCCCAGCTTGATCATAGAGCGCAATGGGGATCTGGGCCTCAGCCAATCGTACAGCGCAAGATAGGCCAGAAAGACCGCAGCCAATAATGTGAACCATTGGCATAGCTAAAAAAGGCCGTAGCGAAGAGCGATCCAAAGTTTCTTTAACTTTGGTACATGGACGGGTTTATCCAGTTCTGACCACCCCCGTACCAGCAATCGGTTGAGATAGCTATGGTATACATGCATCATGACCACAGCAGGGCGCATTTGACGTCGATCTAGGGCTTTCAATGCTTGTTGCGCGGCTGTGAAATAGTCTTGGGAAATTTTTGCAAGTTTTGTGCAGATAGGCTGAATCCGAGAGTCTGATAAAGGGTCGCTTTTTTGGATTCCCGCCGCCATAATCATATCTTGGGGGAGGTATAAACGATTTCGCTGTTTGTCCTCCGTTAGATCGCGCAAAATATTTGTCAATTGGAGCGCGCGTCCAAGGTTACGCGCAAGATCTTCTGCTTTACGTGAAGATGATCCAAAAATGCGGATCGACAACATACCCACAGCGCCCGCAACACAATCGCAATAATGCTCCAGCGCGGGAAGATCTGGCATTATGACATACTCTTGTGCATCAATCTCCATACCTTCGATCAATGCAAGAAAGTCCGATTTTTGCAGATTAAATTTTTGTATAGGTACATACAGAGCCTTCCCTGTGGGTGTTGTAGGGTGACCTTCATACAGACGATCAATCTCGGCACGCCATCCCTTAAGAGCTTCGATTTTAGTCGATAAGGGTTTATCATCGTCGGCGATATCATCAATTTCACGGCAATAAGCATAGACAGCGTACATGGCCTCACGCTTTTGCCGTGGCAAAAGACGCATTGCACCATAGAAAGATGTACCGGAATTCCGGGTCACAGCCTCGACATAGGCCTTAGCATCAACCTGAGATGGTGAGTCTGAAAAAGCAGCAGTCATGCACATGGATAACAGTTATACGGAAGGCCTTTGTAACTGCAGAATAGTCATAAGACTAGTCTCTATTAAGAGCTTGAAGTTTGGGCTTGAGCACGACCCTTCCATTGACCACCTTTCCCGCACCAATATTGGCGTGCGCTATCGAGAGTCATAAGGGCATAAAGAGCGCCTGCCAAAGGTAAAAATACAGCGCACCAGAAAGGCTGTTGGTATAAGCGCAGAGTAGGGCGATAGATAAACATCATAATGCCCCAAGCTAGAGCACCAAGGCCAGCCACTAAAAGCTGACCATGCCAGGGAAGACTTAAGATAAGAAAAGGGGGTGCTAGGTAGAGAATACCTAAGCCAAGCAAAGTTCCTATAAGCAGAACAGTTGAATAACGGAGCTGTGTGAAGGCAGATCGCGCAACCATTTTCCAGATATCACCGATTCCTTCATAAGGTCGGATTGAGAGAGAATCTCTTGTTAGGCCAAGCCATATAGGGCCATGTTGCTTAAGCCGGCGGCCCAAAGCGCAGTCATCGATAATCTCTTTTTGTAGAGCTTCAATCCCGCCGGCTTTTTCGAGAGCTGTTCGGCGCACCAACATACATCCACCGGCGGCACCGGATATTACCGATTTCGGATTGTTTATCCAAGGAAAGGGGTAGAGTTTTTGAAAAAAGAAAACAAAGGCTGGAATTAAGAGGCGTTCCCATAACCCCTGACAGTGTAGCATAACCATGAGAGATACCAAGGCCATCCGATGTGTTTCGGCCTTTTTTACCAAGGTACCAAGGACATGAGGTTGGTGAATAATATCCGCATCGGTCAGCCACAGATAATCAGGATCAGTACGTATAGCATCATGGACACCAGTATTAACCGCCCACATTTTCCCAACCCAATCTGATGGAAGTGGTTTTGATTTAATAATGCGAAGATGCGCGCCGTGGGGATGAGTCCGGGCGCATTGCGCAGCAATCTCTGCGGTTCCATCTGTAGAATGATCGTCGACAAGAATCACAGAAATAAGACCTGGATAATCCTGACTAAGTACGGATGAAATCGCCTTGGAGATAACATCAGCTTCATTGCGCGCAGGAATAACAGCAACCACTTTAGATTTTATGCTAGGAGAGGGGCGGGCAGGAGGTAGGAGTTGATCAGCACGCCAGAAACCGCCATGGAATATCCATAAATAGAGCCATGCCATAAGGGTCAGGCTAGCCAAGATCTCAAACGCTATGATCATAGTTTTTTAATAAAACTCCAAAGAAGGAAAATCAGAAATTGAAGTTTATTAAGTTGGACGCGACCAGCAATAGGATCCTCGCGGCGCAATTTCTGCGCGAGCTTGTCTGCTATCATCACAATAACCTGACAATTGCGTGATAGTTGAGGGTTTTTCATAAGAGAGGGAAGTTTACGTGCCTCTATCATAAGCGCTTCAACGCCATCGAGGCATCGATCAAGAACGCTGCGGAGGGAAGGATTAGCGCGATCCGAGGCAAGGCATGAAACATCGAGGTTAACCTCATGAAGCCAGGGTTCAGGAATATAGACTCGATTCATCCGTATGTAGTCGGCCTTGCAATCCTGAAGATGATTAATGATTTGCAAGGCGTTGCAAAGGGCATCTGACTGTGGGTATGCGGAACGATCTTCTTGATGAAGATCGAGTAGAAATCGGCCAACAGGCGCTGCTGAGTTAAGGCAATAACTTATCAAGTCATCCCAATCTCGATATCGTAATTTTTGCGCATCTTGCTTAAAGGCCGTGATAAGATCACGGGCATGAGCGATAGGGATACGCCGTTTTTCAAATAGATCGCGAACCGCAACGGCCTTAGCATAGCCAGGATCATCACTGTCGCTTAAGAGAGCTCGGTCGAATCCCTCTAAACGTTGAATTTTTTCGCTAGCAGGAAGAGAAGGGTTATCGGCGATATCGTCAATCGCACGCGCGAAGGCATAGTAGCTGTTAATTGCGGGACGCGCGGCTGCCGAAAACAACTGCGCAACAGGGAAATTCTCATCCTTTGCGCCCTTACCGGAAGGCGTCTCGATGATACGTGTCATGTCAGAGTATCGACTTCGTCGTCGCTTAAGCCGCCAGGAACAACTATGATGGGGATCTTTAGGCGCCCCGACATTTTACCCACTATATGTGACACTAAGGGGCCAGGGCCCTCGGATTTGGTGGAAGCGCCGAGGACCAAGGCCGCCAAATGAGGTTCATCGTTGATAATTTTGAGCAAGGTGTCGGTACGCTTACCTTCACGGATATAGAGTTGAGGCATAGTCCCTGTCAGTTCGTTTACCATGCCGGACCATTTATGAAGAACTTGCTCGGCCTCTTCGCGACGCTCTTCTTCCATGAGCTGTTTCACTGCCATCCAATGCTCAAATTCAGCAGGCTCAAGAACATACAATAAAGCAACCGATCCATTGCTTCGCCGTGCGCGTTGGCAGGCAAATCGTAAGGCGATCTTCATCTCGTCTGTGTCATCGACAACAACCAGAAAGACGGATCTACGAGAGGAGTCTACATCAGCTTTTATCATGGCCGTTCTATCGATCATACCTTACGAAAGATCAAAGCTCCCAATAATCCAGCAACAATAGCCACAGCGACAGCGATCAAACCGTACAAAATAGAGTGCCGATACGCAAATCTTTGGATTTCAGCGCTTGTACCCACCTGACTTACAATAAGTGGTGTCGTTTGTACATTTTTGACCTCACCGTCCTTTATTTGAAAAACCTCGATAAGATATTGGCCAGTTGGCAGGTTAGCTGGGAAATGAAGATTTACGCGGAAAAGGCGTTGCCCTATGAAGGTAATTTGGGTTGAAGCTTGAGAATATCTGTCGCGCTGCTGTTGAAGTCGAATAAGCGCCTCTCGAAAGGTGTGAGCTTCTTCCGTGGTGTGAGCGCCTTGCTGCGGAAGGATGAGTTTATCTAAGCCAATCTGATGTCGCTCACGTAGACTGTCAGGTGCAAGATTCTCTAAAGGAGCTGTTGCGGCTAATGTATAAAAACTAGGGACATGGGTAAAGGTTGTTCCTGTGCTATTAATCCAGATTCCACCGACGCGCGATTTACGGCGAACCACAATATCCTGCTCGGCGCCGCGAATTGTTACAACGATCGCGCTATCCTCTTCAACCGCACCAAACAGCAAGACATCCGCACCGGTAAAGCCGGTTGTGATAGCGATCAAATGATCAGATATATCAGCAACCAATCCATCCTGCGCATGTGCTTGTTTACTACCGAGACAGAGGCTAAGAATTAAGAAAAAAATAGAAAAAAGACTGCTATAAAGATTTTTACGCATTATGGTCTGCCCACGACTGCTAAGGAAAATAATTCAGTGGGCTGAACGATCAAATCGAAAGCAAGTTTCGCACCTACGATCAAAACAAGAGCAGCCAATAGCCCGCGCAGCTGAGCACCACGACATACTACCAACGCGACTGCCGAATTGAGCGCCAACGACGCCACCGATAATTAAAATAATACCCAAAACAAATCAACAGTCTGACCTGTATATGCGAGAAGAAAAGTTACATTCGCCGTGATAATTGCAATTTGCAAAAGAGAAGTTCCAACAACAAGAGATGTTGGCATACCAAGCAGGTAGATCATCGCTGGTACCATAACGAACCCACCGCCAATTCCCATGATAGCTGTTAATACGCCGATAAACACACCGATAGTGAGAGGGAGAAGGGCGCTTATATATAATTTTGATCGTCGGAACCGAGTCTTAAAAGGGAGACCATGAAGCCAATTGTGTTGATGCAGTCGCGTTCGGATAGAGCCTTTTGTTTTATTTTCTCGCGCAAGAGTGCGTAGGGCCTCCATCAGCATCAAGATACCAAGAATACCGAGAAAAAGGACGTACAGCAACGCAATGACAAGATCAATCTGTCCTATGGAACGTAAAAGACTGAATACCCAAACACCTAACCACGATCCAACTAACCCACCTCCTAAAAGGAATAGAGCCATTTTTATATCGACGTTACCGCGCCGCCAGTGCGCCATAACCCCTGATACAGAGGCGGCAACAATTTGACTGGCGCCTGTACTAACGGCGACCGCTGGAGGGATACCTAGCAGCATTAAAAGAGGGGTTAAGAGAAATCCACCCCCAACACCAAACATCCCCGAGAGGAGACCGATCGCGATCCCTAACCCCAGAATAATCCAGATATTGACCGACATCTCGGCAATGGGCAGATACATATACATTCGATAAGTCGCTTTAAATGCTTATATTTTGGTACTTTTCCGCAGGTAGTAGGGAAGGTCAACAGAAGATATGCTGAATTTTCTTTATGACGGGCAAGGATGCCTATGATAAACGGGGAGATGTCTTGGGGGAATTGCTATGGAAATTTTAAGCGTTCGTATTGATGCTGCCCTTAAGCGGCGGCTAGAAGTGTTAGCCGAGGCTATGACAAAGACTAAGTCGTGGATTTCTGCGGAGGCAGTTCGGCAGTTTGTCGAGCATAATGAGTGGCAAGTCCAAGCCATTTTAGAGGGTATAAAATCAGCTGATAACATGCGTTATATTGCGCATGCGGCCATCCAAGAACGTTGGTATTTAGGCCAAAACGCTGAAGACTCACAACAGCAAGGTGCCATCGTATTTGCAGACGAAAAGATACAGGCTCCTACTGAGAAAACAAGGTATGTCGGAGGGTAGGGCAACCTTAAACGGTCTCGTATGGACCGAAGAAGCATCGCAAGACCTGACCGCGATTAGTGTATGCATTAGCCGTGAGGATCCTCAAGCAGCTTCGCAAGTGATCAAGGCGCTCATTAGTACTATTGGTAAGTTGGAAAATGCACCAACAGCCGGAAAAGTAGGGCGAATCCCAGGGACACGTGAGTTAGTATTAGGCGGTGGCGCCTATACGATCGCTTTTCGCGTCAAAGATACTCGGATTGAAATCTTACGCCTTATCCATGTTGTGTAACTAGCTAAATGCTTTAAAGGTGATAAGGGTGAACGTATCTTTTATTCCCGAAATTTTCTGAACTTTTTCACATACAAAATGCCCGATATCGCTCTCATCGTCTAAATAGCATTTCATAAGCAAATCATATTGCCCGGACGTTGAATAGACTTCAGAAATACCATCAACCTCTGTTGCGGCATCAGCAACTCATAGGCCCGGCCTAGATCGCATTTTACTTGTATAAAAATTGTTCGCATCTTACGGCCTTTTTCTGAGGGTGCACTTTACGATAGTGAAGAATCTTTACTCTTCGTGCTCATCCGCTTAGGCGATGGTGTTCGCTTCTTTTTAGTAGGTTTTTTAGTCTGCGCGGAGGGTTGGTTTGGTAAAATGACTGGTTGCAGTAAAAATGCAGGCATATACGGACCTAGGCCTATAATTGGTCCTGTATTTTCGTTTTCGTCTATTGAAGGAGGTTGAGAAGAGGATTTTTGCGCTGCCAGTCTAGTTTTTCGCACTTGCTGTTGCAGTTCTTGATGGGAAGGTGATTTGTCTTCGTTCTCTTTGGGTAAATTAATTTGAGTGACTGGGATCGATTGGCCGATACGATTTTCGATGGCTTTAACATAGCGATCATCATCACTAGTCATCAATGTAAAGGCATATCCCGTACGTCCGGCACGTCCTGTACGACCAATCCGGTGCACATAGTCATCAGCATGATAAGGGACATCATAATTAATAACGAAAGGTAGGTCTGCAATATCTAATCCACGCGCCGCTACATCGGAGCAAACAAGAATCCCAAGCGTACCGTTTTTAAACTTTTCAAGTGTTTCTGTACGAAGGTGTTGAGGGATATTTCCATGCAAAGCACCGGCATTATATTGGTGCTTTTGCAGTGAACTACAGAGCTCAGCAACATCACGCTTACGATTACAGAATATAAGTGCCTGAGAAATTTTATATTCCAACATTAATTGGCGCAATATGCGACGCTTAGACTTTATAGTTGTCGGGATCAAAGTTTGCGTCACTGTAGCCGCCGCTGTAGCGGGGCGAGCGATTTGAATCTCCTTGGGATGCATAAGAAAAGTATTTGCTAAGCGTCGTATTTCCGGCGGCATTGTTGCTGAAAACAATAGAGTTTGGCGGAGCCTTGGCATGAGGCTAGCAATCTTTTCAACATCAGGGATGAATCCCATATCGAGCATGCGATCTGCCTCGTCGATGACGAGAATTTTGATATCGTGCAAAAGAACTTTGCCTCTTTCGATATGATCGAGAAGGCGTCCGGGTGTTGCAATTAAAACATCTACGCCACGGTCGATTAATTTTTCTTGTTCATTATACGAAAACCCACCGATGAGGAGGGCTTTGCTTAAACGATGATACTTACCATACTTATCAAAATTTTCGGCAACCTGTGCAGCAAGCTCGCGTGTGGGCTCTAATATGACCGAGCGCGGCATGCGTGCTTTGGCGCGTCCACTGGCTAGCACCTCGATCATGGGCAAAGTAAAAGAGGCTGTTTTTCCTGTACCGGTTTGCGCAATACCTAAAACGTCACGGTTCGTCAAAATAATAGGAATGGCCTGCCGTTGGATAGGAGTTGGGTTCTGGTATCCAGCATCGTTTAAGGCGCGTAAGACTTCATCGCCTAAGCCTAAATCGGCGAAGGTAGTGTATTCGTTTGGATCAGTCGCTACAGGTTCAATCATTAAACTCTGCCAAGAGTAGGAATCAGAGGACTATAGGGAGAGGAAAGCTAAGTCAACCGGGCTTTTCCTGTATTCTCAAATAGATAGTATAATGTATCGGCAAGATTATTATATGAACATCAATCACCCAGCACAAAAAATGTCGAAAACACCTCTTCTGCTTTTGCCAGGCCTCTTATGCAACGAGATGCTGTGGAGTCATCAAATTAGACATCTGGATGATATTGCAACTTGTCAAGTGGCCGACCTCACACAGGACTCGTGTATTAAAGATATGGCGCAACGTGTTTTAGATAAGGCGCCTGCAAAATTTATTTTGGCAGGATTATCCATGGCGTTGTCAGCGTTCGAGATAATGCGGCAAGCTCCTCATCGCGTTTATAAACTTATATTACTGGCCACACAGGCACGCCCCGACACTGACGAGATCAAACAGCAACGCCAAGGATTAATAGATCTTGCGAGTCAGGGAGAATTCAAAGGTGTGACGGCCCGGTTATTGCCGCGGTTAATTCATGAGTCACATCTGAAAGACTCGCTCTTAACGGATGTGATTCTGAAAATGGCTGCAAGCATTGGACGTGAAGCTTTCGTTCGCCAACAAACAGCGATTATGACACGGGCAGATAGTCGGCCTGATATGGCGCGAATCGCTTGCCCAACCTTTATTTTGTGTGGCCGTGAAGATAAATTAACGCCTCTTGCGTTACATCAAGAAATAGCAGTTAGTATTCCGCATTCTAAGTTATGTATCATTGATGACTGTGCGCATCTATCAGCCTTAGAGCAGCCACAAGCGGTAACGGCCCTATTAAGATTTTGGATTACCTATGCTTAATGCCGCCATCGCCATATAGATGTCCCGTGGCCTTCTTGACGGGGATTGCGTGGCGGGAAAAGAGCGACAGTCATTTGTCTGATAAACGAACGGAATTCTTTATCGTCGGGATTTTGCACATCTACTTTCCCAATAACTGACGATAAAGGAATCTCGTTATTACAAAAAACCATCATTACTTTTATATGATCGTGATAACCCGGGCCAAGAGGGCGCTGCGGATAGTACTCGCAGACATCATCCGCCGAAGATGTCGAGCCGTTAATCAAAATAACAACACGCATATACCGTCGATCGCCAGGCGCCGGCATTGTCGTGAAGTCGACATCAGGACCAAAATGAGACCCATGCATCGATTCCACAATAATGGCATTTACTATTGCTTGAGGCACAGAAAAAGGATTCCCCAGGATAATTGTCCAAATATCGCGCCCTCCAGCGCCCGCATACCCCAGCAGTTGTGGCTCATAAACTGTGGAGACCTCTGTTCTTTCAATAATATAGCTATGCGCAAGGGACGCTGGCAGTATGCCCATGCAGAGCGTAACGTAAAATAATAGTTTCTTTATATTTTTCATATAGATATGCAAAGGATCGTCCACTAAGACCAGCTTATCATAGACCTGTGTCTTTATAGCCACAATATCTCATAAAAAGATAGGTTCCCCTGAAGCAATAATTGACGGTGCGCTACTAGTCTTAGTAGACAGGCTGGTAAGGATTTCGGTCCGTTGCAATGAACCATACTCTCTAGGAGCGTAGAAGATGAAGAAGATCATGCTTGGGACGACGGCACTGGTGGGGCTATCGGCGGTGGCGTCAGGGGTTCAGGCGGCGGATCCGCTGAAGTGTTATCCTTGGGTGGCTTTGCGGAATATTACATGGTTGCGCGGACACAACGCCCATTGAATTATAGTGAACCTAATAGATACAGCTCCCAGAAGGGGTCGTGGTTTCTCGATGTACTGGGAAGATGCGGAGATCTGGTTCTCAGCGTCGACACAGTTGGATAACGGGATCACCGTTGGTTATCGCGTCGAGATGGAAACCCGCAACCGGGACTTTAGCGGAAGCGATCAAGGTACTATCAGTAACAGCTCCACAAACCGGGATCTCTTTCGGGACGATCATCGGATCACCTTCACGGGTGGCTTTGGTCAGTTTCAATTGGGCGACACGGCAGGTGCGGCGAACGTGATGCAATATCAAGCGCCGGGTGTGACCAAGATCGGTGTGGTCGATGGGACCGATTTGCTGATCAATCCTAACTACAATTTCGCGCAGGTGGGTACCTACACGGGTGCGTTTAACACCAACAATCGGATTAACTATTTTACGCCACGGTTTGCACCTGGGTTCCAATTTGGTGTGTCGTTTGCGCCTGAGAATGGGACGACGGGTCGTGGGAGCGGCGGTGCGGATGGCAATGCGGGCCCGGTACAGACGGAAGAGGATAATGGTGATTTCCAAAGCATCACCGAGTTGGGTGTGAACTTTGTGCGGTCGATGAATGGTGTGGATGTGGCTTGGTCCTTGGCGGGTGTTTATGCCGCTCTGGAAGAATGCGACTATGTTTATACACCAGTGTCAGGCCAATTAGCTGGCTGTAACCCTTTATCGCCGAATGCGGATCGTTGGATTGGTCAGACCGGTTTCCAAGTGAGCTTTGCGGGCTGGACGGTTGGTGCTGGGGCATCGTTCGATAATCGTGGCTGGCATAGCAACAAGGCGCTGGGCTGGGAAGCGAATGCGGGTGTGACCTATGGTATTGGTCCGTGGGCGTTTGGTTTGCAGGGCGGTTATGGCCAGGTCAACAACGGTTACTGGGACGACTCGAACGCCTTTACAGATTCAGTAGCAGGTAACACTAGCGCCTACAAGGGTGGCCTGGATACGAAGGCGGCGATTGGTCTTGGCGCATCTTACACCCTGGGGCCAGGCATCTTGCTGCAGGCGGAAGCCCAGTACATCACCTGGGATAACAAGGGCTTCGAGAAGCAGAACGATGTTACCGCAGGTACGTATGATAGGCTGCGGACCCATAAGGAATCGAGTGGATTTGCCTTTGCCTTCGGGACAGCCTTATCCTTCTAAGGAGAGCTGAGATCGAGGTTTGAGGTACCTCTGGGAGGTTTAAAACCGACCGGGTCTTGAGGGGGAGTCAAAGAGAGGAGCGGTCAACCGCTCCTCTCTTGTTTTTTAGGTTAAGTCTACAGGAAAAGTAACCGCAGGAATGGCGAGCGCATAAATGGAACGGATCTGATTAAGCAGGCTGTTTTCTTTGCAAGTTCCGCGGAGAGGTTAAGACATGTGTTGTTTTAGCCACAGTGG
>JAWKYA010000005.1:0-80401 GCA_041396725.1 Alphaproteobacteria bacterium
CGCAAGCGCGCTGGTCATTTATGCGGTTGGTAGAATCTCTCTTGCCGATGCAACGGCAATTTTATTCGTTGCACCGTTAGTTATGACGATTTTGTCGGTACCTTTGTTGGGTGAGCATGTCGGTATTCACCGTTGGACAGCTGTTATTATTGGGTTTGTCGGGGTGTTAGTGATTGCACGCCCTGGGTATGGAGGATTCGGTGTCGATGGGGGAATCCTTGTCGCTGCTGCCTGTTGCTCAGCGCTTTATCAAATGCTGACGCGTAGCTTACGGTCGACGGAAACTTCCCAAACCATGATCTTTTATACGGCATTTATAGGGACGATGATCTCCACAATGGTGTTACCCTTTAGCTGGGTGTGGCCAAATCTTCAAGGGTGGGGGCTGCTTGTATTCTCTGGGTTAATTTATGGGTTAGGTCAATTTTTGTTGGTGCGCGCATTTTCTAATGCTGAAGCCTCGCTTCTTGCACCGTTTCTTTATGCGCAAATCATAGGCGCGACGGTGTTCGGTTATTTCGTTTTCAGTAATTTCCCAGATACGCAAAGCATTATAGGTGCCGCGATTATTGTTGCAGCAGGCTTATATGTTGCTTGGCGCGAGCATCTTGCCGAGCGCCGCCAACGACAGGTTTCTAACGCCGAAACGCCTTAGTCGTACAAGGGAACTTCTGCATAGGCGACAACCTTTTGGTTCTGCTCACCCAATCCTTCGACACCTAGGCGTATCTTATCGCCCGATTTTAGAAAAACATTCGGTTTCTGCCCAAGGCCGACCCCGGCTGGGGTTCCTGTCGCGATGATATCGCCAGGTACGAGGGTCATAAATTGACTGATATATGAAACAAGATACGTAACGCCGAAAATCATATTGGCCGTTGTGCCGTCTTGATAGCGCCTACCATTGACTTCAAGAAATAAAGATAGATTCTGCGGATCTTGGACCTCATCGGTGGTCACAAGCCATGGCCCGATAGGTGCGAAGGTCTCTGCGCTTTTTCCCTTGGTCCACTGTCCTCCGCGTTCGATCTGAAAATAACGTTCGGAAACGTCGTGGACAATACAATAACCAGCGATATGGTTCAGAGCATCGGACTCTTTGGACATGGCGACAGGTTGGAGCTAAATCACGATACCAAGCTCTTACTTCCCAATCCAGCTTGTTGAATTCTTAGGTTGAACGATATGATCATCTGGCCCACAGATTGCGGATGTGTGTTTATTAAAAAGAATAGGTTCTTTAGGGATCTCGGCGCCAGTTTCTGCGGCATGATCGGAATAGTTTAAGCCAACGCAGATAAAATTCGGCACCTGTGCTACGCAAGGACCTATCCGGAGAGCCGGGAATAACTGGCAGACCATCGATCCCCAGTCCTCGGATATGATCAAGCTCTCGAGGAGTTAAGAGTGCGCCGCCAATATCTCGAATATGCGCCGATAGATCTCGTATCTGACCTTCCTCATCGAGTAATCCTGGCTTCTCTTGGCCTTTCGATCCCCAGCGCAATAATTTCATTGTCTCACACCCCTTTGATCGTTACTTGTTGTTATTAAAGAGACCAGCCACCATCGATAATCATGGTCGTCCCCGTGGTAAATGAAGAGTCATCGCTTGCAAGGTAAACAGCCATTGCTGCAACCTCGGCAGCATCGCCTAAACGTCCCATAGGCTGTCGTGCAATAAAATCTTTTCGCGCTTGAATAGGATCGGCAAAAGCGGCAATTCGCTTATCCAAAGATGGCGATTGGACCGTTCCGGGGCATATGCACACCGATCCTTGTTTAACAACCAATAGCGACGGATTTCGTTAACCCGATGACGGCAGCTTTGGTTGTGCCAGATAAACCGTGATGGCGCTCCGCGAATAGATGACGCGACTGACGCCATGTTTATGATGGAACCAGCACCTTTTTCCAGCATGCCCGGCAAAAAAGCTCGAATCATTCGATACATGCTACGAAGATTAAGATCGAAGGCAAACGCCCATTCCTCCTCGGTACAGGTCAGTACGGTATTATGATGAACGAAGCCTGCGCAGTTAAAGAGAATATCGATCGGCCTGACGTCGGCAGAGTTTTTCGATTAAAAGCGCATCATCACGTACATCTAAATGGCGTATATCAAACTGTGTTCACGTTTTTTGAAGTTAGCGATCCAATCCCTGCATCATCAATATCTGTTGCAATAACCCGCTATGCACCTTCAGCTATAAAAGCAAGAGCCGTAAGCCCTATTCCGGCAGCGGCGGCTGTACATACCGCAAGTTTTCCCCAAGACGACTGGCTATGATTGTTCTCCAAATTAATGGGAATTACGCGAATCTTTTTCACCAACGTGATGTATGTTACGGCGGCTTCAAGGCACCCACCTGTTGCGAGCTGTCCCACGGTGGCGCGGTAATTCTTGCCACGGGTATGGTTCTCAAGTTTTGATGGTTTATAGTGGGTACGCCGTAAAGCAAGCTCTGGTGTCGGAGATCAAAATATCTGCACGACCTTTATTATGATCGATCTGGATCTTGTCTCCCGTTTCAAGAAGAGCAAGATTACCTCCAGCAGCAGATTCAGGGAAGCATTGAGTATAGAGGGTAATTCCGCTTGTTCCACTCTGTCGGCCATCGCCCAGAGTTGCAACTCTAAGATGCCACGCTTAATTAAAGCATCGGGAGGCTGCATATTAACAACTTCAGCCGAGCCGGGATAGCCGATGGGGCCGACGCCACGGATCACAAGCATGCAAGTATCATCGATATTCAGGGAAGGATCGTTAATTCGAGCATGATAATCTTCTGGCCCTTCAAAAACGATTGCGCGACTTTCAAAAACACCTTCGTGTCCAGGTTGCTCGAGATATTTTTTGCGAAACTCTGTACTGATAACGGAGGTTTTCATAATCGCGGAATCGAATAGATTGCCACGGAGTACGGCGAATCCTGATTTTATTTTTAAAGGTTTGTTGTAAGGGTAAATCACATCAGGATCTGAAGTCTTAGCATGGGCAACATTATCTTCGATGGTGCGGCCGTTCACCGTTAAAGCATCGCCATGAAGTCGGCCTGCGGCTAGTAATTCATACATAACGGCAGGGACACCGCCGGCACGGTGATAAGCTTCGCCTAAATACTTCCCGGCTGGCTGACAATTCACGAGCAAGGGAATGTCGTGACCATATGTCTGCCAATCATCAATAGAAAGCTCGACGCCAATGTGGCGCGCAATGGCTGTGACATGCGGTGGGCAATTCGTTGATCCGCCGATAGCTGAAGTAACCATAATGGCATTTTCAAAGGCCTTGCGCGTCATAATTTTGGATGGTGTTAGATTTTCATGCACTATTTCTACGGCCCGAAGCCCCGTTGCATAGGCCATTTGCCCACGTTCACGGTACGGGGCAGGAATACTTGCACATCCAGGTAAGGACATCCCTAAAGCCTCAGCGACACTATTCATGGAGGTTGCAGTGCCCATGGTATTGCAGTGCCCATCACTCGGTGCTGCCGAACATATCATATCCATATATTGATCGTAGGTGAGGTTGCCTGCAGCATAGAGCTTACGCGCTTCCCATAAGACAGTACCTGAGCCAGCTAATTGACCCTGCCAGTGCCCATCCAGCATAGGGCCGCCTGATAAAACGATTGCAGGAAGATCCATTGTTGCAGCAGCCATAATGCAGGCCGGGGTGGTCTTATCGCATCCTGTCGTTAAAACCACGCCATCTAAGGGATAGCCGTAAAGAATTTCTACTAACCCCAAATAGGCAAGATTACGATCTAGGGCAGCGGTAGGTCGCTTCCCCGTTTCTTGAATAGGATGAACAGGAAATTCTATAGGGATTCCGCCAGCATCGCGGATGCCAGCCTGGATGCGTTCGGCAAGCTTGACGTGAACCCGATTGCAAGGTGCTAAATCGCTTCCGGTTTGGGCGATACCAATAATAGGCCTACCGGATTGTAGCTCCGCTCGGGTTAGTCCATAGTTGAGATATCGTTCGACATATAGGGCGGTCATTCCGGGATCATTGCGATCATCGAACCAAAGTTGACTACGCAGACGTTTGTGTTGCTTGTTTTGTTTCTCAGCCATAGCGTCCCTCAGTCGGAGTCTCTTTTCGTACCCAAGCATAGTATGCGTTTCTGGGTCCGCCCTAGCAAGGGATCTTGCTTAAGGAGGGGGGTCCCGTGCTATCAGAGCGTACGGGTCGTTAAGGGGGAGCTATGCGTATCGCCGCCTTAGGAGAATGCATGATAGAGCTATCGGGAAAGCCCTCCGATGGTTTACGCTTAGGTTATGGAGGGGATACGCTTAATACAGCGGTATACCTGGCGCGATTAGGTGTGCCTGTCGATTATATAACGGCGCTTGGGGACGATCCTTTTAGCAGATCTATGATTGAAGGTTGGCAAAAAGAGGGGATCGGTACAGAGAAAGTTATCTACGTTAAAGGGCGCTTACCTGGGCTGTATATGATTTCGGTCGATGAGACGGGGGATCGGCGATTCTTTTACTGGCGTGATCGAGCGCCGGCTCGCGATCTCTTATCCTTGTCCGATGCGACACCGCTCTTGGAAAATCTAGGAAACTACGACTGGATTTATCTCTAGGGTATTAGCCTTTCTTTATATGGTGAAGAAGGGCGCGCCAAATTAAATGCCTTCTTAGATAGCGCACGAAATAAAGGTGCAAAGGTCGCGTTTGATTCCAATTACCGACCAGCGGGATGGTCTTCGGTTGCTGTAGCGCGAAGTGCCTATGATGCCTTACGGCAAAGATGCGATCTTGCTTTGAGTGGCATTGAGGATGAAAAATTACTCTATGATGATCAGGATGCTTTAGAGACAGCGTACCGTCTTCGCGCCATAGGTATTCCCGAAATATCTGTAAAGATAGGGGATGCGGGAAGTGTTGTCTGGACTTCGGACATGAGATCGCCTCTTACCCTTAAAGCAGAACCAGTATCATGTGCCGTGGATACAACAGCTGCAGGGGATAGTTTTAATGCGGGTTACCTTGCCATGCGATTTCAAGGAAAAGATGGAGAGGCAGCGGCGCAAGCGGGAAATCGTATTGCTGCAACTGTTATTCAGCATTATGGAGCGATTATCCCCAAGCATGCGATGCCACGACTCTTCTAATTTTCAGCACATAAGGTGGCTTCATAAAAATGAATCATAGATCAAAAGCAATAGAAACTATCTTAACTCGGGCTCCCGTGATCCCCGTTCTTGCTGTGGATGATCCAAGCATTGCCGCTGATTTAGCGCATACCTTGGTTAAGGGTGGATTGCCGGTTATTGAAGTGACCTTACGGTCGTCACGTGCAATTGATGTTTTGCGTACGATGGCTAAGGTCGAAGATGCGATTGTAGGGGCAGGAACTGTCTTAACAGAAGAACAAGCGAAAGCGGCAATCAATGCAGGTGCCAAGTTTCTTGTATCACCGGGAGCAACCGAAGCTTTGCTTGATTCCATAGAAAACCTGCCAGTCCCCTTATTGCCAGGCGCCGTGACAGCGAGTGAAATTATGCATCTTATCGAGCGCGATTACCGATTTCTAAAATTCTTTCCTGCCGAACCTATGGGTGGCGTCGCTCTGCTGAAAGCTTTTATGGGCCCGTTTCCCCATGTGAAATTTTGCCCCACAGGTGGTATTGATCTCGCTAAAGCTAAAACTTATTTAGCTTTGGAAAATGTGGTTTGTGTTGGGGGATCATTTGTAACGCCTGATACCCTGATTGCGGCTCGAGATTGGGGCAAGATTCACAATCTCGCAAAAGAGGCATCTCAATATTAGATACAAGCTATAAATCTGATCTAGGATCGTCGATCAAAAATCCTTCATGTTTAAAAACTTTAAGGCCACCCTTTTTGTAAGTGGCAACGGCTTTAGGGTGATCGAAGATACAGGTGTGTAGCCATACTCGTTTTACGCCTTTTGCCCAAGCAAGCCTAAGAGTTCGATCAAGGAAGAAAGGGCCTAAGCCTTTCCCAAGAAAACTGGGCAATAGCCCAAAGAACGCAATTTCAGCGTTATTGGGAATGCGATGATCGATTTCAGAATACCCAACGATTGTATCCTCTTGGGAAAAGATATGTATTTCAACCTTAGGATCTTGAATGATTTTGGCAAGAGCATCATCGCTGATTTGTTTGCGCACATGCCACATCCACTTGGCGCCAACCGCATCATAAATCCAGCGGTAGAATTCGATCGTCGGGCTCTCGATATGCGTGATCGCTAAGCCGGCTATAGGAGGATTACGCGGTGGCGGGGGAGGTGGCTCCAGCATCTCGAGGTGAATAACCTCCATCCAAAGTTTACCAGGTGGAGCAGAGGGTCGTTCATTAGGCGGCGAAAAAGTTTCTTGGATCATGGTGCCTTAGGTGTGGCAGAATCCGAGGCCCATTCGGTCCAAGAACCATCGTAAACGGGAATATCTGGGTGACCTAAAAGATGGAGGCCAACAGCTAGAGCGCAGGCAGTCACACCAGAACCGCAGGTTGCCACGATAGGGCGCTCGAGAGAAATTCCAACCTGCTCCAGGCGTTCTTTAATTTGCACCGGCGATAGAAACGTACCTGCGTGAGGATCCAAGATTTCCCCGAATGGAAGATTAAAGCTCCCAGGTATGTGGCCCGATGGGATATTGGGGCGAAGTTCTGGCTGTGTACCCATAAACCGACCTGTGGCGCGCGCATCGAGAATCTGAGTCTTCTTGTTGCTAAGGATAGAAGTTAGTTTCTGCTTATCATAAACTAAATCAGATCTGAAACGAGGTATGAATTTTTTAGATTGGAGGGATTGTCTTCTGGTTTGTAACGGGATGGTTTTCTTTAACCCATTTACCAAGTCCACCATCAAGGATGGCCACGTTGTCGTGGCCAAAAACACGAAACATCCACCAAACACGAGGTGCTCCGATCATTGTTGCGTTATCGTAAACAATAATACGGCAATCGTTTCCTAGGCCAAGATCTCCAACTTTTTGCGCAAATACATCGGGTGAGGGTAACATATGCGGGAGCGGGCTAGCTGTATCGGCTATGGCATCTATATCGAAGAATACAGCGCCTGGGATATGAGATTGGGTAAATTCTGCCTGGGCATTGCGGCCAGTGCCGGGCACAAAATAGGTCCCATCGACAATACGGATATCAGGCTCATAAAGATGGTTAGCTAACCATTCGGTAGAAACTAAAGGGCCAAAAGATTTTGTCATAATAAAAGAACCTATACAGTTGTTGAAAAGCCGAGGACGACCCGGCGATTTTGCCGGCCCTTCTTCTCAATTTTTATAACTTCAATGGGGCCAATTTCACCAGTGCGGCGGACATGAGTCCCGCCACAGGGCTGAAGGTCTAGATCTTGTACTTTAATAAGGCGAACCGTTCCTGCTCCGGTGGGCGGCTTCACGCTCATCGTTTTGATAAGCTCGGGACGACGTGCAAGCTCATCATCTGTAATAAAGGTCGCGTCTACCGAGTGATCGCCTTCAATCAGGGCGCAAAGCTTCTCGGTGATTTCTTCTTTAGTTACGGACATTTCAGGAATATCAAAATCTAACCGGCTACGATCCATGCCCACTTGTCCGCCTGTTACGGGAAAAGGGAGCACGGCTGATAATAAATGCAGAGCGGTGTGCATTTTCATATGCTTGTATCGCCTCTCCCAATCAAGAAAAGCGGTAACGGGAGTTCCTGCCGGAGGCGGTTGTTCTTGGGAGTCTATAATATGAAGAATTTCGCCGAGGGCAGGTCCTTTTATCGTATCAGTAATTGTCAGGCGACGGCCATCGCCTAACAGAAGATATCCTGTATCTCCAGGTTGGCCACCCCCGGTAGGATAGAAGATTGTCTTATCGAGCAGAATACCATGATCGCGCACGTCGATAATTTCTGCTGTGCAGGTTTGTAAGTAAGCGTCGTCGCGAAAGAGAGAGAGGGTTTCTGTCATTTGGGATCGAACCTCACGAGTTGTCTAAGCCGATACGACGTAAGTCATCTATTGGATGAGAGGAAGTTAACCACTCAGGATAAGGGAGATTTTTTTGACGAAGAAATTCGGGGTTAAAGAGTTTCGAAATATAGCGGGTGCCACTATCGCATAAGATTGTCACAATCGTATGGCCAGGGCCAAGTTGTCGTGCAAGGCGGATGGCGCCTGCTACATTGATCCCCGAAGATCCTCCTAAGCAAAGGCCTTCTTGGCTTAAAAGATCAAAAATAACAGGAAGAGCTTCTTCGTCGGGGATTTGAAAAGCATCATCGATAGGTGCATTTTCAAGATTAGCAGTAATCCGGCCTTGCCCAATACCTTCGGTGATTGAATTGCCCTCTGCTTTAAGTTCACCATGTTTGTAATAATGATACAAAGCTGCGCCCATAGGGTCAGCTAGAGCAATGACAATATCTTTCTTGCGTTCCTTTAATGCTGATCCTACCCCTGCTAAGGTTCCACCTGTTCCAACAGCAGCAACGAACCCATTAATTGTCCCATTGGTTTGTTCCCAAATCTCGGGGCCAGTTGTTCGATAATGCCCATCGCGGTTGGCTGTATTATCAAATTGATTTGCCCATATAGCACTGGCTTTTTCGGTATTTGCCAGATGCTCGGCAATACGCCGAGAAACATGGATGTAGTTATTTGGGTCGCGGTAAGGCACTGCTGGAACCTCAATGAGCTTCGCACCACACAATCGAAGCATGGATTTCTTTTCTTCGCTTTGCGTCTCTGGAATAACAATAATCGTCCGATAGCCACGAGCGTTTCCAACCAAGGCAAGACCGATGCCTGTATTGCCGGCAGTACCTTCAACAATGATACCACCAGGTGCCAAGCTCCCCTCGCGCTCTGCCGCCTCGATAATTGCCAGGGCAGCGCGGTCTTTAACAGAGCCTCCCGGATTCAAAAATTCAGCCTTTCCGAGGATACGGCACCCCGTCGCCTCGGAGACCGTACGAAGCTCGATAAGAGGCGTATGGCCAATGGTTCCTGTTAAGCCTGGTTGAATTTTCAAGGCGTAACCCAATCAAATGTTAACAAACACTAGCTAACTATAAGAAAATCTTGGGATAAGTCACGATAAACCATTATCGGCGAAAAGTAATCTAATAGGTATTTTCTTATTTATTGGGAAATTCTATGATCCGCAGCATGGCCGCATAAAGGAGATGACAATGCTGACCGTCGGTGATCCTGCTCCGTGGTTTGTTGCGCCTTCGAGTGTTAATCCACGATTCGATTTTAGTCAGGCGGCAGGCCGCCATATCGCTTTGTGTTTTTTTGGTTCCGGTGGAAATCCCGAGATCGCGCGGATGATTAAGACGCTCCACGAGCCGGCGAATCTACTCGATGATGGGCGCATCAGTTTCTTTGGCGTGAGCAACGATCCTGCCGATGAAAACCGTGAAGCGACGAAAGCTCGGGTCCCTGGGATAAGGTTCTTTTGGGATTTTAACCATGAAGTTGCCAAGCTTTACGATGTTGCTGAGCGTTTGACAGGGCCGAATGGCGCAACACCGGTGACCTTCTTGCTCGATCCGTTTTTGCGTGTGCTCGGTGTTTTGCGCGATCTATCGCCGGCAAATCATGCCAAGGCACTTATGGCGGCAGTCATTGCTTTACCAACCCCAGCCAAGCCTGAGCCAGCTCCGCAAGTGGCACCTGTTCTCGTTATCCCGCGCGTTCTAGAGCCAAGCTTCTGCCGCGAACTTATCAAGCTTTACGATACGAATGGCGGCGAAGATAGCGGGTTTATGCGCAACGATAACGATGGCCGCACTTATGGGATGATCGATTATCGTTTTAAGCGCCGTCGTGACTATAATATCGAAGATGAGACTGTCCGCCGGGCACTAGCTGCCAGAATTAAACAACGATTAATTCCTGAAATACACAAGGCATTTCAATTTCAGGTAACACGGATCGAACGGTATATCGTTGCATGCTATAATTCGAATGAAGGGGGATATTTTAAAGCGCATCGCGATAATACAACCAAGGGTACGGCCCATCGCCGTTTTGCTGTGACTATGAATTTAAATGCTGAGGAATATGAAGGCGGAGATCTTATGTTCCCCGAGTTTGGAACGCGAACTTACCGAGCGCCGACGGGCGGTGCTGCAGTTTTCTCGTGCTCCCTTCTGCACGAAGCGACGCCGATCCGAAGCGGTAAGCGGTATTGCACGCTTCCATTTCTTTACGATGATGCAGCAGCAAAGGTGCGGGAGGCTAACCTTAAATTCATGGCACCAACCGACGAGTGGAAGAACGCCAATAAAGGCGATACGGATGGTATCAGTAAGCCTGCGCTAGATATTTTCATGCCTCCTCCGGTCATCTCTGGTTGAGAGGAGTAACGATATTAACGAGAGTTTTCTGTTGGCTGAGGAGGGGCACAGAACAGGCGAAAATCGAAAAGCAACCCAGCACCCGTGCTAAACAGCTCCAAAAAATGGGCAGTCCGGTAAGGGGGCTATGATCGCAAAATCTGCGGTTTTCAAGCAATTTGCCAAAATTAGAATCCCCCATTTCCAAGCGGGAAGATGCCCTTTATAGTCGGCCGAAAGCCGGGGAGCGTAGCGGCAATTATATATAAGGCAATATAAATATGCCGGGTGAAATAAAGGGAAACAGAAAGCAATCTCATACGATTGCACGTTGGAGAAAAAAGCGAACTTACTGCAGGCCTTGGGAGGCAGTAGTAATGATCGTTCTTTTCTGCGCCTTACCTTTCGCGGCATTTGCAGATTTAACGCAAGGTCGTGCCGCCTATCTTAGTGGTAATCACCGTCAAGCTCTACGGCAACTGGAGCCAGCGGCGAGTGCGGGTGACGCAGAAGCACAGCTTCTTATCGGGTCTCTTTATCTGCATGGGCACGGGGTTCGGCGCGACCCTGATAAGGCGATCACTTATATTACGCGGTCAGCTGAACAGGGACAGATCGAAGCGCAGACTCTTTTGGGTTTCATCTATTATTATGGAACGGGCTATGCCACTGACGATCGGTTTCGCGATTTTGAAAAGGCTGTGACGTGGGCTACGAAAGCGGCCAATAACGGTGATAACTTCGCACAATACCTTTTAAGCCGTATGTATGAAGCTGGCGTTGGAACATCGCCCGATCGTGAAAAAGCTTTAGAATGGAGTCGTAAAGCCGCTGAAAAAGGAAATGCCGGAGCGCAGGTCCTTACAGGTTATCTGCTTGTTCGGGATTTCCCATCTGCAGTCAATCTAATCGAAGCTTATCATCAATTCAATAAAGCGGCCGCTGCCGGTTATCCAGGTGCAGAGGATAATCTTACGCAAATGAAAACATTATTGGTTGCTAATGATCTGTGGGATCAAACTGTAAACGCACCGGTGTCACCAGAAAAAGTCGGTGGTGGTCGCGAGCTCGATCGGGTCTATGCCCAAGCAAAGGCAAAGCCACGTGATCAACAACTTCGGATTACCTACGCTAATCTACTGCGTGCGGCGAATGCTCCCGAGAAGGCAGCTGCTGAATATTGCGCTGCCCTTATTCTAAAGCCGGACGATTTGACGGCGCGCACTCAGCTAACTCAGCTTGGTCATACAGAATGCCCAGCTCTGCGAATGGTCGATAATGGGAGCTGGTTACAAGGTACGCCTCAAACAGCATCGTCAGAAAATGGGTTGTCGTCGTCGCAGGAAGCAGCGTCTTCAGGGAGTAAGAGTGCCTCTGCGGTACCGTCACGTGAATCAGTGGCTATTTTAGAAGAAAATAATGCAGCTGACACGCAAAAAGAATGGATGATTCGTATAGGTGCAGGCGGTATTTATGCGCCAAATTTTGAAGGGTCAAATCGGTACCGTTTGGCTCCTGTTCCTATTTTCGATGTTAATTGAAGACCGGGTTCTCTTAACCGCAAAATCCGATCCCTATAGAGCGGGCTCTAAGTCCAGAGATTTCCTTAATGCTCTGGATATGAAAATGCCACCTTAGGGGTTAGGGCAGGGTATGATTTGGCCGTGATGCTGATGATTATATTGAGGTTTAGATGATAATGATCCGTATCTGCGATTAGTGCATACGGCATTGTTCATGTCGATAACTTTGCCGTTGATATAGGGTTTGATCACGATGTTCTTGGATCGACAGATGGTGGTGTCTAAATATCGGTCTTAAAGTAGATTTAGATTTCCAACGCGGACAGCATTCGATGTTCGGGTTGACTGACCTTGCAACGGAGTCATGGATGAAAGCTATTATGGCGTATCGGCATTGGTCTCAGCGCTCGGGTATCCCGCCCATGATCCAGGAGCTGGTTTTAAGGATATTTCTTTATCGGACGCCTTACACAGAATATAATGGATCATTGGGCTTATCGCAGTTGCGCGGATAGGCAAGATTGACTGGAGATGCAGATGAAAGTCCTGTCAGTCGGACCGATATGCAAGGGAGTGGAGGGTTAGGCGTTGCCTACACATTTTAACTTTTGTGGAGAAAGAAATGTCGTCTGAAAACCAACTAAAGTACTTAAATGAACAATATGTCCGCGCCTCGCTAGAAGGGGATGTCGAATGGTACCGTCGTCATTTAGCAGAAGATTTCGTTTGCATTGATTCGGATGGCAGTGTGCTCAATAAGGCTGCGTTTCTAGATCAAACTGCACAAGGTTCGGAACTTGCTTCGTATAACTTAGATGAGGTGAATATTCGGCTCTATGGCGACGTGGCTTTAGTGCGTGCGACGGGGTCGTGGAAAGCCAAGAATGGCCATCCCGGTGTAAGCCGTTATACCGATATTTATGTCCGATCGGGAGATGATTGGCGGGTTGTTTCTGCTCAGATCACACGTCCTGCGGCCTAGTTTCGTAGAAATAGTTTTCTAATGAAAAAGTGAGCCCCCGTTTGACGGGGGCTCACAAGGGGCTTTCCGGATGTGGGGGAGGGGGAGTCCGTTCCGCCCCTATATTGCTTTAATTAGGCTTAGTCATTTTATCTTTCATGTGTTGCCGCATGGTTTCATGCGCTGCTTTCATTTCTTCTTGCGTCACCTTGCCGTTATGATCAGCGTCGATGCTGGCAAAACGCTTATCGGCAGCTGCCATGGATTCGGCCTTTGAGATCGATCCATCGTGATCGGTATCGAGCATATCGAACCAACGTTTACGTGCAGCTTCGCGACGATAAGGATCAGTCATGGTATTATGCCGGTCTTTTGCAAATTCAGCGAACTCATCCTTTGTGACCTTACCATCGTTATTCTTGTCGCCCTTCGTGAAAGCTTGATCGGTACGCTCTTTCATGCGGGAGATCATCTGATCTCGCGCTAGATCGGATTCGGCCTTAGTAATGACACCGTCATGATCGGCATCGATCCGATCGAACCAGCCTTGGCGAGCGCCCATGTCACCACGATGATGGTGGCGGTGATTAAATCTCATTTGTGCTGCTTCTTCTTGGGTGATCTTGCCATCGTTATTTTTATCTAACCGTGAAAAGGCACGCTCGCTTCCGGCGCGGAACTCTTCAACAGAGACCGAACCATCAGCGTTAGCATCGATCTTCTGCCACATCCTCTCACCACGCATTTGATGCCGATCTTGTTGCGTTGGCGCAGCGATGGCACTTGCGGTCAAGGTAACGATACCGACCATGGCAACACTACTTAGGAGGATGGTTAAAGATTTGGTCTGCATTAAAGCCTCTCTAGGACTAGGGGGTCCGTTTCATTATGAACGAGGCGACCTTATGAAATTTCATCTGAATATTATCTGAATAGGTTTAAGTCGGCAAAAGATAGGCCTTGTTTAACTTAAAGGCCTGCTCACATGTTTGTGGTTTGTAACTAGCAAACACATGTTATCTTGATTTTCATGCGGACAATGCGCTGTGGAAAGTACAAAATTACCTGTCATCGTATAGTGTTATGCAGGATAGAGATTAGATATATACGGCTGAGAGTATCGGTTTGGCATACTCCTCAAGCTCGCACAATCGATCAACTTGATTATGGATCACTATATGTTCGCTATTGATGCCGTTCAGCGTTTTGCATCTGAAAGAACAGCCCTGTTTCCGGGTCATTGATGAATTTCATAGTACCAGTGATAGTCACAATACCGTCATCCCATTCTACGGGTTTCTTGGAAAACACCTCGACGATTTCGTTCGGTTCGCCAGGCGGGCAGAACAGGCAAGTCGGAGTCCGCTTAGATAGTAAATAATGTGTGAATTTTATCTTTGCTTCCAAGGGCAACATGAAGCCACTGATCGTGAATGGCTTCCCCTCCATTGCTTTCACCTCTGGCGTATAATCTATGGTGTATGTGTATTTTTTCGGGTCAAGATGTACTTTGCATTTAATGAAGGCGGCCCAAAGATTGTCGTGTGATTGCGGTAGTGCATTCTGCGCTTCGCGTTCGGCGCTGGGTTGTCCGACCGATATCTCTTGCTTAGAGAAGCCACAGAGCAGAAAGATCGCTGTGAATGCAGCAAGAGGTCTAATGACTTTTTTCAGCATTTTTCTCGCCATTCCTTCACTTTACCGGCTGAGAGTATACCGTAATATTTACGGCACACTCGGCCTTTTTTGTCCAACATCACACTATAAGGAAGTGCGAGCATTCTATCGTTACCAAAGGCGGTTAACACGGCCTTACTCTCATTTTGCGCAACGAGTACCCGCACATTTTTGGGCATTGGTGTGAGGCGTCCCCGTGTATGCTCAGCATCTTTTAAGGAAACGATGGCTATTGATAGATCGGTATTCTGCCTCGCTATGTTCGGTAGAATGTTTATTTCCTTCATGCAGGGTGCGCAGCCCGAGCTCCAGAAAGTTATCATCCTGGCTTGACCAAGATCGGTAGATTTGCCGTTGATATCTGTAAAGTGTGCATTGCCAATGCTTTCTGCCGAGCCGACCTGAGCGAGGGCAATGACTAAAACTATAATGTAAGGTACCGCTTTCATCGCTGTACGAGCGTTTTGAAGATATCGATGCGATAGGCGCGCAGTGCGGGTAGGAGCGCAGCGCTGATGCCGATGACAACGCTTGCCACCAGTAACCAACCTTCCTCAGGTAAAAATACCATACCGGTCAGGGGAATATGTTTGGTTTCCGAAAGTTGAATAGCAACAAACTGCACAAATATATGGCCAAGTAAAATACCTAGTACTGTGCCAGAGAGTGCCAGTACGAGACTCTCTATCGTTACCAAGCCGAATAGTTTACCTGGTGATGCGCCAAAGCTGCGCATGAGCGCTAGAGTATAACGGCGCTCTTCCATAGCATTATAAAGCGCCACAAAGATGCCAGAGCCAGCCAGGCTAATCAGAAACCAGCCAAATATACGTAACGTATCCGCGCCAACTCCTATGAAACTAGTTAGGCGCGCAACTTCGAATGCTGGGCTTGCCGCCTGCATGGAAGTGGATTTGTTGATCTCGCGCGGTAAGGAAGCTGCTGCTATGGGCGTTTTGTAGGCAAGCAGCAAAGCGGTAAGCTCTTTGCCAGGATGTTCTTTCTTATAGGCAACTTCTTCTGGATCGTCTTCGTCGGGGTGCTCATGCACATGCCACACGCTTTCCACTGGCGTCAGGACGAGTCGATCAAGCACCGTCCCGGTAGGTTTCAATATGCCAACTACCGTGTATGGAAAATCAGTGTGCAGATCGTCGCTATCGATCAGTCCGTGCGCACCTATGATTTGATCTCCTAGCTTATGATGGTATTTCGCTTCTATCGCGCTGCCGAGTACCACTTCCATCTGCTGTGTGAAAATCTTACCTTCTGTCAATTGACCATTATAGTGACTGATATAACCATCATTTGTGCCAACAATACGAAAGCCATTGTAATTATCACCTAAAGCCACAGGAATTGCGGTTTTCACCATCGGATGCCGCTCCAGCTTTTTAGCTTCTTCCAGAGGTATATTGCCGGTTGGGATATCAAGGTAGAGAACACTGGAGAGAATTAGTTGCATGGGGCTACCCTTGCCCCCCACTACTAAGTCAATGCCTTCCAGGTTTTTGGTGAGTTCGTTATCAAGCTGTGCGTTAATCGAGAGTAACGCTACGATCATCGCAATGCCGGAGGCGAAGGTGATGAGGTTCAAGAATGTACCAAGTAATTTATGTCGCAGATAAGCGAGGCTCAGAGTTAAGCTATTCATTGGAGGTCTCCGAGCATGATGAATTTTTGAAAATGCTTTTTAATGCGCGCATCATGTGTGGCTATAATCAAACTGGCATTTGATTCCTTTGCTATATTGAGCAATAGCTGCATAACCACTTTGCAAGCTTCGTCGTCCAGTGCCGAAGTTGGCTCGTCGCCTAAAATGATTTTTGGATTATTCATAGCAGCACAAGCGATGGCTACGCGCTGTTGCTGGCCCTGGCTTAAAGTTTCCGGTTTGCGATGGCGATAATCGTTCAGCTCTAATTGGGCCAGTAACTTTTCTGCTTGCCTTACATCCTGTGCCATACCTGCGGCATATTGTACTAGTAGTAGATTTTCCAGCACTGATAACGCGCCGACCATATGGAGCGTTTGATAGATAATGCCAATATTTTTGCCTCTAAAAGCATCCAGCGTTGCTTTATTCAGTTTGGTTATTTCGATATCACCTGCGTGGATACTACCACTAATCGGCGATAGCAGCCCCGCCAGTGCGTATAATAGCGTGGTCTTTCCAGCGCCCGATTTACCAAGAATCATGCAGTGTTCGCCGGGATCAAGAGAAAATGCAGCGATATCTACTACCGCATTACCATTATATCCTGCTTTTAGATTCTGAATCTGGAGCATGAGAACACTTAAGCAGCGCAAGTCTGACAGTAGACGGGCAATTCGATCACCGCATCCCTCATCAAAGGCACGCCTTTGCGGCGTAAACCCTCTAGTTGATGAATGATTTTGTGATCGTGAAGCTCCTCCACACGATCGCACCTCTGGCAGATTGTCAGTACTGAGAGGTCATGATCGTGATCGGCATCGCAATTACAGGCGATAAAAGTATTTTGAGCGTGAATTTTGTGAACCGTACCGCTTTTAATGAGGCTCGCCAGAGCACGGTAAACCACAGGGGCACCGTTGACACCGTACGATCTTAACCGTTCTAACAGATCATAGGCGCTCATCGGTTTCTTGGATTTTTTTAATATTCTTAATGTTAATTGCTTTGGATGTACTGGCAGCAATGATGGTCTTCCCACATATCTCTCCTATAATTTTTTTGTTACATTATAACAAATAACTTTACGCGCAAGCGAATAATCGCTTACCATCACAATTTGTTATATTATTACAAATGGTGTCGGAGTGTATGATCCAAAAAATCGAGTCGTTGCTCAAATTGTCGTAGGGATAGGTGTTGCGGGCTTACTTTTCTTTGGCCTTCAGATGCTGACGATCCCTAGAATTTTTATGCTCATCCGTCGGCCGGATGCCATTCTGCCGTACGAAGGCCCCGCGCTCGTGATATTGGCGGTGCTGTTAGCATGGTTTCGCAAGAGAGCGATGCGTGGGCTGTTGTGGGTGTTTATGGAAACACCCCGCCTGATCTCGAGCCTAGCGATAGCGGCGGTGATCGGTGCCGAAGGCTTTATGCATATGTTCACCATCCCTCATCTTGAGGGATGGTGGATCCCAGTGCTCAGTGGGAGTACGGCGGCAACATTCGGTGCTTGGTTCTATAAATGTAAAAAGGAAGCGTCTACCCAAGAGAAGAAGTGTGGTTGAAGCAATAAAGATCTGCTTTGAGGAAAGTGGTAAGGAGAAGGGAAGATTAGGTAGAATTGTACCAAGGCTGCGTGAGTAGTTGTACCAGTTCACTAACTTTCAACATCATCACAACGGAAAACAGATAAGCTTTGCCAGTATGGCTGTCGTCGTGCCGCGCGTCATTTTGCGCGTTCTAATCACT
This sequence comes from Alphaproteobacteria bacterium, assembly GCA_041396725.1. GTDB lineage: Bacteria > Pseudomonadota > Alphaproteobacteria > JAWKYA01 > JAWKYA01 > JAWKYA01. The sequence continues at coordinate 17,897 of JAWKYA010000005.1, forward strand.
TTCCGATTTCGAAAATCGGGAAAGTAACTATCCGTCGATTTATAAGATTCGATATGAAAACTATTCGATGCGACGGCGGAATCATTAAATGATCAAGAATGGCTCCCCGGGAGGGATTCGAACCCCCGACCAGCCGGTTAACAGCCGGCTGCTCTACCGCTGAGCTCCCGAGGAATAAAACCATTTGCTCACGGTGAGCCTTATACCAAAGGCGTGATCCCTTGCAAACGGCGTTCACGATGAGTCAGTGAATAATAACTCGACTCATGCATTACTGTGGAGGCCCGGGCCGGAATCGAACCGGCGTAAGCGGATTTGCAGTCCGATGGATGGCCACTCTCCCACCGGGCCAGAGGGGCTGATACAAGTCGCCATAAGTTAAATAGTCAAGCAAACTCTCGAAAATAAGTTTTCAAGTGGAGTCATAGGATCATAATCGAAATTAATCGCTGGAATGGGTTGTCAAAAGCCTTTTAAAGGATTATAAACACAAGACTTAGGGGGCGTGCATGGTGCGGTCCCTATTTATTGTGGGGAACACAAGGGATTGATCGCTACCTCCCAAAATCAATGGCCGGATACAAAATCAGCGCTTTTCCGCCAGAATATGGTCAATGGGCAGCTGAGAACAAACCATGTTCGCGATGGGGCAGTTCTGGCGGCCATGGAGGCTGTTCGCCGTGAAGACTTCGTTCCTGGAGTACTCCATTCCCTTGCATATTCAGACGAAGATCTTGCTATAGGCCGTGATAGGTACATGCTGGCGCCGGCAGTTCTTGGTCGAATGGTGCAAGCGGTTAGCCTTGTATCCGGGGATAAAGTCCTAGATATCGGCTGTTTAACGGGATACAGCCCAACTGTCTTAAGTCAATTATGCCAGAGGGTTATCGGACTCGAGAGTGATTTGGAATTTGCCATAGAAGCAAGGCGTCACCATGAAGATTCATCAAAAAATGTGAGAATCGTTCAAGGTGAGCTTGCGCAGGGCTATGCAGAACAGGCACCTTACGATGTTATATTGTTGGAGGGTGCGATAGATTCCGTACCGCATGAATTGCTAGATCAACTTGGCGACGGGGGTCGATTGGTTGCAGTAATTGGTGGAGAGGCGGAAGTCACCGGCACGATGGGGTTGGCAACATTGTTTGTAAAAACGGGTGATGTTGTGACGTCACGTGTCTTGTTTGATTGTGCTGTTCCGAGGTTACCAGGGTTTGCACAAAAGCCGGCCTTTATTTTCTAACAGGGTCGAGATCAGCTAAGGGAATATATAATGAGGCTCAAAACTCCCCCGATTAAGATGACAGTCCGCCCCGAGATGGCTGTGCTTTGTATTGCTACCGCTTCTTGGCTGAGTATCGCGAGTTATACAGTGGCAAGCCCTGCTCATGCGCAGTCACTGACGGAAGCTTTGGTATCAACCTATACGAACAATCCGCAGCTGCGTGCCGCCCGCGCCGAATTGCGTGCCGTAGATGAGCGGGTGAACCAAGCAAAAGGTGGGTATCGCCCAAATATCGATGCCGCCACAAGTGTGGGACATGAATGGGTTAATAATCGCCGTGCAGAAGGGCGCTATGATGCTGCAACAGGTGAGCGTGTTTTCGGTCCGATAGTGGAAACAACACCGCAGTCGACGCGTCTTTCTTTAACTCAGCCAGTTTTCCGTGGATTCAGGACTGTCCGGGCGATTGAACGGGCTGAAAATGAGGTTATGGCCCAGCGGTCGCGGCTGGCGTCAACCGAACAGAATATCCTATTAAATGCTGCCGTAGCTTACCTTGATGTCTACCGGGATCAAGCGGTGGTTGATCTAACAATCAATAATGAGCGGGTATTGCAGCGGCAGTTAGAGGCGGCTGGAGATCGGTTTCGCGTTGGTGAAATTACGAAAACAGATGTATCGCAAGCGGAAGCGCGTGTTGCAGGTGCTACGGCAGGTAGAGCCGCATCCGAGGGTAATCTTATTCAATCGCGGGCAACATATTTAAGATTCGTCGGTAGTCAGCCAGGCGTTCTGCCTCAACCAGAGTTGACCCTAACGATTGCGTCGAGTCTTGAAGAAACCCTAAGTGCGGCAATGACCCACGACCCAGATGTTTTAGCGGCGCAGTATCTTGAAATTGCATCACGTCAGTCTATTCATGAAGCCGAAGGTGAGCTGTTGCCTGAGGTTAATCTTCGAAGTAATTGGACAAGGACCTTAGAACAGGGCGGTAATCAAGCACAGCAAGCTGATGTTTATACAGTTTTAGCGGAGCTCCGGGTCCCTCTTTACGAGCAAGGTGTTGCCTATTCAAAGGTTCGCCAAGCTAAGCAGACCGCGGGTCAACGGCGCCTTGATATTGAAACTGCCCGCCGGACTTCTTCGGAGCGAGCAACGCAGTCATGGCAAGCCCTGGTTACATCGCGTGCGCAAATTGTAAGCTATAAAGCTCAGGTTGATGCTGCGAATGTTGCTCTAGAGGGTGTCCGCCAAGAGGCCACTGTAGGGTCGCGCACCGTTCTGGATGTTCTTGATCAAGAGCAAGAAGCCTTGGATGCGCGCGTCAATCTTGTTCGTGCGCAACGCGAAGAGGCTGTCGCGCAATTCCGTGTTGCAGCGGCTATGGGAAATTTAACAGCTATGGGCCTTAATTTACCTGTCGAAAAGTATGATGTTACCAAGCACTATGATGAGGTAAAAAACAAGCTCATTGGGGTTAAGGGTGATCCGGATGATCTCACGGGTCCAGATACCACCAAACAGAATCCACCACCTAAAATCAAATAATTATCCCTCTACACCAGAGCCACTGGGACCCCCAGTGGCTCTTTTTTCTTATCAGGGATGCATTTAGCAGCTATATCTTATCTTGCTTTGAATTGATCAAGCTACAAATGGAATTTTCATGACTCCGTCAGCAGATAACCAGCAAGAACCGTCTATGGAAGAAATCCTTGCCTCTATCCGTAAAATTATCGCGGAAAATGGTGAAGAAGGCAGTAAACCTACTGCACAGGCAAATTCTCCAGATAAAGCAGGACAATCCACGCCACGGGAACGCATTTTGGAGTTAACGAATGTCGTTGGGGAAGAAACTTCCGCACCGGCAGAGGAGCGTACGCACCAACAATCGCAGAGGCAACCCTCTCGCTCGGGTCGGCCGCAGAGCCAACAACAACGTCAGTCACAAGAGCAATCATTTCGTCCAGCGTCCTCATCCAGTAATCCCGAAAAACAATCTTCGCGTGATGATATGGTAAAAGATAATGACCTTGAGAAAGAGCTATCGGACTTACCACTGTCCACAGCACCTGCTCTAACGCAGACTCAGCTGAATCCTATTTCAGATCAGAGTGTTACTCTTATGAGTCATGAGACGGCCGTGGCCGCATCGGCAGCTTTTGCAGAACTAGCGACAGTTTCAAGACTTCCCGTTGGAAGATCTTCTGATCGGACCCTGGAAGATCTGACAAAAGATATCTTACGCCCCTTACTTAAGACATGGCTGGATCAGAATTTGCCCCCCTTGGTGGAGCGCTTAATCCGGCAAGAAATTGAGCGTATTGTCCGTAACAGATCCTAATTGAAATTTTATAATTATGGTAAAGCCATAATCGAATAAAGCTTGGTTATTGCCTAGTGAATGAGCAATAACTGCGTAAGTGCGACGCCTATCGATGGCTTAAAGAGCTGAATTATGTTGGATAAGACCTTCCAGCCTCGCGAAGTTGAGGCAAAGCATTATAGCGACTGGGAATCGAAAGGTGCTTTTTCGGCCCATCCCGAGAGTAATGCGCAACCTTATGCCATTGTCATTCCGCCCCCTAATGTTACCGGCAACCTGCATATGGGGCACGCACTTAATAATACATTGCAAGATATTCTTATTCGTTTTTCCCGTATGAAAGGGAAGGACACCTTATGGCAACCAGGGACGGATCACGCGGGCATCGCAACACAGATGGTGGTGGAGCGACAGTTGGAATCTGAAGGGATAAATCGTCAAGCGCTCGGCCGCGAGAAGTTTTTAGAGCATGTATGGCGTTGGAAAGAACAGTCGGGTGGAGCGATTACGCGCCAGCTGCGCCGCTTGGGTGCTTCATGCGACTGGGCGCGCGAGCGTTTCACGATGGATGAGGGGCTATCTCTTGCTGTACGTAAGGTTTTGTGGATCTCTATCGTGATGGCTTGATCTATAAGGACAAACGTCTCGTTAATTGGGATCCTAAATTACAAACAGCGATCTCGGATTTAGAAGTTCTACCCAGAGAAATAAAGGGCAGTCTTTGGTATTTTCGCTACCCAATTGAGGGCGATTCGAACCGACATATTATCATTGCCACAACGCGCCCCGAGACGATGTTAGGCGATAGCGGGATAGCGGTTCATCCTGATGATGCGCGATATCGAGATCTTATTGGTAAGTTTGCGCGGCTTCCGTTTGTTGGCCGCCGCATTCCTATTATCGCGGACAATTACGCCGACCCAGAACAAGGTTCCGGTGCGGTGAAAATAACACCAGCCCATGATTTCAACGATTTCGAAGTGGGTCGTCGCCATAATCTGGAAATGATTTCAATTATGGATGAGAACGCTCGTTTAACAGACGATGTGCCCCAACCCTATCGAGGTTTAGATCGGTTCGATGCACGTAAGAAAATCATTGCGGACATGGAGGCGGCGGGACTTTTAGAAAAAGTTGAACCCCATACCCACAAGGTTCCTTATGGGGAACGCGGTGGTGTCCCTGTCGAACCTCTTTTGACCGAGCAATGGTATTGCGATGCAAAGACCCTTGCTCAACCTGCAATCAAAGCAGTGGAAGAAGGGCAAACAGTTTTTATCCCTGCCAATTGGACCAAGACCTATTACGAGTGGATGCGTAATATTCAACCCTGGTGCATCTCGCGTCAGTTGTGGTGGGGGCATCGCATTCCAGCATGGTATGGTCCCGACGGTAAGATTTTCGTCGCCATGACAGAAGATGAAGCTAAGGCCGAGGCTAAGGCGCATTATGGGAAAGACGAGGTTCTTAATCAGGATTCGGACGTACTTGATACCTGGTTTTCATCTGCTCTTTGGCCTTTTTCGACCTTAGGCTGGCCAAAGAAAACTAAAGAGTTAGACCGATATTATCCAACAGATACGCTGGTAACTGGCTTCGATATCATTTTCTTTTGGGTCGCTCGGATGATGATGATGGGGTTGCGCTTTATGGGCGAAGTTCCCTTTCGCACGGTCTATATCCACGCTTTGGTTCGCGATGAGCGTGGCCAGAAAATGTCGAAATCTAAAGGCAATGTGGTCGATCCCTTAGGCTTGGTCGATGACTATGGGGCTGATGCTTTACGATTTACTTTGGCGGCTATGGCGGCTCAGGGGCGCGATATTAAATTGTCCCTCTCTCGTGTAGAGGGGTATCGGAATTTTGCTACTAAACTTTGGAATGCAGCAAGATTCTGCGAAATGAATGAGTGTCGTTTCGATCCGAATTTTAACCCAAACGCGTGTAATCAAACCTTATCGAAATGGTTGATCAGTAGTCTTACCCATGTGGCCAACGATGTTGAGATAGCTCTCAAAGAATTTCGCTTTAATGAAGCGGCCGGATGCATATATCAATTTGCATGGCATAGTTATTGCGATTGGTTTCTTGAGTTTGCTAAACCTGTTTTTACCGGTATAGATGAGGTAGCCAAGACAGAAATTCGCTCTGTTGCAGCATGGGGGTTTGAGCAAATTATGCGATTGCTTCACCCTTTTATGCCCTTCATTACCGAGGAGCTCTGGCAGAATCTTACACATGAAAAGGGATGGTTAATCGATGTAGGTTGGCCAGAATTACCGCTCTCTCTAGTCGATTCTGCTGCAGCGGAAGAAATTGAATGGTTGATTAAGCTTATTACGGAAGTGCGTGCAGTTCGCGCCGAGATGAATGTTCCTGCGGCAGCGCAGATCCCACTTATTGTGCAAGGAGCTTCCCCTAGGACGAAAAAGCGTATTGATCAGTATCGTCCTCTTATTGTCCGGTTGGCTCGGTTATCAGAAGTGATGTGCGATGATGGATTTTCGTTAACAGGCGCTGCGCAAATTATTTCTGGAGAAGCTACGCTTTTATTGCCGCTTGCAGATGTCATCGATTTTAATAAAGAGCGAGAGCGACTTCTGAAAGAAGCAAGAAAGCTTCAAGATGAAATCGATAAGATCGCAACTAAGCTGGCAAACCGAGACTTTATCATGCGAGCGCCTGAAGAAGTAGTGGATGAACAACGAGAACGCCAAGAAGAGTTAATGGCTACCCGTATGCGGTTGCAGAGCGCCTTACGCCACCTCGGCTAAACGTGCCAGTTACAAATTAATTGGTTTTTGAAGAGATATTTTCTATTCTCATTATTGCCAGAGGCCGGTGAAGGTGGGGAGCGGTGAAGGTGGGGAAGGAAAACTATGTCATTTAATAAATCTAAATTACCGAGCCGGTATACAAGTGTAGGTCCTGCAAGTGCACCACATCGTAGTTATTACTATGCAATGGGCATGACGGAAGCTGAGATTGCTCAACCTTTTGTGGGGGTTGCAACAACGTGGAATGAAGCGGCTCCTTGTAATATTACCTTAATGCGTCAGGCTCAGGTTGTGAAACGGGGTGTCAAAGCTGCAGGCGGTACGCCACGCGAATTCACCACCATAACTGTAACCGATGGCATCGCGATGGGCCACGCTGGCATGAAATCATCGCTGGTTAGCCGTGAAGTTATTGCAGACTCGGTTGAGTTAACCATGCGCGGTCATTGCTACGATGCTTTGGTAGGGCTTGCGGGATGCGACAAATCTCTCCCTGGCCTTATGATGGCGATGGTTCGTCTGAATGTTCCTTCGGTCTTTATGTATGGAGGATCGATTCTGCCGGGCCGATACAAGGGTAAGGATATTACCGTACAGGATGTTTTTGAAGCTGTCGGAAAATTCTCGGGTGGAATGATCGATGAGAAAGAGCTTCACGAGATCGAATGCGTCGCTTGCCCTTCCGCTGGATCTTGCGGTGGCCAATTCACCGCTAACACTATGGCATGTGTTTCTGAAGCGATAGGCCTCGCGCTACCGGGGTCTGCAGGCGCGCCCGCTCCTTATGAATCGCGAGATGCTTATGCAGAGGCAAGCGGCCAAGCAGTTATGAATCTCTTAAAACTTAAGTTGCGCCCTCGCGATATTGTAACCCGCAAGGCACTAGAAAATGCTGCGATGGTCGTTGCTGCATCGGGGGGCTCGACTAATGCAGGTTTACACCTTCCGGCCATTGCCCACGAGGCAGGTATTAAGTTTGATCTCCATGATGTTTGTGAGATCTTTCACAAAACACCCTATATAGCTGACTTGAAACCAGGGGGCCGTTATGTTGCCAAGGATCTTTATGAGGTTGGCGGCGTCCCGATATTGATGAAGGCGCTTCTTGAGGGTGGATTCTTGCACGGGGATTGCATCACTGTTACGGGGAAAACCATAGCGGAGAACTTAAAAGATGTTGTTCTCCCGGAAGACCAGGATGTTGTGCGCCCAACATCCAAGCCTTTGAGTCCAACAGGTGGTGTTGTTGGTTTAAAGGGTAATCTTGCACCCCAAGGGGCGATCGTAAAGGTCGCGGGAATGAAAGTACTAACTTTCTCTGGGCCTGCTCGGGTATTTGATACCGAAGAAGAGGCCTACAAGGCCGTTGCTGAGAAGAATTATAAACCTGGCGAGGTACTTGTTATTCGCTATGAGGGCCCGCGCGGTGGGCCGGGTATGCGCGAAATGCTGGCAACAACAGCGGCAATCTATGGTCAGGGTATGGGAGATAAGGTTGCTTTGATCACAGATGGTCGTTTCTCTGGCGCTACCCGCGGGTTTTGTGTCGGCCATGTTGGCCCCGAGGCGGCAGTGGGCGGTCCGATTGGTTTGTTAAAGAATGGCGACATGATCCATATCGATGCAGAAAAGGGGATTCTTGCTGTCGATGTACCGGAAGAGGAGTTTGATGAGCGGCGTAAGATATGGAAGCCGCGTAGCCATGACTATCAAGCTGGCGCCCTATGGCGGTATGCACAAACTGTTGGTGATGCAGAGAAAGGCGCCGTTACACATCCGGGTGCAAAGGCTGAAACACATGTTTATGCAGATATTTAAGATAAAAGATTATAGCTATTATCTTTAGGAGCCATAATCCCAGCGAAGCGACCTTAGGCGGTAATCTCAATAGATGTATCGATTGTTATGCCCGTTCTTTGAAGCTGGGCTAGCAAATCTTTCCGATATCATTGCTTAAAAGTTGATGATGAAGAAGGGGATCTTGCTGAGGTTGAGGTTAAAGCAATTGATGTCTGTAGAAAAGGCGGCTGAGCGATCAATTCTTTATCCGAAATTGAAGGAGCCGTGAAGAGGCCAGCATCGTCACTTCCTTTGATGCACGCCAGTGGCTCAAGTAATATCGAGATCGCACCACACTGGAGTATGATCAGAAGGGCGATCAAGTCCGCGAGGATCGCGGTCCACGCCCGCAGAAGTCAGTCGGTCGGCAGCCTGAGGGGACAAAAGAAGATGATCGATACGAAGGCCGTGATCGCGTTGCCATCGGCCAGCCTGGTAATCCCAATAACTATACATAGGTTCGTGCGGGTATAAGCTGCGGATCGCATCGGTATATCCAAGATTAGCTATGCGCCGAAAGGCGGCTCGGGCTTCAGGACTGCAAAGAGCATCATCAGCCATAGCCCTTGGGTCGAAAGTATCTATACCTTCGGGGCAGACATTATAGTCGCCACCCAAAATAACAGGGCGCTCTTCCGCGAGAAGCGTGATGGCGTGAAGGCGCAGACGCTCCATCCAGGTGAGCTTATAGCGGAATTTATCTGTATCTATGGGGTTTCCATTAGGCAAATAGATGGATGCAACAGTCATTTTTCCAGCAACATCAGCTTCGATATAACGAGCCTGTTCATCGTTGGTATCGCCAGGAAGCCGTATGATGCGAACGGTAAAGGGTTGGCGAGAGAGGATGGCAACCCCATTGTAACTTTTCTGCCCGACCACGGCGGCCTTATAGCCCAAGGCCTCGATCTCTAGGGCAGGGAAGTCTTCAGTAACGGTTTTAATTTCTTGAAGAAGTAAGACATCCGGGTGAACTGTTTTTAACCAATTTAAAAGGATCTCGAATCGGGTTTTAACCGAATTAACATTCCAAGTCGCGATTTTCATGCAGATTTAGATCGCGAAAGAGTTGCCGCAACCACAAGAAGAGGTTGCGTTTGGATTACGAATTTGAAAGGAAGCGCCGATCAATTCGTCCACATAATCGACTTCGGCCCCAGCTAAGAGCTCAAGAGATATCTCGTCGACAACGACTCGCACGCCATTTTGCTCAAAAATAAGATCATCTCCTGTCGTTTCGCTATCGAAACTGAACCCATACTGGAACCCTGAGCATCCTCCCCCTGAAACCGAGATTCTCAGCATAAGATCTGGGTCATTTTCAGCAGAAAATAACACTGACAGCTGCTGCGCCGCCCGCGGGGAAATCAAGAGTTTCTGCGGAGATTCGAGGGCTTTTTGTCGTGCCGTTTCGCGCTCTGCCAGGGCTGTCATGTTGTCTCTCCTAGGACGGTCTCGTCCGTATCTTTCGTAATATAGGCGAAGTTAGCCATATTTGAACCATCTTGCTGAAGTTTAAAGTAAATCAGTACTGTGTCGGCCTTTGCCGTGACGGAATTCCTATGGATATCTATAGACATTATCGTGACCACATCATGGAGGCCTTGAGTGCTATCGTTCAAGGCCTTGGAAGGGAAGAGGAAATTTCTTCGTTGGTAATAAGCCGATTTTCCGTAGAGCCGACCAAGGAAGTTGCCCATGGCGATCTGGCCTCAAATATTGCGATGATCGCAGCCAAGCCGTTAGGCTGTAAGCCTCACGATCTCGCGAAAGATATCGCGGCACGGTTACAGAAGGTTAGCGGCATCGCGAAGGTTGATATCGCCGGGCCAGGCTTCCTTAATTTAACTTTAAAAGATCAAATATGGCTCGATCGTATCCCAGAAATTCTCTCTGTCGGCGATCAGTGGGGCGCTTCCGAATTTGGTCAGAAACAGATAGTCAATGTAGAATATGTCTCTGCCAATCCGACCGGTCCATTAACGGCAGGCCATGCGCGGGGCGCTGTTGTAGGAGATGCCTTGGCGGCGTTACTGCTGAAGACGGGATATCAAGTTATCAAGGAGTATTATGTCAATGATGCTGGGACCCAAGTGCAAGTCCTGGCCCAGTCGGCATATCTTCGCTATCGCGAAGCCTTGGGAGAAAAAATTGATGCTATTCCTTCGGGTCTTTACCCTGGTGAATACCTTAAAGAGGTAGGGCAGGCTCTAGCCCAACGGGACGGGCGGAAATGGCTTAATACGGCGGAGACAGATTGGTTACCCGTTGTTCGCCAATTCACCGTCGATTTCTTGCTGGCCGAAATTAAAGCAGATTTACATTTGCTGGGGATTCAGCAGGATACATTTACTTCAGAGGCGGCCTTGGTGCGGACGCGTTGTGTTGACGATGCTTTAAAAGTCTTAGAAGACAACGATCTCATCTATGAGGGGATTTTAGAGCCACCTCGGGGTAAAACCCCTGAAGATTGGGAGCCACGTCCACAGATATTATTTCGTGCAACCAAGTTCGGCGATGACGTTGATCGACCACTTAAGAAGTCTGATGGCACCTGGACATGTTTTGCACTCCGGATATTGCGTACCATCTCGATAAGTATCATCGCGGCGCTAAATATATGATCGATGTTTGGGAAGCTGATCATGGTGGCTATATCAAACGTATGCGAGCCGCCGTTACTGCCATTACGCAGGGCGCAGCTGGATTTGGATGTCAAGATTTGCCAAATGGTTCGAGTTCTCGACAAAGGTCAGCCTGTCAAGATGTCCAAGCGGGCGGGGACCTTCGTAACTTTACGCGATATTATCGAAGCTGTTGGCAAGGATGTTGTCCGCTTCATTATGTTAACGCGCAAAAATGATGCACCGCTAGATTTCGATTACGCGAAGGTCACGGAACAGTCTCGCGATAATCCTGTGTTTTATGTTCAATATGCCCATGCGCGGGCTTATTCCGCATTGCGGATAGCGACTGAGGCTTTTCCGGGAATAGATCTTAGATCCGAGTCGCTTCAAAAAGCCCCCTTACATCGCCTAACAGACTCGGATGAACTTGGCATCGTTAAGCTGGTGGCGGGATGGCCTCGGTTATTGGAATCAGCGGCGCAAACCCACGAGCCGCATCGTCTTGTTTTCTATCTCTTAGACATAGCGGCGGCATTTCACGGTCTATGGACGAAAGGTAAAGAGAATCCTGAGTTACGGTTTGTGGTACACTCGGATCGATCCTTAACGGAAGCTCGGTTGGCAATGGTTCTTGCCGTTGCGTATACCATTGCCTCGGGGTTACGAATTGTTGGTATTGAACCTGTGGAGGAGATGCGGTGAATTTACGACGGGATGAGTACGATCTTGAACCCTTAGACGATTTTGATGATTTAGATGACACAGAAGGAGGTAGTGCGCGTTCCCGTCGCGCACCATGGTTAGTGCCTGTTACGGTTCTTGTTGCTGTGATTGTTGTTGCAGGGGGTGGGGCTTTTGCTCTTAAAAGCTTTATGAAGCCTTCATCACGGAGCGCCGATGGGGCGCCACCTATTGTAAGGGCTGATGAAACGCCCACCAAAACGAAACCACAAGAACCAGGTGGCATGCAGATCGATAACCAAGATAAGACAATCTATAGCCAGATTGGTAATGGTGATGCGGCGCTTGTTCCCCCATCAGCGCAGACATCGGGCACCGGTACTTTGCCAGCGCCAGAGGCACCGTTACCAAGACCAGTAGCTCCGGAAGTCGCGACAACAGCACCTCCGGCACTCGCCATGTCTGCACCGACGTCGCCAGCGCCAGGCGAAGCACCACTTCCTTCAGCAGCACCAACCACGCCAGTTCAGGTAGCGCCAGTTGACAATGGTGCAGCACCAACCGCAGCAGGGTCGATGCCTACGGAAACGGTCGCTGTTCCGACCCTTCCAGGAACAACGACAGCGCCATCCCCATCCCCCACAGCTAGTGATCCGGCAGCGACGCCTCTCCCGCAAGGGACCACGAAAGAGCCTGTACCTTCGGCTGCAAGCACCATCCCTATCCCACCTGCGCCTCAGCCTGGTGGATCTGGGCGAACGCTAAGCCCACCTACGATGGCCAGCTTGCCGCCTGCAGGGTCCGCACCGTTGCCTCCTACAATCGGGTCAACAGGGGGGAATCCACCATCGGCATCCTCTGCGGTAGCAGTGGCTGCACCACCATCGACGCCGGCGCCTAAACCAGCGGCGACTAAAACATCAACTCCTGTTGTGACATCAGCGCCTACAGGTGGGGCAGGAAATACGCGGATTCAAATAGGGGCATTTAGCTCTGAAAAAGAGGCGCAACAGTTTTGGACGGTTCGCCGAGCAAAGTATCCAGACTTATTGGGCAATCTCACTCTCCGCCTAGAACGGGTCGACAGTGGTCCCAAAGCCGGCTGGATTCGCGTTCAAGGCACAGGCCTAGCCAGCCGGGATGCAGCGCAATCTGTGTGCAGCTCTTTAAAAGCTAAAGGACAAGACTGCCTTGTCATCAAGTAAGGCAAGGACCGCGGCCATATTCGGGTGTATGGGACTGCATCTGTCCCCCGAGGAAAAGGCTTTTTTTGCTAAGGTAAGGCCGATTGGCCTTATCCTTTTTGCACGGAATTGCGCGACTCCCGAGCAAATTCGCACCTTGATTAACGAATTTCGCGCGGCTGTCGGTATGCCTCAAGCTTTGGTCTTAATTGACCAAGAAGGAGGGCGTGTACAGCGATTGCGCCCCCCATACTGGCGCGCATATCCTCCAGCCGCAGCCGCTGCGAATCTAGCTGCGAAAGATTTGAAACTGGGCAAACGCGCCACTTACCTACAAGCGCGTCTTATTGCTTCCGAGTTGCAGCTTCTCGGTATTTCAGTCGCATGCGCGCCGGTTCTCGATATCCCAATACCAGGAGCGCATGACGTTATTGGCGATCGAGCCTTGGGTTCTGATGCTGAAACGGTTGCTATGCTTGGAAGAGAGGTATGCGAAGGCTTACTCGATGGTGGTGTTCTGCCAGTATTGAAGCATATGCCTGGACATGGCCGGTCTCGGGTTGATAGTCATTTCGAGCTTCCGATCGTTGATGCTCCTGCAGCCGATTTAGCAAAAACGGATTTTCTCCCATTTCGTAAGTTGAACCCATACCCTTTAGGAATGACTGCCCATGTCGTATACACAGCATTTGATGATCAGAACCCAGCGACAGTCTCAAATCGGATCATTTCTGAGATTATTCGAGGTGAAATTGGGTTCGATGGTCTATTGATGAGTGATGATTTATCCATGCGCGCCTTGAAAGGGGACTTTACAGATCGTGCTCGAAAGAGCCTTGATGCGGGATGTGATGTTATTTTGCACTGCAATGGCAATATGGGCGAGATGCAGGCGATTATTGGCGGAATTCACGACCTATCCGGGTTAAGCGCGCGCCGTCTCGAAAGAGCGCAAGCTCTTATAAAGCCTCCAAAGGCATTTGATGCCGAGGAGGCTTGGAATGAGTTATCCACCTTACTAGGGCTTGAGATGAGCGCCGCATCGTGATCATGTTGGCCGGGGAGGCCGGCAGTAAGAATGTCTATTGATACAAGCTTTGAAGAACCGCGTTTGGATGGGCAACCCTCCGGGATTGAACTTGTTTTGGATCTTGAGGGATTCGAGGGTCCGATTGATCTTCTCTTGACTTTAGCTCGAGAGCAAAAGGTTGATTTGGCCCGGATTTCGATCCTTCAGCTTGCCGATCAATATCTGGAATTTATTGCAGGGGCACGCGCACTTAATCTTGATATTGCCGCAGAATACTTGGTCATGGCGGCGTGGCTTGCTTATCTGAAGTCGCGGCTTCTTCTCCCCGAAGAAGAAAAAAACGAAGACGAGCCATCCGGTGAGGAAATTGCAGCACTTCTCGCTTTTCAATTACGTCGCCTTGAGGCTATGCGGGAAGCTGGGGCGAAACTGATGGCCTTACCACAGCTAGGTCGTGATCGGTTTCCGCGCGGTGAGCCACAAGGTCTTGCGCGAATCGCTAAGCCGATTTGGCAAGCCTCTTTGTATGATCTTTTGCGTGCCTATGGCGATCATCGTAAGCGCACGCAGCCAACTCAGCTCACCATAGCGCAGACAGAACTGTATTCTATCGATTTAGCGATACAGCGGTTGAGCTATATCATAGGTCATCTTCCGGATTGGGCGACCTTGGCAAGTTTCTTGCCGGCAGAGATAACGGATGTCTTAGTTTGGCGATCGGCTATAGCGGCTCATTTCGTTGCCAGTTTGGAACTAACGCGCGAAGGGAAGCTTGAATTACGCCAAGCGGATTCCTTTGGGCCAATTTGGCTGCGTGATCCTAGTGACATAAAAGGAAAGATGCCCTCTCATGATGTACCTGTTTCTGACCCTCATTAATTCCAATGTCTGATTCCGATCCTACATATTTACGCCTTGTTGAAGCACTGTTATTTGCTGCTAACCATCCCCTTGACCGAAAGGCGATTACGGCACGTTTGCCCGATGATGTAGATGTAGATGCGCTCTTACATGAGCTGGAAATCCAATATGCCGATCGAGGGGTCAACCTTGTAAAGATTGGATCTAGCTGGGCATTCCGAACGGCGCCGGATTTGGGGACTCAGCTTAAGCTTGAAGTTGAGGTGCCTCGTAAGCTCTCGCGGGCAGCGATAGAAACCTTGGCTATCATTGCGTATCACCAACCTGTGACACGCGCTGAAATTGAGGAAGTCCGTGGTGTTGCCTTAAGTAAAGGTACTTTGGAAAATCTTCTAGAGGCCGGTTGGATTAGCCCAGGACGCCGCCGCCAAACGCCAGGGCGGCCTGTGACATGGGTTACGACCGAAGCTTTCCTCGGTCATTTTGGTCTTGCAACCTTAGAAGACTTGCCAGGTGTCGATGAACTGAAGGCTGCAGGGTTATTGGATCCGCGTCCAACGATTGCTACTATTGCTATGACCGATGCGGAAAGAATTCAGAGTGAGGGCGATCAAGCAGATATATTAGAGGAAGATCTCCCGACGCCCCTTTTGGATTTGATCGAAGACGGGGAAGAGAAGCAAGAATCAGAAGTTTCTGAAGAAGTGTCGGCAGCAGAAGAGCTGGATAATGAAGAGGAATATCCAACAGCTGAAATCATCGATCTTGACGAAGTCGGTGCGCGCAAACGCGGACGGTAGGTACTACCCTAACAGCTGTCAGGATCAACAGAATGTCTGATGTTGCGCTAGAACTACAAGGGGTCGCTCATCGATATGGCAAACTAGAGGCTGTGCGTGGCGTTTCGTTTCAGTTAAAGCCGGAGTCAGTAACCTGTCTCTTAGGTCCTTCAGGTTGTGGCAAAACGACAATTTTGCGCCTTATTGCAGGTTTGGAAGATATTCAGGTAGGGGATATTCTTATCAAAGGCCAGTCTGTTGTTAACTCAAAGGGTGCACTTGTTCCGCCAGAGCGTCGGGGTGTGGGGATTGTTTTTCAAGATTATGCATTATTTCCACACCTTAGTGTTCGCGATAATATTGCATTTGGATTACCGCCAGGACCAGATCGATCGAATAGGGTCAGTGCAGCTTTAGAAGCCGTTCATATGCAAGATTATGCGATTGCCTTTCCCCATATGCTGTCTGGAGGGCAGCAACAGCGCGTTGCATTGGCTCGGGCCCTGGCGCCCCGACCGACGGTTCTCTTGCTAGATGAACCGTTTTCCGGACTTGACCGAGCGTTACGGGCGCGCGTGCGCGACCAAACTTTACATATCCTAAAACAAAGCGGCATTGCGACACTGATTGTTACCCATGATCCTGAAGAAGCTATGTTTATGGCCGATCATTTGGCTGTTATGCGCGAGGGAAGAATCGTGCAGCAAGGAACACCAACAGAACTCTATTTTCATCCTATCGATCCGTTCGTTGCGGGGTTTCTAGGTGAAATTAATGATCTGTCAGGTCAAGTCGTCGCAGGGAATGTGGCAACACCCTTTGGTGTCGTTCCTGCTATGAACTTAGCTGAAGGAACGCAAGTACGTATCTTGATACGGCCTGAAGCGTTAAGGTTAACGGCGATTACAGGTGAGCCACCCACCGGCGACGCTTGCCAAGGGCGAATTGTCGCGGCGCGGTTTCTTGGCCGTACAAGTCTTCTGCATCTCGATATAGAGGGCATTATGGGGATGCGGGCGCATATGCATGCACGTACGTCAGGGAGCTTTTTACCTCAGGAAGGGACCCGTGTGGAAATTACCGTAGATCGGCAGCAAATCTTTATTTTCCCAGCTGCACACCCCATTTAATTGCAGGGTCATGACTCATCTGCCATGATCCAAGTTCGTTAGGCAGGTCTAGCAGGTTTACCTTAGGGATTGAGGCATAAAATGGGTTCTTTTAGCATCTGGCATTGGCTGATCGTCTTGATGGTGGTTTTGGTACTCTTTGGCGGTAGCGGGAAGATATCGAGTTTGATGGGCGACTTTGGTCGTGGCCTTAAGGCTTTTAAACGGTCCGTTAAGGAAGATGATCCAGAGACCAGATCAATCGACGACGATAAAAACTCTGGTAAAAGATCGGGCGATAAGACATCGGCTGGCGGTTAGTTTCTCTGACAGTGCCGACTTGAGGCAAAGAATATGTTCGACATCGGCTGGCAAGAATTATTCGTTATTGCCGTTGTCGCATTAGCGGTAATTGGCCCCAAAGATCTTCCCAGAGTTCTAAAGACCGTCATGACTGGCCTCGCAAAAATGCGTCATCTTGCTCAAGAATTTCGCACGGGCGTTGATGAGGTTATTCGTGAGGCGGAGCTAGAGGATCTCAAACGTCACTTAGAAAAGACAGCCAATGCACAAGATATTGGTGGTAAAATAAAAGCAGAGATCGATCCTTCGGGTAAATTTGAACGCGAAATAGAGTCATCCCTTAAAGATGCTAAAATCGCAACCGATCTTAAGCCACAGACGGACCCTGTAAAAGATACGGATCGATGACGGAGAGCTTTCAGGAAAAAAAGATGCCGTTAATCGAGCATCTCAGCGAATTGAGGCGACGTCTGATATACAGCCTAGTTGCTTTTATTGTCTTATTCTTTGTGGCGTATGCAATTCATCAGCAAATGTTTGATTTTCTGGTCGAGCCTCTGGCAAGAATTCTTGAGGAGAACCATGCCGGTGGTCAAGTCCGGCGTCTGATTTTTACGGCTCCCCAGGAAGCGTTTTTCACGAATGTTAAAATTGCTTTCTTTGCTGCCGCTTTTTTATCTTTTCCTATTGTTGCATCGCAGGTTTGGATGTTCGTTGCGCCAGGTCTTTATCGCCATGAAAAGAAGGCGTTCTTGCCGTTTCTGGTGGCAACACCCTTATTATTCATTCTTGGTGGCGCTATGGTTTATTATATGGTGATGCCGGTTGCTTATCGCTTCTTTCTGAGTTTTGAAACCAGCGGTGCTCCAGGAAAGTTACCGATTCAGCTTGAAACGCGCGTTTCGGAATACCTGGCTCTATCCATGCAGCTTATTTTTGCCTTCGGCCTGTGCTTTGAGTTGCCCGTGCTGATGACCTTGCTGGCACGCGTGGGAATCGTTACAGCAAAAGGTCTTGCCGCCAAACGACGTTATGCCATCGTTATTGCCTTTGTCGTCGCTGCTATTCTGACGCCACCAGACGTTATCAGCCAGGTCATGCTGGCGCTTCCGATTCTGATTTTATACGAAATCTCAATACTCTGTGCGCGGATGGCGGAAAAAGGACGGGCGGCGCGACTCACGACCTTAGATACGGATGCTTCCGAAGACCTGTAAGACTAGACGAAAGGTGCTACCCTCCGTATAAAGGGGGTAAGGGTGGTTCTACCCTCAATATCTTGTAGTTAGGAGATAACCGGCACCCATGCTGGATCTAAAGGCGATTCGCGAAACCCCTGATGCGGTTGATCGTGCTCTTGCCAAACGTGGTATTTCTTTGGCTGCAACTCATCTGCTTTCTTTAGATAGTCAGCACCGGAATCAACAAACGGCTGTGCAGCAAATGCAGGCGCGCCGCAACGATATTTCACGCCAGGTTGGAGAATTGAAGCGTCGAGGCGAGAACGCCGATGCTTTAATGGCTGAAGTTACTTCCCTCAAAGATCAAATGGCTGCGGCTGAAGCTCAAGAACAGAAGTTATCGGAACTTCTTGAGGCGGAGTTAGCGCGCCTACCAAATTTACCAGCTGATGATGTGCCCGAAGGGAAAGATGAGGCTGCAAATGTCGTTGTGCGTACCGTCGGTAAGTCCAAGGATTTCTCATTTACTGCGCGCGAACACGATGAATTAGGAACAGCCCTAGGCTTAATGGATTTTGAAACGGCAGCTAAAATATCCGGTGCAAGATTCGTTGTCTTAAAAGGTGCCTTGGTACGGCTTGAACGTGCTTTGGCGGCTTTTATGCTGGACTTGCACACTAAAGAATTTGGGTATACCGAAATCGCGCCACCGTTATTGGTGCGCGATGAAAGTCTTTATGGGACGGGTCAGCTTCCAAAATTCTCTGAAGATCTGTTTAAAACGACATCGGGATTATGGCTTATTCCTACATCCGAAGTTTCTTTAACCAATGTGGTTGCTGACACAATTGTTTCCGAGGATGATCTGCCAATTCGGATGACTGCCTATACGCCGTGCTTTCGCTCCGAAGCTGGTGCCGCCGGAAAAGATACGCGCGGTATGATACGCCAGCATCAGTTTACGAAGGTAGAGCTTGTCTCAATCGCTCACCCCGATAAATCGGATGAGGAACATGAGCGGATGACGGCTTGTGCTGAAGAAGTTTTAAAGCGATTAGAGCTCCCCTATCGTGTAGCACTCTTATGCGCAGGAGATATGGGGTTTTCAGCGCGCAAGACATATGATCTCGAAGTATGGCTACCTGGGCAAAAAAGGTACCGTGAAATTTCTAGTTGCTCTAATTGCGGTGATTTCCAGGCGCGGCGGATGAAGGCTCGATTGCGCAGTGCCGGCAGCAAGAACACACGATTCGTCCATACACTCAATGGTTCGGGCCTTGCGGTAGGCCGGACTTTGGTGGCGATTCTTGAAAACTACCAACAAGAAAATGGAATGATCACTATGCCAGCAGTTTTGCAACCTTATATGGACGGTATCAAGGTTATATCGTCTCATGGCTAAGCTCATCGACCTTACGCATGCTCGGATTCTCGTTACTAATGATGATGGTATAGAGGCAGAAGGGCTTCGTGTACTTGAAGCGATTGCTCGCAGCTTATCGCACGATGTTTGGGTTGTAGCTCCGGCAACGGAACAATCTGGTGTTAGCCATTCGTTGTCATTACATACACCAGTACGGCTTTTGCCCTCGGGCGACAAACGCTTTGCTGTTACGGGAAGTCCCACCGATGCGGTTTTGATGGCCGTGAGCCACCTGATGAAGGATACGCCTCCTACTTTATGTTTATCAGGGGTTAATCGTGGCGGAAACTTAGCCGAAGATGTGACCTATTCCGGCACAGTAGCCGCTGCAATGGAGGCGACCTTATTAGGTATTCCCGCTATTGCTTTCAGCCAAACCTACCGTGATGCGGCAGATATCAAATGGCAGGTAGCTGAACGTTATGCACCAGAAATTATTCGCAAACTCGCCAAGGTGGCCTGGCCAACCGATGTCCTATACAACGTAAACTTTCCTAATATTGAGCCCGATCAAGTTGTAGCAATTACGCCCACAGTACAAGGCCGCCGTGATATTGTAGGCCGTCTGCACGAGCGTGTAGATCCTCGTGGTCGGCCATATTTCTGGATTGGCCCCCTTGGCCACCATACGAGAGAATACCCAGAGACTGGCACGGATATTGTTGCCATGCGCGAGCATAAAATATCGATTACGCCAATTGGGTTGGATATGACGCACTATAAAACCTTGGCAGTTTTACGTGAGGGAGGTCTTGGATGACAGCCCCGACACGCAAGCTTCGTCTTATTATGGAGCTGCGGCGCGAAGGTATTACTAACAAAGATGTTCTAGCGGCGATTGAGCGAACGCCACGCGATATTTTCTTGCCTCCTACCTTTAAAGCCAGAGCCTATGAAAACACAGCTTTACCGATCGGCCATGGACAGACCATTAGCCAACCACTTGTAGTCGCGATGATGACAGAGAGGCTCTTCAGCTTAATGATCGGATGAAGGTTCTCGAGATTGGAACGCCCGGACCCCCCCCGGGGACTCCCCAAGCTTTTTTGGCTCGCCCTTCAAGCCGATTATACACAATCGAGCGTCAAAAACCTTTACTCGATGAGGCGCTGACTCGATTTAGTGCTCTCCGATTACATAATATTACCGCAAAGTTAGGAGATGGTCATCTTGGGTGGCCGGGGCAGCAACCGTTTCATGCTATTCTGATCACCTGTGCAACGACCGAGATTCCATCTGGCTTATTTAATCAATTAGCGGAGGGTGGTGTTTTGGTTGCACCCGTCGGTGATATGCGCCAACCTCAGCGATTATTGCGATATCGCCAGCAACAAACAGGAATTATCCCTGAGGATTTAGGGAGAGTTCGTTTTGTACCGTTTTTACCTGGGACGGTCGAGGAACAGTCGGCATGAAGGTTATGAAGTTTTATAGATACGCATCTGTTGCCGGGTTAATTTTTTTGCTGACAGGTTGCTCAGGGACATCGAGTTTCTTTGGTGGCGATGGAAGTAAAACAGAGTCGACGGAAATACAGGCGCCTGTTAATGGTCAAATTACTGTTCAACGCGGGGATACGGTCTATGCGATCGCCCGGAAGTATGGCGTCCCTGTTCGCTCAATCATTGATACGAATAATCTAGAGCCGCCTTTTACTTTGACTGCAGGTCAAGCATTGAGCCTTCCAGCGGTCAAATACCATGTCGCTGAGCGAGGAGATACGGTTTATGGTGTGGCACGAGGTTATGGCGTTTCTCCCACCGAAGTTGTGCAGATTAATAATCTGCGAGCCCCCTATGCATTAACCCCTGGGCAGGAAGTGCGCCTCCCAGCTTATGCGGGCGTTCAGGGTGGCCTTCAGCCAAGGGTTAAGGTGCCAGGGCCTGTTTCAGGATCCGCCCAAACTGCGACGGCTACACCCTCATCAAACTATCCTACCGTGGTTGCTTCGGCGCCAACGGTGGCGTCACCTACAGTCCCGCGAACGTCATCACCGACAGCACCGGCGCCCACGGCTCCTCCTACACGGAACTCTCCAGCACCAACGACAGGTCAAACGCCGAGATCAACGGCGGCGTCGACACCAACGGTCATAACGCCATCGCCATCGACGTCAGCGCGCCCATCATCATCTGTGTCTGCAAAGCCAGGTGAAGATCCTTATGCAAGTCAGAATGGTTCTTCCTCGGGGCAGCAAGCTATACCGCCTGTACCGATGGAGCCCGATCCTGTTGCATCGGCTCAGTCGCAGTCTTTACCGCCACCCCCCTTACCCGATACCCCTAGTATGCCAGCATCGACTGTATCAACATCAACATCTTCATCGCCTACAGGCACTCAGGTGGCTGCTGTTCCAGCAAACACGGCTCATGAAGCGGATCCACCTCGTGAAAGCGGAGGGAGCTTCCTTTGGCCAATCAATGGCAAGGTTCTTTCGAATTTTGGTCCAAAGGATAATGGCCTGCATAACGACGGTATTAACATTGGTGCGCCGCGCGGGACCCCTATCAAGGTTAGCGATAATGGGACTATAGCTTACGTTGGCAATGAGCTGCGGGGCTTTGGAAACCTGGTTTTAGTAAGACATGCCGATGGTTGGATTACAGCCTATGCGCACTGCGAGGAAATTATGGTGAAGGTCGGCGATCAAGTGAAGCGAGGACAAGTAGTTGCGCGCGTAGGATCAACCGGTGGTGTCGATCAACCCCAGCTTCACTTTGAGCTTCGTAAGGGCAAGCAGCCTGTCAATCCGCGTAGCTACCTGACCTTATCATAAGGTTTTGGTAACGCCTAAACGCCCTGCAAGATCTTGAATAAACTGCCAGGCAACACGGCCCGAACGGCTACCACGGGTCGTTGCCCATTCCGCGGCTTCGCGATGGAGCTGGGATGCATCAATCCGCAGCCCTAGTTTCTGAGCGTAGCCATCAATCATGGTAAAGTAAGTATTTTGATCGCAGTGATGAAAACCAAGCCATAAACCAAAGCGATCGGAGAGAGAGACTTTTTCCTCTACAGCTTCCCCTGGGGTAATAGCGGTTGAGCGCTCGTTATCGATCATATCCCGAGGCATTAAATGGCGCCGATTGATGTGGCATAAAGACAACATTTTCTGGCCGACCTCAATTCCACCCTCGAGGCTGCTTTTAGCGATTTATAACTAGCGTCGTTGCCATCAAAAGAAAGATCATCACAAAAGACGATGAAGCGTTTTTTAGGTGGGGCTTTCCTTAAGACCCCTAAAAGGCGAGGTAAGGACGGAATATCCTCGCGGTGAATTTCTACTAAAACGAGGATTTTAGGTTGATCGGCATCAATCGATGCATGTACAGCCTTTACCAGGGAACTCTTGCCCATACCCCGCGCGCCCCAAAGAAGGGCATTATTGGCTGGTAGACCCCGGGTGAAGCGATGGGTATTCTCTAGGAGAATATCGCGCTGTTGCTCAATTCCTTGTAGTAGATCCAAGGGAACTCGATTGATTTGGGGGATCGGCTCCAACCAGTCCGTTTCGGCATGCCATACAAAGCCTGAGGCCTTCTCAAAATCGCTCTCGGGGGGTGGTGCTGGTGTCAACCGATCTAAAGCCTCGGCAATACGGGTTAATAAGAGAGAGATATCTGGTTGCGACATAAAATTACACAAGATTGAGGAAAATTCGTTGATAATAGGACAGAATCGTACAGATTCTCCCCATCCGGCGAGGTTGCAAATCTGCCTATGACGGTTATAGTCCGCCATCCGCGATTTCCCAGTAGGGAGTTTAGCTGGACAATGAAGCTTATCTAACAAGCCAGGAGCGGCCAACAATGTTTTTTATTTCTTCTGCTTATGCTCAGGGGACGGCGCCAGCAGCTGCTTCTGATACAAGCGCCCTTATTATGCAGTTTCTGCCCTTTGTTCTTATTTTTGTTGTTTTCTATCTATTGTTAATACGTCCTCAACAACGGAAAGCACGCGAACATCGTGCCAAACTAGAGGCTATTCGCCGCGGCGATCGTGTTTTGCTTGGGGGTGGTATCATAGGGAAGGTTACCAAATCTGGTACGGACGAGCTCGAGGTTGAAATTGCCGATGATGTGCGCGTGAGCGTTATAAGAGGCACTATTGCTGAAGTTTTCAATAAGACAGAGCCAACGGCACCCAAGGGTGGTGATCCAAAAAAGACGGATACCTCTGGGCGGGACGAGAAGTAAGCGCATAGATTTCACTGAGATGAATTGGATCGATCGGCAATGATTCATATCCCTAGATGGCAAGCAATCGCGATTGTATCGCTTTGCTTTATCGGCATCATCTTTTCTCTTCCCAATCTTTTTGGCCGTAAGACGATGGAAACGCTACCTAATTGGATTCCTCATCGCCAAGTAAGCTTGGGTCTCGATTTGCAAGGGGGGTCTTATATTCTTCTTGAGGTCGATTTGGATCGCGCCCTTGCGGAGTATACGGACAGTCTTCTCGAAGAAATTCGGGGCGTATTGCGGGAGAAGCAAATCGCCTTCACCAATCTTTCTGTTGAAAATGGCAGTGTTGCTATAGCGCTGCGCGATGTTGCTCAGGCCTCTGCGGCACGGGAGGCTATTCGCACGATAACGGCGAGTTCTGGGATTACGGAACCTAGCATAGGGAAGATCCTTGTCCGTCCATCCGAAGCAGAAATTACAGCGCGTAAAAAGCAAATTGTCGATCAGTCCGTTGAAATTGTCAGGCGCCGAGTTGACGAGACGGGTACGAAGGAATCCAGTATTCAGCGCCAAGGCGATCGGCGCGTTATTGTTGAACTCCCCGGATATGATGACCCACAGCGAATGAAAGAGCTTATTGGAAAGACGGCTAAACTCACCTTCCATCTCGTTGAAGAACCCGGTACGCCAGGGACAAAAATCTTAGATTCTGAGGAGGCCGGGGGTGGGAAGTACACGATAAATCGTCGCATTATTGTTTCAGGTGAAAACCTGACAGATGCGCAACCAACCTATGTAGATGGTCAGCCTGTTGTGAGCTTTCGGTTTGATTCCACAGGTGCGCGACGCTTTGGTGATGCGACCCAGAAAAATGTTCATAGATTTCTGGCTATCGTCTTGGATGATAAAGTCATTAGCGCCCCAACCATTCGTGAACCAATCCTGGGAGGGAGCGGCATTATTTCCGGCCATTTTACACCACAGTCTGCCAGTGATTTAGCGCTGTTACTGCGCGCCGGTGCCTTGCCAGCACCACTTAAAGTCTTAGAAGAGCGGACGGTTGGTCCAGGCCTTGGCGCAGATTCTATTGCTGCAGGAACAGTCGCCTGTTTGATTGGCTACGGGCTGATTGCATTGTTGATGGTTATTGGCTATGGGCTTTTTGGGATTTTTGCCAATATTGCTCTGCTCTTAAACTTGGCGTTTACCTTAGCAATCATGGCACTCTTAGGGGCGACCCTAACCTTACCAGGTATAGCGGGTATCGTTTTGGGGTTAGCGATGGCGGTCGATGCTAATGTTTTGATTTTCGAGCGCATGCGCGAGGAAGTGCGGTTTGGAAGATCGCCGTTTCCCGCGGTCGATAATGCCTTTCAGCGTGCCTACGTTACTATTCTTGACTCAAATGTCACGACGCTTATTGCAGCAATTATTCTATATATCCTCGGTACAGGTGCTGTGCGCGGGTTTGCTGTTACTTTAGCTATTGGGATTGCAGCTTCGATGTTCACAGCCGTTACGGTTAGTAGGTTTATGGTGGTTTCTTGGCTGGTATGGCGCCGGCCCGCAGAATTACCGCTTTAAGATGGAGGGCATATAGTGTTCCGTCCAATTCAGCTTATTGATAAAGTTCCGTCCCTTGATTTTTTTCGCTGGCATAGGGCCTGCTTTGCGCTATCGATCATCCTTTGTGCCATTTCTGTCATCTCTCTCGCGACCCGTGGATTAAGCTATGGCGTCGATTTTGCCGGAGGGATTCTCATTGAAGCTAAAACCTCCGGTCCGGCCGATATTGCGGAACTACGCGGCAAGCTGGGTGCTCTCAATTTGGGTGATGTCTCACTAACAAGCTTCGGTGCGCCTGATGTTGTTTTGATCCGTGTTCAGCAATCGAGTGAGGCGACGGAGGGTACTGAAATGAAGGCGGTTGAGCAGGTCCGCTCGGCGCTTGGTGCTGGTGTCGAGTATCGGCGGGTAGAGGTTGTAGGGCCGCGCGTAGGAGCTGAATTGGTTATAAAGGGCGCTCTAGCGATTGCCTTATCCCTTGTAGGGATCATGCTTTACATGGCGATTCGGTATGGCTGGCGCGCGGGGCTTACCGGTGTTATCGCGATATTGCATGATTGTTTGACGACGGTTGGTCTCTTTTCTGTGACGGGTATGCAGTTTGACTTGAATGTTGTTGCAGCCGTTGTTGCTATTGCGGGTTTCTCTATTAACGATACGGTGGTTATTGACGACCGAATTCGGGAAAATCTCCGAAAGTATAAACGTATGGATTTCCGAGATCTGATTAATCAGTCGGTTAATGAAACAATGGCCCGGACATTAGTGACCAACGGTCTAGTTTTGCTGGCTGTTTTAGCCCTGGTGCTATTTGGTGGACCTGTTCTCTTCAGCTTCAGTATCGCCATGTTGTGGGGTGTGGTCTTAGGGACATATTCGACAATTTACGTCGCGGCACCTTTAGAATGGTACATTTCTGGCCGTGGACGCCATATGCATGGTTCTCACGAAGCAGAGCCGGCTTAATTCTAAAACGGCTAGGAGGCGCTATGGACTTAACCCCGTTAGTGCCATCCGGGAAGCATGTGGCTCAGCGATATGGGAATGGCCGCTTTGTCATTGCCGGAATAGCTTATCCGCATTCGATCTTGCTTTCCCCATACGAGGTACTGCCTTGGGCAATTCAGAGTCTAGAACAGGTTACCCTGGAAGGGATTAAGCCGATTTTAGGCTCCCAGCAAAATGCCACACTGGAGCTTCTCCTTCTTGGATGCGGTAAGAGCTTTTCGCCGCCACCTCGAGGGCTGCGCCAAGAGTTAGAAGCTTTGGGGACGGCTCTTGAGCCCATGGACACAGGCGCCGCGTGCCGGACTTTCAATGTTTTAGCATCGGAAGATCGGCGTGTTGCGGCTGCCCTTATTTGCATTTAACTCTTTGTGTTAAGTAAATGGGGTAACTCTCTATTTTTCATATATTATATGTTGTTTGAGGCAAAGTCCCAATTGATGAGGTGACTTAAGAAAGCGTCGATGAAATCGGGACGCTTATTTTGATAATCAAGATAGTAAGCATGCTCCCAAACGTCGCAGGTGAGAACCGCCTTCTGACCATGCATCATAGGAAGATCTGCATTGCCAGTCTTGGTAACCTTGAGTTTGTTTCCATCAAGTACCAGCCAGGCCCAGCCACTGCCAAACTGAGTAGTCGCCGCTGTTTTAAACTCAGTTTTAAAACTGTCCAAAGAACCAAAGTCAGCATTGATCTTTTCAGCAATTTTACCTGTTGGTGCGCCACCGCCCTTAGGTTTCATACTATGCCAAAAGAAAGTATGGTTCCAAACTTGGGCAGCATTATTAAAAATGCCAACTTTGGCGGCATCTCCTTTGACCGCCATAATAACTTCTTCAAGGCTTTTGCCAGCTAAAGGGTTATCCTTCAAAAGGTTATTAAGATTCGTTACATAGGTTTGATGATGTTTTCCATAATGAAAGCTCATAGTTTGTGCGGAAATATGCGGAGCCAAAGCATCTTGAGCATAAGGAAGAGGAGGGAGTTCAAAAGCCATGGGAAGGCTCCTTTCTATTATGACACTATGTTGCGTGCTGATCTGAAAACTAAAGCAAGCCTTGAGGCTATGCCAGCATTGCTCGAAAGAAAAGCCCTGTTCGTCAGGAAGTTTTTTTCACCCCAATCAGGGAACCAATAATGGATCTTGGGGATGCCTTTGCTTATTGTTTCAGAATAGTAAAGCAAGGAGATAAAGAACGTTATCTTCTGTGTTTATTGCCACCTCTAGAATATCGCCCGGCTTTGATAGCGCTTCATGCGTTTAACGATACCATATCGCGTATCCCTGAGACAGTTTCTGAGCCTCTTCTTGGCCAAATTCGCATGCAGTGGTGGTGGGATGCGATTAATTCTCTCTACAAAGGAGGACGACCAGTTGCTCAGCCAATCGTCGAGGCGCTTAGTTATACCGTCAAGCGCTATGCTCTCGATCGAGAATCTTTTGAGCGCATGCTTGTGGCGCGCGAGAAGGATGTTGCACAGTGGCAGGCAGAGACCTTGCAAGATCTTGAAACCTATGCTGAGGCAACCTCTGGTGAACTTTTAGCGCTAAGCTTCGCTGTTTTGGGGGAAAAGAACCAGGATGCACTGCAGGTTGGCCGTACTATAGGTACAGCATACGCTTTAATTGGTCTCGTACGATCTATAGGGTTTCATGCACGGCAGGGACGTTTCTTGATGCCACGTGATTTAGTGGAGGTGGAACGCGTTAATGTTCGAGAGATATTATCCTTAATACCCAGCCCGGGTTTAAGCAACATCGTCAATCAGGTTGCAAATAGGGCAGCTTCGCTTATAGCGGTGGCCAGAACGCAATATGCAAAGGTTTCTTATCCGGCACGAACCTTACTGCTTGAAGCAAGGATAGCCGAGCATCATTTCAAAAGATTAAGGGCTTTGAGATTTAATCCTTTCGATCCTCACATGGCCCAGAATACAGATGGACTCATAGTCTGGCGTCTCGTACTGCGTCACTTTCTTCGTCTTTATTAGCCAGCTATGCAGCCGCGAGGGCAAGAGCAGAGGACTTCAGCCAAGAATCAAGATCGGCTAAAGCCCGTAGAGCATGGGCTTTTTTGCGGTCAGCACCCTTGCGGCGCAAAACAGCGGTTGGTAAGGGTGGGAAGAGCCCAAAATTAACATTCATAGGCTGGAAGGTTTCAGCTTCAGCGCCACCCGTGATATGGCGTCGTAAAGCACCTAAGGCCGTGGTCTCGGGGGGTAGGGGAAGTGTTTGACCTTTGCGTTCTGCCGCCGCAAAACAGCCAGCCAAAAGACCAATCGCAGCGGATTCAACGTAACCCTCAACCCCTGTGATTTGACCGGCAAAACGAAGTCGAGGGAGGGCCTTTAACCTAAGCTGCTCATCCAGAAGGCGCGGACTATTAATAAAGGTATTGCGATGGAGACCACCTAGGCGCGCAAACTCCGCTTTTTCCAAGCCCGGTATTGTACGAAAAATTTTAACTTGTTCGGCATGCTTAAGCTTGGTTTGAAATCCAACCATATTATAGAGCGTTCCTAACGCATTATCCTGACGAAGCTGCACAACAGCATAAGGACGTTGTGCATCATGAGGATTGGTAAGGCCAACCGGTTTCATAGGACCATACCGTAAAGTTTCTATGCCACGGCTCGCCATAACTTCAATAGGAAGGCATCCTTCGAAATACGGCGTTGTTTTTTCCCAGTCTTTAAAATCCGTCTTATCCCCAGCAAGAAGTGCAGCTACAAAACCCTCATACCCTAGTTTATCCAAGGGGCAGTTGATATAATCCTTGCCGGTTCCATCTGGCCCGTGGCTTGTCATAGCGATTGAAACCAAGCCTTAGAAAGATCGATGCTCGCTGTATGAACGATGGGTGCAATGGCATCGAAAAAGCCGCAAGAAGCTTCGCCGGTTAACTTTAGAATGCTCTCAGAAAGAGGAGGTGAGTGAGGGGACCAGTTACGATAATGACCGTATCCCAATCCGCAGAGGGTAGACTGCAGAATCTCGCTTCGGTCGATCTGAATAAGGGGATGTTGGCTAAGTTGTTGAGTTATTTCCTGGTGCAAAACTTTCACGATCTACAGCGAGGGCGCCACCAGCTGGAACCTTATGTGTATCCGCAGATTTAAGAATAAGAGAGTTAAGGCGGCGCATTTCTTCATGTAGAAGACCGACGGCGTTATTAAGAGCATCGTCTGATCGGAAAGAATTTGAGCACACAAGCTCGGCAAGTTGATCTGTTTTATGGGCTTCAGTTTCCCGTGTCGGCCGCATCTCGTGCAAAATGACAGGAATGCCTTGACGGGCAACCTGCCACGCAGCTTCACTTCCCGCTAAACCGCCGCCGATAATGTGCACAGGCTTGATCATGGGAAGAAATCTAGCGCGGGAACCGTTCTGGGTAAAAGAAAACCGCCGCGACCGGTCGGCCGTGGCGGTTTTCTAAGTAACCTTTTAGTATTAGAAGAGGAGGATAAGGCTAATGACACCAAGGGCGATAGCGATATACCCCATAGGGACCTGATAACCGATAAGCTTAGCGCGCAACTCGTCGCCATGACGTGCAGCGTGAGGATTTTTGCTCAAGGCATGCATATGAATCAAGCCATAGCCCAGGAGTAATCCGAGGGCGAATTCAATAAAGCTGGCACCGAAACCGATCAGCCAATAGATTGGCGCGACAGTAATCGCGCCGATAGCTAGAATTAATCGGATCATACCGATGAGACCAAGGATACAGCCAATAACACCGATCCAACCTTGATAAGGAGTAATTTTATCGATGATCTCCCTAGCATTTGGTTGCGCTTTAATAATGGATGGATAGGCGGCCAAGGCTCCAAGCACGATCATAAATAGGCTAAGGATAAGACCTATGAGCATTATATTCCCCTGCGGCTATACGGTGACTGCAGTGATCTCAGTGGAACACTGCATAGACAGAAGATTAATCTATATCGCAGCCACTGAAGACGCAGAGGGTTTCTCTATGAGAGCTATTATTTTAGATAAAAAACAAATCATAATATATTGATATTTATACATAATATGTCATGTGTTTAAAAAGGTTTTAGCAAGTGGGGATTTTTCTCTCAGAGACAGACTTAAAGGCGAAATACCCGACTCGATCTTAACTTGCTGCCCGGCGTTTTGTTTTTACGTTTAAATAAGGCGCCAAGAATTCGCCCGTATAGCTTTCAGGTACGCGCGCCACATCCTCTGGAGTGCCAGTGGCGATAATTCGACCGCCACCACTCCCGCCCTCGGGACCGATATCGATGATATAATCGGCTGTCTTAATAACATCTAGGTTATGTTCGATGACAAGAACGGTATTTCCTTGTTCAACCAGAGCATACAAAACATCCAATAGTTTTCGAACATCCTCAAAATGAAGTCCTGTGGTTGGCTCATCCAGGATATAGAGGGTTTTGCCTGTAGCTCGGCGTGAGAGTTCTTTAGCGAGTTTGACGCGTTGTGCTTCGCCACCCGACAGAGTTGTCGCGGATTGCCCCACCTTGATATAGCCAAGCCCTACTTTGCTTAAGGTCTCCATCTTTTCTCGGATCGATGGTACGGCCTTGAAGAATTCAGCGGCCTCATCGACTGTCATATCGAGGATATCGGCAATATTCTTGTCCCGGAAGGTAACTTCGAGAGTTTCCCGGTTATAACGACGGCCTTTGCAGACGTCGCACTGAACATAGACATCGGGGAGGAAATGCATTTCAATTTTTATCACTCCGTCGCCCTGACAAGCCTCGCAGCGTCCTCCTTTGACATTGAACGAGAAGCGTCCAGCTTCATAGCCACGGGCTCGTGCTTCTGGTAGCCCTGTGAACCAATCGCGGATAAAGGTAAAGGCACCTGTATAGGTCGCTGGATTAGAGCGTGGCGTGCGGCCAATTGGGGACTGATCGATGTCTACAACCTTATCGAGGTACTCTAACCCTCGGATAGAATCATGCTCACCAGGATGGACACGTGCGCCATTTAAGCGGCGTGCACAAGCTGGAAATAAGGTTTCGATGATCAAAGACGATTTACCAGACCCTGAGACACCCGTAACACAGGTAAGGGTTCCCAGAGGGATAGATGCAGTGACATTTTGTAAATTATTAGCGCGCGCCCCTCGAATCTCGAGATTTTGACTAAGTTTACCTTTGCGGCGCCGTGGCGGAATAGGGATAGATTTTTTACCTGTTAGGTACTGAGCAGTGACAGAGTCTTCACAAGCAAGAACAACATCGGGTGTACCCGCGGCGACTACATGCCCTCCGTGGATTCCAGCGCCTGGTCCCATGTCAATCAGCCAGTCTGCTAATCGCATAGCTTCTTCGTCATGCTCAACCACGATGACAGTATTACCAAGGTCTCGGAGACGTTTAAGTGTATCAAGAAGGCGCTTATTATCGCGTTGATGAAGTCCGATCGATGGTTCATCCAAAACATAGAGAACGCCAGTCAAGCCGGATCCAATTTGCGAGGCGAGGCGAATGCGCTGAGATTCACCCCCGGATAACGTTCCAGATGCTCGGGAGAGAGTTAGATATTCAAGACCGACATCATTTAAGAAACCGAGACGCTCACGAATTTCTTTTAAAACACGCGCAGCAATTTCTTTTTGCTTGGCAGTTAGGTGCTTAGGTAGATCAAGAAACCATCGGTTGATGGCGGCAATCGAAAACTCGCAGACCTCCCCAATATGCTTATCAGCTATTTTGACGGCTAAAGCTTCCGGTTTCAGTCGGTAACCGTGGCAAGCCTCGCAAGGAGTTATTGTTTGATAGCGGCCGAGTTCTTCGCGTACCCAAGCACTGTCTGTTTCGCGGAATCGCCGCTCCATATTGGCGATAACCCCCTCGAAAGGCTTCTCGGTACGGTACGATCGGGTACCATCATCGTAACTCATGGCAACTTTGGTATCCCCCGTGCCATAAAGAATGGCTTCGCGGATTTTCTTGGGTAATTCTTCCCAAGAGGTTTTCATGGAGATCTTAAAATGCCGGCAAAGGCTGGCGAGGGCTTGTTGATAATATTGCGATGTCGAATTGGCCCAGGGAGCGATCGCCCCCTTTTCGAGGCTAAGAGTAGTATCGGGGACAACCATTTCTGGATCGAAACGCATAGCGCTGCCTAAGCCATCGCATACAGGACATGCGCCGTGCGGGCTATTAAATGAAAATAGCCGAGGTTCGATTTCTTCAATGGTAAAGCCTGACACGGGGCAGGCGAAACGCGCAGAGAAAATATGCCGCTGTTGCGTATCTGCATCCTCAGCAATAACAATACCATCCGCAAGCTCTAAGGCAGTTTCTATGCTATCTGCTAAGCGTTGAGCGATATCTGGCCGGACAACTAAGCGATCGATAACAACTTCAAGATCGTGCTTACGTTTCTTATCGAGCTCAGGAACCTGATCGATCTCATGAAGCTTCCCGTCAACTTTGATTCGCTGAAAACCTCGTTTTTGAAGTTCGCGAATTTCCTTACGATACTCGCCTTTCCGTCCACGAACGAAGGGTGCTAACAGATAAAGGCGTGTACCTTCTTTGAAAGCTAAGATCCGATCAACCATTTGGCTGATCGTTTGGCTTTCGATGGGAAGACCTGTTGCTGGCGAATAGGGAATGCCGATCCTGGCATAAAGGAGACGCAAATAATCGTATATTTCGGTAACTGTGCCGACAGTGGATCGCGGATTTCGCGATGTTGTTTTTTGTTCGATCGATATAGCCGGCGATAAGCCCTCGATCGAATCTACATCGGGTTTTTGCATGAGCTCGAGAAATTGCCGCGCATAAGCCGAGAGACTTTCTACATAGCGGCGTTGGCCCTCAGCATATATAGTATCAAAGGCTAAGGAAGATTTTCCCGACCCCGAGAGACCTGTCATAACAACAAGCTTGTCCCGTGGGATCGTTAAATCCACGGATTTAAGATTATGCTCGCGAGCGCCACGAATCCGTATAGCTGGTGTATCGCTAGGGAGTTGAATAACTGAAGGGGCAAGAGAAGGGCGACGCGGCAAAGGGTAGCTTCCGTTGTATTGTATAAGGAGTCACAGAGTTATCGATGGGAGTTTGGTAAAAAGATATGGGATGGCTCGCATCGATTTTCTACCATATAGGATGTCTTATCCCATTCGCCAAGTGCGTAAATATATTGGCCTAAGAGAAACGCTGGACCGCAGACGATTTTTATATACCCTTTGCGCGAGAAATCTTAAGTTTGACTATAGGATATATGGTTCAAAAATATGCATAGATCAAAAGGAATACGTCATGGCAGGTAGCGTAAATAAAGTTATTTTAGTTGGGAATCTCGGGCGTGACCCAGAGATCCGTTCCATGCAAAATGGGGGGAAAGTAGCTAATCTTTCCATTGCCACCAGTGAAACATGGCGTGATAAAGCAAGTGGTGAGCGTCAGGAGCGGACGGAATGGCATCGCGTGGTCGTATTTGATGAACGCTTGGTCGATGTGATTGAAAAATACTTGCGTAAAGGTGCTAAGGTTTACCTAGAGGGCCAGTTACAAACCCGTAAATGGACAGATCAATCGGGACAGGAAAAATACTCAACCGAGGTTGTTTTGCAACGATACCGCGGAGAATTGACTATGCTTGATAATCGCGGTAGCGGGGGTGGAGAGTCACTACCAAGCGATGATCGCGGGATGCCATCCTCACCCACCTCCGGCAGAGGATCTAGTCGTCCCGCTCCTTCTGATCTTGATGATGATATTCCATTCTAGGATGTAGCGTTGAATTTACGAGCGAAGTAATCTTTTTACCCATCGCTCAAGCCGCTTGCCGAATGATACATTATGGCTTTCGCTATAGCGCTGCGCTAATTGTGTAGGATTAGGGAACAGGTCTGCATCCGCATATCCATAACGGTACGCAAGCTGAAGAACGCGTGGATGGCGCTTCAAAACCTCAGGTTCAAGAGGGTGGTGTGTGTAGCTGCGGTGATCATCTTTGGGTGAATGCCGCGCTTCTAGAATATCCGGACGGATCGGCAAGCCAATGAAGTTCAGGACTTGCCGAAGAGGGAGATCTGAGTCGCCAAAGAGGTTTTCAAATTTGATTTGATGATAGGGCATTTCTGGATATAGAGCCTGTAAATCTTCTCCCCATGAATTAATCTCAAGCCATTGAAACAGATTTTTTTCAAAAATAGAGAGATTATTCCATAATGCGCGATATTCGAGATGTTTAATCGTTGCTGTTTCTGGGGTCAAAAGATTGGTACTAAAAAATGTAGCTTCCTCGTCGTTTCGAGGTTGATAAAAATGTAAAGTCGTCATGGAAGCGGCATTGTGCAGGGGGTTGCGGACCATATGCACGAGCCTAAATTGTTGCGGAAATTGTTTGTAAAAAGCTGGGATGGCAGCGTAGGCCGGCCATCCAGATTCAATATAGTGTTTATTGCTGAGAGTTCTATGGATAGATTGAAAATGACGCGTGATGTCTTTGAGGGTACCTTGCTCTCTATCGGCGGATGGTTGACGGAAAAAGTGAACCGACTGATATGAGTTCCCCATCGGCTCATGCACGACCTCGGCAAGATCTGAGTAATAGTGCGCAAGCTTATCGGCAAACCATTGGGTTCCTGTACGTCCACAGGATAGAAAGAGAATAACTGAACCCTGAGTCATGATCGCTTCCGAGTTTAGCTTCGGATACATTTGATGAGATTAAGCACGACAATTCTATGTATTGGCGAATTGCATCTCGTAAAGATGAGCATAGAGGCCGCCTCGTTTTAGGAGAACGTCGTGAGAGCCCATTTCTACCACTTCCCCCTTATCGAGTACAAAAATTAAATCCGCCTTCGCAACAGTTGTTAAGCGATGTGCGATAACGATTGTGGTTCGCCCCTCCATCAGAGCGTCCAAAGCTATTTGGACATGGCGCTCTGACTCGGTATCTAGTGCAGCAGTCGCTTCATCTAAAAGGAGGATTGGTGCATTTTTTAACATGGCGCGCGCAATAGCAATTCGTTGCCGTTGACCACCGGATAACTTAATCCCTTGTTCGCCAACCGGAGTGGCATAGCCATCCGGTAAAGAGACAATAAAATTATGTGCTGCGGCATGACGCGCCGCGGTCTCCACTTCAGAATCGGTAGCGTCGGGTTTGCCATAGGCGATATTTGCCCGGACTGTATCGTCAAAAATGCCGATTTCTTGAGAAACCCAAGCAATCTTTTCTCGGAGCGATGTGAAGTTGGCATAGCGAATGTCATATCCATCGATCAAGATACGACCCGAGGTCGGGTCATAAAATCGCGAAATCAGATTGAGGATGGTTGACTTACCAGCGCCCGAAGGGCCGACGAAGGCCACCTTCTGGCCACCTTTTACAGTAACGGAAACGTTATGTAATGCGGGTATTTTTCGATCATAGCTGAAAGATACGTTCTCAAGTGTTACTGATCCATCTCCTGATGGTAAGGATTGCGCTTGGGGATGTTCTTTAAGAGTAGGGTAACAGTCGAGGATTGTAAAAATACGACTAGCCGCTGCCATACCTTCTTGAAGCGATGTATAGAGGTTAGCAAGTCGTTTCATCGGTTCGTATGCCATTAATACGGCTGTGATGAAAGAGATAAAGTCCCCAGCGGTTCGATGATGTTCAATAACGGATAAACCGCCATAGATAATAACGATCGAGATAGCAAGTCCACCTAGGACTTCCATCAAAGGGCTAGCGATTGCTCGAGTGCGCCCGCCTTTCCAAATCGATGCAAAAATTTGATCGATGACACGATCGGCACGGGCGATTTCGTAGGCTTCCATGGCGTAGGCTTTGACATGCCTGATACCTGCAAAGCTTTGTGTCAGTAACCCAGTCAGCAAGCCAACTTGGTGCTGCATATTTGTCGTCGCTTTACGCATTCTTCTGCCGAGTCGCGACACAGGTACTACCGCTAAAGGGAAGGCTACGAAGGTTATGCAAGCCAGGAGCCAGTCTCGGTAAAACATAACGGCGATCAAGAAAATCAGAGTCAGGAAATCTAAACCTAAGCTGGTGAGAATATTCGCTATGGTCGATCGAAGAAGATTGGCGTCATTGGCGACGCGCGAAACCAAGCCACCAATCTTTTGGCTTTGAAAAAAGGCAAGATCCAGCATTAAAACATGGCGATAGAGCCGTTTCTGAATATCTGCAACCATGCTTTGACTAACATAGCTCATGATAGAGGATTGAGCGTAAGAAGAGATCCCTTTAACGATAAAAGTCCCTAAAACAACAAAGCTGATTAAAAATAAGGTATCGCGATTTCCTCTACCAAGCACATCGTTGATAACGGGCGCCATTAACCAGGCAAGGGCCGCCGTTGAAGCAGCTACGAGAGCCATAAAGATTAAAGCAATGAGGAATTGGAAATAGTATTTGCGAATATGTTCGCGATTGAGGCGCTTAACAAGCGACCATGTAGAAATGTTTGTGGGTATATTCATGAGCAAAGACAAGGAGACGTCGCCTTTTGTTAGGAGAAAATCTATGTAACCCTTCCTAAGAGGTGAGGGAACTGGCAATCTGCCACACCCGCTAGAAAAACAAGATAATTAGTCCGTGTTTAAAACTCAGGATTTCCAAGCAAATGATAGTATTTTTTGTCTCACCACAGAAATGTGCTTTTTCGGGCTCTAAGGCCATTGTTCCAGTGCCAAAAATCTGTTATCTCGACAAGAGTGGCGCAAGAAGGTAGTTTTATTTTTGCTTATGAAAATCAATAACTTAAAAAAGGTTATCGTCGGTGATTGGTCCTGCGGATTCGGGTCATTTCCTGTAATTGCGGATACCTTTAGGTCAAAGGCTTACTTCAAGGAGAATCTGACGTGAGTGACGATCAAGGAGTAGCCCCTCCCAGCATGCCGCCTAAGCAAGATATTGCCCCGATTGCTATCGAAGAGGAAATGCGGCGGTCGTACCTTGATTATGCAATGAGTGTCATCGTTAGTCGGGCGCTCCCTGATGCGCGCGATGGGCTTAAACCTGTGCACCGACGAATCCTTTATGCCATGAAGGAAAATGGCTATACCCACGATAAGCCATTTCGAAAATCAGCCCGCATTGTTGGCGATGTCATGGGTAAGTATCACCCTCATGGCGATGCGGCGATTTATGATGCCATGGTCCGTATGGCGCAAGATTTCTCGATGCGGTTACCCCTAATAAATGGTCAAGGAAACTTTGGATCAATGGATGGGGATCCGCCAGCAGCAATGCGGTATACCGAAGCTCGATTAGCGCTATCGGCAGAGGCTATGCTGGACGATATCGACAAAGAGACTGTCGATTTTCAAAACAATTATGATGATAGCGATAAAGAACCTGTCGTTATACCTTCTCGTATTCCCAATCTTTTAGTGAATGGCGCGGGCGGTATCGCAGTTGGTATGGCAACGAACATCCCTCCGCATAACCTGGGCGAGGTTATCGATGCTTGTTGCGCCTATTTGGATGATCCAGAAATTTCCTACGAAGCCTTGATGAAATTTGTTCCTGGCCCTGATTTTCCAACAGGGGGTGTTCTCTTGGGGCAATCTGGGGTTCGTTCTGCTTATGCAACAGGTCGTGGATCGATTATTATTCGCGGTAAGGTTGATATAGAAAACTTTGCTAAGGATCGGGAAGCGATCATTATCTCTGAGGTTCCGTTCCAAGTAAATAAGGCGCGGATGCTGGAACGTATCGCGGAGTGTGTCCAAGAGAAACTCATTGAAGGAATATCCGAACTTCGCGATGAATCGGATCGTGATGGTGTGCGGGTAGTGATTGAGTTAAAGCGCGATGCGCAAGCGGATATTGTCCTCAATCAGCTCT
Organism: Alphaproteobacteria bacterium; assembly: GCA_041396725.1. Classification (GTDB taxonomy): domain Bacteria; phylum Pseudomonadota; class Alphaproteobacteria; order JAWKYA01; family JAWKYA01; genus JAWKYA01. Next base: position 55,830 of record JAWKYA010000005.1, read on the forward strand.
ATCGATTTACACCGCTGCAGACCAGCTTTGGTGTGAATATGCTTGCTCTTAACGGCCGTCAACCCGAGATGATGGGGTTGAAGGAAATGGTTGCGGCGTTTGTAAACTTTCGTGAGGAAGTTATTACGCGGCGGACGATCTATGAGTTACGAAAGGCTCGGGAAAGAGCGCATATCTTAGCAGGATTATTAGTTGCTATTGGCAATATTGATCCTGTGATTGCTTTGATCCGGGCAGCCCCCGATCCTCAGGCGGCGCGTGATGGATTAACGGGCCGCACATGGCCAGCAGCAGATATTGCTGAGTTTATCGAACTGATCGATGATCCAGGGCATAAGGTTGAAGAGGGAAATTATCGGCTTTCAGAAATGCAGGCGCGGGCAATTCTGGATTTACGGTTGCAACGCTTAACAGGACTCGAGCGCGATAAATTGATTGAGGAAACGCGCGAACTTGCAGGAAAAATTGAAGATTATCTCGAAATACTGAGATCTACGGAACGTCGTAAATCGGTCTTACGGGAAGAGCTATTAGATGTGCGATCGCGGTTTGCGAATCCTCGGCGAACACGTCTTGATGAATCGGATGCTGATCAGGATGACGAGGATTTAATCCCACGTGAAACTATGGTCGTGACGGTCAGCCATGGAGGCTATATCAAGCGCGTTGCTGAATCGACCTATCGAGCGCAGCGTCGCGGTGGTAAGGGGCGCTCTGGGATGGCGACACGCGAAGAAGATTTCGTCTCGGATCTGTTTGTTGCCAATACCCATACGCCAGTTTTGTTCTTCTCGTCACTGGGCATGGTGTACAAGCTGAAGGTCTGGCGCCTACCACTGGGAACACCGCAAGCGCGTGGGAAGGCTCTGGTTAATCTACTTCCTCTTAGTGAGGGAGAGACCATTTCCACAGTTATGCCTCTTCCCGAAGATGAGGCGACCTGGGGTGATTTAGATGTCATGTTCGCCACGGCAAGCGGAAATGTGCGGCGTAATTCACTAGAAGATTTCGTCCAAGTAAAAGCCAACGGCAAGATCGCCATGAAATTGGAAGATGGCGATAAGCTGATCGGTGTTGCGACTTGCACCATCGATGACGATGTACTTTTGGCAAGTCGGGATGGCAAATGTATTCGTTTTGCAGTTACCGATGTTCGGCAATTTGTCGGCCGTAACTCGGTAGGCGTGCGGGGAATAGATTTAGCTGATGGGGATACGGTTATTTCTATGTCAATCTTGCGTCATGTGAAGGTAGAAACCGAAGAGCGCATGACGTACCTCAAGCAAACAAGAGCTATTCGTAAGGCACGCAGTGGCGGTGGCGCGACCCCTGAAGATGGTGAGAGTGCTGAGGACGCAACAGCTAGTGATGCTGTTTTACCGCCAGAGCGCATAGCAGAGCTTAGTGCAGTTGAGCAGTTTATTCTGTCCATTGCGGAAGATGGGCTAGGTAAGCAGACCTCTGCGTATGAGTATCGTATTACTGGGCGTGGTGGGAAAGGTATCGAAAATCTCGAGTTACGCCGCCAACAGGAGCGCACAAATACTGTTGCTGTTTTACCGGTTGAGCTTTTAGACGATATTATGCTTGTAACAGATGGTGGTCAGGTAATTCGCTGTCCTGTCCAGGGGATTAGTACAACTGGGCGGCGGACCCGTGGTGTGACGGTTTTTCGGGTTGCGGAAGGTGAAAAGGTTGTTTCTGTAACACGGATTGCTAAGTCCGAAGCTGAGACCGAAGAAGAAGTCGATGAATCCTCCAGTGAAGAAGACGCAACTGAAACAATAGATCCAGCCGCAGAAGATACATCCGAGACAACAGACGATCAGTCCGAAGCCTAAAGATCTAGGGCTGGAGGGGTTATGGCGGGTAAAATAGGCGTCTATCCAGGAACGTTCGATCCAATAACCAAAGGGCATTTGGATATTATTCAACGTGCGGCACTTCATATTGTTGATCGATTGATTGTTGCCGTTGCCCTTAATGATGGTAAGGGTCCTCTCTTTTCGGCTGAAGATCGCGTCTCAATGGTTCGAGAAGAAGTAAATTCACTTGATAAAGTTATCTCAAGCCGTATCGAAGTTCGATCGTTTGACAGCTTGTTGATTCATTTTGCTCACCAATGTGAAGCAAGGGTTATTATTCGTGGCTTACGGGCGGTATCGGATTTTGAATATGAATTCCAAATGGCAGGGATGAATGCGCGCATGGATTCGGATATCGAGACAGTATTTTTGATGGCCTCGGATCGTAATCAGTTTATCTCATCAAGATTTGTAAAGGAAATCTCGCGTCTTGGAGGAGATGTAAGCCATTTTGTATCGCCTCGGGTTTTAAAAGCCTTATCGGTTAATTTCCCTCGCCATCAATAAAGAATCCTTGTATTAAGCTATCTCGAAATCGAATGATTTCACCATAATAACCTTACATAGAGAGATTTCCTTTCTATATGAGCCCGTAGCTCAGTCGGTAGAGCACTTGACTTTTAATCAAGGGGTCGTGGGTTCGAATCCCACCGGGCTCACCATGCGAATATAGCTCCTATCCTATATAGGAAGACCTTTACGCCAATCCTCAGCAAGATCATCTCGCATGAAAAGATGATCGCCACAGTAATATTTGTAACCTGGATAATGGTCTTGGCTTGCGACTTCGATGTAACCATGCGCCTTCATAAGTGCGCGAATTTCCTTAAGATTAGGTTCTTCACTAATTTCAATAATCCACGATCGTACATGTCGAGTTTTAAGAAGTTCTTGCGCTCCACGCATCGCGCGATCTTCGAATCCATCAACATCCATCTTCACATGGGTAGCTATGGGTAAGTTATGGACCTGGAATAAGCTATCTAGGGTCACTGATTTGACCCACTGACTCGTAACCACGGGAATACCCTGTCGACCACCACGACAATAATCCTCTAAATTCGCAAAAGAATTATTCGTTGAACCGGGTAAAGGGCCGCTATGCATATACAGGCGCTGATATCTTTCAGCTTCATCGATAGCAGCATGGACAACTTCGATTTTGCTAATATCTTTGCCAGAATGTTTGAGATAAGCGGCCGTTTTAAGGATGGTTTCGATACTTGGTGTGAAGGGCTCAATCATTACAATCTTGCAATTATGAAGATGAAAAACATGGAAGGATTCAAGGCCATTCGCGGTGCCGACATCATATAGAACCTCACACCGAGAAATTCTTTTCATCCACTGAAATACTAAGTCTTCTGATAGTTTTTCCATGTTATCAGAAACATCAACATTCACCTTATCAAGATGACCAAATTGGTAGAATCGTCTGAGTTCACGATAAGATCGAATAACGATAGACATATAGCGTCCATCTGACATAGGACGGCTGGCAATCCAACTCCATAGTGACCAGTTAAACCAGATACGGCCGCGCCGTTTCAGAATAAATAGCGTGACGTCGCGAACGCGATGCCAGAGGGGTTGCATAGAATCAAAAAGAAACGAAGGTAATAACCGTCCTAGTTTATGGGCGAGAGTCTGGTGATGATTAAGAGATTGTAGATGATTATTGGTCATGAACGTCTCAATTTTGCCTTAAGCCAGTTTTTGCAATGATCAAACAGGTAAGCTTTCTCAATGAGCATGACGATTATGGGAAAGATCCAATGCTTTTGGAATCGGGACTTGCTGTGAGTATTGTAAGATTCAATCGATGTGGCACCGGCACCTAAAACGCGGATTTGATGATCACTTAGGCCAGCAAGATCTGTACTCCAGATGGGCATAGGGCTGACCTGAATCCGCCCGAAGGTTTTTACTCTATAGTAGTCGAGGAGTATCACTAACCGGTCTTTTTTTGAAGGATGATCGGGGCCATGGAACCCACGGTCATCGAAAAGAACAAGATCTCCCGCCTTGCCGTCACACCGGACACGTTTTGATAATATATCACGCTGTAAGTTCACAGGGTACTTCCGCAAACTTTGCCCATAAGGAGCGCCCATTGTATGGGTGCCATCACAATAGGTGAAAGCGCCTTCTTCCGTATCATGGAGATAGAGAACACCACCAATCCCAACCGGATCGGCCAGCTGCTCAGAGGTTAAACCTGTTTCCATGTTTCTGCTCTTTTTCCATCCAACAGCAAAGTCAGTATGTAAGGGAAAGTATGCATATCCGACTCCTTTATCGAATTTCAGGACTGTTTCAGCGAGAATGCACTCACTCTCCATCCGTGTCTCAATAATATCGATAATGGTGGGATGAAGCATGAAGGGGATGGCGGCCCCACCCAGAATGAAGGGATTAGCAGTCTTTTTAGGATGATCATACTTATTATAGCCGTAAGAACCAGCAACAGCAGGCTTTTTAAGAACATGAGCGGCCCGTGATTGAATGTCGGCTAAGTCGGTATGGCTTAAGATCCCGCGTAGAATACAAAACCCCCGCTGCGCGAGGCATTCCACAACGGCTTTCTTATCGAGTGGTACAGAAGAGATATCAAATATTGTCAAAGGAAATACTGTCATCCGGTAAGTACAAGGTTGAAGAGTTAAATCCACAGCATAATGATAGACGACACCGATCAACACCACGCCACGGCATGGCTCACAGCGGAGGATACGTGCAATTTTCTCGTTGGATACTCTGAGAAGCAAGGCTCTTTAGTGCAAAGAGATCAACAGAGTCGCCAAAAGACAATAGGCTTCTCACTACTTCACGAAAGCCGACTCGGCTGTCGTTAAATGGCAATATCGTGTAGTTTTTTAGAAGTTCTATGCTCCAGAAAGTTCGCATTACTCTTAATATTTATGCACGCGTAACTCGGCCAAAAGGGTGTTGAAATTGTTAATTTCCTGTCAGGAACTCTTCGGAATCTAGATTAAAATACGTATTGTAAGTACTTAAATAAAATAGATAATTTCATAGATTCTTGGATGATTTTTGCGGCCAAGATAGAGGTGCGGCAAAAATGTCATAGTCGCCAGAAGACCGCACCATCAATGTGCTTTTCAGGCTTGTTGGCCTTGACAGCCGACAGTGTTCTGAACAGTTTAGGGTTAGTTTCAACTAGGGCCCCGTGACTGGGATCAACTCCTCGTTGGCAAGCCTAAGTTTGACGTGTTGTCGCGTAGAAGGGGAAAGAAAATGAATTTTCTTAAGCTGGCTGGTGTGGTCGGCGTTTGTATCGCTGTTTCAGCATGCGGGTACACGCGCCTTGATCGATTGAAGGAGTCGAAGCCGGAGGGGACAGAGTTTAACAAAGGACTCGTAAAAGAGTACCTCGAACTCTCGATCTATGAAGAAGAAGTTGAGTATGATTGGGGTTCTTCTGCCAATTATGCAAAGAAAGGTTTGATGGCTGCTCGTAATGAAGCGGTGTTGCCTGAAACTATGAAAGAGTATGGTGAATTGAACAGTGAAGAGACCGCAATGCTTGAAAAAGAGCGTGCGCGCCTCCTCAGCGTTCTTGATGGTGGTGCACGGACGGCGAAGCCAGCTGTTGCAGCTCATGCGCAAGCCATGTTCGATTGTTGGGTTGAAGAACTCGATGAAGGTCACCAAGCCAAGCGTATCGAATACTGCTCAAGCGAATATAAGAAGGCCATGGAAGAGCTTGAGCGGAAGCCTGCGCCACAGCAGCCTGCTATGACAATGCCAGCGCCTGCTGATTACCTTGTCTTCTTTGCCTTTGACAGTGCTGTCGTCTCTGACGCGGGTAAGAAGATTTTGAACGACGTTGTCACCGACTATAAGAAGCGTGGCGCTTCTGCAACGATCGCTGTCAATGGTCATACCGATACGGCAGGTTCGAATGCGTACAACCTCGGCCTCTCCAAGCGGCGCGCTGAAGCGGTCCGTGCGGAACTCGCGAAGTTGGGCGTCCCTAACAATAAGATGGTTGTTACCTTCTTTGGTGAGGATATGCTGCGGGTTAAGACACCTGACAACACACCAGAAGCTGGTAACCGTCGTGTGAACATAACAGTGAAGTAATTCATTCACTGTTCCCGAACGGGAAAGCCCCTCAGCCGAAGCTGAGGGGCTTTTTGTTTAGCCCCACATTATAGTTATGTTTAGGTAGAGGGGGACACAGTGATCAGGACAACCAGGCCTATACGCTGATCGTCAGTGGCAGATGGAAAGAAAAGCAATATTCGCCAAAAAAGACAGGAAATCCGTCCATTAGGAAGAGGTACGGAAGCTTAGCGAGTACCGTAAACCTGCGCTCATTCACCGGCTTTTCGTTTTCTCAGCTTTGTCATTAACCATGGTTATCCGTGAAATAGAGAGATACGCAGGGTAAAGCCTCGCGGCTTTGCTATGGCCTCCATTAAGGGTACTTTTGAAACTCTAGGATCAATGAGGTGGGGATGTTCGGATAACCACCGTATTGCTATGAATAAGCGGTTATCCAAGAGTTAGTGCACGATTATCCCGGAATCTGCGCTGTGGTGCCAAGTTTTCGTTTGGGCCGGATATATAAAAAACTTATGGCGGCGACTAAGGGCATAAGGATGTTCAGATACATCAGTATCGTCAGACTGGGTATCTTCGTAGCAATATTTGGTAGTGCTAACGCGAAGCTCTGAACGATAATCACGCCCAAAATAGCGCCGATGATACGATGAGAATGCCCCTTACGGTTGAAATCACCGTGGAGTAGAGCTGCCAATGTGATAACGGTAAAGACAACGGTTAGCCAGGGATAAACAAGCCGTTGATGACCCTCCGCTAGGAGATTGTTGCGGTAGTTTTTATCATCGCTATTTTGCGGAGGTCGGAAAAGTTCGTGCATATATCGCTCGGGAGGCTCGCGCCAACGATTTAAGGTGGCATCGCCCTGATCGAAATTTAACTCGAGGGTATATCTTTCAAAATACACCATAGAGAGACCTGTAATCGCGCCAGTTTTATTATCGCGATCGACTTTCTGGAAGCTGCCGTCGACTAAAACAACCCGCGGATTACCTTCTGTTTTTACAACAGTCCCTGTTTCTGCAAGATAGGTAATTGGCGTATTGGGATCACGGCTATCGTGGACAAGTAGGCCAGCGAGAGTCCCATTACGGTCCCGATTTCTAACAAAAATAGTTAATCCAGGCATGAGCTCTTTAAAGGTACCCTCTTGTAGGACAACATGAGCGAAGTTGTTTCGGAGATCGAACTCGAGGTCTTTAAATGAACGGAATGAGAGAGGGATGAGGTAGGTGTTCAATCCATATAAAATCAATGTAATAAGCAAAGCCAGGGTTAGCATCGGTTTTATAAGGCGCCACTCGCTAAAGCCTACGGCACGCAATACGATCAATTCATTATCGGAAATAAGACGGCTATAGACGAACAGAAGGGCGACAAAAAATCCCAGAGGCAATACGATCAGAAGAAACTGGGGTAATAATAAAATAGTTAAATAGAAAAACATTGTTACAGGTAGGCCGCGATTGACGATAAAATCGACATAGCGCAAGGATTGCGCAAGCCATACCGCAAGAGTAAAAGTTCCTGCGATACCCAGGGTTAAAGTTAAGACCTGTATAAAAATATACCGAGAAATGGCGCTCATGATTTTAACATTTTAAACGAGATTGCCATTTACATAGCGCCGATCATCATTTTACGGAAGAAAATGCGCTCTAGCTCTAAAAATTGCCCTTTTAAGGGCGTACAGCACTCTTCTTGTCGTTGTCAGGGCCACCGAATGGAATGGCATAGGTAATAGCGAGTTTTTCGGTGCCGGGATTGCGTGGTCCAAATATTTCGCCGTGCGACATATGATGAAACGTCAAGGATAGCCGAGAAGCGTTATCAAACCGATAGCTTGCTTCAATACTCGAATGCAAAACCAAGTTGCTACCGAGATCCTCTCCGTCATTTGGGATATAGAGGGCTGGGCCGGAGGTTGCGGTGAAAACTAGATGCTTTCCAACATTTAGGTCATGGCTAATTCCTGTATAGAGAGAGAGAGCTCCTCGACCTGTAACAAATCCCCCTACAATAGGTTTAAAGCGATAAAGGGTAAGCCCTGGACGGTATTCAGCACGAAACTCAGGCGTTTCGATGCCGTCGTCATCGATAACGTCCATAATACCAAGCCCGCCGATAACATAGTCTGTATCTTTATCAGGCTGAGGGACGCCAAAAACAATTCCAATAAGGGTGGTTATCCCAATTCCTGCTGCTATTTCGGCAACCGAGCGATCTTGAGCATAGGCGTGGTTCGATACCGATCCTGCACACACAGCCAAGATGATACCCAGGCACCCTATCGCGATAAATCTATAGCAGGCCCGTAAGAGACCTACACGGCAGATTAAGCTATGCAAAATATCGCTCTCTTTTTATGTGCATCCCTTTATGGAGGGGTACCTTAGGCGGCAAGCCAAATGAAATCAAGGCTCTACAGGAAATTCCTGCAAAGAAACAAGAAATTGGCGCCTGTGAGGCTAGGTAAGGCTGGGGCGACGGGCAATTAAGAGGGAATAAAGGATCATCATGAAGAATAGAGTTATCCCGGCTGAGAAGCTAATATCACTAAGGAAATGCCCTCCAGCCATTAACCGAATAAGACTGATGAGAATACCCATGCCAAGCCCAAGAAAAATAGCTCGCTTATAGGGTTTTGGCCTCAGAAGACCAAAAGATACAAAGCCAAACCCTAACGCAGCCTCGCCGGAGGCAAACGAGCAGTTGGTTGTGCATGCTACTGAGGGTGTAAACACAGGGGAAAAGGTCTTGTTTCCCCCTAATTCGACAATGTGAGAAGGTCGAGCGCGCCCCCAGTGTTCTTTCAGCATAAGATTAACCACCAATCCGGGCCCAATCAGAAAACATAAGTATATAAAGATAATCTGCCGCTTATCTAATCCAAGAAAACGGCGACCTTTGGTAATGTTTAAAACAAGGATAATGGCCAGCCCGATCCCCAATCCCCAAATGATTACGGACATGAGAGTACGAAAAACCTCAGCCCCAGGATGATCGGTTAGGATAAACTGTGTGGGCGCAAGAAAGAAAATATTGCTAATTCCAATATCTAAGCGTGGAAAAAAATTAAGCCCCACGGTAAGTCCGAAGGAAATGACCATAAACCAAAGAATGATGCGCATTAGGCGCGATTTTCCTTCTGTATTGAGGGACCTTTTCGGATACGGAAAGTGAAAACATCGCCATCCTTATGCCAAGTTTCAATGATGTGACCGCTAGTCTGACAAAAATGCGTCATATCCAAATAAACTGCAGGATCAGTTGCTAGAACGGTCAAAATGGCGCCCTCAGGGATATAGGTAAGTTGCTTTCTTGTTTTTAAAACAGGCAAGGGACATCGTAGTCCACGCGCATCGAGAACAGAATTATTTGAATCGTTCAATGGCGTCCTCCTATAGCCAAGCTGTAAGTCGCCATTCAGTAGGTGCAATGAGGACCAATTATTCGCCGCGGAACTGCTCGACCATATCCGTAAGTCGTACAATATCAGGAATATAAAGGCTATTATCTCGGCGTAAAACGATAGATTTTCGGTTTAGATCACTCAAGACCCGGGCTACAGTTTCACGGGTAGTGCTCACTCTACTCGCGATATCACCATGGATAGGAATAGGATCGATAACAGCGGTATTATCTTTAAAGTTTGGCTTAGCAAGCCGTAAAAGCTCAGCATAAACACGGTTATTTGCGCCGAGTGTACTTAAATCCATAATCCGGCCTGTCGATGCTCGGATAATATAAGCTAAGCGTGTCATTAATAAGAGTGGGATATCAGGTTGTTCGAGAAGAGTGCGGCGGAAAAGCTCTGGTGACATCATACCAACCACGACTTCTGTCAGTGCAACGACATTGGCAGAGCGTGGGGCGCCGTCAAGTGCGGCCAACTCACCAAAGACTTCACCTTCTTGAACGTCATCAAAGGTGACTTCACGACCAGACAAAGAGTAATTGACGATACGCACAGTCCCGCGCGAGACAAAATAAACATCGCGGCTATTGTCCTGGCGATCGATAATTTGCTCGTTTGTACGATAGCGGCGCCAAGTACAACGTCTGTTCAATCCCTCGATGACGTCATCTGCGAGCTTTTGAAAAAGATTAATGCCACGCAGGGTGTTATACTCTCTCGTATCTGTCACTGGGATATCTCCCGTCACTAACAATAAAGGCTGCCGCGTATAGTTATATCGTCTGCGGCTGTTGGGGAAGCCATTCCTGCAATTGCCAAAGGCTTTTTTTGGCGTTAACTAACAACCCTAGAAGACTTACTAAAATATAAATTTTTAAAGAATTGACACGCGCGGGACTAGTATTAGAGCTAATGCGTGAAATACTTGAGGGTATCTTATGTCAACTGATCCGCCGCAGCAACAATCTACATATCCGCCAACAACCAGGCCGAAAAAGGTTTTATCCAGGTTTCAGGCTTATTTTTTCACCGGGGTATTAGTAACTGCCCCAGCGGGTATCACCTTATGGCTTTCTTATCAATTTGTTGGCGCGGTCGATAAATTGGTTCTGCCTTTGATCCCGGATCGGTATAATCCAGGAACTTACCTACCATTTGGTCTCCCAGGCCTCGGACTCCTTGTTACAGTTATTTTATTAACGCTTATTGGTGCATTAACAGCTAATTTTCTCGGAAGAACGCTTCTAAGGCTCGGCGAACGTATCCTCGGTCGCGTTCCGGTCATCCGTGGCCTATATGGGGCCTTAAAGCAAATATTTGAGACAGTCGTCAGTCAGAATGCTTCAGCATTTCGGGAAGTTGCCTTGGTTGAGTACCCACGGGCGGGATGCTGGTCCATTGGGTTTGTATCAGGTACGACAACCGGGGAAATTGGCCATCTTATGGACTCACCTGTTGTGAGTATTTTTGTTCCAACAACACCAAATCCTACATCAGGATTTTTGCTCATAGTGCCGCGATCAGAAATCATCCCATTGAGCATGACTGTGGAGGAGGGGGTCAAAATGATTGTCTCAGGAGGGCTTATTACACCAGCGGATCGTCGATCAGCTGCTCAGAAAGAACATAGCAAGGTGCGAAGGAACGATAGCAATCGCTAGAAGATCAGCCCGACTTTAAAAAGCGTAACGCAGCATCGCGTTCAAATAGATAGAGCAATGGCCTTAAAATTTCCTTTCGCTGTTCTATATCCACCGATTGCCCATGAACAATAAATTTAGCATCTTTTTGCGCCATAGCTAACAGGTCATTGTGCACGGAAAGGTCAGCTAGGCGGAAATCGGGTATGCCGCTCTGGCGTGTGCCAAGAATTTCCCCACCACCACGCAAACGTAGATCCTCCTCGGCGATCCGGAATCCATCCTCTGTTTCGCGCATAATTTTTAGCCGCGCCCGTGCCATTGCGCCGGCCTTTGCATCATAAAGCAGAAGACATGTCGAAGATTTGTCGCTCCGCCCTATCCGACCTCGTAGCTGATGTAATTGGGCTAAACCAAATCTGTCGGCATGTTCGATAACCATGACGGTAGCTTCGGGAACATCTACGCCAACTTCGATAACTGTTGTTGCCACTAAAAGGGATAAGCCTCCACTTCGAAAAGCGGCCATGATGTTATCTTTTTTGGCGGGTTTCATGCGTCCATGAATAAGGCCAACCTTGTCTCCAAAAACCTCAGCTAGGCTACGATAGCGATCTTCCGCTGCGGCTAAGTCTATGAGCTCAGATTCTTCGACCAACGGACAAACCCAATAAATTCTAGAGCCTGTGGAAAGTGTGCGCTGAAGTGCAGTAATCACTTCCTCCATGCGATTAAGTGGGATCGCGCGGGTTGTTATCGGCTTTCGGCCCAGAGGTTTCTCAGTTAACCGAGAAACCTCCATATCGCCGTAACTTGCTAATAGGAGGGTTCGAGGGATGGGTGTAGCCGTCATGACGAGTGTATGAATGTTTTCACCCTTATTGCGAAGGATAAGGCGCTGATGGACGCCAAATCGATGCTGCTCATCGATGATGGCCATACCTAAATCCTTGAAGGATACAGTCTCCTGTACAAGAGCATGAGTGCCAATAATGATATCGACCTCACCTTTGGCCAATGCTGTAAGTATTCTATCCTTTGTTTTTCCTTTATCACGACTTGTTAAAACTTCGACCGAAACCCCTGCAGCTTTGGCAATGGGCGCTATGGTTTTATAATGCTGTCGCGCCAAGATCTCTGTAGGAGCCATAAGAGCAGTCTGAACGCCGGCTTCAACGGCAGCGATCATGGTGATAGCTGCGACCGCGGTTTTACCACTTCCCACATCCCCTTGCAGAAGACGGAGCATACGGACACCATTGGCCATATCTGCCAATATCTCGGCAATTGCTTGTTCTTGAGACGATGTCAGTTTAAATGGCAAGGAAACGCGGGCCTTTTTCTGAAGATGGCCGGAACCGTTTATGATACGACTTGGCACTTTTACTCGATGGTTGCGGCTTAATTGTAAAGCGATCTGGCTAGCAAGAAGCTCATCATAGGCTAAACGTTGTCGCGCCTTTGTCATGGGCGAAAGATCTGCTTCAGATTGAGGTGCGTGTACAAACTTTAGAGCTTCGGTCCAAGAAGGCCAGCCGTGCTGATGGACGAGTGTTTCATTAAGCCATTCTGCTGGGTGTGGAAGACAGGTGGTAAGTGCTTCACGGATCGCGCGTAAGAGAACCTTTGAAGAAAGCCCTGTGGTTAAGGGATAAACCGGCTCAATCGTTTTTAGGTGATCAATTTCTTGTGGAGGCAAAATATAATCGGGATGTGATATCTGAGGGCGATCATTATAATATTCGACCTTACCGCTAATGGCCCGTTCTTCACCGATAGGCAGAGATTTCAGTAACCAATCTTTTTCTGCATGGAAGAAAGTAAGGGTTATTTCCCCACTATCGTTGACGCAAAGGACGCGATAGGGCTGGCGAGCCGTAGCTCCTGGCTTATGACTTATGACCTTCACCAAAAATGTGGCTATTCTACCAGGAGGTGCTGTATTGATAGGGGGGGAGAAGCGACGATCTATGATGCCGCTCGGGATATGAAAAATCAAATCGACAATTTTGGGCCCCGCAATTTTCTCTATGAGTTGCGCCAACTTTGGCCCAATTCCTTGGAGCTTGGTTGTTGGTGAGAAAAGTTTATTCAGGATTTCTGGTCGGATGCTCATCTATTCTTCTGCTTGGAAGTCACCGTGATTCTGCCTATATCATAAGGCAGGATCCTTATGACAGAAGCTTCAATGACTGATCCCTATCAATTACAGCGTAAGCGTTTGATCTTTCGAGCTAACCACCGAGGAACAAAAGAGGCAGATCTATTGCTCGGGCGGTTTGCTGAACGTTATGTACCTGAGTTTACTTCCGAGCAGTTACAGCAATTCGATCATCTTCTTACCCTAAGCGATCCTGATATATACGATTGGGTAACAGGGAAAAACCCTATTCCTTCTACACATAATACGTCAGTCATGGCTCTTTTAGCGTCTTTTCGGCTTATAAATTTGTGAAAAAACTAAACTTACCCATAACTGAGCCTGGTCGTCAGACCCTGGGTGGGGTTCCTGAAGGATATGATGCTGCTATCATTGCCGAGATAGCAAGGGCAACTCCTCGTGGCCTTATCCATATTGCGCGCGATGATGCGCGCATGACGCGATTAGTTGAGGCATTAGCGTTTTTTGCACCTGAGCTTTCAGTTATTACGTTTCCTGCTTGGGATTGCCTCCCCTATGACCGTGTTTCTCCCAATGCAACAATAGTAGCGCGTCGCGTCGCAAGTTTAGCGCGGTTAACTCAAGGAAGGACAGGGACTGACCCTATAGTAGTCACTACTGTTGCAGCGATACTCCAACGCATTCCACCCAAGGACATTATTGCTGCAGCAAATTTCTCGACTAGGGTTGGTCAAACGATTGACCTATCGAAATTGCAAAGCTTTCTTGAGAAGAATGGGTATCGTCGCACGGGTATAGTACGTGAACCTGGTGAGTACGCTCTGCGGGGTGGGATCGTTGATCTTTTTCCGGCAGGTGAAGAGGATCCATTACGTTTAGATTTATTTGGTGAAACTCTTGAGCGTATCCGATTATTTGACCCCCTAAGCCAACGCAGTGGGGACGAGCGTCAGGAGATTCGATTACTTCCAGTAAGTGAGTTATTTTTGAACGAAGAATCGATTCACAAATTTCGTGAAGGCTATCGCGGTTTGTTCGGTGCTATCCTTAAAGAGGACCCACTCTATGAGGCTATTAGTGCGGGGCAGCGCCATATAGGAATGGAGCACTGGTTACCGTTATTTTATGGCGGGCAATTAGCTACCTTGTTCGATTATTTACCTCAAGCATCTGTCAGTTTCGATTACCAAGGTGAAGAAGCTCTAGTGGCGCGTATGGACTTAGTCCATGAGCATTATAATGCGCGGCGGATTCTATGGGAAGGGAAAGCAAGTGAGGGGAGCGGATATAAGCCCTTACCACCTATTATGCTTTACCCAGAGAAAGACGAAGTAGATGGATGGTGGCGTGTACGGCCCTTATTTTCATTAACACCGTTTGATGGGGCAGCAGAAGTCAATGCCGAAGGTAAGGTAGGGCGAAATTTCGCTGATGCACGTTCCCGACCGGATCTCTCACTATTTGATTCTGTTATTGCTTATATCCAAAACGAGCAAGAATCTGGGCGCCGCACACTTATTGCTGCGTATAGTGCAGGGTCGCGTGATCGTCTGGCTAGTCTCATACGTGACCATGGTTTATCGAATATGCAGCAAGTGGAAACGTGGCGGGATTTAGAGGCGTTACCAGCAAAAACAGTAGGAACCGCAGTCTTAGGGATCGAGCATGGGTTCATAGCTCCCGATCTCACAGTCATAAGTGAAGAAGATATTTTTGGCGATCGCCTTATTGCCTCGGTTCGGCGGAAAAAGCGCGCCGATCGGATCATTGCCGAGGCAGGAAGTCTAACCGAAGGTGATCTGGTTGTTCATGAAGATCATGGCATCGGCCGCTATAATGGGCTGGAAACCCTCACGGTTGGTGGGGCCGCTCATGATTGTCTGCAATTACTCTATGCAGGTGGCGATCGCCTCTATGTTCCAGTTGAGAATATTGACACTCTATCGCGCTTTGGCTCGGAAGATTCAGGTGCGCAATTGGATAAGCTTGGCCATAGTGGGTGGCAAGCGCGCAAAGCGAAAGTTAAGGAACGTATCAGAGAAATCGCTGGTGAATTGCTGAAGATAGCGGCAGAGCGTCAGTTACAATCGGCCGATAGATTAAGCGCAGAAGAGGGGTTGTATGCAGAGTTCTGTGCAAGATTCCCCTTTCATGAAACGGACGATCAACAGCGTGCTATAGATGATGTAACTACCGATTTATTCGCAGGAAGGCCTATGGATCGCCTTGTTTGTGGAGATGTTGGGTTTGGGAAGACGGAAGTTGCGCTACGTGCTGCCTTTATTGCTGCTTTAAGTGGAAAGCAGGTTGCTGTGGTCGTTCCAACCACTCTTCTAGCGCGTCAACACTACAAAGGATTTTGTGATAGATTTAGCGGATTTCCAGTACGTATCGCTCAGCTCTCTCGTCTTATTACCGGTAAGGTTGCCGCGAATGTAAAACAGGAGCTAAGCGATGGGTCTATCGATATTGTGATCGGTACTCACGCATTGTTAGCGAAATCCATTTCTTTTAAAAATCTTGGTCTCGTGATTGTAGATGAAGAGCAGCATTTTGGTGTATCGCAAAAAGAACGGCTCAAACAACTACGCGCAGAAGTTCACGTTCTTACTTTAACCGCGACACCTATTCCACGTACACTCCAGCTCGCCCTAACGGGGATCCGCGAACTCTCAATCATTGCAACACCGCCAGTTGATCGGCTTGCTGTTCGTACCTTTGTGATGCCCTATGATTCCGTAGTTTTACGCGAAGCGATTATGCGCGAACATTTTCGCGGTGGACAAAGTTTCTATGTCTGTCCCCGTATTGAAGACATAGAAGGATTAAGAGAAAAGCTGAAGGCATTAGTTCCTGAATTAAAAATTGCCGTTGCTCATGGCCAGATGTCCGTAACTCAGCTCGAGAGCACGATTGGTGCTTTTTACGATGGTAAGTTCAACATACTTCTTTCAACCAATATTGTAGAAAGTGGGCTCGATATACCTACGGCAAATACGATGATTATTCATCGCGCAGATATGTTTGGCTTGGCGCAGCTTTACCAGTTACGTGGCAGGATTGGACGATCGAAGGTGCGAGCCTATGCCTATCTGTTATTACCGGAAGGAAAGCCGCTAACTGAGGCTGCGCAAAAGCGCCTAGAGGTTATGCAAACCTTGGATAACCTTGGTGCAGGTTTTCAGTTAGCGAGTCATGATCTCGATATTCGTGGTGCAGGTAATCTTCTTGGGGACGAGCAATCGGGTCATATTAGAGAAGTTGGGATCGAACTTTATCAGCAAATGCTGGAAGAAGCCGTGACCTTTGCAAAAGCAGGGATAACGAAGATAGAGGCACAGGATTCATCCTGGACACCGCAAATTTCTTTGGGCACAGCTGTACTTATACCTGAAGTCTATGTTCAAGACTTAGATGTTCGATTGGGGCTCTATCGCCGCATTGCCGAGCTGGTTGATCGTACTGAGATTGAGGCTTTTGCTGCAGAGCTTATTGATCGTTTTGGGCCGTTGCCAGACGAAGTAGAAAATCTTCTTGAAACCATCGCTATAAAGAAGCTTTGCCGAGAAGCAGGTGTTGAAAAACTAGATGCTGGCCCGAAGGGGGCTGTTATCACTTTTCGCCACAATAGATTTGCCAATCCACATGGCCTAGTAACTTTAATTTCTCGCAAGGCAGGGCTTATCAAGGTAAGGCCCGACCAAAAGCTGGTATATATGCGGGAATTTCCTTCGCCACGATCGCGGCTTAAGGGCGTGCAAGAACTTCTATCGACTCTGACAGAATTGGCGGTAAAAGCAGCCTAGGTAGACAATGAGCTTTCTAGGATAAGGGCATCGAATAAAGGATCGAAGGCTTCAGGCTCCTGTGCTCCCATTAAAGCCAATCGTCCATTTAAAATGAAGTAAGGAATCCCAGAAACGCCAATATGGCGTGCATGAAGATCTTCGGTAAGGACTTCTTGAACATCGTAACCATTATCGAGATATTCCGCGATTTGCTGCTTACTTAACCCAGCATCGTAACCTATTTTAATTAACTCACTATGAGCACCAATATCTCGACCTTCAACAAAATATCCAACAAATAAAGCCTCAATAAGACGGTCACGTCGCTGATAATCAGTTTTCGTTTTAAGATTTTTTTGCGCCAATCGAATAAGGAGATGAGCAGGAAGCGTATTGGGCGTACTCTTAATTTTGTCGAAAGCAAAATGAATACCTACGGTTTCTCCCGCTTTAGTAAGATCAGCGTATAGCCGTTGGATACGGTGAGGATCGCCAAATTTCTCTGCAAGATAACGGGCGCGCTCCATCCCTAGTTCTGGCATATTTGGATTTAACTGAAAGGGCCGCCATAAAATAGAAGCTTCTATGTCGGGTCTTGCCGCGAGCGCTCGTGCTAAGCGGCGATTGCCAATAAAACACCATGGGCATATGGGATCGCTAAAGATATCGATATGAATGGTTTTTTTGAGCATGCAGCATCTTAGAATAAATCGAGACTTGCTTAAAGGAATTTAGGCTCAGTTGTATCCACATATTTATCATCTCTACAATGTGTAGGATTGACGATAGGGTGTAACTTCACCGCAGATAGAGCTGTCAACATATCCACCGCGGTCATTTAGGGGATAAGTATGAATGCAATCATTGGGCATATCACAGGGATTTTCGATCAGCTTAACCCCTTTAATACTGCTAATCTTATTCTTTATTTTGCGTGGGTGGCCATTTTTGGTTTTACCATGGTGGGTTTAGTGCGGGCACGCTATGGCTTAGTGCGATTTTTATGTTACGCCCTTAATCAATTCTTTTCTGTCGGGATCATCCTTTCTTGGACGCTGACGGTGCTTCTGGCCTATACTTATTGGTGGCAATCTCTGGTTCTATTTGTCGTTTCTTTGATCATAGGATCTTTAACATTTAGAAGTAATCGCCACACATCGTTATGATGATCTATGAATCGTATTTTGCCTATAAGATGTAAGAGCAAACCATAAATTATGACAGAACAAAAGATTATTTGGGATCGGGTTGCCGCATGGTTCAAAGATATATCTGGCGCATCGGTGATACAGCTTAACTCAGCTCAATATTTAAATGGGGGAGCTATCCAAGAAAATTGGCTTCTAAAACTTGATATAGAGGGTGAAACCTGTACCGAGATAACTCATATCGTTATTCGCACTGATGCATCGTCAAAAATTCCATTCAGTCATAACCGTGCCGATGAGTATGCAATTCTTCGTACTATCTACACGGCGGGATTAAAGGTTCCGAAACCGCTATGGTTCTGTGCCGATAAATCGATTTTAGGCAAGCCATTTTATGCTATGGAGTATGTGCAAGGTCGCTCAGATCCTTACGCAATGGTCAAGGGCGAAGTATGTCCCCACCTTGATTTAATAGCTATTCAATTGGCGCAACAGCTTGCCAAATTGCATCGAATTAAGCCTTGTGTGGATTTATCATTTCTTCCAGATTCAACTCAACCAGCATTAGAACTATGTCAGCAATATCGAAAGTGCTTAGCAAAAGTAAAAGTAGAGCAAAGACCTATATTAGAATGGGCACTTCATTGGTTAGAAATTAATGCACCTATGACTCTGCCGAAAGACATAGCGCTTGTTCATCGTGACTTTCGTACAGGCAATTTTCTTGCCGATAGGACAGGTCTCACAGCCATTCTCGATTGGGAATTTGCAGGGTGGGGAGATCTTTATGAAGATCTTGGATGGTTCCTCAGTAAAAGCTGGCGATTTGGTCAATATAACCGCGAAGCAGGAGGGTTGGCCGCCGGAGCAATTTTTCTTGAGGCGTACGAAAAAGCTGCTGGCAGGAAAATTAATCGTGCTTTGGTGAATTATTGGAAGGTTATGGCGCTAGTTCGTTGGGCAGTTATTGCTATTCTTCAAGGTGAACGGCATTGGTCCGGTCAGGAGTTTTCTCTTGAATTAGCGTTGACGGGCCGCCGTTTAGCGGAAATAGAGAGTGATATTTTATGGCTCTTGGAGCATATAGAACGGTGTTGACGTGCGACTAAAACGGGGCGCATCCTTAAGATGGTATTGCGACCATACCTCTCGTATTCATCAATAAATCAAAGCTAGGGTCGCTAAGGCTTGAATGGGGGGATGAAGGTGTTTCGCAGGAAATCTTTATTATTATTGGCGACCGCTGCTGTGACCATGACATTACTTGGTTCTGCAGAGGCAAAGTCATTGCGGTTATTAACCTGGGGTGGTTATGCCCCTAAAGACGTTGTTGATGACTTTAAGAAAGAAACGGGTATCGATGTTGAGGTTACACTCTCTAATAACGAAGAGATGATCTCTAAACTGCGGGCGACAGGGGGAGGGGGGTTTGATCTTGCTCAACCAAGTCAGGATAGAATTACAGGCCCGCAAGAGCAGTTTAAGATATATAAACCGATCGACATGACTAAGGTCGAAACGGCGAAGTTTATTCCATCAATGCTCGAGGCAACGAAGAAAAATACGACGGTAGGCGGGAAGGTTTACGGTCTCCCACATATCTGGGGAACAGATGGGCTTGTTGTCGATACGGATAAAGCTAAGGGAGTGATGGACTTTACAGATTTATGTAAGCCAGAATATGCCGGTAAGGTTAGCTATCGTCTGAAGCGCCCGACGCTTATCGGTTTTGCCTTTGCTATGGGCCTGGATCCTTTTAAAGCCTACAACGATCCCAAGGCCTATGAAGCGATGATGACGAAGGTAGGGGATTCGCTGATTGCGTGCAAAAAGAACGTCAAAGTATATTGGGATGGTAGTGATAGCTTATTGGGATTGGTTCGCTCGGGTGAAGTTATCGCGGCTATGGCTTGGGATACAGGGGGATGGAAATTAAATACGGAAAATCCTCAAATTAATTACCGAGCACCTAAGTCTGGCGCTTTAGGATGGGTCGATACCTTCGCAATTCCAGCTGGAGGTGAAAACGATGACGCTGCATATAAATGGATAAATTTTGTCATGCGTCCGGATATTGCAGCACGGATCGTAGCTTCAGCGGGCAACTTCACAGCCTCTCAAGGTTCTTCTGAAAAGGTGCAAGGGAAAATTAAAGATCAATTCGCCGCTTCGTTCCCCAAAGAAGTTATGGAGAAGATCAATTGGTATCCACCTGTTCCTGCAGGCCTTGAAGCTATCGAGGGTAAAATTCTCGATCGCATAAAAGCAGCCAATTAGCCTGAAAGGCTGTCGCGTCTGTGGGTAGGCGCGACAGCCTTCGGGAGATCTGCCAGCCGGAGGGAAACGATGGCGGAATCTGATCTTAGCATCATTAATTTAACTAAAACCTATGATAGGTTAACCGCCGTTGACCGTGTTTCTTTTACTGTACCTCAAGGATCGTTTTTCTCGATATTAGGACCTTCGGGATGTGGTAAAACGACCCTGCTTCGTATGCTTGCAGGCTTTATTAGTCCCGATAGTGGCGATATTTGCATTGGCGGAACGTCCGTTTTAAATCTACCGCCAAACCGTCGACCAATTAATATGGTGTTTCAGCATCTAGCTTTATTTCCAAATATGACGGTAGCTGAAAACGTTGCTTATGGCCTCCGGCGCCGGGGCCTTGACAAGGCCGAGATTGCGCAGCGAGTACAGAAAATGCTGGCACGCGTTAGTTTGCCGGATGCGGGTCCGAAACAAATTGATCAACTATCTGGAGGTCAAAAACAGCGGATCGCAATTGCAAGATGTTTGGTTCTTGAGCCCGCCTTGTTACTGTTGGACGAACCCTTGGGAGCTCTTGATTTAAAATTACGCGAGCATATGAAGATTGAGTTGAAGCAACTTCAGGCTGAAATTGGCACAACCTTTGTGTATATTACCCATGATCAATCCGAAGCATTGGTCATGTCAGATCATGTGGCTGTTATGAATAGGGGGAGGCTGGAGCAGATCGGAACACCCCAAGAGCTTTATTATAAGCCGAAATCAGCCTTCGTTGCGGGATTTGTAGGGGTTAGTAATCGGCTAAATTGCCGAATTGTTAGTCATAACAACGCCGAATTAATACTAGAGACTCAACAAGGTTTAAATCTCCATTCATCAGCGATCAAAATAGATAAGACCTATACAGGTTCCGCTGTCGCCTATGTGCGGCCGGAAGCAATTTTGATCGCCCGTGACCATGCGGCTGTTTCTTCATTCTCTAACCAGATTGAAGCCAAGATAGGGAGTATTCTTTTTGATGGTGCCAACAGTAGCGCTATTTTGAATCTCCCTCAGGGAGAATCATTGATGGTTGCTTTACCGCAAGATGGTCGTATGTCTATGTTGCAGGTCGGGGAGACAGTTCATATTGGCTGGCACCCCGAGGCAACACTCTGTTTCCCAGAAAATACAGTCTAATGCAATTATTGCGGATCGAAGCCCCTGGGGGGAAGCTTACTTTTCTGCTGCTTGTTGCGCCAGCTGCTCTGTGGCTTACTGCTTTAATTATCGCACCTCACATTCAACTTTTTATCATCTCTTTTCATGAACCCTCGACCTCCAATGCGGTAGCTACCGGTCTTTCAAATTATCGCGAATTTTTTGTTGAGCCACTATACTGGCGCACTTTTGCGCGGACCGCCATCATATCAATCATTACGACTATTCTAGCGGTCATTATTGGATTACCTGTATCCTATTACATAGCCAAGCTTACCCGCGGCTATCGTAAGTCAGTTCTTTTTGTAGCGTGCTTGTTGCCTTTTTGGGTCAGTGAACTTGTCCGTACCCTTGGGTGGATGATTCTCTTACGGGAAACAGGGGTCGTTTCTAATTTATTACAAGTTTTAGGCTTCGTGAATCACCCTGTAGAGTTACTCTATAACGATGCAACAATAATCGTTGGTCTTGTGTATACCTCAATTCTGTTCATGGTCGTTCCGTTAGTGAATGCTTTCGATAGTTTAGATGATAGTCTTGTTGAAGCAGGCTATGATTTAGGTGGTAATATTTTTTCTGTCACATGGGATATTATCATACCGCATGCCATGCCGGGCTTGATGTCGGGTTGCATCGTTGTTTTTATGTTGTCCTTGGGCAACTATGCGACCCCAACACTTCTTGGTGGTAAAAACAGTCTTTGGTTTACTGAACAAATCTATGCTCAATTTATTACGCGGTTTAATTGGGAGCAGGGTGCGGCCTTTGGCTTTCTTTTACTTATTTTATCATCAGCTATAATTTGGCTTGCTTTACGTATTACGAGACAACGCCTTGTGGATGTGGTGCGGTAATGTTGCTATCGCTTCCTCGTAGCTCGACCGAACGTGGCTTATTCGCTCTGTGGGTTGCGGCTTTCTTTATATTTTTATTTGCACCGCTACTTGTTGTGATTGCTTTTGCCTTTAATGCGGCGCCATTTCCTTCGTTGCCATGGACAGGGTTTACATGGGATTGGTTTTTTGGAACCGGCCCGCGCATTGGTGTTTTTTCTGATGCGGCCTTACTAAGGAGTATAGGGACAAGCTTGCGCGTTGCTGTGATGGTAACGGTGCTAACTGTAGTTCTTGGTCTTTGTAACGCTTTTCTGATTGAGCGCTGCCAATTTCCCGGCCGCAGTGCCCTGTACATTATGATGCTATGGCCGTTGGTGATCCCAGGTGTTATTTTAGGTGTTTCGATCCTTTTATTTTTTAGCATGATTGCAGGATGGGCACAGGATCTCGGGTGGCGTCTTACTTTTTTACGACCTGGATTAACTTTAGTTGTCTTGGGTCAATCGGCTTTTATTGCGACGATTACGACACTTATTATCCTTGCGCGACTGCGACGCTTTGACCATAGCCTAGAAGAGGCAGCGCTTAACCTAGGAGCAACTCGACTAGGAGCGATTTGGACAGTGACCCTTCCAACTATTCGCCCAGCAATTATTGGCGCCGCTATTATTGCCTTTCTTATGTCTTTTGAGAATTTTAATACAACTTTGATTCTTGTAGGATCAGATGCACCATTAACTATTCAGATGTATTCTCAAATTAGGCAAGGCTCAACACCGGCAATTAATGCGGTTAGTGTTCTCCTTATGGTATCGTCGGCTTTTCTTGCGCTTATCCTTGTTTTTGCAGAACGTCGGTCAACTCGTAAATCTGTATAGAAAACTTGAAGATTTTGACGGAGATAACTTGATAGGCCAAGGAAAGAGTATGGGTGCACGGCCCGACACGATAGAACTCCTCGTTGCCGCACGCCGACAACTGTTGGAGGTGGTAGTACCTCAGTTTGATGGGGAAGCGCGGCGTGATGCTCTTATGATTGGTGATGCATTGGCGATCACTATCCGCGATCTAGTGGCCTATCCTCGGCCAAGCATAGAAGCGCCAACTCTAGAAGTTATTTATCCAAGCATTCGGTTTTGGAGTCCGGAGATTGTTGAAAGATTCTGCCAGGATGTGCGTATGAGCCGATTTGACCATCGAAACCAAGAACGAACCGCTGCATGGCAAGCACTTAAGTCATATGCAAAATCTGAACTTGCAATCGCTAACCCCGATTATGAGGATTCGCTCGAATATGAATGATAATGGGAAAGCGCTAGGGAAACTATTTTCCAATATAGATCTCATTCAGATTCATCATAAGCGTTGCTGGATTATCCTCATTACGTGTTTGTTTTTGAGTGTGCTATCGATCGCCTTTATCGATCAGCCCTTGCATGACTATATACAAGTCAACCTCCCTGTGAAATGGGGCGGTTTCTTTGCTGTCATTACACCAATAGGTTTGGGAGGGCCATGGTATATTCTCTTTGGGGTGGCGGCTATATACGGTCTTGCTTCTGCTTTTTTTACGCATTCAGAAATTAAAAGAAAGCAGTTCAGGCAAATTGCCAAGGCAGCTGTATATCTTTTGTTGGTTTTAGTTGTGACGGGCTTGGTCGTGACCATACTTAAGATCGGTATTGGGCGACTGCGCCCGAGCATGCTAGCAGAGCATGGTCTGTCAGGATTTTCTCCTTTTAATTTCGCGCCAGGACAAGGATCTTTTCCGTCGGGTCACTCTCAGGTCATCTTTGCGGTAATGCTAGGGTTGCATTTCGTCTACCCACGGTATGATTTTGTATATTTCTTTATTGCGATTATTGTGGCGATCAGCCGGTTGATGATTGGTGCGCATTTTCTTGGTGATATCTTGATAGGTGCGGCAATAGGGGGTTGTGGCGCCTTTCTTATTCGAAATTGGTTTGTTGCAAGGTGGGGGAGTGTTCGACTTATCCTAAATCGGGACCGCTTTCTCGCCGAGATTTAAGAAGAAAATAAGGCTGTTATGAAGATTGCTATATTGGGGGCTGGCTTGGCCGGTATAACCGCGGCATGGACGCTTCGCCGCGATGGTCATGAAGTTATCGTTATCGATCGCCATGCCCATCCTGCCTCAGAGACGAGCTTTGCTAATGCAGGGTTGATTTCTCCGGGGC
>JAWKYA010000006.1:0-70905 GCA_041396725.1 Alphaproteobacteria bacterium
TTGGCATTTGGCGCTGATATCGTTGTTTATTCGGCGACCAAACATATCGATGGTCAAGGACGCTGCTTAGGCGGTGCCGTCCTTGGGTATAAGGATTTTATTTCTGAGGTCTTACATCCTTATCTTCGCAATACAGGCCCAAGTCTGAGCCCGTTTAATGCCTGGCTTTTGCTGAAAGGTCTTGAGACCTTGCATCTCCGGATTGAGCGGCAATGCCAAACCGCCGCAGAGGTCGCAGTGTACCTTGCGAAGCAATCGACCTTACAAAATGTTCTCTACCCCTTTTCAGATACCCATCCTCAGCGAGACCTTGCGCGTCGGCAGATGCGCCAAGGCGGAAGTATGGTTAGTTTTGAGATAAAAGGAGGGAAAGAGTCGGTGTTTCGTTTCTTAAACGCTCTTAATCTTATTCGTTTGTCGAATAACCTCGGCGATAGCAAGACCCTGATTACCCATCCAGCAACGACGACCCATGCAAGATTAACACCCGAGGCGCGTGCAGCTATAGGTATTTCCGATGGACTCGTCCGATTATCCATTGGCTTAGAATCATCAAAGGATCTTCTGGTAGATTTGGATCAGGCACTCAGAAAAGCTTAAGAATTTGAGAGATGTGATGTGGAAACAGGGAGTTAATCTTGTTTCTTTCCTCCCCAGATTGTAGGCTCTATCAACAATAAAAGAGGGGCTGTCATGGCAAGCGGAAAATCAAAAGGCAAATCAGGAACCTCTGGCGAAGCACAAGGGAGACCTTCGCCGCCTCAACCACAATCAAATGACCAAAGCATTGTCGATGGTTCAGCTAAAGAAGTGTCGCGACTGAGCCAAGCTGAGGTTTTGGGGCAAGCTGTTTGGTTACTATCACAGAGTCCCAAGCACAAATATCTTTACTTAAGCGATCTTGAGTGGGCCCTCGTTCCACCTTTATCATTGCGGCAATTTAAGCTCTATCGCAAGGAGGGAACGACAGTTCCCGTAGCGATTGCTCTATGGGCACGATTATCGTCGGAAGTCGAGAAGCGGTTTCTTGAAACGCGGCGTCTGCGACCTCAGGAATGGAATAGTGGCGATCACTTTCATATTGTTGACGTTATCGCGCCTTTTGGTGGTGACAAAGCGATCGCTGAAGATCTTGCTAGCCGGTCTAAGGCAGGTATTGCTGGTGTCGTAAGCGCCTAAGCTCTAGAGGTATCGCTCTTAGGTATCCAAAGTTGGCGAAGTCTCATATATAAGACAGCGCGACGATTAAGGATCATAAGATGCGGCGTGTTCTTTTTGGCGATTTAAATCACGAAACAAATACCTTTAGTATTCAACCTGCCGATATAAAGGCGTTTGAAAAGCTCTTTTGTGTTTATGCTACCGATGTAGACCGTAGGTTTCGCGATACTAATTTTGAGATGGCAGGATTTATCGATTGCGCCGAGAAATTCGGTTGGAATCCTGTTCATACGCTCGTCGCTTCAGCCAATCCGTGCGGAAAAGTAACGGATGAGGCATGGGCTAAACTCGCCGGTACTATTGTAAAGACAGCTGAGACCCAAGGACCATTCGATGGTGTATTGCTATCCTTGCACGGCGCCATGGTTACAGAGACTTTCGATGATGCTGAAGGGGAGCTTTTAACCCGTATCCGAGATATCGTTGGCCCTGATATTCCTATCGCTATTACCTTAGACCTCCATGCCAACCTATCGACACCTATGGTGGAGACAGCGAATATTATTTGTTCTTACCGAACCTATCCCCATGTCGATATGCGTGAACGCGGCCAGCAAGCTGGGGAGTTGCTTGAGCAGGCTATGGCTAAGAAAATAATACCACGAACAGTTTGGGCGCAGCCGCCTCAGCTTTTGGGGATCAATGGTGGTCGTAGCGATGAAGGGCCAATGGTTCCTTTATTGAAGCAGGCTCGGGATTATGAAACCGAACCCGGGATTCTTTGTGTTTCTCTTAATGCAGGATTCTCACTCGCAGACATTAATAATGTTGGTCCAAGTGTGACGGTTACTTATGACGAAACTATTGCGGGCGCTGCAAAGCGTGCTGTGGAAATCACAAAGATTGTCGCGGATGAGATTTGGCGCACCCGCGATATCGTTACCAATACCTATTTTACGCCAGAGCAAGCGGCGGAAATTGCGCTTAACCATGAAGGTCATGGAAAACCTCTAATTATTGCTGATTATGCTGATAATCCTGGCGCAGGCGCCTATGGAGATTCAACGACTCTCCTCAAAGCTTTGATTGAGGCTGAGGTTATGAATGTCGCTTTTGGTTCAATTCGTGATCCTGAAGCTGTGACAGTGATGCGCACTCAAGGCGAAGGAAAGGAGGTTACTCTTAATTTAGGTGGGAAAACCGATCCGAGTTTTGGCGGAGGCCCCTTAAGATTGACAGGGACGGTCATTCGACTAACCGACGGTCAGTTCACTTGTCAGGGCCCTATGTATGAAGGTATTGGTAAAACCCTCGGCCCAACGGCCGTATTTCAGGTCGATGATATCGAAATTCTTGTTACCACTAATCTTTTACAATTCCTTGATCGACAGATGTTTGTGGCGAATGGGATTATTCCTGAAGACAAGGGGGTTGTTATTGTTAAGTCCATGCAGCATTTCCGAGCGGCGTTTGAACCCTTGGCCAGCAGGGTTATTGTTTGCGATGGCGGCGGGTTAGCCACGCCAACGCGCGGAAAACTGCCATTTCGCAAGGTTAGACGACCTCTTTGGCCTTTAGATTTGGATATTCAGCGCTAAATCATACCGACAGCATAGACAAGGCCTGTCGAACCCGGCATGATCCGCCCAGAACTTGGGGATATGCATGGGCATATTCTCTTATCGTTACCTATTAATGAGTTGGTTAAGGGAAGGGGAGACTTAGCATGAAGTCCATGCTTCGAGCATTGGCCGGTGCAGCCGTACTTTTGACGTCGCCGTTAGCGGTGATGGCTGACACGCCCAAAGACACTTTGGTTATGGCGCACAAGATCGACGAGTTGATTACGCTTGATCCTGCGGAAGCTTTCGAGCTCATCGGCGGTGAGTATCTTGGAAATACTTATGATCGGTTGATCAAGTACGATTTAGACGATGTATCGCGGATTTATGGTGAGGTTGCCGACTCTTGGACGGTGTCGCCAGATGGACAAACCTTTACGTTTAAGATTCGTAAGGGCATTAAATTTGCTTCAGGAAATCCGTTAACAGCGAAAGACGTCGAGTTTTCGCTGCATCGCGCCGTAATCCTGAATAAGAACCCAGGTTTTATCCTGACACAGTTTGGTTTTAACAAAGATAATGTCGCGCAGAACATTAAGGCGACTGATGACAATACACTGGTCATCAAAGTTACCGAAAAATTTGCACCAACCTTTGTGCTTTATTGCTTAACAGCCAATGTCGCTTCGGTCGTCGATAGTGTGGAAGTTAAGAAGCATAGCGAGGGTCCTGAGGATTTAGGGAATAAGTGGCTGCGGATTAACTACGCTGGTTCGGGCCCCTTCAAGCTTGTGCAGTGGAAGCCAAACGAATCTTTGACCTTAGCAGCGAATGAATCCTACTGGCGTGGTGCACCAACGATGAAGCGAGTTGTTTTGCGTCACGTACCAGAGCCCAGCACACAGCGGTTGATGCTGGAAAAGGGTGACATCGATATGGCGCGGAATCTAACGCCAGATCAGATCAAGGCGCTTGCCGATAATAAAGATGTCCACTTACAAAATTCCACTAAGGGCGCCATTTATTACTTTGGCCTAAATACCAAGAATCCTAACTTTGCTAAGCCACAAGTCCGCCAGGCCATCAAGTATCTGGTCGACTATGAAGGTTTAGGTAACACGATCATGTCCGGGATTGCGACCCCTCATCAGTCTTTCTTACCGGAAGGCATGATGGGCGCGATCAAAGATGCACCGTACAAGTTGGATGTTGCTAAGGCAAAAGCACTCTTGGCGGAAGCGGGTGTGAAGGATGGATTCAAAGTTACCATGGATGTGCGTAACTCTGCTCCATTCATCAACATTGCTCAATCTTTGCAAAACACCTTCAAGCAAGGTGGCATCACTCTGGAATTGATCCCAGCTGATAATAAAACAACTTTGACGAAGTATCGGGCCCGTGAGCACGATATTTATCTGGGCCAATGGTCACCGGACTACCAGGACCCGCACACCAATGCGCAGACCTTTGCGGCAAACTACGACAATACCGATGCAACAAAGGCTAAGACTTTGGCGTGGCGGAATTCTTGGGATATCCCAGAAATGACGAAGAAGACAACGGCTGCTTCGACTGAATTGGATGCAGCAAAGCGCCAAAAGATGTATGAAGAGCTTCAGCGCGAAAACCAAAAGGATTCGCCCTTCGTCATCATGTTCCAAGAGATTGAGATCGCGGCTATGCGAAGCAATGTAAATGGCTTCGTTATGGGCCCGTCTTACGATAACAACATCTATCATGGGATAACGAAGTAAGCGTTGTTATCGACTTTCTTTAAGGGCAGCTCTGGTGTCAGTACCTGACACACAGATGACAACGGCGCAAACGCAAGCGGCAGGTTTTAAAGCCTCGCCGCTTGCGCGTCGTTTTGCGTCGATTGGGGGACTTCTCTTATCGTTGTTCCTAACGTTTCTAGGACTGCTATTATTTACCTTTATCATCGGGCGTGTTGTTCCTGCGGACCCTGTGTTGACGATTGTTGGTGAGGGGGCGCCCGAAGAAGTTTATCGCCGTGTCCGAATGGAACTGGGACTCGATCAGCCGATTTGGGAGCAGTTCCGTCGGTACCTGGTAAGTTTATTATCGGGAAATTTTGGGATATCGACCATTACTGCGCGGCCAGTGATGGAAGATATTCTTCATGTCTTTCCAGCCACGCTTGAGTTGGCGACCATTGCCACGATTTTTGGCGTTATTATCGGCATTCCGACAGGGATTTTTGCCGCTGTTTACAGGGATCGTTTGTTCGATCAGATAGTGCGGGTCTTGGGTTTGATCGGGTATTCCGTGCCTGTATTTTGGTTGGGCTTGGTTGCACTGCTGATTTTTTATGTGAAGCTCGATCTTGTTCCGGCGCACGAAGGTAGGGTGGGTGTAGCGTATGATGGTATTGTGCCGTCGGTAACAGGAATGATCACCATCGATAGCCTTTTATCTGGAGATTTCGATGTTTTCTGGGACGCGCTCCATCATATTTTATTGCCAGCAGCCTTACTCGGTTATTTTAGTCTTGCATATATCTCGCGAATGACCCGATCATTTATGCTTGAGCAGCTTCGACAAGAATACATTGTAACAGCACGTATCAAAGGTGCCCCAGAGTGGCGTGTTATCTGGGTTCATGCTTTGCGCAACATTCGTATTCCACTGATTACAGTCATTGCGCTCAGCTATGGAGGTCTTCTTGAGGGATCGGTTCTGACGGAGACAGTCTTCGCTTGGCCTGGTCTTGGCCAATACATTACCCATGCTTTATTTGGCTCTGATCGTAACGCTGTTCTTGGTGGGACAATCGTTGTCGGTGTGGTTTTTGTTACCTTAAATCTTATATCCGATTTTCTTTACCGCATTTTAGATCCGAGGACTCGATGAAAACACAGGGTCTACGGGGATGGCTATTAGCAGATGCACCAGCCAGTCGCTGGCAGGCCCGCATGGGTCGCGCGTATATAGGATGGCTTGCATTAACGGAAAATCCATTGGCGATGATCGGGCTAGGGATTGTTATATCGCTCCTGCTGATTGCGGCTTTTGCTTCGTTTATTGCGCCCTATGATTATGCTGATCAAGATCTGATGTTGCGGTTAAAACCGCCCAGTGCGGAACACTGGTTCGGCACCGATGATTTTGGGCGTGATATTTTTAGCCGTATTGTCTATGGCACCCGGTCGACATTGAAGGTTGTCATTCTTGTTGCAATGATCGCTGTTCCCTTAGGTCTTTTGGTAGGGACGGTGGCTGGTTATTGCGGGGGCATAGTGGATACGATCCTTATGCGCATTACGGATATTTTCTTATCCTTTCCACGACTGATTCTGGCATTGGCCTTTGCAGGCGCTTTGGGTCCTGGTATTGAGAATGCAGTTATCGCGATTTCGATCACAGCCTGGCCACCCTATGCCCGTATTGCCCGTGCGGAAACCTTGACGGTTCGCCATACCGATTACATCGCTGCTGTGTATCTGCAAGGTGCAAGCCCCATCCGAATTATCTGGGGTCATATTATGCCGATGTGCGTTTCATCGGCTATTGTGCGTGTTACCTTGGATATGGCCGGCATTATCTTGACCGCTGCAGGTCTTGGCTTTCTAGGGTTGGGAGCGCAGCCGCCCGAGCCAGAGTGGGGAGCAATGGTTTCAGCAGGCCGTACCTTCCTAATAGATCAGTGGTGGATCCCAACTTTACCGGGCCTTGCTATTTTCTTTGTCTCTCTTGGGTTCAATCTTTTGGGTGATGGCCTTCGAGATATTCTCGATCCAAAAAGCGCAAAATAATGCCAGAAACCGAAGATAAATACCCGTTGCTTGAAGTCGAAGATCTACGTGTCGTTTTTCCAACCCGTAAAGGATTGGTTGAAGCCGTGCGGGGGATTTCCTTTAACCTTGGTCGAGAGAAACTAGGAATTGTCGGTGAGAGCGGTTCGGGTAAATCGCAAACAGGTCGGGCCATCCTGCGGTTAACGCAACCTCCGGGCAAAGTAACGGCTAAGAAGCTTAAGTTTCGAGACATCGATTTACTTGGGGCGCATGAACGTGAATTACGCGCTATCCGCGGTCGGCGCATTGCCATGGTGCTGCAAGATCCGAAGTTTTCTCTCAACCCCGTTATGCGTGTCGGTGATCAAATCACCGAGGCATGTCGTCTTCATGAAGCGCTGTCATACGCGCAAGCAAAGGACAAGGCTCTAACCATGCTGGAGTCGGTAAGGATCCGCGATCCCTTGCGTGTCTTCGATGCCTATCCGCACGAAGTTTCTGGTGGTATGGGACAAAGGATCATGATTGCGATGATGTTGGCGCCGGATCCAGACCTACTGATCGCCGATGAGCCGACTAGCGCCTTGGATGTAACAGTGCAATTGCAGGTTCTCGCTATTCTTGACGATCTTGTAACGCGCCGTGGTATGGGGTTAATCTTCATCAGTCACGATTTGAGGCTTGTTTCATCATTCTGCGATCGCGTTTTGATTATGTATGGTGGAAAGGTAATGGAAGAATGCCAAGCCTCGCGCCTTTCTGAGGCACAGCATCCCTATACCCAAGGGTTGTTATCGTGCTTACCGCGTATCGATGATCGGCATGAGACGCTTCCAACCCTACAGCGTGATCCAGCGTGGTTGGCATAATGACAAATATGATCGAAGTGCAGGATCTTCACGTTTATTTCGGCGCTGGCGCGAGCGGTGTCCACGCTGTACAGGGGGTTTCTTTTGCGGTTGCAGCAGGCGAGAGCTTTGGCTTGGTTGGAGAGTCCGGTTCAGGTAAGTCTACAGTATTACGGGCGATTTGCGGCCTAACACCCAATTGGACAGGCGCGATAATGCTGAACGGTCAAGATCGCCGCCGCTTGGGTAAATCTTTTTATAAAATGGTGCAGATGGTTTTCCAAGATCCCTACGGATCGCTACATCCGCGTCATACAGTCGATCGTATTCTTGCTGAGCCTGTCGCTATTCATCGGCTTGGAAATAGCGAAGAAAGAATCAAAAAAACTCTTGATGCCGTTGGTTTAGGTGCATCTTTCCGATTTCGTTATCCACACCAGCTCTCGGGTGGTCAGCGTCAACGCATTGCCATTGCGCGGGCGCTTATTCTTGAACCGAAGATCCTCTTACTGGATGAGCCAACCAGCGCTTTGGATGTTTCTGTTCAAGCTGAAGTCCTTAATCTTTTAAAAGCGTTACGCCAAGAACTTGGTCTAACCTACATTCTTGTCAGCCACGATCTTGGGGTTGTTGCGCATATGTGTGATAGGCTTGCCGTTATGCAACATGGCCGTATTGTTGAAGAACTAACGGCACAAACTCTGGCGGCCCGTAACCCTACGCATCCCTATACGCAGCAGCTTTTAGTTGCGAGTTTGGGATATGATCGCGCTAAGATTGATCGGTTTGTTGATTTTGCGCGATAAAAGGCTGAATCATGGATGAATCTACCCCCCAGGTCGCCGTTATCGGCGCAGGTCCTGTTGGTTTGTTTTCTGTATTCGAGCTGGGAATGCTTCGAATGCGCGCGATTGTTATCGATGCTCTACCTGAGATCGGTGGGCAGTGCGCAGCGCTTTATCCCGAAAAGCCAATTTACGATATACCGGCCTTACCCATGGTTGCTGGTGCAGAACTTATCGATCGACTAAAAGCGCAGGCAGCGCCTTTCCATCCTGTGTATCGCTTAGGTGAAAAAGTCGAAGAAGTGATAAAGATAGGTGATACATGGCGCCTTAGAACCTCAGGTGGTCATAATCTAACTGTGAAGGCGATTATTATCGCAGCGGGTGCCGGAGCGTTTGGCCCTCATCGCCCTCCCTTGGCCGGGATCGATGGTTATGAAGGAATTTCTGTGCATTATATGGTGACGCGCAGGGAAGTCTTTCGTGGCAAGCGGATCGTTATTGCGGGTGGTGGCGATAGTGCTGTGGATTGGGCCTTGTCTTTGGTTGGTATTGCCGCGCACATTTACTTTGTTCATCGTCGGGATAAGTTTCGTGCTGCCCTGCTAGCCTAACCAAGCTGCAAGAGCTGGCTGCAGCAGGGAAGATTGAGTTTGTAATACCTTATCAATTGTCAGGCTTGGAAGGTGATGGTCGGCACCTTACAGCGGTTGTGGTTGCCGATTTTGATGGGAAAACCCGGCGTCTTGAGGCTGATAGTTTATTGCCGTTTTTTGGTCTAGCTAATGACCTTGGTCCGATTGCGACATGGGGGGTCGAGCTTCAGCATGGGCATTTGCCTGTTGATCCTGCGACGTGCCAAACCAATGTTGACGGTATCTTCGCTGTTGGTGATGTGGTGACTTATCCAGGTAAGCTCAAGCTAATCCTATGCGGATTTGCTGAGGCAGCTATGGCTGCTCATGCCATTTTTCCTCTTGTCCACCGAGGCGAAGCCTTGCATTTCGAGTATTCGACGACAAAAGGGGTTCCAAGTGCGTAACCATTCTTGCCGTAGCATCGTTGAACAGAGATAGTACGCCCATTTGGAAGTCATAAGGATTTCTATGCCAAAAATCATTTTTCTAACTCGTCAAGGTGAACGCCGAGAGATAGAGGCGCCCATAGGCCTTTCTGTCATGGAGGTTGCTAAGCATAATGGTATCGATATCGAAGCGGCCTGCGAAGGGTCGCTCGCCTGCGCGACGTGCCATGTCATCGTGGATCCAAGCTGGTACGACAAGCTTCCGCGTCGATCGGAAGAAGAAGATGATATGCTCGATCTTGCTTTCGGCCTTACCAAGACCTCACGACTATCCTGTCAGATCCTTGTCAGTGAAGAGCTGGATGGACTGGTTGTGACTGTTGCAGAGTAGGGTGAGGTGAGGGGCTCTAAACGTTCCTCGAGTCGCCCAATTTTCTCTTAGGTAGATCGCTCGTAACTGGCTGTATACATGGTTTTGTTTAATTTCTTAAAGATGCAATATTGCTGCGCCGCACAACGATTTGTGTGATTATCGTTCTTCGTAATTGTTGTATTGCTTGCCCAGGTTTCGTAGCATTTTCGTTGCCCAATCGGGTAAGGGGGATTGATGAAGGACTTGGGGGGATTTCAGTGGTAACCTAAAGATGGGGAAAGGGAGGTGAGTCTATAGCATCTCTCGCATCGTTCTCTGTCAGTATCCTTGCTTGATCAATCGCTCGGTAGGTGCCGGTGTCTCAGGAAGAGAGACACGGTTTATGGAGGGGACCTTTAAAGGAGCCGATTATGTCTCAGCAGCAAAAAGTGGGTAGCGTTACCCCCCATCAATCAGTTGGGGAAGCTTACTCCAGATGCGTGGTCTGCGCCGGTACGCAGGTGTTTGGTCATTGTGGGCGCTTGGCGTTGGTGCCGTTATCTCTGGTCATTTTTCCGGATGGAACTTTGGTCTTGGTGTTGGTGGTTTCGGGGGATGGCTCGCGACCATAGTTATCGCCATTATGTATTTATGCCTGTGCTTCCTCAGCAGAGATGTCACCAGCGTTACCTCGCATACGGGTGGTGCTTATTCTTTCAAAAGGAGTGCTATGGGGCCTGGGTGGCTTTTTGACAGGGCTTGCTGAGAATTCAGAGTTCGTCATCACACCTGCGGGGTTATCGTTTTCTCTTCATTGGCTCTATCTGGGCAGTATTTTTGAGACTGGCCTCAGTTTCAACCGCTTTGGTGGGTCGTTTCTTATATTATTTTTGTGGGCTTGACCATCGTGAGTCGAGCTTTCGTTTAAGGTTTCTATTCGTCACTCTTTTGCGGCTTTGGCTATTCTTGCTAAGTTTTGGATTAGCGCCATTCCCCTCGGTCGAATTCTCGAAATATGCGCTCAACATTACGACGGGCGCCGATGGTAAGATTAGCGAAGCTGAACTCCCTGACGGTAATGGGGCGTGGCTACCGTTCGGCTGGATAGAGTGCTTGCAGCTATGCCTTATGCCGTTTGGTTGTTCTTAGCGATCGAGTAGCTCCCGTTGGCGGCTGAAGAGTCAGTCGATTCTAAACGCGATATGCCAAAAGCGCTGGATCCTTGGTATTCTGACTCATTGTTTCAGCGACTCTGGTGCTAACCCTGAATACATCAATCGCACCGGGTGCCTTTGTGATTAGTTCATCGGGCGAACCATTGCTGGAAGGGTTCCGAACAATATATGGAACAGGTATTGCAAAGGTTTTAGCGTTCATTGCCGTTATTGGCTATTTGATTGCAAGCTTCCATACCATCATCTTTGCTTTCGGCCGGCAGATTTATTCCCTGTCACGGGCCGGCTATTTTCCCGCAGGCTTTATCTATAACTCATGGGAATCGGAAAGTACCGCACGTCGCCTTGTTAACAGGAGCAATCGTCGGTCTTGCTGTTATGATGATTGTTTTTTATGTGGGTGGTGAGTCAAACGTCGGTACGACACTTCTAAACGTCGCTGTATTTGGAGCGATGATCTCTTATATGTTCCAATCGCTTTCATTTATTCTGCTACGCATCAGGAAACCCAATATGCAGCGTCCGTATCGTAGTCCGTTCGGTATGTTAGGTGCGATGGTAACGATCGTTATTGCGGCAGTTACACTATACTACCAATTCCAAGATCCAACCTACAAAGTGGCGATGCAAGGTGCAGCAGCTTGGTATGCACTTGGAATATTTTACTTCGCAGTCTTTGGCCGGCATAGACTCGTGCTATCGCCGGAAGAAGAATTTGCCATGACAGGCCAAGCTCATCACTTATAAAAGAAAATTAAAAACATAGAATATAGCAACCAAAGCATCATGATGCTTTGGTTGCTATGCGCCTTAGGGCTTATACGAAGGGGGATAGGTTATGCTGCCGTCCGAAGTCAAAACAGCCGCTGATGCTCTAAAGATCATCGAAGAGCGTGGACTTAGCCATGTCAAGGTCGGTGTTTTTGATATAGATGGTATTTTGCGCGGAAAATATATGAGTAAGGAAAAATTCGCCTCGGCGCTTAAGGGTGGATTTGGCTTTTGCGATGTTGTTGTGGGCTGGGATAGCAACGATCAGCTTTATGACAATGTTAAGATCACAGGGTGGCATTCAGGATATCCGGACGCAGAGGTGCGGATTATCCCATCCTCTTGTCGAGAGATTCCATGGGAAACCGATACGTTATTGTTCTTATGTGAGTTTACGGGCACGCATGAGTCTGTATGCCCGCGTGCGATTCTACGGCGTGTTTTGGCACGGGCTGAAAAGATGGGATTTAAAGTATTCGCTGGATGCGAGTATGAATTCTTCGTTTTTGAAGAGACCCCAGATTCGGTGCGTCAAAAAGCCTATCGAGATTTAAAACCATTAACCCCGGGGTATTTTGGTTACTCCATGCTTCGTAACTCCACCCATGCAGAGTTTTACCATGGCATGTTGGCTATGGGTGAAGCGATGCGGATGGATATCGAAGGTCTTCATACGGAAACGGGACCTGGGGTGCTTGAAGCAGCTTTGGCGGTTCGCGATGGCCTTGAAGCAGCTGATCGGGCGGCGTTATTTAAAACCTTCGCAAAGATTTTCGCTCAGCGTCATGAACTTATGGCGACATTTATGGCTAAATGGTCAATGAACTGGCCTGGCCAAAGCGGTCACATCCATATCAGTCTGCGGGACAAAGCTGGTAAGTCAGTGTTCTTTGATGCCAAGCAACCCCATAAGATGAGCAAAACCATGCGCCACTTTGTTGGGGGGCAGCAGAAATTAATGCCGGAAATCCTGGCAATGGTGGCCTCGAGTGTTAATTCTTATACGCGATTAATTCCAGGCTTTTGGGCGCCAACCGAAGCCACGATTGGTGTCGAAAACCGTACAACAGCCTTGCGGATTATTCCAGGGTCAGAAAAATCGCAGCGGATTGAATATCGCATTGCCGCTGCCGATGCGAACCCTTACATAGCTCTCGCTGCATCCATTGGCTCAGGATTATGGGGGATTGCGCATAAAATCGAGCCAGAACCCATCATTGAGGGTAATGCCTATTCTCAAAAATTCCCCGCACGATTGTCGTTACCGCGCACCTTATGGGAAGCTGCGCAGAATTTGAAAAAATCGAAGACCGCGCGTGATTTATTTGGCGACGATTTTGTAGAGCACTTCGCGGCCACACGCGAGTGGGAAGAGCGAGAGTTTCGCCGCCATGTAACGGATTGGGAACTGGCACGATATTTTGAAATTATCTAAGATTTATGGACTAAGAAATGGCCGAGCATTTGAAATGCTTATCGCCGATCGATGGGTCGGTTTATGTTGAACGCCCTCTAGCGGGAGAGGCAGAGATCGCCTCTGCCCTTAAAAAAGCTCAGCAAGCGGAGCCCAAATGGCGCGCAATATCTGTTGCAGAACGGGCCGAGGTTTGTAGCAGGGCCGTAGATGCTTTTGTCCGGAAAGGGCCGAGCATCGCTGAGGAAATTACAAGGCAGATGGGGCGGCCGCTGAGCCAATCCCCGGGGGAAGTGCGCGGCTTTGAAGAGCGTGCCCGTTATATGATCGGTATCGCCGAGGAAACTCTGATGGACCGCTCTCTTGGTCCTAAGGAGGGTTTCAATCGTTTTATCCGCCGCGAACCCGTGGGTGTAGTCTTCGTCATTGCACCTTGGAATTATCCTTACCTGACGGCGGTTAACGTGATCATACCTGCGATCATGGCCGGGAATACAGTCATCCTTAAACATTCGGCGCAAACACCTTTGTGTGCAGAACGTTATGCTGAAGCCTTTGTCGAAGCAGGATTACCGGAAGGAGTTTTTCAGTACCTTCATCTTTCTCATGCTAATGCGGAACGAATGATGAAGGCACCGGAGGTTAATTTTGTTGCTTTTACCGGTTCCGTTCCTGGTGGAAAGACCGTGGAAAAGGCAACCGCGGGGAGATTTATCGGTGTTGGTCTTGAGCTTGGCGGTAAGGATCCCGCCTATGTACACCCCGATTGCAATCTTGATCATGCGATCGAGAATTTAGTTGATGGTGCTTTTTTTAACTCGGGTCAGTCTTGTTGTGGGATCGAACGTATCTACGTTCACGAGCAAGTTTATAATAAGTTTCTTACAGGCTATGTAGATCTTGTGAATGGATATCGCCTAGGCAATCCATTGGATCTCAAGGTAAATCTTGGCCCTGTCGTTAAACCTAGCGCGGCGCGACTTATAGAAGAGCAAGTAGGAGAGGCCGTGAAGAAAGGCGCTAAGACTTTGATCGATCCTAAAAAATTTCCCGAAGCGAAGTCTGGCACTTGTTACCTTGCACCTCAGGTTGTTGTTAATGTTGATCATTCAATGCGACTCATGACGGAAGAAAGTTTTGGACCTGTCATCGGGATCATGAAGGTGAAGTCCGATGATGAAGCTATTCACCTTATGAATGATAGTGATTATGGGTTGACTGCCGCTATTTGGACTGAAGATCAGGATACCGCTATTCGAATTGGCGACCAAGTAGCGACAGGTACTTGGTTTATGAACCGGTGCGATTACCTCGATCCAGCGCTTGCATGGGTAGGAATCAAAGATTCAGGGCGAGGATGTACCTTATCAGCCGATGGATACCTTCATTTAACCCGGCCCAAATCCTTCCATCTTCGCATCAAGACCTGAAGAGAAGCGTCAGTTAATCGCTTAATGTCGGGAGGCGATATATGGTTTAACCTGGTAGGTTAGCCAATTAGATACTTCTTGACGCCGAACCACCGGATCAAGAATGTCTGCATCAATCCCTAAAAGCCAAGCTAGGTCATGCCGTTTAGGGTCGGCCGATAGAGTTTCCATCATGGTGACATAATTCTCTACAGCCTGGTGATCTTTGAAGAGGCCTTCGTTAACGAGGGCGTCGCCATAACGGAACGTAACGCGCCCAATTTCCCGAAGATCATATTCAGGGTGATACTGCACACCCCAGAAAACACCATTCTCATGCTGAATTTCTAGGGACTGGATAGCAGAAAAACTGTTGCTAGCGAGCACTGTCGCCTTTGGAGGGAGCGCTACAATGGCGTCTTTATGCACGCAGATTGCATCGAATACAGGTGCCTTGCCTTGGTGCAAGGGATGTTGGCGCCCAGCTTCGGTCAAGGTAACTTTACGCGCAATACCGATTTCACGGCCTTTGGGATTTAACTGCACATCGCCGCCGGCGGCAACTGTAGCGACTTGTGCTGCCCAGCAAGAACCGAAGAGTGGGACGCCTATCTTATAGATTGCGCGTACCAGATCGATTTGTCGTTCAATCGAAGGGCCGCCATTGTAGATATTCAATGATGATCCTGTCAGTACTATACCGTCATAGGATGCCAATGTTTCGCCGCTCGGAAGACTTGCCGTGACATCGGCCGGTTGAATAGTTGTCGTATGAATTCCCGGCATACAGGCTTTGAGAACATCACTGTAGAGTTCGGCTGGGATATGGCCGCCTGCAGCCACCAGAGCCTTACGGTTCTCTTCGGTATTTCCTTCGATTATAAGAAGACGAATCTGTTGAGTCATGGAATGACTAACTTTATGAGAGTTATATGAAGAGAGTTTGGCGTAAAAAAGCTCTGTAAACAAGAGTTTGATCGTACGCTACTCTGCTTTTTAGTGTCCCTCGGGTAGAATCCTATGATGACCGATTTGCGGTTTTATTTTGTAACCATTTTAGCGCTTATGATCATAGGTATTTCCAAGGGTGGCTTTGGGGGAGGGCTTGGAATACTGGGCGTACCGTTGATGGCTTTAGTGATCCCACCACAGCAAGCCGCAGCCATTTTATTACCTGTCCTTTGTGTCATGGATATTTTTGGTGTTTGGCTATACCGCGGGAAGTGGAGTCAAAAAAATATAAAGATCCTTTTACCCCCGGCCTTACTAGGAATAGGTTTTGGAGTCTTGTTTTTTCGCGTTATGGACATAAATGCTATTCGGGTAATGGTAGGGAGTATTGCCGTTTCTTTTACGCTAGATCACTGGTTTCGTCTTCGGCGGGCATTGATCACTGTGAAAAAACCTTCTCGCGCTTGGGGGTGGCTTTGGGGATCTCTCTCTGGCTTCACTAGCTTTATCGCTCATGCGGGTGGTCCGCCAATTTCTGTATTTCTCTTGCCGCAAAATCTCGACAAAACGATGTTTGTTGGGACGACGGCGATTTTCTTCGCGATTATTAACTATGCTAAGCTAATTCCCTATGGATGGTTGGGCCTTTTGGATACAACCAATCTGACAACGAGCCTTATCTTAGTTCCTCTAGCGCCCCTCAGCATGGCTCTAGGCCTGTGGCTTCATCACCGCATCTCTGATCTATGGTTTTATCGATTTTGCTATAGTTTTGTCTTTTTAAGCGGGGTGAAGTTACTCTGGGACGGTATCGTCGGGTTTATGTAGCTTGCCATTAATGGCAAGCGACAAGATGATCGCGATTATCGGCCGCCTCAAGAATAGAGGTCTCAGTCGCACATTGTTGTGTGCTTTGGGGGGTGCGTGCGAAAGATGCATCTTGGAGAGGTGATACTGGAGAGGGTAAGTCACCTTTTATGGTTTCATCGCTTAAAGGTATAGATCTTACCATCAGGGCTAATAATCCAGCTCTCAGCAACACCTGGAATATAATGGATCCCTCTTGCACCTCTGTTGTTTGGCCAAGAAAAATTTAGCCTACAATGCGATTTTTCCAGTTTCCGCTTAAAAAGGGTCAGGAGAGGTAGGCTCGCCCATATTATCAGTGCGGAGAAGTTTTTAGCACGGGCAGATGCTATACTCAGCAAGCCAAAATACTGCGTTCGTAAACAAAGTCATCGTATAGCGTGTAAAACTTCCCCCTATACTTTCTCCAAAATTTATTAAGTTCTTTGCAGCGATAAGCTAGGGAAGTTTACTGCTAGGGCAAGAGTGTCTCTGAAGAAGCCACTTTTATTTTACTATTTTAGGATGAAAGAGCTAGCTGCCGGAATGGTGCGGGAAACATAAATTAAGAACATAAACCTATGCACAAGTTTTCATTGATAACCTCTTGCTTATATAGTTTTTAAATAGTGTGGTGGTTAAATACTTACGGGGTAAGCAGATCAAAAAATCTGAGATCTGCCATTTTATAAATATCAAGAGTATTGGCAAAGTATTTTCCTGTGTGCTTTTTATCACAATAGGTGAGTAACTACATAATAAGAGCCTGTACACAATTGACGTCCGGGAAACAAAACGATAGGCTGCATCACGTCTCGCATCGTAGCGGGGCTATAATCATGATAGGGTGAGCAGCCTCCCCAATAGGTCGAAGAAGCTTTGGGAGCATAGAAGATGAAGATCATGCTTGGGACGACGGCACTGGTAGGGCTATCGGTGGTGGCGTCAGAGGGTCAAGCAGCAGATCCACTGAAGTTATCCTTGGGTGGCTATGCGGAATATTACATGGTTGCGCGGACACAGCGCCAAATCTGAACGATGATAACAACAGCGCTTAAAGGGTCGTGGTTTCTCGATGTATTGGGAAGATGCGGAGATTTGGTTCTCGGCATCGACACGGTTGGACAACAGGATCACCGTTGGTTATCGCGTCGAGATGGAAACCCGCAACCGGGATTTTAGCGGTTTCTCTGCCTCCAAAGGTGGGCCTATCTGATGATCCGTACGCTATAGAAAATAGCTTCACAAACCGGGACCTTTTCCGTGACGATCATCGGATCACCTTTACAATTGGCTTTGGTCAGTTTCAGTTAGGTGACACGGCAGGTGCGGCGAACGTGATGCAATATCAAGCACCGGGTGTGACCAAGATTGGCGTGGTTGATGGGACCGATTTGCTCATGAACCCCCAACTATAATTCAGCGTATGTTGGCACCTTGACAGGTGCGTTTAACACCAACAATCGGATTAACTATTTTACGCCACGGTTTGCGCCTGGGTTCCAATTTGGTGTGTCGTTTGCGCCTGAGAATGGATCAACGGGCCGTGGAGTGGCGGTGCGGATGGCAACGCGGGTCAGTACAGACGGAAGAGGATAATGGCGATTTCCAAAGCATCACCGAGTTGGGTGTGAACTTTGTGCGGTCGATGAATGGTGTGGATGTGGCGTGGTCGTTGGCGGGTGTTTATGCCGCTCTGGAAGAATGCGACTATGACTATTCGCCGATTCCGAATCGGCATGCGGGTTGTAATCCTTTATTGCCGAATGCGGATCGTTGGATTGGTCAGACTGGTTTCCAAGTGAGCTTTGCGGGTTGGACGGTTGGCGCTGGGGCGTCGTTCGATAATCGTGGCTGGCATAGCAACAAGGCGCTGGGCTGGGAAGCGAATGCGGGTGTGACCTACGGTATTGGTCCGTGGGCGTTTGGTTTGCAGGGCGGTTATGGCCAGGTCAACAACGGCTATTGGGACGACACCAACTTTATTGCAAACGGAATAAACAACGGTAACGCCTACAAGGGTGGCCTGGATACAAAGGCGGCGGTTGGTCTTGGTGCATCTTACACCTTGGGGCCGGGCATCTTGCTGCAAGCGGAAGCCCAGTACATCACCTGGGATAACGAGAATTTTGAGAAGGCGAACAATGTTTCCGCAGGTGTGTACGATACGCTGCGGACCCGTAAGGAATCGAGTGGCTTTGCCTTTGCCTTCGGGACAGCCTTATCCTTCTAAGGAGAGCTGAGATCGAGGTTTGAGGTACCTCTGGGGGGTTTAAAACCGACCGGGTCTTGAGGGAAGTTAAAGAGAGGAGCGGTCAACCGCTCCTCTCTTGTTTTTCAGGGTAATTCTACAGAAAAAGTAAGCGCAGGGATAACAGAACAGAGCGCATAGGCAAGAATAACAAAGCGCATA
Source organism: Alphaproteobacteria bacterium (assembly GCA_041396725.1). Lineage (GTDB taxonomy): Bacteria > Pseudomonadota > Alphaproteobacteria > JAWKYA01 > JAWKYA01 > JAWKYA01. The sequence continues at coordinate 18,467 of JAWKYA010000006.1, forward strand.
AATGGAACGGATCGGATCGGATTAAGTAAGTCGTATCATTTCATTGTAACTATTCGCGGTACGGAGCAAGACACTGTAGTGCGCCATTTTCTTTGCAAGTCCCGCGAAGAGGTTAAGACATGTGTTGTTTTAGCCACAGTGGCGATAAAACAGGGAAAATCTAAGCATTGTTGCGATTGACGATAACCCCCTAGGCTTTATAGATGGAGGGGAGATTGGGGCGGACTTTGTGACCGCTGTAGTAATGAACTCTTGGGAGCGTAGAAGATGAAGAAGATCATGCTCGGGACGACGGCACTGGTGGGGCTATCGGCGGTGGCGTCAGGGGTTCAGGCGGCGGATCCGCTGAAATTATCCTTGGGCGGCTATGCGGAATATTACATGGTTGCGCGGACACAGCGCCCATTGAATTACGATGGTGCGCCCAATCAAAATTCTCAGAAGGGTCGCGGTTTCTCGATGTACTGGGAAGATGCGGAGATTTGGTTCTCGGCATCGACACAGTTGGACAACGGTATCACCGTCGGTTACCGCGTCGAGATGGAAACTCGGAACAGAGATTCTAGCGGACTCAGTAATGCTAACTCTCTAAGCAACAGTTCGACGGATCGGAATCTTTTCCGGGACGATCATCGGATCACCTTCACGGGTGGCTTTGGTCAGTTTCAATTGGGCGACACGGCAGGTGCGGCGAACGTGATGCAATATCAAGCGCCGGGCGTGACCAAGATCGGCGTAGTCGATGGGACCGATTTGCTGATCAATCCGTCGTATAATTCGGCGCAGGTGGGTACCTACACGGGTGCGTTTAACACCAACAATCGGATTAACTATTTTACGCCACGGTTTGCACCTGGGTTCCAGTTTGGTGTGTCGTTTGCACCTGAGAATGGGACGACGGGTCGTGGGAGCGGCGGTGCGGATGGCAATGCGGGCCCCGTACAGACGGAGGAGGACAATGGCGATTTCCAAAGCATCACCGAGTTGGGTGTGAACTTTGTGCGGTCGATGAATGGTGTGGATGTGGCATGGTCGTTGGCGGGTGTTTATGCCGCTCTGGAAGAATGCGATTATAATTATTCGCCGATTCCGAATCGGCATGCGGGTTGTAATCCTTTATTGCCGAATGCGGATCGTTGGATTGGTCAGACTGGTTTCCAAGTGAGCTTTGCGGGCTGGACGGTTGGTGCTGGGGCGTCGTTCGATAATCGTGGCTGGCATAGCAACAAGGCGCTGGGCTGGGAAGCGAATGCGGGCGTGACCTATGGTATTGGTCCGTGGGCGTTTGGTTTGCAGGGCGGTTATGGCCAGGTCAACAACGGTTACTGGGACGACTCGAATGGATTCAGCACAGCTGCTAATATAACTAGTTTCTCATACAGAGGCGGCCTGGATACGAAGGCAGCGGTTGGTCTTGGTGCGTCTTACACCCTGGGGCCGGGCATCTTACTGCAGGCGGAAGCCCAGTACATCACCTGGGATAACGAAGGCCTTGAGAAGCATAATGGCATTTCCGCAGGCGTGTACGACAGCTTGCGAACTCTTAAGGAATCGAGTGGTTTTGCCTTCGCCTTTGGCACCGCCCTGTCGTTTTAAGGGCTGTCGCTAAATCCAAACTGGCGCCGGATATCCGCCGGCGTTACGCCTTGTTGGCGGAGCTGCTCTAAGGATAAAGCATCGCTCCGCTTGGCAAGCCGGAGGCCGGCTTCATCCTCGATAAGCCGATGATGGTGCCAGGCTGGTACAGGCAAGCCTAGGAGTGCCTGTAATAAGCGATGCAAATGGGTTGAAGGCAGAAGATCTTTACCACGCGTTACAAGGGTCACACCTTGCAGAGCATCATCCACCACCACCGCTAAATGATAACTCGCTCCAGCATCTTTGCGGGAAAGCACAGCGTCTCCCAACAACATGGGGTTCACGGTAATATTGCCCATACCTTTGTCATAAAAAGAAAGGGAGCCGACGATAGGGACGGCTTTAGCTGCATTCAGCCGCAGCGCATAGGGTTTTTCTGCCGCCATTTTTTCTTTTACCTCTTTTGTAGAAAGGTTTCGGCAGAGTCCTGGATAAAGCGGACCCTCAGGTCCCTGCGGAGCGCCGCCCGCCGCCGCAATTTCGGCAGCAATATCTTTCCGGGTGCAAAAACAGGGATATAGGACTTTCTGTTGGTCTAATCGGCGAAGAGCCACTTGGTAATCTTCAGAATGCTCTGATTGCCGGCGGACGGGAAGCACCCACTGTAGTCCCAACCACGTCAGGTCGTCATAGATCTGTGCTTCGAACTCAGGACGGCAACGGCCCTGATCGAGGTCTTCGAGGCGCAGGAGGAATTTTCCATTCGGTCCAGCGGCTTGCGCCGCAAAGAGCGCAGCATAAGCATGACCCAGATGCAGCCGTCCCGTTGGGCTAGGGGCAAAACGTGTGGTTTCGATTTTTGAGTGAAGAACCATACCCTGTTCCCTAGGCGCGGTATTTGGTGTAAGTCAAGACCATGACAACTCTGTATCCATGCCCCGCGGCTGTTCCTGGGGCGCATTACGGCGGCATCCCTGAAGCTGTTTTGCACACTGCCCTTCATGATGTGGCGGCGCGCGATCCCGATCTCGCCAAGGCTATAGCGCGGGTAGGATTACCATCGGCGCGGGGGCGCATGCCAGGTTTCCCCACGCTATTGCGCGTTATCGTTTCACAACAACTTTCGACTAAAGCTGCGGCAACCATTTATGGCCGCCTGATCGCGAAAGTAAAAAGCGAAGAGCCTAAACCCGAAGCGGTACTGAGATTATCGATAACTGAGCTCCGGGGCATTGGTCTTTCTGAGCGCAAGGCCTCGTACGCTCATGGCTTAGCTAAGGCGGTTATCGATGGCACACTCAATTTCGATCGTTTGGCGGAGATGGGTGTGGAAGAGGCCGTGACGACAATTTCGTCTTTACGTGGTTTTGGTCGATGGAGTGCAGAAATGTATCTTCTGTTCGCCCTTGGCCATACGGATGTTTGGCCTGTCGATGATTTAGCTGTGGTTGTTGCCGTGCAGCGGTTGAAGGGTTTACGACAACGCCCCGATAAAAAACGGATGGAAAAGATCGGTAAAGCCTGGCGTCCTTACCGAGGATGTGTCGCTATTTTTCTCTGGCACTACTATGGCGCTGCAACCTTAGATGAAGCGACAGCAGTGGCGGTGAAGGGCAGCATTAAAGCAACGCCGAAAATTAAGAAGAAAACTAACGCATCAAAAGCGAAAGCGAAATCTAAACCGAGAAAAGTATCTGCTAAGTCTAGAAAAAAGAAATCTTTAGCGAAGTCCATAGTCCGTAAAGTGAAATCTACGACCAAAAGCAAGCCTTCTAAGAAAGCAATCAATAAGAAGGCTAATGGAAAGAACATTAAGAAGGCTTCGTCGCGTCGCCCACGCGGTGCATTAGCGAACCCCCATCTTGCTGGTCGTCGGGCGCAAGGTCGTCGAATGCCGACAGGACGCCCTGGTTCCCGGTGACGGAATCTCTCGCTTTTCAGGTCGCGGCGCCAGCCTCAGGTGAAAAACCGGCTCAGCTGGTAGTTCTCCTGCATGGACTTGGTGCCAATGGTGCCGATCTTTTAAGTTTAGCACCATACTGGGCTCCTCAGCTCCCCGATGCAGTCTTTGTCGCCCCCGATGCGCCGTTCCCGTGTGATATGGCGCCTGTTGGCTATCAGTGGTTTAGCTTACAGAATCGTAGTTTAGAGGCGATGGAAAAAGGTGCCCGCGCCGTGGCGCCAATTTTAAATCGCTTCCTGGACGAACAGCTTACGACCTATCAGCTACCGGCCCATAAACTTGCCCTGGTCGGATTTAGCCAAGGGACCATGATGTCGCTTTATGTTGCGCCACGACGCAGGCCAGTGCCTGCAGCGGTCGTAGGGTATTCGGGGGCACTAATTGCCCCAGCTATTCTTGAGACCGAGACTACGACACCTCAAGAGGGGTCTTATCGAGGGTTTCCTATTCTACTGGTTCATGGCGATGCCGATCCTGTGGTGCCATTCATGGCTCTTGATCATGCGGCCAAGGGGCTGAGAGGAGCTGGGTATAGGGTGACAACGCTCGCGCGCCCAGGATTAGGCCATTCTATAGATGCTGAAGGCCTTGCCGCAGGAGCAGTTTTTCTGCGCCGAAGCTTTGGCCTTGATTCATAAGGGTTTAGAGATCGTTGGGTTTAGAGGGTATTTTCTCGGTGGTTTGACGGCAGACCTTTTCTTATGACATGCTGACCTGCATACCCTATATATTGTGGTGTATCGGGACGAGGTTATGACTAATTGGGGGAGGAATGCTTCCGTGCAAGGCTTTGATGCCGGATAAGGAGGACTCTTCGTGAACGTCGCCTTGACTGACATCCCAAATCAGCGTGCTTCCTCAACCTTTACGTCTTCATCTTCTGCCTCAAGATCTGTCGAAGCTTGCCCAGCCTTGGTTTTAAACGCCGATTTCCGACCGCTCAGTTATTTCCCGCTGTCGATTTGGTCATGGCAGGATGCCGTCAAAGCTGTATTTCTGGAGCGGGTCAACATTCTCTCCGAGTATGAAAGGATGGTGCGATCGCCATCATTCGAAATGCGGTTACCGAGTGTTATCGCGCTCAAAGATTTTGTGCCGATGACGCAGCGGCCGGCTTTTACAAGATTTAATGTATTTCTTCGCGACCGATTTTCTTGTCAGTATTGTGGGACTAAGCCATATCTTGCTGATTTGACCTTCGATCATGTCATACCGCGCAGTCGCGGCGGTCGTACGGCCTGGACCAATGTGGTTACAGCCTGCTCACCCTGTAATCTGAAAAAGGGTAGTAAACTTCTTACCGAGGTGCGGATGCATTTACGAGCTCAGCCTTATGCGCCAACAAACTGGCAGTTACAAGAAAACGGCCGTGCCTATCCCCCAAACTTCCTGCACGAAAGCTGGCGCGATTATCTTTATTGGGATAGCGAGCTTGAGTCCTAGCCAGGCTATATCCGCTCCGATAAGAAAATGGCCAAGCGGGTCGCAGCACTAACAGCGGTTTTAAGTAAGGGGTAGGCTGGCGCTTCTTCGGCGCCGTAGGCCAGGCCTGTATCCCGATGTGCGATCTCGTCTTTGCGAAATTCGGTCAAGGTATGCCTAAGTGTAGCTTCCTCATCGTCGAGCATTTCGATCTGACGATTGTAGTGGGTGTCGATAGTTTCTTCCACGGCAACAGTACAGGCCATAGCCGCTTTTGGTCCGAGTAAAGCCGTTGCTGCGCCTAAGGCGAATCCGGCGATATGCCACAAAGGTTGCAGTAAAGTTGGCCGCACTTTGCGTGCAATGATCAGTTGTTCAAATGTTTCGAGGTGTTGTTGTTCTTGATCGGCCATATGATGGATTACAGAAGCAGTAGGGTCGTTTTTCAAAACGGCAAGTTGACCCTCATAGATCCGTTTAGCCCCATATTCGCCCGCGTGATCAACCCGAATGATGCGATCGACGAGAGACGCGTTTTGGGCATCGCCTGGTAAGGGCCGTCGTGTCATGGGTGCTCCTGGATATTATGCATTATAAAACGATCCGCGCGACGCGGCGGCTAGATCGTAGGGCAAGAACACCTAATCCAAAGGCGGCTATGGCATTCCATCCCGCCAAAGAAAGACCTAGAAAAACCCACGGTGCTTCATCACACCGGACGACATGAGTCCCTGCAAGGCGCCGTTTTAAATCTTCGATAGTCTCAGCACCTCCCCCGCCTCCTGTACACGCGGTCGGGCCAGGTAGGATCTTCCATTCAACACCAGCATGATAGAGGGCAAGGGCGCTATTGGCAAAGAACAGGGTGGCCATCACAAGGATAAGAATACGCTGAACCTTGCCTCGCGTACTAAAGGCAGCGATTAACCCAAGAAGAAGGGTTGCCGCATAGGGGAAGCGCTGCCATAGGCACAGGGTACAAGGGGACAGTCCGCCGATGTACTGAAACCCAAAGGCACCTATAAGTAATAGACCCGAGCCAAGAGCTAATAAGAGAGGTGGAGTAGCCATGGCCGGGCGATCTGAGGGAGGAGAAGATATACGCATACCGAAATGTGATCCTAGCCGAGGCTAGAATGCAAGATGTTCTCTAAAAGAAGAGTTTTACTGTTGTAAATCCACCGATCAGAAGGAGAAATCCGCCCGTTGTAATAAGGCCAAGATGCTGTTCCAGAACCCGGCGGACCCCTGCACCGCACCAATAAAGAATGGCTGCGACCAGAAAAAACCGGGCGCCACGCGATAGGATGGAAGCAATTCCAAAGACAACGGGGTCAAGCGCAAGTGCACCGCTAGCGATGGTGATAACTTTATAAGGAAAAGGTGTAAATCCTGCCATCACGACGATCCAGAAACCCCAGGTGCTATAATGGTCACTAAAAGCGGCAAAAACATCCTCGTAGCCATAGAAGTGGATCAGCGGTGTTGCGATAATTTCAAACAAAAACATGCCGATCGCATATCCGGCATAACCACCAAGAACCGAGGCGAAGGTCGCGAGGCTGGCAATGATCCAGGCACGCTCTCGGCGCACCAAGACCATTGGGACGATAAAGGCATCAGGTGGGATCGGGAAAACCGAACTTTCGAGAAAAGAGATAATAGCTAAGACCCGCAGAGCGCCCTTCGTCTCTGCAGCCTGCATCGTCATATCGTAAAGCTGGCGCAATAAGTTTGGTGCTAAGAGAAGGAGGCGATAGAGTTTAGATTCTGACAGCCTAAGAGGGCGAGGGCGATTTTTCGGATAAGGAGGATGCGGCTCAACCATATGCTTAGCTAACCTTATAGGAACAAAGGATATAGCGATAAGCTAATCCTTTGTTCGATTTAGCAAGCTATATTACCCAAAGCAACGCGTCTTATAAGACGCTGGCCGTAGCCCTTATAATCTACAATCCTGCGGTTTCCGGTGTTGTTGCAACAACAACTGGCCGCTGACCACGGACGATCAGGAAGCCGCCATCTGGCTCTTGTCGCCGAGCAAAGGTCCCCGATGGTTCATAGATCCCCGGGATTGTATTCATAGGTTCAACAGAGAAAAAGCTCAGCGCAATGAGAGATAGGCCCCACAATCCTAAGGTTACGGCGAAGGCCGATAAGGTTGTTTTGTTCATCATCGCCTCCTTCCTTGAGTCATGAGATGAATAACGACCCCGTATTTATAAGACGAATGATCTCGATGTTTGTTTCGTCATTGCTTAAAGAATCTTAAATTTAATTTTGTGGAAGTGATGCTGATCACAAGTGTGTTTGGATTGGCTGCTCGAGTTAAAATGCAAAAGATTTTAACTATCCAGGATATCGCAGAGAGACCCGCATAAGTTGGCAGATAAATTCCCAGAGCGAAGAAATGAAAAATTATTTCCAACCCTAATCATTGTTAATCATTGGGAATCGTTAACATTCATTCAAGCCGAATAGGCTTCGTGGGGTGGAGATAAATCTTAAAGATCATTATTTAGAAGATACGAAGTGGAACGCATGACGGTGCAGAAGCGTAGATATCCGGCGCTCGAGACAAGAAACCCATGGGTTACGGTTCCTTCTTCACTATTTTAGATACTGAATGTGAGAACGAAACTTAAAATCATCTCACTCAATAATGCGATAAAGCCAAGTCGGTTCTGGAGATTTCAAGCATAGGTGTTACATGGGGCGGAAGCTACTGCAGAGATATTAACTCAAAGCATAGGTGATCTGCGTCGATCGCTAAAGATCTTAAGAATAGAGGGTTTGTTCAGAAGGATTGGATTGTTCTGGTGACATTTTTTTTCTTCTCAAAGAAGGGGAGGCCACTTAAGAAGTTCCACAGTTAGTTTAGCTGGGGAGTAGGGTTAAATGCAGCCAAGACATTTGATGATGGCGCTAGCCGTTGCCGCAATCTGGGGCTTTAATTTCGTCGTTATTAAAGTTGCTCTTGCTAATTTCCCTCCACTATTTTTAGTCGCGATCCGCTTTGCCATTGCGGCGTTGCCAGCTTTATTTTTGCCGCGCCCCGCCATATCTTGGCGTCAGCTTATCCTTATTTCGATGACGCTTTTTCTTGGTCAATATGGATTTTTATTTCCGGCCATAGCCTATGGTATGCCACCAGGGTTGGCGTCGATCGTTCTACAGATTCAAGCTTTCCTCACAATTTTAATTGCCGCGCTCTTTCTGCGTGAACGGCCGAGTATGCGTCAAATCTCTGGTACGATTACGGCGGGTCTTGGGCTTTTGGTGATCGGGATTAATTTAGGTGGAGATGTTACCGGTCTTGGTCTGGGCCTCACGCTTGCCTCTGCCTTAAGCTGGGCATTTGGTAACGTGCTTCTCCGCCGGGCTGGTAAGGTAGATATGTTGCCGATGATTGTGTGGCTCAGCCTTATCCCACCGTTACCATTGCTGGGTTTATCCTTCTTGCTTGAAGGTCCAGTGGCGATCAATACAGCGATCCACAGCGTCACATGGTTAACGGGGGGAGCGGCTCTTTATATTGCCTTTATCTCAACCATTGTTGGCTTTGCTTTCTGGGGGTATCTCTTGAAGGTTTATCCCGCTGGCACCGTTGCACCCTTTGCCTTGTTGGTGCCGATCTTCGGTGCGGTATCCTCGGCACTGCTTTTAGGCGAAAAATTCGGCAGCGCCCGGCTCTTAGGGATGATCTTGGTCATGACCGGCCTCGTGATTGTAGCGTTTCCTTGGCCCTGGCAAAAAAACAAAGGCAGCCAGGATAAGGCAAAGCCTGTTTTGGCAAAAACCTAGGGAAGGGGGCGTTTTTGCCCCTTTGGCCAAGACCGAAAATGGTTAAGCTGCGCTAATGGTTGACCTCTATGGGGGTGGCGATATAGTGCGCCGGGCGTGACGTCTGGGTATCTCCATCATCTAGATGGTATAGCTCATAAGGACAGGCGCCCCTGTGGCGGAATTGGTAGACGCGGCAGACTCAAAATCTGTTGTCTGCAAGGACGTGGGAGTTCGAGTCTCCCCGGGGGCACCATTCCTGAAATAGTCATTATAGTGAAAATTGATTTATAAGTGCAGAAATGTCTGTACACTATCATAACAACCTTCATCATGATGGTTTCCGCGCTACGAGAGCAATATAAGGCTTATCTTCAAGCGGAAAAAGAAAAGGGAGAGGAAGTAGTAAGGTGGATGCCCTTATGCTCGCCCGCGTTCAGTTCGGCGCGAATATTACTTTCCATATTTTATTTCCGACCGTCACTATTGCGCTTGGCTGGATACTCTTATTCTTCAAGCTTCGCTATGATGCGACCCACGATATCAAGTGGATGGATGCTTATAAATTCTGGGTAAAGATTTTCGCTTTATGCTTTGCATTAGGCGTAGTGTCTGGCATCACGATGTCATTCCAATTTGGCACCAACTGGCCAGGCTTTATGCTGACGGTAGGGAATATAGCGGGGCCACTGCTAGCCTATGAAGTGTTGACGGCCTTCTTTTTGGAAGCAACGTTTCTCGGCATTATGCTCTTTGGCTTTAACAGGGTCTCCAATCGTGTGCATACGCTGGCAACGATATTAGTAGCGGCAGGCACTACCGTTTCGGCATTCTGGATCATCGTTCTGAATTCATGGATGCATACGCCTACGGGTTTTGAAATGCACGGCAACGTGGCGCATGCCACCAGCTGGCTGCGTATTATTTTCAACCCCTCTATGCCGTATCGTCTCATGCATATGCTCATAGCTTCCGGCTTGACGGCGTCGTTTCTTGTTGCTGGAATTTCGGCTTATCGTTTTCTGCGTAACCATAGATCTGCGAGCGTAATGGCAGCGATAAAAACGGGTGTCTATACGGCCGCGTTATTGATCCCTTTGCAAATAGCTGTTGGCGATATGCATGGATTGAACACATTGGAATATCAACCAGCTAAGATCGCTGCGATAGAAGGTATTTGGGAGACGGAGCGTGGTGCGCCCTTGTTGCTGTTTGCTATACCGGATAAGGATATGCGGAAAAACACCCATGTTATTAGTATTCCCGAAGCTGCAAGCCTTATCCTGACGCACGATCTGCATGGCGAGGTCAAAGGATTGAATGAGTTTGGGGGTATGTACCCTCCGGTCGCGCCTTTATTTTTTATGTTCCGCATTATGGTGGGTATCGGGTTACTGATGCTCGCGGTGTCCTGGCTTGCTGCATGGCAGATCAAGCGCAAAGGTAAGCCAGATCGCTGGTTGGCCTATGTACTAGTTGGCATGGCCTTTTCTGGATGGGGAGCAACGATCGCGGGTTGGTATGTCACCGAAATCGGACGACAACCGTATTTGGTGTATGGCGTTTTGACCACCGCACAGGCGGCGGCAACAAATGTCACTGCTGGCATGATCAGTGGGACGCTTGTTATGTACCTCACACTTTACCTAATACTAATGGCAGCCTTTATCTCGGTAGTATTCTATCTAGCGCGTCGGGCCGATATGGACGATGAACCTCCAGCGAAGAAGGCATTTTCATCTGCCGCGGTTATGAAAGCGGTTGAAAGAGGCACGTGATGGAGTTTCTTGCAAACGGCCAATGGCTGCCGCTGATATTCGTGGTTCTCATGGGCGTCTCGATACTCGCTTATGTCATCCTTGATGGGTACGATCTTGGGGTTGGTATGCTGATGAGTCGTACCGACGATATAGGAAAAGACCAAATGATCGCCTCCATTGGTCCGTTTTGGGATGCAAATGAAACCTGGCTTGTGCTTGGTGTGGGAATTTTGCTGGTTGCTTTCCCCTTAGCGCATGGTGTGATTTTGACGGCGCTTTATGTACCGACGGCTATTATGCTTGGCGGTCTTATTCTGCGTGGCGTGTCATTCGATTTTCGTGCCAAGGCGAAAGCTGATCACAAGCACCTCTGGGATAAGGCTTTCAGTGGTGGCTCATTGATTGCAGCCTTGGCGCAAGGTTATATGCTCGGCGCCTATATCATGGGCTTTGAAGTAACGATTGCTGCTTTTGCTTTCGGTTTATTGGTAGGGGCGTGTTTGGCCGCAGGATACTGTTTTGTCGGTGCAGCATGGTTGATCATGAAGATGGAAGGTGACTTACAGAGAAAAGCTATAGGCTGGGCGCGTATCACCTTATGGGGAACGGCCATAGGCATGGCGGCAGTATCGATTGTTACGCCGCTTATTAGCTCGCGCATTTTCGATAAATGGTTCAGCTTGCCTCATTTCTTTTTATTGTTGCCAGTTCCGCTCATAACGGGTCTTCTCATCATTGGTCTTGAGGTTGTGTTGCGCAGGCTACCCCGCCCAGACGATCGCTATTGCTGGGTTCCATTTGCAGGCAGCGTCGGAGTGTTTCTGCTCGGCTTCCTTGGGCTGGCTTATAGTTTTTACCCTTACATCGTCCCGGATCAGATCACGATTTGGCAAGCCGCCAGCGCGCCGGAGTCATTGATAATTATCCTGATCGGCGTGCTGATCGTCCTACCATGCATTATCGGCTATACGATTTTCGCCTACCGTGTGTTCTGGGGTAAGGTGAGAGAGCTAAGGTATTATTAACGCTTAGAGAGAATATCTCATTTATGGCTGGCAGTGGCGGTGATTTGCTGGCTGACACATGATCCGTCGGTAGAGGGTGGTGATGCAATGCTTGTTCCCGAACTCTATTGTAGTGATCTTGCGCGTAGTCTCACATTTTATAAAGATATTCTAGGTTTTTCCCTTCGATATGAGCGCCCAGAAGAGCGGTTTGCATTCCTCGATTTCGAGGGGGCTAGCCTGATGCTCGAGCAACCATGCGACCCTAGCCGCATCTGGCTATCAGGATCGCTCGAGCAACCCTATGGTCGCGGGGTCAATTTTCAGATCGAAGTCCAGGCTGTCGACCCTTTTTATGCTCGGGTAATCTCTGCCGGACTTAGACCGTTTTGGGAAATGGAAGAGCGCTGGTATCGCTGTAAAAACAATGTTCAGGGTAATCGCCAATTCGTTCTTGCTGATCCGGATGGCTATTTATTGCGCTTTTTCCAAAATCTCGGCACGAAACCTGTCAAGCCAACCTAAAGCCAATGCCTTGGTCATGGAGGTCCTCAAGTCATTCTCGTTTTATCTTATTGCAAATGATTCGCAATTGCAATAAGATCTGGAAATTATCGTGGATTAAGGGTTTAAGTTTTCGGTCTACAAAAAATGGACATTGAGAAGAAGGTTAAGGCCGAGGATGGATGCGCAAGTGGGGGGTCGGTGAAAATCGCGGCCAGTCAAATGCGCGAAGGCCAACTTCGATTGAATAGCCGGAGTCTTTTTGCGTCCAATCGGGAAGTTATTATCGAGCATGAAGGATCGGATTATCGTCTTCGTTTAACCGGAAACGGTAAGCTGATCCTAACGAAATAACGAGGCTATAAGCTTCGAACGACACGACCTTGAGTGATCAAGGCAATATTTGCAGCAAGCCATCCAAAGGCGCATCGATTGGCCTTCGGTAGCCAGCCAAGTTTTAGTCTCGCCGGCTGGCGAAGAGGGGATCGACTATGGTGCGTATCAAGAAAAGACTTCTGCTGACAGGATTCATCCTAAGTATAGGGACTTGTGGCTTTCCTGCCTTGGCGCAAACAGTGGGGCAAAATCCAGCGTCAACACTGATGGTATCGCCGCCGGTGTCCGCCTCAGGATCTGTACCTACCGCTAAGAAAAACTTACTTGCCCAAACCTCAACCTATCCAGAAATGGCAATGCAGGTGGAAACATCGCAAGCGGAAACTCATGCAGTTTCCGAGCCGGAGTCAGCGACCCCGCTTCATGCGGTGACAGTGACAGCGACAAAAACCGAGCGCAGCGTTGATGAGATCCCGGCCAACGTCACCGTTATTGGTCGTGAGGAAATTAATGACCGTAATCCACAAAAGCTGGATGATCTTCTGCATGACCAACCGGGGGTCGATATGAGTGGAGGTCCAAGGCGTCTTGGGCAGGATGTCTCAATCCGTGGTATGGGCAATCAACGAGTGATCGTTACCTTAGATGGTGCGCGGCAAAATTTTGAAGCCGGGCATAAAGGTCGAGTTTTCCTTGATCCAGATATTTTAAAGCAAGTCGATGTAGTGCGCGGATCGAACTCAGCTTTACATGGATCAGGTGCCATTGGTGGTGTGATCGCCATGGAAACCAAGGATGCATCTGACTTTCTAGATCCCGGCGAAACTATGGGCTTTCGCACGAAATATGGATATAGCACCGCCGCGTCCGAGCCCTTTTACAGCGCTGGAGCTTTCGGCCGTTATGAGGATAAGCTGGATCTCCTTGCCAATATATCTTTCCGTTATCCCAAAGATATTCATCTAGGCACCGGCGACAGCTTACAAAATTCTGAAGAGGATATCCGTGAGGCATTATTCAAAGCGACCGCACGGCCTGATGATCATCAAAAAATCGGCATTACTTTGATGGACAGCAATGAAAAAGGCCGTGTGCCCATCAATGTGGATACAAATGAAACAGGGTTGACGCAAATTGTTGATCGGGAGACGAGACAGCGGGTTATCGCAGGCACTTATAACCTTGCTGATCCTGATCAAAGTTTGGTTGATCTAACTCTTAAGATTTATCGCAACGAAATCGATGTGGATGAAATAAGGGCAAGCAAAGATCGCCGCCATGATGAAACCTTACTCCAGACGACGGGCTTCGATCTTTATAACACTAGCCGGGTGTCGATGTGGGATACGGGACATACCTTAACCTATGGGGTGGAGTACTTTCATGACATTGGTGAAGGTCGCCGCAATGGCCTATATCGGCCACAGTTTCCGGATGCGATCGACGATGTTGCAGGAGTCTATCTGCAAGATGAAGTGGCGATTTTTCAGAATCTGACCGTTACTCCTGCAATCCGCTACGATCATTATCAGTCTGAGCGCAGTGCAAATTTTTCCTCCAAGCAGCCTTTAGAACGTGAAACAGGTGCCGCCTCACCGCGTGTTGGGGTCAATTGGCGCGCTCATGAGTGGCTCGGGTTGTGGGCTTCGTACGGCTGGGGTTTTCGGGCGCCAACCTTACTAGAAAGCTATGTCTCGGGTCAGCATTTCCCGGGTAATAACTTCATCCCTAATCCAGATCTTAAGCCGGAACATACGGAAACAGCCGAAACGGGCATGCGATTTTCTGTGCCGAACGTAGCTTGGCAAGGGGATCACTTTTATGCTCGGGGAACCTATTTCTACACTAAGGCTGAAGATTTTATCGAGGAGTTCGTAACCGCAACAACATCAGGAATGCGCAATATCCCGAATGCTACGATCTCAGGTGTCGAAGCTGAAATGGGATATGATATGCCTTATGCTTTTTCAGGTTTATCCTATGCCCGTATCCGTGGCGATAACGAAGATCTCAATCAGGAAATCGATTCCATACCGGCAGACAAACTCATTGTGAAAGCGGGATTCCTCTGGCCTAAGGAAGGGATTCGCATCGGGATCAAAAGCGAATTTGCCGCTGATCAAGATCGAGTCAGTGATACTGGAACCCCAACCAGTGGTTACGGTGTCCATGGTGTTTTCTTGAATTGGGCACCGCCGCAACCGATGCTGGAGGGCTTGCGGGTTGATCTTGGTGTTGAAAATATTCTGGACACAGCTTACCGCCGGCACTTAACGCCCCTTTATGAAGAAGGCCGCGATTACCGCATGGCCATTAGCTATACGCGCGGATTCTAAATCCCATGCAGGCCATCACCTCATTTGCATCTGATATCGTGAGCCGAAGAGATAGCGCGTATCCTCATCGAGAGGCGCCGCGGGTGCAGTTGAGTGAAGATGGCTTCGCCCTAGTCGCTTCAGGTTTGATTCATGCAGCAATTTTGAGTGTACTTATTTTTCTGCCAGATTGGTTAGGGGAATCGGCGTTGACTGGTATAGATGCGGAGGCAGGTGCAGTTATCGCTATTGTTACACTTGCCGAAGATCCATCAAGTGCACGCCAACCCGAAGCGCAACCCTCATCACTTACGGGAGTTGAAGTTGTGCCTGTTCCGGCACAACCAGTTTTGCCGCCAGTGGCTCATCAAGCTATGGCTAAAGAGGATCGCGAGGCGAACCCATCTTCAGGATCTGCCCCTCTATCGGTTGTTAAAGCCAAACCTAAAGCCGTAAAGCCAAAAGTAGTTGATAAAACGCCACCTCCATCCGCACTAACACCTACGCAGCAAGATAAGGATTCCGATACAGCCAAGACAGAGACTGTTAATCAATCCTTCCTTAATGAAGCTGTAGCAAGCACGACGATAGGGAGCGAAGCTCTCTATTCACAAACAGGTGCCGAACCATCCGGACAAATAGTCCGAAGTTCTGCAACTGCATCAGGAGCTGTCGCTTCAAGTGCTATGATGGATAGCACTATTGATGTGGATAATCATGGTCCTCCTGTCATAACGACGGCAAAATTTCGGAACACACCGCGCCCACCCGCCTATCCATCGCGGGCGCTTGAGTTAAAACAAGAAGGAACCTCCATCGTACGTGCTCTGATTGACGTGGATGGTTCATCGCGTGAAGTCAAACTCTGGCAGTCATCGGGCTTTGATTCGTTAGACCGGGCTGCGGTCGCGGCTGTTCGGAATTGGGATTTCGAAGCTGCGCACGTCGGTAGTCAGGCGATTTTGGCTTGGGTCGAGATTCCAGTACGCTTTAACATTAAATGATCGGGAGAAGAACAATGAAAGAAGCGTTCCCTAATTCGACGGGAGCTGATCTTGCTACGGGTTGGCGCGAGCTTCGTAATCAAGAACCAAAACTTCGAATCCGGGATGCTGCCGCTCGTCTTGGGGTATCAGAATTAGAATTGCTAGCCACAGGTCTTGGTGCGAAAGGTGGAGTAACCCGGCTTAAGGGCCCATGGCCCGAAATCATCAGAGCTATGTCGACTGTGGGTTCAGTTATGGCTTTAACCCGTAATGAATTTTGCGTCCATGAACGTCATGGTACTTATGGAGCACTTTCCATAGCAGGCCACGTGGGTCTTATTGTGGGAGAAGATATCGATTTGCGAATTTTCTTCGACCCCTGGACCTATGGCTTTTCTGTGTGTGAAGAGGTGCGCGGCCAAGTCCGCCAAAGCTTACAGTTTTTCGATGCTGCGGGTCAGGCCATACACAAGATTTATGCAACGAAAGAAACCAATCTCGAACTTTTTGCAAAGACTATTGATCGATTTCGGCATGAACGGCAAGAACTCGATGAGCGAGTTGTATTGCCACCGGTCGCACCTATATCTCGTCCGGACCAAGATATCGACGTAGTGGCCTTGCGTAAGGACTGGTCGACTTTGCAAGATACCCATGATTTCTTTGCCTTACTCCAGCATCATAAGGTTGAGCGTGAGCAGGCCTTTCGTCTGGCTGGAGATGACTATGCTATTGCTGTTGCGCCCGAATCTGCCCGCATCATGCTCGAGATCGCAGCTAAAGAGGGACTGCCAATCATGGTTTTTGTCGGCAATCCTGGCATGATTCAGATTCATACAGGCCCTGTAAAACATCTGGTTACTACAGGACCTTGGCTCAATGTTCTTGATCCGCTGTTCAATCTACATTTGCGCGAAGATGCCATCGCTTCAACTTGGATTGTGCGTAAACCCACCCGGGATGGTGTAGTGACCTCGCTCGAACTTTTTGACAAAAAGGGCACGTTGATCGTGTCATTTTTTGGTAAACGCAAGCCCGGAATTCCTGAGATCGGTTCTTGGCGAACTCTGGCCGAGTCCTTGGTGTCGCGGCGGGCAGCATGAACCGGCGGCAATTTCTTGAGGGGGCGAGAATTGGTTTAGGCCTTGGCTTTAGTGCTAGCGTTCTATTGTGGACGCAGGGCTATGCTCAAAGGGCTATCCCGAAGCGTGTGGTAATTGCTGGGGGAGCATTAACCGAAATTGCAGTGGCGTTGGGAGCTGGGAAGAATTTGGTTGGCGTCGATACGACCAGTCTTTACCCACCCACCGTAGTAGATCCTTTGCCTAAAATTGGCTATTTGCGTACCTTAGGGGCTGAAGGGATTCTATCTTTAAATCCAACCTTACTCCTGGTCAGTGATCAGGCGGGCCCTCCGGGGATCTTGGATCAGTTACGGTCCCTCAAGGTGCCTATGGCTGTGGTTCCTGAAACTTTTTCGGTCGATAATGTGCGTGCAAAAATTATAGCTGTCGCTACAGCTTTATCGATTAATGGTAAGTCCATGCTGGACGCGGTGACAGCCGATCTGACTGCGGTGAGATCGGTTATCAATCCGATCAAAGATCGACCGAAGGTTATGTTTATCTTAAGTGCAGCGGGCGGGCGGTTGATGGTTGCAGGAACCCACACAGCAGCAGCATCAATGATTGCGTTTGCTGGGGGACGCAACGCCATCGAGGAATATGAAGGTTATAAACCCCTTTCTAATGAATCGGCTGTCGCATCGGAACCCGATTTTATTTTGATGAGTGGTCAAACCGTTGAAAGTGCCGGTGCCATTGACACGATAAAATCGCTGCCGGCCATAGCGTCGTTATCAGCTGCCAAGGCTGGTCGGATAGCGATTATGGATACACTGTATCTATTAGGATTTGGACCGCGTATAGCTCATGCCGCTCTGGATTTGGCCAAGTGCATTCATCCCAAAATAATTCCTCCATTCTTACCGAACCGGCCATGGATGCACGCCTAAGAGAGATAGAAACAAATTCTGCACTCTCCGGTGCAAAATGGATAGCGTTAAAACATATCGGGCGCTCGAACCCCGTTGCATTTGTTGCCATGGCTTTGGTTCTTGCAGTGATTGCGAGCTTGGCAATCGGTCCAGTTTCATTAAGTTTTGAAGATGTCTTGAAATCTTTGTTTCACTTGGGTACCGATCCTCGCGCTGAAACAGTTGTTTGGCAATTGCGGCTACCGCGGACTTTAGTGGGAATGATTGTCGGTGCAGGGCTCGCCGTTTCAGGGGCTTTGATGCAGGGGTTGTTCCGTAATCCTATGGTGGATCCAGGATTAATCGGTATTGCCCCTGGTGCCGCTATGGGGGCGGCGGCTGTGATTGTTTTTGGTAATCGGATCTTTCCCGGTCTAGAAGTTCTTTATCTCTTACCCTTATGCGCCTTCATGGGAGGTATGATCGTAGCTCTAATGGTTTATCGTGCGGCGGTCATTGAGGGTCGGACGTCGATTATCATGCTGTTGTTAGTGGGGATTGCTATGACAGCGATTTGTAGTGCTGCGACAGGCTTTTTTGTTCACTTAAGCAACGAGCGGCAGATTCGCGATATTACCTTTTGGACGATGGGAAGTCTTGGAGGAGCAAGATGGGAAATTGTTTATGTTTTGACCCCGTGTATTCTTATACCGTTGCTGATTACACCATGGCTGGCACGTGGGCTCGATGCATTAAATCTAGGCGAGCGTGAGGCTGCGTATCTTGGCTTTCCGATTGAAAAACTTAAACGCTGGGTGTGTTTATTAACGGCGATTATGGTGGGTGGATGTGTTGCGGTAAGTGGCGTGGTGGGTTTTATCGGTCTGCTTGTTCCCCATGTGATTCGCCTTATCGTTGGCCCCGCTTACCGCCGGCTTATTCCGTTGACGGCTTTGGGTGGTGCGACATTGCTTGTATTTGCCGATATGATTGCCCGATGGATCGTTGCGCCTGCCGAATTGCCGGTGGGGATTATCACTAGTCTGATTGGCGGCCCATTCTTCCTTGTTCTTTTAATCCAGATGCGGAGGTCGTTGACGTTATGATGATCCTTAAGGATACGGCTGTTATTCGCCGCGGGCGGCGTGTTCTGCAGTCGATAACAACCGAAGTAAAAGTTGGTGAAGTTGCAATCCTTATCGGTCCAAACGGCGCAGGCAAGTCAACATTATTACAGACTATGGGCGGTGATATTTTACCTGCAACAGGTACAGTGCGGCTTCAGGAAAAATCTTTAGCGGCATGGACTGCTCTTGATTTAGCACGGCATCGGTCGATGATGGCACAATCAACAACCCTAGGATTCACTCTTCCGGTTCGCGATGTGGTGGCTCTAGGTCGGTCGCCGTTTCATGCGATTGCAACACAGACTCAGAATAATCATGCTATCGAGGAGGCTATGAATCTTGCTGCCGTATCGGCCCTTGCATCGCGATCGTACAACACACTATCTGGCGGCGAACAACAACGGGTTCAATTTGCTCGTGCCTTGGCACAGATAGATCTTGGCGCTAATCGACCACGCTTATTGTTACTGGATGAGCCGACCGCAAGTCTCGATCCAGCTCACGCTCATCATGTCATGAAAGTTGTTCGCAATTTAGCCGTGCAAGGTATTGCCGTTATCGCAGCGATTCATGATCTTGCACTCGCTTATCGTTACGCTACCAAGGTTATAGTTTTACAGAGGGGTCAGATATTGGTTCAAGATACACCCGTTGCCGCTATGACCCCGGCGATTCTTGCCGCAACCTTTGGCATAGATACAGTACACCATGAAGGTAACCTGGTTATTCGAGGTCTCGCTGTCAGCGGTAGTGATGATAAAGATAACGATAAGGGTCTCGCAGCTTAATCGACTACAATTCTGAGAGCAGATCCCGCGGCTCTTGAGTGCGCGCTGCTAAAGAGCGTCGTAATTTAACCAAAGCACGATGTTCGAGTTGCCGGACACGTTCTTTACTAACCCCAAGTTTACGACCGAGCTCTTCGAGAGTTGCACCCTCTTCACTTAAGCGCCGTAGACGGACGATACGACGCTCTCGCTCGCTTAATTCTGCCAAAGCAGACTCAAGCCAAGCTGAACGTGTTTCAGCATCGCGTAAACCAATAGCAATATCTTCAGGGGTAGGCCCTTCAGCAGCCAAGAAGCTCTGCCAATCACCTTCGCCTTGGTCGCTAATAGGGGCATCTAGAGATCGATCGACCGCAGATAAGCGTACCTCCATCGCCTCGACATCGCTTTGAGAGACGCCTAAGTCTTTGGCAATTTTTTGCCGACCCGCTTCATCTAGGAAATGCCCTGTTCGATCTTCGATCTTGGCGCGCAAGCGACGAAGATTAAAAAATAGAGACTTTTGCGTTGCCGTCGTTCCGGTTCGTACGATAGACCAGTTGCGTAGGATAAATTCCTGCATAGCACTGCGAATCCACCAAGATGCGTAGGTAGAAAACCGGACCTCGCGTTCAGGCTCGAATCGTGCCGCCGCTTGCATAAGGCCGACATTTCCTTCTTGGACTAAATCACCCATCGGCAATCCGTAATTCCGGTATTTTGCTGCCATCGCGACGACCAGGCGCATGTAGGCCTCGACCAGGCTATGCAATGCATGCACATCACCTCGTTCTCGCCAACGCTTGGCAAGTTCCCATTCGTCTTCGCGTTCTAAAATCGGCTGCCGCATAGATGAGCGAATAAAACTGATATTCGCCTTTTGTGTTTGCGGATCGTCGATATGTGCCATGGTTCAATCTCCCCTAACAGGTGTCAGCCACTACCGCGATTCTGTCTTTAGCGCTATGATCGCCCGTAAAAGGTTTACAAATTGCATATATAAGAATCGCTCTAAAGAGTCGGCTGCTTATTCTGCAGATCTGATGTGCGATCACTTATCTGTGAGTCTTATCGCTGGCCCCGCGGCTTAAAATTAACAATGGAGACGTGTTTCTAACGCTCTTGTATGCCAGTCGTTCCTAAATCGGCGATTTTCATAACGGCTAAGGTTCGTTGTTAAGCTTCTGCTAACCTTTCGGGTGCAGGATTAGTCCATGGGCTTTTGGGCGATTTCTATCTCGAAACGGTTCGGGAGACGCCACCGAGAAAGGATCCCTCAAAAGCGAATGGTAAAGGTGAGCAGTAAGCTTGACCTGATAGGAAACCGCGGTATCCGCGCGGCTTCTGGGCGGCAAATCGCTCCGCCAGCCCGAAAAGAAACCCGGGAAGCATAAGCTTCCTGGGTTTCTGTTAAGCGCGCACGTGCAATAGTAGGCTTAAGCGGCTTTGCTCAGCATTTCTTCGAGACGTTGCGAGGCTTGCGCTTCGTCGATAGACTCAACGGCTGCAAACTCCCGCGCTAACCGATCTAAAGCCGCCTGATAGATTTGGCGCTCGCTATAGGATTGATCGGGTTGCCCCACATTGCGGTAAAGGTCTCGCAATACCTCAGCAATGGAAACGGGATCGCCGCTATTAATCTTGGCCTCGTATTCTTGGGCCCGCCGACTCCACATAACGCGGCGGATCCGCGATTTACCGCGAAGTGCCTTAAGCGCACTCTGCATTTGATCCTGACTTGATAGTTTGCGCAGCCCGGCGTCTGTGGCCTTAAGAACAGGAACCCGGAGGGTCATGCGATCCTTTTCGAAATGGATGACAATGACCCGAAGTTTAATGCCTGCGATTTCCTGATCTTCGATGGCCTTAACTTGACCAACGCCATGGGTTGGGTAGACAACAAAATCACCCGCGCGAAATTCTGATTTTTTCGCCATTATCCGTCTTTCAGTAGTGCTTCCCTCATTCTTGCGCCCGTCTCCGCTGAGACAGAAAATAATCCTAGATCCCGTTCCCGACGGAGACCTAGCTGGCTCTTCGGACTGATACGCAAGACGGCAAGGCCTTCCATTCCTTACCGACAACAGATCCTACCATACCTGTGGACAAAAAGATAGGCGTACGGGAAGCACGTACCGATAATTTTGTATCTTTACAAGATAATATCTATTTTATTTCAATAAGTTAACCAGAAATGGCTCTAAGTGTCGTTACCGGGCTTATCACTAAAGAACTTCTGAAACTTATCCGCAACCCCCTTGTACTGGTCAGCGTCCGCCGGAGAATCTTTCTTGCGGGTGATGTTGGGCCAGGTCTCGGAGTAGGTGCGATTGATCTCTGCCCATTTCTCGGCGCCAGAATCCGTATCGGGGACAATAGCTTCAGCCGGGCACTCTGGTTCGCATACGCCACAGTCGATACATTCGTCAGGATTGATAACAAGCATATTTTCCCCTTCGTAAAAACAATCGACAGGGCAAACCTCTACGCAATCCATATATTTGCAGCGGATGCAACTTTCAGTGACGACATAGGCCATGAGTTAATGTCTCCGTTGGCGTGTAAGCAATGAGTTTAGCGCATCTTATTTCAAGAATAACAGCAACGCTGTGTTTCGCATAACTAGGTTCCAACTTCTACTATTTTTCCATTCCCCCAGACCATTTTTTGCAAGAAGTGGCGATTGTGTCGCTTTACCCAAATGCGATTAGCTCTTGTTTGCAGGTATGACCCGTAAACTCGCCCCCTCGACACCAATGACTTGAACCTGGGTACCGGTGGGCAGATCGGGGCCAAGCACACGCCATACAGTATCATCAAGGCGGATTTTGCCGATTCCGGATTGGATAGGATGCTCCAGCACTCCGATACGGCCGATAAGGGCCGTTCCTCGTTTATTAAGCGCAGGTTCGTCTGTATGGATAGGTTTGCGTTTCAAGATTTGACGGCCACCTAAGGCAGCGACAATCGATAATACGGCAAAGGAAAGCCCTTGAAGCTGCCATGTCAGATCGGGGAGAATAAGTAATAGGATGCCGACGAGGCTTGCTGAAATCCCCATCCACAAAAACACAGCTCCTGGTGCGAAGGCCTCAAGCGTAAAAAGGACCACCGCAAGAACCCACCAATACCAAAAGTCAATTTGCATCATGGTTTTCTACCTTGGTATCACGCATCAAGTCTTTTGACATCTCAAGTTTTCCGTTGCCACGGGCCGGCTTTTTCATCGCGTGCTCCCGTGGCTTCTCTCGCTAATTCTGCAATGCCACCAAGCGCACCGATCACCGACGATGCCTCCAAAGGCATCAGCACGATTTTTTGGTTCGGGCTTTCCACGAGGCGCCCTAGGGCATCGATATATTTCTGGGCCACGAAGTAATTGATAGCTTGTATATTGCCATGGGCAATAGCATCCGAAACCATTTGTGTCGCTTTAGCTTCAGCCTCAGCTGCACGCTCTCGCGCTTCTGCCGTTCTAAATGCAGCTTCTCTTTCTCCTTCAGCCGTCAGGATTTTCGACTGTTTTTCTCCTTCGGCTTTCAGTATGGCGGCCTGGCGAAATCCTTCCGCTTCCAGAATCTGAGCGCGGCGATCCCGCTCAGCTTTCATTTGCCGGGCCATCGAATCCACCAGGTTGCGGGGTGGGGTAATATTTTTAATTTCCACTCGAGTCATTTTAATACCCCAAGGGCTGGTAGCCTCGTCCACGACGCGAAGCAGTTGCTCGTTAATTCGGTCGCGCTGAGATAAGAGCTCGTCTAAATCCATAGATCCCATTACAGTTCGAATATTGGTCATCGTCAGGTTGATGATGGCATTTTCTAGCCCCCGCACCTCATAGGCAGCACGCGCGGCATCCAAGACTTGGAAAAATATTACACCATCAACTTCGACCATAGCATTATCTTTGGTGATAACTTCTTGGCTCGGAACATCAATTACCTGCTCCATCATACTAAGCCGAGCACCAATGCGGTCGATGATCGGCATAATCCAGTGGAGGCCAGGGTCGAGGGTGCGGGTATAACGCCCAAAGCGCTCGACCGTGTACTCAAAGCCCTGTGGCACCGACTTGACACCGAGAAGGATAATAACCAGTGCCAAAACTATGACCGCGATGACAAAAATCGAAAAAGAAGAAACCATGGTCAAACCTCATTTCTAAAAAGTTTATTTAATGAAGGAGATTGCATCCCTGTTTGATACCTATGTCACTTATGAAAGATGGTCGCGATGAAAGGGTGCAACAGAACCCGTCAGAGTTAAAGATTCTCGATCTTCAAGGGTAATCGTAGGATTTTCACCTAATTCTAAATCTGTCATCCGCTCGCCGCGTTTAGTTATTTTGTCAACCGAAATGCCGATCTCTTGTAAGTCTCGGTTGGACTGATCGAAATGATTTTTTAATTTTGTGACTCGCTCGGTAAGGCGCCGTACATCCTCTAAGAGGAGGCGTGTTTCGTTTTGAATGACGTGAGCTTGCTCGCGCATACGAGCATCCCGCAAAACAGCGCGAACAGTTGTCAGTGTTGCCCATAATGTGGTGGGGGAAACAATGAAAACACGGGTGCGTCGCGATTGTTCAATGACATTCTGTAAATTCGTGTGGAGCTCAAGATAAATCGCTTCAGAAGGTAGAAATAATAGCGCAGATTCGGCTGTCTCACCGGGAAGGATGTAGCGGTCGGCAATGGCTTTGATATGAATCGCCATATCGCTGGCCAATTGTCGACGTGCGGCGATGCGTGCAACGTCATCAGTTGCATTTTGTAAGGCAGCATAAGACTCAAGGGGGAACTTAGCATCGATTGCAATCGCCCCAGGCGGATTGGGAAGACGAATAAGGCAATCTGCACGCTTACCATTGCTGAGAGTTGTTTGAAAGTCGTATGCGGATGGTGGCAAAATATCAGTGACTAAGTCTTTTAATTGAACTTCGCCAAAGGCGCCGCGCGCCTGTTTATTAGAAAGAATATCTTTAAGACCAATAACCTCGCCCGAGAGACTAGAAAGAACTTTCTGCGCTTCATCGATTTTAGTTAAGCGTTCGCGCAAATCCGTTAAAGTTCCAGTGTGGGCAGCAGAGGTTTTCTCTAAACTATCGCCGACGCGACGACTTACGTCAGCCAATCGTTCATCAAGAGCCTTTGTGACGGCCCGCTCTTGTGCTTGCAGCTGTTCCCCCATATGGCGCTGGATACGGATTAAATTCTCGCTTAAGACCTCGAGATTAGCTGCTAAAAGACCAACATCCCGTTGGTGTGGGATTGGTTTCGACCGCACCCATAAGCTGATACCTAAGAGAAGGGCGCCTAGAACAAGCCCCGAACCCAAACCAAAGAGAAGCAACATAAGGTTGGACACAAAAGATTCTCACAAAAACAGAGCTAATTCTCTCACTCTATCATAGGTATAAAAAAGATACCGCTGATTTACGGTTTTGACCGCTTGACGGGGGTGACCTCGAAGCCATATGGAGTTTATAGCTATTTTAAGGGGTGAGGAGATCCCTGATAAAGCAGTCACAGGAAAGAACTATGGCCGTCCGACCCATTCTTCATGCACCTGATCCGCGTCTTAAGGTTAAGGCGGCCCCGGTCATTACAGTTGACGATTCGGTCCGCTTATTGATGGATGACATGTTAGAAACGATGTACCGGGCCCCCGGTATCGGTCTGGCAGCGCCGCAAATCGGTATTTCTCAGCGGGTTATCGTGATCGATTTAGCTGAGACCGAGCACCAACGCCAGCCCTTGCGGATGGTTAATCCAGAAATTATTGCCGTCTCGGAAGAGAGCCAAGTATTTGAAGAGGGGTGTCTTTCCTTACCGGATCAATACGCCGAGGTTGAGCGCCCAGCGAAAATCCGTGTTCGATATCTGGATTATGCTGGGGCAAGCCAGGAGCTGGAAGCGGAGGGACTTCTGGCGACCTGTATTCTTCATGAAATAGATCATCTTGATGGTGTATTATTTGTCGATCGTATTTCTTCGCTGAGGCGATCAATAATTATACGCAAGCTTGCGAAGCGGAAAAAAAGTTTGACGGCAGAAGTTGCCTAGATCCCTCTCTAGATAGGATGATCCATGCGTCTTGCCTTTATGGGGAGCCCATCCTTTGCCGTTTCAGCCTTGGCAGCCTTAATCGCCGCGGGTCATGAAATCCTCGCTGTTTATACGCAGCCACCGCGTCCCACGGGCCGAGGCCATAAGGAACAACCCTCATCTGTGCATGTTTTTGCTGCAAACCATGGCCTAGCAGTAAGAACCCCACGTCACTTGAAAGATCCACAGGATCAAAAAGCTTTTTCTGATCTTCAACTCGATGCCGCTATAATCGTTGCTTACGGGATCATTTTGCCGAAGCCTATTCTGGAGGCTCCCCGGTACGGATGTCTTAACATTCACGCATCATTGCTTCCTCGATGGCGTGGTGCGGCACCTATCCATGCAGCGCTTTTGGCGGGGGATCCTGAGACAGGAATAACGATTATGCAGATGGATGAAGGCCTTGATACAGGTCCCATTCTTATGCAGACGCGATTCTCGATTGCAGCGGATGAAACCTTAGGAAGCTTACACGACCGCCTATCCAGCATAGGGGCAACAGCTATCGTTACAGCATTGTCGGAATTGGAAAAAGGTCGTCTTCATGCCATATCGCAGCCTGAAGTCGGGGCAAGCTATGCCCATAAAATAACCAAGGAGGATGCTCGCCTCGACTGGACATTGCCTGCACAGGTTTTGGCGCGACGCATTCGTGCGTTTGCTCCAACTCCAGGGGCTTTTTTCGATTATGGGCAAGAGCGTATCAAGGTTTTAAAGGCTGAGGAATTATCTCAGAGCATCCAAGAATCGCCAGGTAAAATCTTGAGAGGATCCCCGAACCGAGAATTATGCATTGCGTGTGGTGTTGGCGGATTGCGGCTTTTACAATTGCAGCGCCCGGGACGACAACCGCTTGCGGCGGCCGAGTTTCTACGGGGTTTTCCTATTTCGTCGGGTGTGGTCCTTAAGATGCCCTCGCGAAAAAATATCCCATGACGCGATATAAGTTTGTGATCGAATATGATGGCCGTCCCTTTGTCGGCTGGCAGCGGCAGCAAAATGGCCCCTCGGTTCAAGCAGCGCTTGAAGAGGCTGTTTATCGTTTTTGCGGTGAAAGAATTACCGTTACAGGAGGTGGGCGGACCGATACAGGTGTTCATGCTCTGGGGCAAGTGGCGCATCTCGATTTAAATCGAGATGTAACGGGAAATAGGCTACGAGATGCCGTTAATGCCCATTTGCGACCTTTACCAGTGGCTGTCGTTGCTGCGATGCCAGTGAATCCCGAATTTCATGCGCGATTCTCAGCCATTGGTAGGCGATATCTTTTTCGGATTTTATCGCGGCGCGCGCCACCGGCCATTGAGGAGGGGCGTGTATGGTGGGTGCCGCAATCCCTTGATGCAGAGGTTATGCATACAGCGGGCCAAATCTTGGTAGGCCGTCACGATTTCACCAGTTTTCGCGCCGCAGGATGCCAAGCGACTAGCCCGATTAAAACTCTTAACTCTCTAAGGGTTTTTCGGCATGGTGATGAAGTTTGGCTCGAGGTTCTTGCTCGGTCATTTCTGCACAACCAAGTCCGTATTATAATGGGGACTCTCTGCCAAGTGGGATTGGGTCGCTGGCCAGCCTCAGCGGTGGAAAAGGCTCTGACCGCGCGCAATCGGTCGGCAGCGGGGCCAACAGCTCCTGCCCAAGGTTTATATCTTGTTGCCATTCATTATGAAGATGAGAATACGATGATTGTTGCCCCAGGCTAATAACCGTCCTTGGGGCAAAATCAAGGCGAAGATGCTGGGAACGTTTATCTAAAGGATACGATCAATAGGAAATAATGGGGGCGAAGTTCCTAGCGCTTCCACCCATGACTGATCAAGGCTGCCTCGGTATTACTATCAAGATCGGGCCCCAGTTGTTCGCCTGAGATATGTTGCTGAATTCCTGTGGGGAGATTGGCCTCTATTCCAGTACGTATTACCCCTGTGGGTGTATCAACCTTTGCCACTCCTGTTGCAGATTTCGCCTTCGCCTTAGTTGGTGTTGCCGGAGCTGGGGATACAGGCACTGAGAGTTCGTTGATACCATGTCCTTGGGCAGGGCCAGCGTTGAAATCCTTACCCGAACCAGAAATTAGACCATGGGCTCCAGAGTCATTTCGATTGGAAACTCCTGAAGCGTTATCCGAAGATCCGCCGCCTTCGTGACCTTTCGCATCCCTACTGATGAGACTTCCTCTGCTAGGAGAAACACTCTCGGGTCCTGCGCCGCCGGGAGTGCCGCCGCTTCCGCCACTACTATTGGCACCATTACCGGAATCCCTACTTATTGAGCCGCTGAGGCCGCCACCGCCCATACCCGCCTTATCGCTAATGCTATTACCGCCCTTGCTACCTCCGGCGCTGTTCCCGCCACCATTGCTAGCACTGTTTCCACCGGAATTATTCCCGCCAGGGTTATTACTAGCCGCCGTCGCCGCATTGAGCGCGATCCCGTGAAAATTCACCGCGATAGGAAGAATAGTTAACACCGCCGCCATCGCGAGAAGGGTTGCGCGTGTCGCCTTAGCCGGGAAAATATAAGCAAAAGCGCTGGATTTCCACATTAACAAACTCCACCCAGAACGAACTGACCTCTAATGGTCTTCCTTAATAAAGGCACTAATATGCCGCGTTACCTAGAAAACGACGATCCGGAAAGTTTATTCCTTCTAGAGGGTTCCACAAAACAGATTTTTTAATGTTAAGATGGGAATAAATAATTTTATTAATCGTTTTTAGGGGTGGAAGGACCAAAAACGGTGTTGTGCAAACCATAGATCGTTCGGAACTTATCGCTCTTTTACCCCGATTACGGCGTGGGGCTCGGGCGCTCACTATGGATCGCGATGCGGCCGATGATCTGGTTCAGGCGGCCTGCGAACGGGCCCTTCGGCACGGCGGAATTTCACAACCGGGTGTACGTCTGGATAGCTGGATGTACCGGATTATGTTGAATTTATGGATCGACCAGCGGCGCAGCCAGCGCGTTAGAGGAGAGCACTTAGCCTCAGTCGATCCTGATAGTTTGGAAGGGGGTAACGCCGAGCGGGAGGCTGAGACGGCTCTAACGATGGTGGCAGTCCATCGCGCGGTTGCTAGCCTCTCCGAGGAACATCGGGCCATTCTTACCCTGATTGGGATCGAGGGGATGGCTTATAAAGAGGCAGCGGAGGTACTGGATTTGCCAATCGGCACAGTCATGAGTCGCTTGGCACGGGCCCGACAAACCCTCGCACGGTTGTTGGACCCAGAGTGGGAAGGCAAAGAAGAATTGAGGAAAACCCCATGGCGCGGATTGATGACGTTTTACTGAACGCGTACATTGATGGCGAGCTTGGCCATGAAGATGCAACGGAGGTTACGACAGCTCTGCGCCTGGACCCAGAGGCAGGCCACCGTCTTGCAGTTCTTAAGCGTATGGATACGTTGATCCACGAAGCTTTTGATCCTATCCTCGAAGAACAGATCCCAGAACGTCTTTTGGCGGCAGCTCAAACTAAAATGCGCCCTCTTTCCGCTTATCGGGTAGTTTTAGCGGCCCTGCCTATACGTTCGGCAATCGCCGCAGGATTGGCCGTTTGCTGTGTTGTTGCTGGTACGTACGCAGGTACTGCCTGGTATCTCACCCATACTCAAGACCAAGTTCAAGCTCTTCAGCTCCAAGACAGGGTTATCCAGAATTCTGCTATCCAATATGCTTTGGAGCAGGAGCGTAGTGGGACTGTGACTCAATGGCGTAACCCAGACTCGGGGCGGGGCGGGACGGTTGTTCCTATTCGGACCTTTCAGGACAATTCGGGAAAGTTTTGCCGAGAGTTTCAGATGACTTTTGAAAATCCGGAAGGCAAGGCGCTTCGCGATCGGCTACAAGGCCAATCCCAAGCCGTTTTTGAAGAAATAAAACCTATTCTTGCTGTTGCTTGCCGCGGTAATGAGGGCATATGGACCGAAAGATTTAGGGTGATTATGGGAGCGGAAGAGAACCTAACATCCTTTTCCAAGGCGGATCCCGAGTCGGGAATATAACACACGTAGGGAACAGTGTTTCACGGAGATTCCTATTCCGCACTATAAAATTGGTTGAGTAAAAGCTACCGAGCAGACTACAAAGGCCCCGCGAAGTTAATTAAAGGGTAGGGGTCCTAGTCTTTATGATTGGATTTGAGTGGTGCCGCATATCCCAGCGCGGAAGGTGGCGCTTCGCCATACTGCTTGCTTTGAGCATATTTCTTTCTGGATATATGGCTCAGGCTGAAACGGTACCCGCAAATCTACCCGACTATGCTGTTGGGGATGCGTTTCTTTTTGATAATGGTGTGGCGGAAATCGTCGTTGGCACCAGCGGTGACACTATTCTTTGGCAGATCGGAGATCGTCTTTCTGTAACAGCTTATCGGAACTTTGTTCTCCCACGTCTGCAATGGGAAACTCGGGAAGGCTCTGGTCGCCTGTGGAGTGGGTTCTCCACCTTTAATATCGTACCCACCTCATTATGGCCATTAGTGTCGGGTAAACGCCTTTCCTTTACCAGTACTGATGTTGAGCGCAACGAAGTCACTGGGCGGGAAGAAACCTATAAACAAACATGGGATTGCCGGGTTGGCGATCTTGAAGCAGTGACAGTTCCCGCCGGCACCTTTGAGGTTTATAAGATTTCATGCTCGCGGTATCAGGGAAATGTGTGGGTTCAAGGTTATAACTGGTATTACTCCCCTCAAGTTGGTCATTATGTGAAACGTGTATTTACCTGGTTCCATTCGAATCCGGTTGAAATATCACTCGTTGCCTATGGCCCAGCACCTGTTGGTCTATCCGCGCCTGCAGCTAAAATTCTGCGCGATTTGGTGCAGACAGCCTTAGAGAAAAATCATAGTGGTCAGTTGCAGGTTGTGGACTATGCGCCCGAAGGTCTTCGTATAAGTGTTATGCCGCGCCGAACTTTCAAAACCGCGGATGGCGTATTCTGTCGCGAATACGAACAGAAATTGACGGCACGATCCCGCACCAGTGTTCAGTTGGGGGTCGCTTGCCGGGATAAAAATGGTTTATGGCGCTCAAACTAAATGAGAGTCTTATCTCTATTCAAAGTTAGGGACGAAGTAGACTCAATCTCTATCAGTTTTAACTGGTAATCCCCAAAATGTTATTGCCAAGCGCAAGTAGGGCAATGTCGATTAGAATGCCGCACGCGACGATTCCTGCGATGGCGATTGCCGGCACTTTAAGGGTGTCGTGAACAATCATTCCCAGATACACATAAAGCAAAAGACCTACAGCAAGAAAAAGCGAATCTAGCCAATCTTGAGGAACTATTTGGGTAGTATCCAATAAAGTGATTGGTAGCAAAACCACAACCTGAACAAGGGTTGACCAGTTAAGCGCAGCTAGGAATCGCCGAAAAACATATTCACGGTGAGTTATCTGACAAAAGGAATGCACAAGCAGCGGGAAGACAAGCCAGCTCAAGATGTAGCAAATCGCTTCGACCGAAATAAGGGTCGGCAGGCTTATTGAGTCAGGAATCTCTTGGGGAAGATGCAACCAGGTAGTGATTGCATAGTAGGGAGCGACAAGAACGGCAGCGAAGAAAGATTTCCAGACGCCAGGGATGCTATCGTCTATCCAGGAGATAGCGCGTGGGTCCCGTAACCCTATTCGCCAGGTCGCATAAAAACCCGTCATGATTTCGTGCAGGGAAGGGATGATCAATTTAAATCCCTATGCAAAATCAAGCGAAATAACGCTCGATGGTTAGAGTGTAGATATCCGTTAAGGCGGCAATATCCTCGAGGCTGCACCGCTCATCGATCTTATGCATGGTTTGTCCCACAAGCCCAAATTCGGCAACGGGGCAATAGTCTTTAATAAATCGAGCATCTGACGTCCCTCCGGTAGTACTGAGTTCGGGTATCATGCCCAGGCGCTGGTTTACGGCTTGACTTAAAATTTCACTGAGGTGGCCGGGTGGCGTCAAGAAAGATTCACCCGAGACATGCACGGTTAATTCCCACCGTGCTTTCGGAGCTGCAGCCTTACGAAAGATCTCGCGCAACCATTGCTCGAGGTTTGCACTGGTATGTCTATCGTTGAACCGAATGTTAAAAGTAGCGCGAGCCGTTTCCGGGATAACATTACTTGCAGGATTCCCCACATCGATAGTGGAGATCTGTAAGGTTGAGGCTTGAAAATGTGCCGTTGCTTGATCCAAGGGGTTCCGCGTTATGGCATCCAGCATGGCGATCAGGTGATGGCAAGGGTTATCGGCAAGATGAGGATAGGCAGTATGACCTTGTGTGCCATGAACCACGAGATGCCCTGTCATACTCCCACGGCGGCCAATCTTGATCATCTCCCCTAAGTGCAGAGGATTGGTCGGTTCGCCGACGATGCAATGATCCAGATGCTCTTTCTGCTGCCGTAACCAATCTAACACCTTAACTGTGCCGTCTATAGCATTTCCTTCTTCATCACCGGTAATCAAAAGGCTAAGAGAGCCGATGAACTGATCGGTGCGGTGTTCGAGAAATCTCGATGCCGCCGCAACGAAGCAAGCGATAGCCGCTTTCATATCGGCGGCGCCGCGACCCCATAGAAAGCCATCGCGAATCTCTCCCGCAAATGGATCGAGCGACCACGCCGAGGCATCGCCCTCTGGCACT
The DNA here is from genome assembly GCA_041396725.1 of Alphaproteobacteria bacterium. Taxonomy (GTDB): domain Bacteria; phylum Pseudomonadota; class Alphaproteobacteria; order JAWKYA01; family JAWKYA01; genus JAWKYA01. The sequence continues at coordinate 50,734 of JAWKYA010000006.1, forward strand.
ACATCCGTATGTCCAGCAAAACATAGGTTTGGAGCACTTCGACCCCAGCGCGCATAAAGATTATCGATTTGTGGTCGTCCTTTATCGCCAAAGGGAAGGCGATAGCATCGGAATCCAAGGCTCTCGAGAGCCTGCTGAAGGGCATCAAGAGCGCCGGCATCTTTGGGCGTTACACTTGGGCAGCGGATGAGCTGCTGAGCGAGGATGATCGGGTCGATAATTGCCATACGAAGACTCTAGATTTAATCGCGCAACAGATCGTTGATGGATGTCTTCGATCGAGTACGTTCGTCGACACGCTTAACGATAACTGCACAATAAAGGCTAGGAGTTGGCTTGCCATCGGAAAGGGGAGGGCTAGGCATACTCCCTGGCACGACAACCGAGTAAGCGGGTACGCGGCCCTTATACACCTGTCCGCTGGAGCGATCGATAATCTTAGTCGAAGCTCCGATATAAACTCCCATGGAAAGGACAGAACCACGCTCAACGATCACGCCCTCGGCGACTTCACTCCGGGCACCAATAAAGCAATCATCTTCAATAATGACAGGCGCAGCTTGAACAGGTTCCAAAACACCTCCGATCCCAGCGCCACCTGAGATATGACAATTTTTGCCGATCTGTGCACAAGAGCCTACGGTGGCCCAGGCATCTATCATCGTTCCTCGATCCACATAAGCACCAAGGTTAACAAAGGAAGGCATCAAAACTACCCCAGGAGCGATATAAGCGCCGCGCCTTACAATACTGCCGGGAACGGCGCGAAGGCCGGCTGCTTTAAAACGATTCTCACCCCATCCTTCGAATTTAGAGGAGACTTTATCCCACCAATGGGTAGTGCCAGGCCCCCCCTCAATCATCATCATATCATTCAGGCGAAATGACAACAGAACAGCCTTTTTAAGCCATTGATGAACATGCCAACCAATCTCTATTTTCTCAGCAACACGGACTTCGCCGCTGTCCAAAAGCTCGAGGGCCGTTTCAACGGCGTTGCGAACAGCGCCGGTGGTTGTTGGTGTTATCTCAGCCCGTACTTCAAAAGCGGCATCGATAATCGCACTTAAATCTGTAATAGCCTTAGCCGCCATCGCCCCATTTCCTACGCATATTTTAAATTTATCTGGGAACCATGGGGGAGTGCCGCCTCCCTGTCAATGTAGGGTCGCGAAGTAGGGTCTATTCTTAATTATTGTTTCTGTACAAGAGGTCGAGGATCGTCGGGAAGGATGGCAAAAAGGCGATGATCGCGCCAAATCCCATTGATCTCGAGATAGCGCCGCGCGATGCCCTCTTCGTGAAAACCACATTTTCTCAAAACACCAATCGAAGCGGCATTATCCAAAAGACAAGCAGCCTCAAGTCGGTGCAATGTCAAAACGTCGAAGGCAAAGGTGATCAAACAGCTTACGGCCTCAGTCATATAGCCATGGCCAGAATAAGCCTGCCCCATCCAATACCCAAGACTGCCAGATTGAGATACGCCACGCCGGATATGGCTTAAGGATAGCCCATCTAACAAAGCACGGTCGCCGCGACGAAAAATGAAAAAAGTATAACCAAGACCTTTGCGGTTTTCTTTTTTGTACCGCCGCAGCCGCAACCGATAAGCCGAGAGACTATGAGCATTGTTTGGCCAAGAAGGTTCCCAAGGTGATAAAAAATCCCGTGAGGCCTCACGTAGTCGCGCCCAAGTTCTATAATCACCCCGCATGGGTGGCCTAAGAAAAACGCGTGAACCTTCTAATTGGGGTGTAGACGATAAGGTGAGAATACGATTAATTCTCTGCCATAGGGGGTCGAACGCTGATCTTTTGCTGGTAGACGGTGGGTTTGCAACGGCAGATTGGCGCAGGGTTTCCGGGCGAGTCATGGAAATTTCTCGAATAAACCGGTTAAGGAACCGATTTTTGTTTTCGTGCCGATCGCAGCGAAACTTGGCGGTGCCGTAAGCATACTTTTTCCAAGGGTATGAATATCATTTATAGTTACAGAATTTAGATCGGCAACCTGTTCTTCAAGCGAAAAAGTGCGATTCCAAACTAAAAGTTGATAGGCAAGGGCATCGCATCGCTGCATCGTACTTTCTTTTCCCATTAAAAGCGATGCCTTAGCTTGAGCCTTGGCACGAGAAAGTTCTTCTACATTTATGTGGTTAATCGAAGATGCCATGCAGTCTAAAGCTACGCCAATGGCCTCGTGTGCACGGTTAGGTGCAACGCCCAAGTACATACCAAATAACCCCGTATCGGAATAAGGCCAAAGAAAAGCATGAACGCTATAGGCGAGACCGCGCTTCTCACGCACCTCTTGAAAGAGCCGCGATGACATTCCGCCACCGAGCAAAAGTGCATAGAGAGCGCCGGCATGACGACGATGATCGCCTAAGCTGGGCCCACTAAAGGCTAGGGCTAGGTGTGCTTGTTCTAACTTCCGGTCTTTAAGGTAAAATCCGCCCTTATAATGAGAGGGTGGGGGTGTTTCTAGAGGCGCCGTTGGCCAGTCAGCAAAAGCTGTACCAACGTCCTCAAGAAAACGATCGTGTTCAATCTTTCCGGCGGCTGTAATCACCATCGATGGCACGCGATAATGAGAAGATAAATGATCGCGCAAATCCATAGCTTCGAGCTGTGCAACGATATCGGCACGCCCTAAAATCGGTCGACCTAAACCTTGATTGGGAAAAGCTGTTTCTTGGAGGCGATCGAAAATGATATCCCCAGGATCATCTTCTGACTCGGCAATTTCTTGCAAAACCACATTCCGCTCTCGCGCAAGTTCTGCAGGATCGAAAATTGAGTTACGGAGCATATCCCCAATCAAATCGATAGCCAAAGGTACATGCTCGCCTAAGACACGCGCTGTATAGGCTGTCTGCTCGCGCCCAGTCCATGCATCTAAATATCCACCGACATTTTCGATTTCTTCGGCAATTTGTTGGGCGCGTCGCCGCGTGGTACCTTTGAAAACCATGTGCTCCAAAAGATGTGCGATCCCATCCCGGCCAGGCATTTCATTGCGGGTGCCTCGCGCAATGAAGACGCCAAGACTAACGCTGGTAGCATCGCCCATGGTATCGGTTGCGACGCGCAACCCATTTGGTAAAAGCGAGATACGAACGGTCATCAACGTGCTATCTGGGTTTTGCGATGGGGAGGATTTATCAGAGATAAAATATGCGCGCGCACCGTATCGAAATGATTAGGTAAACGCGTAAGGCGTTCAGGTTTGGTCATAATTGCCTCCAGGTGCTCTGGGATTTTAGGCGTCGTTCCGATTGCACGCCGGATAGCTTCAGGGAATTTCGCAGGATGGGCGGTTGCAAGGGCGATACAAGGTGTTTTCGCTCTTACGCGCTCGGCTGCTGCAACGCCGATAGCACTGTGAGGATCAAGAACAAGGCCGATATCCTGATACCACTTTTTGATTGTGGCCAAGGTTTGCTCGTCGTCGAAAGCTAGGGCTGTAAACTGTTTTCGCGCCATGGTCGCGGCAGGAGTAGAGATCGAGAGCTGGTGTGTTTTTTGGAATTCCGCCATTGCCGTGCTAAGGGCTTTCCCGTTTCGATCCCATAAATCAAAAAGAAAACGCTCAAAATTACTGGAGATCTGAATATCCATGCTTGGGGATAGTGTTGGCACAGTGGTTGTGGCGGCTAAAGTTCCACTAGCAAAGAAGCGCGGCAGAACATCATTGCGATTCGATCCGATGATCAGTTGATCGATAGGGATACCCATGCGTTTGGCAGCGTAGGCGGCAAAGACATTTCCGAAATTGCCCGTGGGGACAGCAAAACTAACGGAACGATCCGGCGCTCCTAGGGCTATAGCTGCAGCAATATAATAAACGGTTTGTGCCATAATACGGGCCCAGTTAATCGAATTCACAGCCGTGGGGTTAGCTTTTTGCCGAAAGGCCTGGTCAGCGAATAAGGCTTTGATGAGATTCTGACAGTCATCGAAAGTTCCATCGATGGCTAGGACATGGATATTAGAACTGGCCACAGTTGTCATCTGTCGCCGTTGCACGTCTGAGATACGGTCGTGAGGGTAAAGAATAAAAGCTTGTAATGCTTCTCGATCACGGCATGCCTCTATAGCGGCAGATCCAGTATCGCCGGAGGTTGCGCCAATAATAGTGGCTGTTTGCCCGCGGCTTTGTAAAAGCTGATCCAGCAATTGCCCTAAGAGTTGAAGGGCAATGTCTTTGAAAGCAAAGGTTGGGCCATGAAAGAGTTCTAGCAACCAAAGATTCGACTCAAGCTGAGTAAGAGGTGTAACCGCGGGATGGTTAAACCCAGCGTAGGCTTTTTGAACAAGCTGTGAAAATTTTGGTTCAAGCTGTGATCCAGCAATGAAAGGTTCTATAACGCGAATGGCAAGATCGCTATAAGAGAGGCCGCGCCATGAACGAAGGGTATCGCTCTCGATTTTTGGCCATGTCTGGGGCAGATATAAACCGCCATCGCTGGCAAGGCCCGCCAAGAGAACATCGTCGAAGCCGAGTGCAGAAGCAGTGCCCCGGGTACTTATATAATGCACCGACCGATCCTTCCTATTACCAGCAATTATGGAGGTGCAGCTTACCGGGCGCACCAGTGCGCTTCAAGCTAGGGAAAATAGGTTAAGGAGCTTCTTTAAAGGAAGAGGCATGGGGGATAAGGTTTTCCAAGGCCGTAATGTCAGTGGCCTCGATAACCATTCGTGCGATCTTGGCGGAAAACCCGGCTCGAGCGAGCGCCGAGAGGTCACGGCGAGAATAATCCATTCGGACAGAGGGATCGCGAAAAGGTCCTAACCGCCGCCGTCGCGCCAAGTTAACCGCGGAAGCTAACTCCGCTATGGTATCACTCCCCATATCTTCGGCATGGTCTGCAAGGGCAGCTTCGATAAGAGGTAAGGGGACGCCTTTGCTCCGCAACCGCTCACGAATCAGTTTGGCACTATCTCCGCGGCGACGGCGGGCGGCTACCCGTCCCTCGGCATAGGATTCATCACTGATAAGGCCCGAGCGGGAAAATCGGTAAATAAGATCTTCAATCCAGAGAAATGCTTGAGCATTATCGAGCTCTGGATGGAAACGCTGATTAAGGAGAATCTTACGTCTGAGAACGCGGCGTAATCCCTCGGTGGAGGTTGCGAAACGCTCTAGATAATGAAGAGCCTGCCGCTCCAGCTTTTCCGGCGTCAAAATAGTCGGCAGAGGTTTTGTTTTCCGGCTGTGCGATCCAGGCATGCCCAGGAATATATCAAGCCAGGGGTCCTTTGCCTAACTCCCTCTTGCTCAACTCAAGGAGAGAAGGGTAAAGATCCTTATGACCATAGATCCTTCTTCTTCCTTGGATATCAGAACCAACCATCACCAAGGCACCCAAGCCGCGCCGATCTGCAGGCGTCAATTGGATTGGGTTTAAGACTCTTATTTAAAAGAGGTGCGTCGCTTCTTGGCTGTATGGACGCAGACGCTTTTGGCACCCATGATAACGACCCTTTTGTTCTTAACGGTTTTTGTACTTGCTCTAGGGACTGGTCGCGCCGAAATCGGCGGCATTTCCTTTGCAGCCTTTCTAGCTCCCGGTCTTGGCGATGGTCATGATGCAAAATGCTTTTTATGAATACATCTTCTTCCCCTTTGTGATCGCTAAGGTACAAGGTAATATCGTCGATCTTTTGATGCCACCATTAAGTCCGCGCGAGGTTTTGATAGCTCTTGCCTTAGGTGGAACGACCCGGGGAATTTTGGTAGGTGTTTTAGCTCTCGGCGTTATGACGCCATTTATTGATCTGCAATTAATGCATCCAGGTTATGCGATTTTTCACTGCGTCGCAGCGGCGCTTCTGTTGTCCTTAATTGGAATTATTGGTGGTATTTGGTCGGAGAAATTTGATCACATCGCTGCTGTAACAAATTTTATTGTAACGCCTCTCACTTTTTTGTCGGGGACTTTTTATTCGGTTAAGCGTCTACCTCCGGAATGGAGGTTTATTGCGGATCTGAATCCGTTTCACTACATGATCGATGGATTTCGTTATGGATTCATTGGTCGTGCTGACACAAATCTTACAACCGGAGTTTTCGTAATGTTAGGTTGTAATCTTATTTTGTTGGTTCTAGGTGAACGAATGTTTGCGACAGGGTACAAACTAAAACCCTAAGTGGCGGTGTCAAAAAAACTTCATATCAAGGTTATTTTGGTATCGTTTTGTAGATACTAATTGTTAAGCGCGCCCCCTCCTAAGTAACCCCGAGATCGCAAGATGCTTGCCCATGGTGGAGCAGCACGGACCGCGGTCTAGGGGGCTTCTTCAGGAGAAATCACATGATTGGCAAGGTGCATTCAAGGAGATGGCGAGGTACGTTGCTTGGTACGACTGGCATCGCCCTACTCCTAAGTATTCCAAGTTATGCAGCGACTGAGAATCCAAGCTTTAGATCGTATTTAGCAGAGCGATACGAACAAATCGCTCAAGCTGCTGCGCAAGAGCCTGGGTACGACCAGTTCTCGGCCTATTTCCTCGATAAAGCAGAGAAGATCAGACAAGGAGCTGAAATTGCACCAGAGCAAACGGGGCAACTTGATTTATTAGCTGGGATCTACGTTTCCGAACAGCGGCAACGATTATTAGATCTTTTGAATTCAAATCAGATAGAGCAACAACCGCAAATCTTGGCAGAAGCGTTAGTTAATTTTGACTGCGTTGTTGGCGGCAGTGGAAGTATCTCAGAATGTGCAAATGCCTTTCAAACGGCGATGGCAGCGCTGCAATCGCTTCCTCCATCAGGGGCACCTGAAGGCTTTGCGATTCTAGCACCCGAAATCAAAGATAACCGAGAGACTGGAGATTCATCGGGTACCGAAGTATCCGATGCGGGCACTGACGATGATGGTAGTTCGGGTGACGGTGGTCAGGGCTTTTTCCCGGATAACCCAGGCGATGGCACGGGCGGTGACGAAGGGCACGGAGACGGGGTGGCGGCGATGACACCGGCGGTGACGAAGGGCACGGTGATAATGGTGGTCACGATGGCCATGGTGGTCACGATGGGGATCATGATCATGGTCATGGGAACAATGGCGGTCACCAAGGTGGCGGTCATGGCGACGACGATGATCATGGTCATGGGAATGCACGGCGTCACCAAGGTGGCGGTCATGGCGACGACGATGATCATGGTCATGGGAACAATGGCGGTCACCAAGGTGGCGGTTTCATGTGGCGACGACGATGATCATGGTCATGGGAATAATGGCGGTCACCAAGGTGGCGGTCATGGCGACGACGATGATCATGGTCAGCGGGGAACAATGGCGGTCACCAAGGTGGCGGTCATGGCGACGACGATGATCATGGTCATGGGAACAATGGCGGTCACCAAGTTATGGCGGTCATGGTGACGACGATGATCATGGTCATGGGAACAACGATGGTCATCAGGATAGTGGTCATGGCGATAACGGCCATGGGAATGCAGTAAATGGTAACCATGGTAATGTTGGCAATGGGAACCCCCATGACAACGGTAACCAAGGCAACGACCACGGTAACCAAGGGAACGGGAATGGCCACGGCAACGATGACCAAGGCAACCCCGGGAACGGCGGTAACCAGGGCAATAACGGCAATGGAATGCGTGGTAACCGGGTAACGTTACGACGCAAACCAGTGTGGTCGGGAATGGCCACGGCAACGATGATCAAGGCAATCCCGGGAACGGCGGTAACCAGGTAACAACGGCAATGGGAACGGCGGCAACCAAGGCAACGACCACGGTAATCCAAGGGAACGGGAATGGCCACGGCAACGATGATCAAGGCAATCCTGGAACGGCGGTAACCAGGTAACAACGGCAATGGGAACGGCGGCAACCAGGGCAACGACCACGGTAACCAAGGGAACGGGAATGGCCACGGCAACGATGACCAAGGCAACCCCGGGAACGGCGGTAACCAGGGCAATAACGGCAATGGAAACGGCGGTAACCAGGGCAATAACGGCAATGGAAACGGCGGTACCCAGGGCGGTGGCCGGGGCTAGATATCTGCTAGCCTAAGGTGATTAAAACTGACGGAGTTCAGGGCTCGTCTTATAAAAAGACGGGCCCTTTTATCGCTTAATCTCATATTTGACGTGAGACCCGTGTCGAGCAATACTGACCTGCTCCATCAAGTTTTAGATGATTAATCAATCATCATCAGGAGCATGTGATGACCGCGATGCCTTCTTCCAGTGCTATTTTGCCTGTTTATGGAAATGCAAAACTTGCATTTGTCCGTGGCGAAGGGTGCTATCTCTGGGGAGAGGATGGGCGCCGATATCTCGATTTTGGCTCCGGCATTGCTGTATGCTCTTTAGGCCACTGCCATCCTCACTTGATAACGGCTCTGCGTGAGCAAGCGGAAAAACTTTGGCATTGCTCAAATGTTTATCGGATTCCCATTCAAGAAAGGCTTGCCCAACGTCTGGTTGCTGCCTCTTTTGCGGATTATGCTTTTTTCAGTAACTCCGGTGCTGAGGCCATTGAGGCGACGATCAAGATAACTCGTAAGTATCATGATGAGACAGGTCGTCCTGATCGGTGGCGGATTATTACGGTCAATGGTGCATTTCATGGTCGAACGTTGACCTGTATTTCTGCCGCAGGCAATCCAAAATATTTGAAAGGATTTACCCCTGCTGTCGACGGTTTTGATCATGTCGCCTTCGGCAATTTGAATGAAATGCGGGCGGCTATTACTGATAATACAGCAGGGATCTTGCTTGAGCCAATTCAAGGTGAGGGTGGTATCCGGGCGTCAACCATGGATTATCTAAAACAGTTGCGGGAGATCTGCGATGAATTTGGGCTTCTCCTGATTTTTGACGAGATCCAATGTGGCATGGGCCGTACTGGCAAGCTCTTCGCCCATGAATGGGCGGGAATCACGCCAGATCTTTTGGCGACCGCAAAAGGGATTGGTGGTGGTTTCCCTCTAGGCGCTACCCTTGTTACGAAGAAAGCTGCCGCGGGAATGACTCAAGGTACACACGGCACGACCTTTGGTGGGAATCCCTTAGCCATGGCGGTTGGCAATGCGGTTCTGGATATTATTTTAGCGCCAGGATTTTTAGAGAAAGTCGATCGGTTAGGACGTCAGCTGCAAGCAGCTTTAACTGAGCTCGTTACTCAGCATAAATCCATATTTAGCGAGGTGCGGGGGCAAGGATTGATCTTGGGCCTTAAATGCATTCGGCCGAACACGGAGGTTATTCAGAACCTTCAAGAAGCCGGCCTCTTAACCATAGGGGCTGCGGATAATGTCATCCGTATTATCCCCCCCCTTATTATTGAGGAAGCCCAGATCGTTGAGGCTGTGGGCATTCTTGATAAGGTTGCCAAAAGCTTATCGGCGAAGGAAACCCAGGAGAAGGTAGCGTGAGTAAAGGCCATTCTCTTTCTCATCTTAAAATGGTAGGCCCCCCTCGCCATTTCCTGGATATTGATCGATTTAGTCAGGGTACTCTGCAGGAGGTTCTGGATCTTGGCCTTGGGTATAAGCGCGGCCGACCGGGAACACCTCTGACTGGTCGGGTCTTAGCTATGATTTTTGAGAAACCCTCAACCCGAACCCGTGTTTCCTTCGAGGTCGCCATGAAACAATTGGGGGGTGAGGTCGTTCTCTTGGATGGCCATACGACCCAGTTGACACGTGGCGAGACTGTCGCTGATACAGCGCGCGTACTTTCTCGTTATGTTGATGCTATCATGATGCGGACGGACGACCCGGCTCGATTAAATGAAATGGCAGAATATGCCACTGTCCCTGTGATCAATGGTCTTACCAATACCAGCCATCCTTGTCAGCTAATGGCTGATGTTATGACGATTCAGGAACATCGCGGCGCTATTGAAAACCAAGTTATCACCTGGTGTGGGGATGGCAATAATGTTGCGGCGAGTTGGATCCAAGGTGCAGCTCGATTTGGTTATAAGCTACGCTTAGCCTGTCCACCGGAATTGGCACCAGCTCCGGATATCCTTGCCAAAGCCAAAAGTGAAGGTGTTGATCTTTCCGTTTTGACCGATATCCGCGCCGCTGTTTCTGGGGCTGATGCGATCGTAACGGATGCTTGGGTATCTATGCATGAGAATGCTTCGATAAACCGGCATAATCTTTTGGCTGGATATCAGGTTAATCAAGAAATCATGCGGTTAGCCAGGCCAGATGCGATTTTTATGCACTGCTTGCCGGCCCACCGCGGTGAAGAAGTTACATCGGAAGTTATCGATGGACCGCAGTCGGTTGTTTTTGATGAGGCCGAGAATCGATTGCATGCACAAAAAGGTATTCTCGCCTGGTGTCTTGGTAGTGAAAATCGATAAAACGATCGTGCAGAGCACTCTTCTAAGACGTAGATCTGGGGTAGATGCGGCTCTTCCTTTTGTGGTTCAAGCAAGCCCGAGTGGTGATAACACGGAAACGGATCACATCGATTTCCGAGGGCGGTTAGTTCGATTAGGTCCCGTCATTCAGGAAATTCTTTCACGCCATAATTACCCAATCCCGGTGGCACAGATCCTGGCAGAGCTTTTAGCTTTGGCTGTTGCTATGTCCTCGGCGCTTAAGTATGAGGGGAGTTTTAGTTTACAAATCCGCGGCGATGGTCCGGTTTCTTTGATGCTGGCCGATGTAACCCATACAGGGGAAGTCCGCGGCTATGCAGATGTGAGGGCGTCGCGTGTAAATGAAATCGATGATGCTTCTGATTTTGCTAAGATTTTTGGTAAAGGTTATCTAGCTTTTACAGTGGATCAGGGGAGCCACGCTCAGCTTTACCAGGGAATCGTCGAGCTTAAGGGAAATGACTTAACATCGGGCATTACCCATTATTTTCGTCAATCAGAGCAATTCGATGCAGCATTAAAGATTGCCGCGCGGCGTACTAATGAAGGTACATGGCGTGCCGCTGCAGCAATGTTGCAGCGTTTACCAGAACAAAAATCGGATAACCCTTCTGAAGATGAATTGGCATCGCGTGCAGCATGGCAGAACGCTATGGTCTTAATGGCAACTCTTTCTGACAGGGAGTTACTCGATTTTGATTTAACGGCTTCGGATCTACTGTTTCGTCTATTTCACGAGGATGGGGTGCGTGTTTTTGAACCTCGGCCGATCCATGTAGGTTGTCGTTGTTCGCAGGAAAAAGTGGAGAAGGTCGTTGCTTCCCTTACCTCTGAGCAACGTCAAGAAATGACCGTTGATGGTGAAATCACGGTTACGTGCCAATTTTGCAATAAAATTTTTCGATTTTCAGAAGAAGCAATAGCTGCGTTAGGAACGTAATGCGTTATTTCTTTTCTATTCATTTGTGCTTCTGGATGGTGCTTTGCTTAATCGGCAGTGCTTTTGGAATGATAGCATGGGCACAAGGACAGCAGCCGGCGGCCTGGCAAATGAAATCCCCTCTTTTACTCGATGTGGCCAGGGTTTCTGTCGATAATGCATACCCACCGGCCAAGGGAAAACCTCATGTCGAGCAACTATTAGCAAGGCCACCCGTCGCTCTTATCCAGCAATGGGTAAGTCAGCGCATCCGGCCAGCAGGGTCGGCAGGCGCCCCATCGGGTTCTGCGCGTCGTGCCCTGATTACGGTCGAACAAGCTTCCATCACGGAAGTTCCTTTGGCTGTCTCAGGGGGAATCAAAGGTTTTTTTAAAACCGATCAATCGGAGCGGTATGATGCAGTAATCCGGGTGCGAATCGCGGTTCTCGATGAGGGCGGTGAACAGGCGAGTGCTCGTGCTGAAGCTAGACGATCTCACACAGTAGCAGAAGGCACCCCGGATAAAGAGCGTCGTGATTTGTGGGTACAATTGGCAAATGAGGCACTAAGCGATCTAGATGCGCGATTAGAAACGGAAATTCGCGTTTACTTAGGATCATTTTTGCGCTGAAGCGGCAAAGGTATGCGTTCTTTAGAGAAAAGAGGGCAGTGCCCTGCATAGCAGGCGATCTCGCAGGTAGTTACGAAGTTGTCCTCAAGCGGATCGTCATAAAAAACGCCGCGCCGTGCCAAGGTATCCATATGGCCTGGGCAGGGATTGTGGCGACAGAATAGGTCGATCGACGCTAATTCAATAGTTCCAAAGCGCCGGGTTTGGTCTTTTTGATCATCCGGTTCCGATGGTGAATCTAAAGCAGTGTAATCACGATCGCCCATGGATTGACTCTAACACAACTCAGTTGGGTTAGGAAAATTCAGCTTTGTGCCCAATCGGTGAGATCTTTAATAAATTTAGTACCGGCATCTACTTGCGCTAAGGTTATGAATTCATTGGCCTGATGAGCTTGTGCAATATTGCCCGGACCACATACAACGCAAGAAAAACCCGCGGCTTGAAATAGACCACCCTCGGTGCCATAGGCGACCACATGGGTATCGTTACGTCCCGTCAAAAGCTGGATCAATTCGGCTGCTGGAGAATCGGATTCCGGCGATAAAGGCGGAATGCTAGCCACCCGTTCTGTATAAACCGTAGCTTCGGGCGCTACTTGATGAAGTTTAGACAGGATCTCGATAGCACTCCGTTGCTCGAATTGAGTGACCAAAGCATCCACATCGAGATCAGGCAGGTTGCGAACATCCCAATGAAGGGTACAACGCGCAGGCACGACATTTCCTGCCGTTCCTCCCTCAATGATACCAACCCCGATCGTAGAGAAAGGCGGATCGAAAGGGGAGTCCTTAGGGGTGGATTGCCTTAATTGTGCGGCCATATCCTGGAGAATCAGAATAGCTTCAGCTGCAGCCACAATAGCATTGGCACCAAGCTGCGGTGAGCTGGAGTGAGCGGAGCGGCCTATGAAGGTTGTCCGGAATTGATGGACCCCTTTATGTGCAACCACCAAGGTCATTTCCGTCGGTTCACCAACGATTACTAACCGAGGTCGCGGAAGACGTCGGACGACATCTTGAATAAGACGTGGTACACCAAGGCAACCTACTTCTTCATCGTATGAAAAAGCAAAATGAAGAGGAACCCGTAGTGGTTTTTTCATCATATCTGGAACCCCAGCCAGAACAGCGGCAATAAAAGTTTTCATATCAGCAGTTCCACGGCCGAAAACCTTATTATCCTTCTTAGTCAATATAAAAGGATCGCTGTGCCAGGATTGATCGGTGACAGGGACGACATCTGTATGTCCAGAGAGGACTATACCGTCTGTCATATCTTGTGGGTCCACGGTCGCCCAGAGATTAGCTTTATTTCCTTCAGTCGAGGGAGTCCGATGAGATGCAATACCCCAGCTTCGTAAGTAATCCTCGATGAAATCGATGATTCCTAGATTAGATTTAGAAGAAACAGTATCGAAAGCGATTAACCGTTCCAACATTTCGAGTGTTGTATAGCGGGATGCCATTATCGACCTTCAAAGTGCTCGAGATTAAATAGCAAGGTTACCCGTTGGCCCCACCATGGCCAAAAATTCCTGGCGAGTTTCCGGTTGATCGCGGAAAGCACCGAGCATTCGGCTTGTGACCATAGTGACCCCATGCTTGTTAACGCCCCGCGTGGTCATGCATTGATGAGCAGCCTCGATAACTACCGCAACCCCTCGCGGCTGCAAAACTTCGTCAATTGTATTGGCAATCTGCGCTGTCATTTTTTCTTGAATCTGAAGCCGCTTAGCATAAGCCTCGACAACGCGTGCCAGTTTAGAAATACCGACCACTCGTCTGTTTGGCAAGTATCCGACATGCGCCTTACCAATAATGGGTTCAAGATGATGCTCACAATGAGAGGTGAAATAGATATCGCGCAACAATACAATCTCATCGTATCCATCGGTTTCTTCAAAGGTGCGTTTTAATACCTCGCCGGGATCAATTTTATAGCCGGAAAAATGCTCTTCATAAGCGCGAACTACGCGGGCGGGTGTATCTAAGAGACCTTCTCTCTCTGGATTATCTCCCGCCCAACGCAATAAAAGCCGGACAGCAGCTTCAGCTTCTTCGCGGCTCGGATAGGGTAATTTCCCTTTGGGAAGACTCATATGGCAACCTTTTCTTTGAAACTGGAAGAGTGTAAACAACTTTCCTATCCGACTATGGTTATTCGATAAGACTGGTCAATTCAATTCAGCTAGGCGCTCAGCTTGATCTTGGGCGATCAAGGGTTCGATAATTTCATCAAGAGCTGCACCGTTCAAGACTTCATCGAGCTTATAAAGGGTAAGCTCTATTCGATGATCTGTGACGCGTCCCTGCGGATAGTTATAGGTACGAATCCGTTCAGAACGGTCACCGCTGCCGACCTGCCGCTTACGATCCGCAGCGCGTTCACTTTCACGTCGCGTCCGCTCGATGTCATAAAGTTTAGCACGCAGAAGTGCCAAGGCTTTTGCCCGGTTCTTATGTTGAGATTTTTCTTCCTGGCATTGTACAACAATGCCGCTAGGAATATGGGTAATGCGAACCGCACTATCGGTTTTATTAACGTGTTGACCGCCAGCGCCTTGAGCACGATAGGTGTCGACGCGAAGATCAGCTTCATTAACGTGAACATCTACTTCTTCCGCCTCTGGTAAAACAGCGACCGTCGCCGCTGAGGTATGGATTCGCCCTGACGCTTCGGTTTGTGGGACGCGCTGCACACGATGAACGCCACTTTCAAATTTAAGACGTGCAAACACAGCATTGCCGGCAATTCGCGCTATGGCTTCCTTCATGCCGCCTAGTTCAGTTTCGGTTAAATCCACAAGTTCGAATTTCCAACCACGATGCTCGGCATAACGTTGATACATTCGCAGAAGAACGGTACCGAAAAGCGCAGCTTCTTCGCCCCCTGTGCCTGCACGAATTTCCAAAATGGCATTCTTGGCGTCCGCTTCATCCTTCGGTAATAACATAAGCTGAACTTGTCGTTCGAGATCGCTGACGGATGCAATCAAAGCCACCTGCTCATCGATAGCAAGAGCTTTGATTTCGGGATCACTTTCATTGCTTGCGATAATTGCCTCACATTCCGCAAGATCAGTTTTCGCCTTTTTTAGTTGACGGATCGCTGCAACGATTGGTGTGAGCTCAGAAAGTTCTTTAGATTTGAGGGCAAAGACGCGAGGTTCCAGCGTCCCGCTCGCGAATTCTGCTTGCAAAGCATCGAACCGCAGTAACACTTGATCGAAGGTACTTGAGAGATCCATGGGTTTACGATTCCAAAGAGGAAGCGAGATTTTCTAGAGAAATATCTTGTTGTTCGCCGGTATCTAAATTGCGAACTATGGCAATCCCACGGTTGAGCTCGGTTTCACCAAGAATAACTGCAACTCGAGCATTAATTTTATTGGCGCGGTGCATCCGCTTTTTTAAGTTACCACTATACCCAAGATCAGCCGCAATTCCTGCACGACGCAGGTTCTCCGCAATAACGATAGCTCTAGCTTCGGCGGTATCCCCTACAGGGACCAGGGCGACAGGGCGCTGGGCAGGGGCAGGTTCTGCAATCATCATTGCCAGGCGCTCAACGCCAGCGGCCCATCCTACGCCTGGGGTGGCAGGTCCACCCATAGTTGAAATTAAGCCATCGTATCTGCCGCCCCCAAGAACGGTGCCCTGAGCGCCGAGGCGATCGGTCGTAAATTCAAAGGCCGTATGGTTGTAATAATCGAGACCACGTACCAGCTGAGGATTAAGCCGATAAGAAATACTAAGCCGATCTAAATTCTCTAAAACAATTGCAAAAAAAGTTTTGGAGTCTTGATTTAAATGATCGGCGAAGGCAGGTGCCTTGGCGACGATAAGGCGATCACCTTCATCTTTCGAATCCAGAATCCGTAGCGGGTTCCGTGCCAACCGTTCTTGGCTTTCTATAGAAAGATCTGTCTTATGAGTGGTGAAATAATCGACCAGTGCGGTTCGATAAGCAGCGCGACTTTCAGTATCGCCCAGGCTATTGATTTCAAGGGTCGTCGCTGACAAAATACCAAGGCGATCTAAGATCCGAGCACCCATGGAGATAACCTCCACATCGCCAAGTGGCCCCGCAACACCTAGTAACTCGACCCCTATTTGGTGAAACTGACGTTGACGACCTTTCTGAGGACGTTCATAGCGGAACATTGGTCCTGCATAAAAAAACTTCAACGGAAGACTTTGCGTCATTTTTCCCGAGATAAAGGCGCGTGCAACACCGGCTGTATTCTCAGGTCGCAAAGTTAAAGCATCGCCACCTCTGTCCTGGAAAGTGTACATTTCTTTAGTGACGATATCTGAGGTATCACCCAAGGTTCGTGCGAAAACTTCTGTAAGCTCAAATATAGGTGTCGATATTTCGCCATAGCCATAGAGTTCGACTGTCCGCCGTCCTATATCGATGATTTGCTGATGCCGCCGCGATTCTTCCGGAAGGAGATCGTGGGTTCCGCGTACGGCATTTAAGTGACTCATGGGTAAATCCTCGTGGGATACTGCAGAAAGACAGCCTTATACTGTCGGCCGCGATACCTGTCGCAATAGATCGCTACTGATGGATGGGGTAGAGGGTATTTAGCTTGGTAACATCGAGGGGGATATCACGACGTACAGTGCCGTTTGCTCCCAGTGATGGAAGAACACGGCCCTCAACCAGAATCTCAAGGCCGCCAGCATTTCCTGTATCCAAGCGCAAGCCATTTTGATCGGGAACGGGATAGGTTTCTCCCGATTGCAAGAGTCGTGAAAACACAACCGCATTAGTCGTATCGAGAATCTGAATCCAGGTTTCCTGAGAGGCACGCAAAACAATTTTCGATTTGATCAACGCAGGATTAACGGGGCTGGCTAAAGCTTCAATTGGCGACGTCGTCGTCGCAATAGAAGGAGTCTCAGAGGATCGCGATGGCACGGAAGTCAATCCTGATGGGGGAAGTGCGCGCATTGCAGGCGTTTCAATTGCAGCTTCGGACGGAGGGGAGAAAACACGATCTTCCATTACATCAGAAGGAGCGCTTGAAGCGATAGGGGATGAAAATGAGGGAGATTCCGTCGGCAAAGGTGTAGATGAAGGTATAGACGCAGATACAGAATCAGAACTTGCTGCAGGGCTTTTTAACGTAGCGACCGGCTGTATAGAAGAGGATGTAGAGTCGCTACTATTGGCATAGTACCATCCGCCATAAATGGCGGCGATCAAAATTAGCGAAAATAAAGCTAAAGCACCCCCTGGCAAAGCTTTGTGATTCGCTGGAATAGGAAAATTCAATGTGGGCTTGCTATTGGCAATCCCCATTTCCTGTTTGAATTGATGAACAAGATCTTCCGTATTTAGGTCAAGAAAATGGGCATAAGAACGGACGAATCCCACAGCATAGGTTATGCCTGGTAAGGCTTCCAGATTTCCTGATTCGATAGCAGCTAAATGACGCTCGGCAATCCGTAGGTGAAGGGCAATTTCGGCAAGGCTTCTATGGGTTGCTTCGCGTGCGCTACGGAGTGCCACACCAACGTTGATCGCGGGCAGGGGGAGCTCCGGCTGTGCCGACTCAGAATCTTCCCGGCGCCGTATCCAGACTAATTCGGGGGTGTCCTCTTTCCCGATTTCCGTCACGATAACAACCTAATCTCTTGATATTTAAGATTAAATGCAAGTCCACATCCCATCCATGCTTGAAGTACACGAACAGGATGAACGATGCAACATAACCCCTTTTGATGTCACGATACTGTGCCTGTGAGCAGGATGCAAGCCTTCCCTCTATGAGAAGTAACAGCTTTTTATTTGCTATTTCCGTCTAAGACAACGCCATGATCCTGGGCAAAAGCGGTTAATCGGTTGCGTAGGCTATGATTGGAAAGGGTTAACAAATCCAAGAGAAATGGTTGGAATTGGGCTAGGTTTAAGCTTCTTATCATCATTTTTACAGGCCCTAGCGCAGGGGGCGCCATAGAAAGGATATGAAATCCTAAACCGATTAAGGCCATGGCCTCTAGCGGTTTGCCTGCCATCTCTCCACATACTGCAACGGGGCGCTTGGCAGCCTGGCATTGATGTAAAATATGCTGCAGAAATTTAAGGCTTGCTGGGGCCAGACCGTCATAACGGCCTGCTAATAGGGGATTGCTGCGATCAGCGGCGAAAAGAAACTGTAAAAGATCATTGCTTCCGATCGATACGAAATCTGTAAGCGGTAAAAGGCTATCCAGTTGAAAAGCGAGGGCAGGCACTTCTAGCATGACCCCGACTTCTATCCGTGAAGGCGTGCACTGCTTTTCGTGCTCCGTATGCTCGAGCTCACGCATCAAGAGTTGACGCGCCGTTATAAATTCAGCGGTTTCAGCAACCATAGGAAACATAACACGAAGGTGACGGTCCGCACTTGCGCGCACCAAGGCGCGTAGTTGCTGCCGTAACATTGCGGGACGATCGAGCGCAATGCGGATCGCGCGCCACCCCATAGCTGGATTCTCTTCTTCGGTCTTAGCAAGATAAGGAAGAATTTTATCCCCACCCACATCTAAAGTGCGGAAGGTTACAGGCTTATCGTTAGCCTCGTCGAGAATACGGCGGTAGATTTCTTCTTGAGTGGCGACATCGGGATATCCTTGTCGGATCATGAAAGGAATTTCTGTCCGGTAGAGTCCGATACCCTCGACGCCAGAATGTTTGAGATGCTCAAGATCAAGCAGCAATCCAGCATTGAGATGAAGGGCGATATCTTTATCGTCAAGAGTTTTGCTTGGGAGATCGTAAGTAGTGAGGTATAGGGCTTTTTGTGCTGCCAAGGCGTGAATCGACTGAGCAAAGGTTTCACGTACTTCATCGCTGGGTCGCACAAAAATCTGGCCTATCTTCCCATCGACAACGATAGGGTCGCCTTCCTCTACCTTCAAAAGTAATCCGGGAACCCTACCGACAACGGGAACGTCGAAGGCACGAGCGACTATAGCGACATGATCCGTCGGCGAACCTTCTTCTAAAACGACAGCTTTCAGACGCCTGACATCGTAATCGAGTAAATCAGCTGGTCCTAGGGCACGAGCTACAAGAACCGCGTCTATGGGTAAATCGCGACGACTAGATTCGTTACCGGTCAAATGCATCAATAAACGTTGGTTAAGATCCTCAAGATCTATTAAGCGCTCACGTAGGTAAGCATCGCTAATGGTCGACATCCGGGCACGGGTATCGTTTAAAACCTGGTAGACGGCAGCTTCGGCGGAAAGGCCTGTCCGAATGGCTTCGGTCATGCGACGTTGCCAGCCACGGTCATGGGCGAACATCCGATAGGTTTCAAGAATATCACGGGGTTCGGCGTGGCCTCCGAGATCTTCTCTACCATCGGCGATTAGCCGATCGATCATGGTTTCAATACTGGCATGAAGCGCGCTCATCGCTGCCCGCAGCTTGACGAGCTCTGCTTCGGGATCGTCAGCATAAAGACGGGTTAAGGAAAAATTGGTGTTGTGAAGAACGGCGCGACCCATAGCAAGACCGCTATTAAGACTAATACCGATAAGTCGCATCGGCATAGGCAGGCCATCGCGAGGCTCTAGCTCTGATGCACCAACCAAATCACCGCTGCTGACCAATTCGGCCACACCCATAGCGATGGTTTGAAGACTTTCAACGTCTTCTTCATCATAATCGCGGGCAATGCGATTTTGCACCGCCAAAACACCAACGACCCGGCCGCGCGACAGCAGTGGGACGCCCATAAGAGAAGAAAAAATCTCTTCGCCCGTTTCGGGGCGGTAAGCAAAGTTAGGGTGAGACTGAGCATCAGCTAAGGCAACAGGGCTAGCTAAAGCGGCGATATGTCCGACTAAGCCTTCACCAACGCGAAGGCGGGTTTTATGAATAGCTTCGGGTCGCAGACCGACCGTTGCAAAAAGTTCAAGCACTTCTCCGGCGCGCATCACATAGACCGAGCAAACCTCGGCAACGAAACTGGCAGCAATGATCCGTACAAGTTCGTTTAAACGTTGTTCAACCGGCGCTGGGCTTGCCATAAGATCGCGAACGCGGCGAAGCAGCTGTCGTGCACCGCCACCCCATGCATTCGGTCCGGGCATGATCTTAACTCGTCGGCGGCGTTGGCCCTTTGTGCCATAGAAGCACATTAAGCCTGTAGAGAGAAAAAGCCGCTTTAAGAAACAACTGTGCGCTCCGATTTATCGTCAATCAGCATCCAAGCCATAGGCTGTATGTAAG
>JAWKYA010000007.1:0-69828 GCA_041396725.1 Alphaproteobacteria bacterium
ACCGTTCCATACTTTCGACGAGCTTCCACGAGTCAACTAAGGATGCTTACTGAGGGATGCTTTACTAGGGTTCAGTGATGACCGGTTTTGCGACGCATTCTGCTTATGATAGCGCTGGTACAGCGACGCCCCTTGTTGCGCCGCTTTCCAGGGATGCATCCCGGGTCGGTGATTTCATCGCCTTACTAAAGCCGCGGGTTATGTCCTTGGTCGTTTTCACGGGTGCGGTAGGTTTGATGATGGCGCCGCACGTTGCCCTTAATCGCGTGCATCCGATTCTTGCTCTGATTGCGGTATTGTGTATTGCAGTTTCTGCCGGCGGCGCTGGCGCGATCAACATGTGGTACGATCGTGATATCGATGCGATGATGCGACGTACCGCGGCGCGACCCATTCCGATGGGGCATATCGATCCAGCCGAAGCCTTGGCCTTTGGGATTATTCTATCGGGGGCCGCTGTGGTGGTGATGGGTCTGGCTCTTAATTGGATCGCGGCAGGACTATTGGCGGCGGCGACATTTTTTTATGTTTTTGTCTATACGATTTGGCTGAAGCGGTGGACGCCCCAAAATATTGTGATTGGAGGTGCGGCAGGCGCTTTTCCGCCAATGATCGGATATGCAGCGGTGACGGGTACGATCGATCTCGCTAGCCTCACCTTGTTTGCCTTGATCTTTTTCTGGACGCCAGCCCATTTCTGGGCGTTGTCTCTTTATGCGAGCGATGACTATCGTCGTGCCAAGATACCGATGTTACCGATTGTTGCAGGAATTGCCGCAACTAAACGTCAGATTATCCTTTATACGGGGATAGTAAGCATCGTTGCCTTGTCGCCTTATGCGGTGGGGCTTGCCCATGGCCTCTACGCCGGGGTTGCTGGTATTCTTTCTGGGGTGTTTCTGGTGCAAGCTTTCAGGGTTTACCGCGCTGCTGAGGGTGATCATGGCCCGGCGCGACGTATGTTTCGGTATTCCTTACTTTATCTTTTCTTGTTGTTTGCAGCCTTGTTGATCGACCGTGCACTGAGTTTGGGATTATAAGTCGAATGAATTTTCCCTTGATGAATGCCAGAAACACCCCAGATCGACAAGAACATCACCGCCGTTTGCGGCGAAAAAACATTGCTATGTTGTTGATCCTCGTTGGGTTGGTGGCGCTATTTTTTCTGATTACCATTTTGCGGATGGGCGGAACCCCCCATGCGTAATCTGAACGCCCATAACCGCAGCCTTTTGTTTCTTGGATTTTCTGTTGTTGTGTTGATGGTGGGATTATCCTATGCCTCGGTGCCTTTGTATCGTCTATTCTGCCAGGTTACCGGCTATGGCGGTACCACTCAGCGAGCCGCCGCGGCGCCCCATGAATCGACGAGCTTACGCAGTTTTGAAATCAGATTTAACGCCGATATCAGCCCGGATCTGCCGTGGAGCTTTTACCCTGCGCAAGGGCCGGTGACAGTGAAATTGGGTGAAGAGACCTTGATTCACTACCGGGCCCGCAATAATGGAAATAAACCCATCGTTGGTACGGCAGTCTTCAATGTTACGCCCGATAAAGTGGGTCGGTATTTCGATAAGGTCCAATGTTTCTGTTTCTCGGAACAACGGTTGGAGCCAGGGCAGGAAGCAGATCTTCCTGTTAGCTTCTTTATCGATCCGACCTTGGCAAAGGACGCCAGTCTTAACGACATTAAAACCATTACCCTGTCATACACGTTTTTTCCGGCGAAGGACTCATCGTCCCCATCGCCGACTCCATTTCCTCCATCTTTAGCTCCCCCATCTTTAGCTCCCCCATCTTTAGCTCCCACGAATTAAGACCATAAGAGGATACGATGAGCGCCACTTTCCACGATCCTGCCCATCCCGCCGATCATCATGCAGCGAAGCATCCCTATCACCTGGTCGATCCAAGTCCGTGGCCGATAGTGGGGGCTTTGGCAGGGTTCGTTCTCGCCTTTGGTGCGATCCTTTATATGCATCCGGATATGTTTGGCCCGGCATGGCAGGCACGGTTAGCTCCCTTAGGGGCCTATACTCTGTTGCCTGGTTTATCTCTGGTCTTGCTAACAATGTATTTCTGGTGGCGCACGGTGATCCGGGAGGCCACATTTGAAGGGCATCACACGCCGGTGGTTCAATTGCACCATCGCTATGGCATGATCCTGTTTATTGCTTCGGAAGTGATGTTCTTCGTTGCCTTCTTCTGGGCGTACTTCGATTCCTCACTTTATCCTAAGGAACAACCCTATGATGTTCCTGGCGGTGTGTGGCCGCCCGCAGGCGTACATACCTTCGATCCTTTTCATTTACCGCTGATGAATACGCTGATTCTATTATTATCTGGATGCACGGTAACCTGGGCGCACCATGCGTTGAAGGAAGGGGATCGTAAGTCAACGTTGCAAGGCTTGGCCTTGACCATTCTTCTAGGAATAACCTTTACTTGCGTTCAGGCATACGAATATAGCCATGCTGCGTTCGGTTTTACGGAAGGCATTTATCCATCGACCTTCTTTATGGCAACAGGCTTCCACGGTTTTCACGTCATCATCGGAACCATCTTCTTAATCGTGTGTTGGTTCCGGGCCTATAAAGGCCACTTCAAACCCGATCATCACTTTGGCTTTGAGGCGGCGGCTTGGTATTGGCATTTTGTCGACGTGGTATGGTTATTCCTATTCGTCTCGATCTACCTTTGGGGTGCCGGGCCTTTGCCGGCCGAGTAGACGCCACAAGATTTGAGACAGAGGTACTTTGGCCTAGAGGTACTTTGGCCCAGGAGTGTTTGGCCCAGGAGTGTTTGGCCGAGGAGTGTTTGGCCGAGAGGTGCTTAGAATGAGGGGTTTGGTGCAATGATCCGGCGATGCTGGCAGTGGCCAACCCCAATCCTCGGCGGGGTTTTTCTTGTCGCCATTGCTCTTCTGGTTGGGCTTGGGACCTGGCAGGTTTACCGGCTGCAGTGGAAGACAGCACTGATTACCCGTATCGCAGACCAATTGACCTTACCGTCCATTGCTCTGCCTACAGCCGATGATCTTGATGAAGCTGCAGCAAGAGCTGGACTTGATTTCCGCCGCGTGCGGGTCGATGGTGTATTTTTGCATGAAAGCGAGCGTCATTGGTGGCGACCATCGATTGGGGGGCTGGCAGGATATCATATTTTAACCCCCTTACGCCGCGAGACCGGCGAGATCGTCTGGATCGATCGCGGTTGGGTGCCGCCCGAGTTGAAGGAACCTGCATCGCGGCCGTTAAGCCAAGTGACAGGGGTGCAACATATCGAAGGTATAACGCGGTTGCCTGTGCGGCGCGGGATTTTTACACCTGAAAATAATCCCGACAAGAATCTTTGGTACACGAATGATCCCCAAGAATTAATTCAGGGCCGATTAATTCAGGATCGATCTGCAGATCTCGCAGCAACCGGCGCTGTATTCCCGTTGATCGTCGATTCTGTCTCCCCGGTGCCCGGAGGGCATCCCGTTCCAGGACAAACGCAAATTACTTTAAATAATCCGCACCTTGGTTACGCGATTACCTGGTATGGACTTGCCTTCGCATTAACGGCAGTATTTCTTTTTTACCACTGGCGACCAATACGCATATGACATCAAGCTCACCGCAAAAAGATCTTCCATCCTATCGTGCTCTCGAAGATCATTTCCGCCGCCTCAGCGCCGTCGACGATGCGCGGGCCGTGTTGCAATGGGACCTGGCAGTGACAATGCCACCGGGCGGCGCCGAAGCACGGGCAGAGCAGTTATCGGTCTTGTCGGTGATCAGTCATCGTCTTTTGACCGATCCAGCGTTAGGCGACCTTCTTGCGACGGCAACAACGACGGAAGTCTCTCAACTAAGCGAATGGCAACAGGCCAATCTTCGCGAAATGCAACGCCTTTACGCCAATGCGATCGCAGTTCCGGCGGATTTGGTCGAAGCCTTGTCGAAGGCATGTTCTGCCTCAGAAATGGCCTGGCGAGTCGCGCGGCCAAAGGCCGATTTTACAAGTTTTCGACCTTATCTTGAACGCGTGGTCGCCTTAACCCGCGAAGCGGCTGTGGTCAAGGCCTCCCATCTTAAGCTCAGCCCCTATGATGCTCTATTGGATCAATATGAACCTGGGGGATCGTCAGCGCGGATCGATGAAGTCTTCGCTGATCTGGCGGCATTCTTACCAGAGTTTATTGATCGAGTTATTGCTCACCAATCGCGCCGCCCGAGGCCGCAACGTCCCGCAGGACCCTTTCCCCTTGCGATCCAACAAGCTCTGGCGACACAACTGATTCAGCAGATTGGTTTCGATTTTACGCATGGACGTTTAGATATCAGCCTACATCCCTTTTCCTCAGGCGTTCCTACCGATGTTCGGATTACGACCCGCTATGACGAAACGGATTTTATGGGCGCGTTGATGGGTGTATTTCATGAAACGGGCCATGCCATGTATGAACGACGCCGGCCACCGGCATGGATTGGGCAGCCCGTGGGACAGGCCCGAGGAATGGCTCTGCACGAAAGCCAATCCTTACTGCTCGAGATGCAAGCTTGCCGCAGCCAAGCCTTCATAACGTGGTTAACACCCCAGCTACAGAATAGTTTCGCTGTGCCCAAGGATGGGCCTGGGGTTTGGACGGCTGAAAACATCTACCGACTTTACACCGAGGTGAAACGCAGCTTCATCCGCGTCGAAGCCGATGAGGTAACCTATCCTGCCCATATTATTCTCCGCTATCGGCTGGAGCGGGCTATGATTGCTGGCGATCTTGCAGTGGCAGAGTTACCCGCGGCATGGAATGACGGCATGAAAGAATTATTAGGTATCGCGCCCCCCGATGACCGGTTGGGTTGTTTACAGGATATACATTGGCCGGATGGTGCCTTCGGATACTTTCCAACCTATACCTTAGGAGCGCTTGCCGCCGCGCAGCTTTTTGATGCAGCCGTCCGGCAGATCCCCGAAATCATGCCCGGTCTACGCCAAGGAAATTTTGTACCGCTGTTCGATTGGCTCAAGAAAAAAGTGCATGGGTGGGGGTCGCGATTTTCAACAGATGAAATTCTGGAAAAGGCGACCGGGCAACCCCTCGGTACCACGGTTTTTAAACAGCATATAATGCAGCGCTATTTAACGGAGACTTAGATCGCGCGCTGCGGATTGCGGGCGATGAAGCACCAAAGTCGATGGGGAATCTGCAAAGGCTGATGGGGAAATTCCCGCATCAATAGCGCAGTTAAATCGCGATCGAAGGCCGTGGCCTTGTCCGTGGTTAGTCCATCACGGATCCCTTCGCTGGCGCGCACACGGCCCCGCCAAGTTTCATGACTAACCTGAACGGTCTCTTCTTCTTCAAAGCTATCGAAGTCGGTGAAGCCGGCAGCCATAGCATCGCGTTGCCATTGGGGATAGCGGCCATCTCGGCCAGCCATTTTCCAATGAGGGATATACGATAGAATAAGTTGCTCTGTCGCCGCGACGACCGATCCAGGTTTTGGCAACCAATCGAAATGACAAATCACCAACCGGCCATGGGCAAATAATAAACGCTTAGCTTCAGCCATGGCTTTGGCACTATCAAACCACTGCCAGCACTGGGCGGCAGTGACAACGTTAAAAGCGGCACCTGGCAATCCTGTTTCCTCAGCATGCCCGGTTATGTAATGAAGGCGAAGATGCGCTTCGGCATCGAGCCGGCGTGCTGTCAAAAGCAATTGCGGCGAAGGATCAATTCCCGTCACAGCGGCGCCATGTCGAGCTAATTCGCGGGCAAATTGCCCGGTGCCGGTGCCAAGATCCAAAATACGCAAACCAGGACCAGTTATACCGATCTTAGCCAGACGATCGAAAACCCACTCGGGAAAGCTGGGCCGCCAGCGGTCGTAATCGTCCCCTGCACTCGAAATATTAACGGCCACCTTGTATCCATCCATCGGCAAGGATCTCGAGAATTTCACTCATACGAGGCATAGTAGCGGAGATTGCCCAAAAGGTGCAAAAGGGGGGATTAAAAACTTTATAAGAGAACTCTAATAGAAAACTTTGCGTTTTTAACACAAATTTTCTTTTATTTTTAACAAAAGTTTCTCTTCCAATCAAAATTACGAGACGAATCCTATTTTTCTCTTGCTTTTCATGCTTGGGCGGGCGGCTGATAAGCGCCAAGACAACCATACCCATACAACCCTAAAGGAGAGGTTACATGAAATTTATGCGATGGGCGTTACTCGCCGCCGCTATGTTTTTAGTAAACCCGCTCGAGTCTCATGCCGCTGGTGGAGGTGGTGGCGGAGGTGGTGGCGGCAGTGGCGGTGGTGGAGATAGTGCAGCAGCACCGGCCATTGGCTCTGTGGCACGTAAGGCTCGTGCCGAAGCCAAACGGGAGGAGGCAGTTAAATTGATTAAGGCCGAGCAGTTCGCTAAGGCCAGCGATCTATTGAAGGATGCAGTGAAGTCTAACCCAGAAGATGCCGATGCTTGGAATTGGCTGGGGTATAGTTATCGGAAACAGAAGAAATACGACGAGGCTTTGAAGGGCTATAATGAGGCCTTGCGCCTAAACCCCAATCACAGAGGGGCTCATGAATATTTGGGCGAGCTTTATGTGGAGATAGGCAATATCGCCAAAGCCGAAGAGCTCCGAGATAATCTCGCTAAAATCTGCAACGGTGCGTGCGAAGAGCTAGAAGATTTGAACGAATTTATCGCTAAGAATAAAAAAAGCTAGGGCCATGCACCTAGGGGAATCAGCCGGTTCAAGGCCGGCTGATTTTATTTTGATCTTTGCATTGGCGGTGAGGTTATGCAGTATACTTCTTTGTCGAAAGAGCAGGGGGTAAGATCTCATGACTCATGCAGAGAAGACGGCGTCTTTATTGAAGCAGCTTCGCGCCGCTACGCCGCTGGTACAAAATATAACGAATTTTGTTGCAATGGATTTTGCAGCCAATGCGCTGCTGGCTATCGGCGCCTCGCCGGCGATGGTGCATACTAAGGAAGAAGTAGCGGATTTTGTCCAAATCTCTAGCGCGCTCACCATTAATATCGGTACCCTATCTCCGTTGTGGGTCGAGGGGATGGAGCGGGCGATTACGGCTGCACAGCACGGGGCCAAACCGTGGGTGTTCGATCCTGTCGGTGTAGGGGCAACTCCCTATCGAACCGCGGTGGCTCGGCAGCTTGCCGACATGAAGCCAACGGTTTTGCGAGGCAATGCATCGGAAATTATGACTCTGGCGGGGGTTGCTGGGATCGCCTCGAAAGGTGTGGATAGTACGCGAGGATCCAATGAGGCAGAAGCGCCTGCCAAGGAATTTGCGGCGCGGTTAGGATCGACAATCGTTGTGACCGGTCCGATTGATATTGTGACCGACGGCCAGCGGGTTTTACGCATTGGAAATGGGCACGAGATGATGCCGCGCATCACCGCCTTGGGCTGTGGATTGACCGGTCTTATCGGGGCTTTTCTTGCGGTAGAAAAGGATGCGGTTATAGCGGCGACGGCGGCGACGGCGATTTTCGGATTGGCAGGTGAAATAGCTGCGGCCAAGGCCGAAGGTCCTGGATCGCTCCGCGTTCACTTGCTGGATGCACTTTATAAGCTAGATGAAGCGACGGTCGCGGCGCGGGTTAAAATCTCGGCGGCATAGTCCTTTATCATAAATTGTCTGAAGGGGTTGTTTGATCGATCTATAATCGATCTATAGATGCTCCTGCCTGGGGTAATCTTTGTCTTGCAGGAATGCGTGCCCTACCACTTAATGCGCGGGTCGATCCTCGCAACGGAAAGCGGTTTTCTTGAATCTAGTCGTTACCCTCATCGTTCCGGTTTTCCTTTCGGTTCTGCTTGGGGTAGCAGCGCGGTACCTTCGCTTGATCGATGCGGGAGGATTTAAGGGCCTCACCAGTTTTGTTTTTAATTTCGCTATTCCGTTTTCCCTATTTGCGAATCTCGCTACAGCCCATTTGCCTGCAGCCATCCCCTGGTCTTACTTTGTCACCTATTTTGGTGCGGGAATTATGGTTTATGGGATTGGACTTTTTCTCTCGCGGCAGGTTTTTCGCCGGCCGTTCGCTGAAGCAGTTCCTTTTGCCTTCGGTTCAGTTTTTTCCAATACAACGCTATTAGGGATTCCGATTGTTCTTGGTGTTTGGGGTGAGTCGGCGACGCTACCCCT
Source organism: Alphaproteobacteria bacterium (assembly GCA_041396725.1). GTDB lineage: Bacteria > Pseudomonadota > Alphaproteobacteria > JAWKYA01 > JAWKYA01 > JAWKYA01. Next base: position 8,175 of record JAWKYA010000007.1, read on the forward strand.
GTTTTTGGTGATCGTTCTGCATGCTGCCATCTATTTTCCACCATCCACACTGCTGATCGAGATTGGTTTGGGGAGCCGACCCCATGTTATGGAAATGGTACGGTTGATCATCAAAGGCTTGATCCACAACCCGATTGTCCTCGCATTGGCCTTAGGTATGGTCGTAGCGTTTTTTACGATCCCCGTTCCGGAGGTTGTTATGCGATTCCTCACTCTCACGGCACAAGCGGCCGGTCCTTGCGCCCTGTTCGCTATGGGAGGATCGCTGCGACTGGAAGGACTACATAAGGTTGGTGGCGAGACGGCAGTAGCTGTTCTGCTGAAGATCGTCGTTCATCCAGTCTTGGTCGCCCTGCTTGGCTTTTATGTCTTCCATCTTGATCCTCTTTGGGCCAAGGTCGCCGTGACCATGGCGGCCTTGCCGTCAGGGATCAATTTGTTCATCCTGGCTGACCGCTATGGCGTTGCCGTCGATCGCTCGGCCGCCATCGTTACCGTGGGGACAGCCGCAGCGCTTCTGACCTTGTCGCTGCTCCTGCCATACCTGGCAGCGCTTTAATGCTCGTTTCTGAAGAGAGGATCCCTTCCTAGGTAAGGAAAAAATCACTTCCCATGCCAGGGCTAGATATGATAAAACGAAGCACCCACTGAATATGGTGAGTACGTGGAAACCTTGCATGCCGATGCCCATGGTTCTGTTCCGCCAGGGGCGGGCCACTCTGGGACCGGATCTCCTGAGCGATCGCCTACTCGGCCGCACGGGACAGACAGCGGAGAGGGCGAAGAAAACGGAGCTTTTCAGAATGAGGAAGGCCCGTTATCGCGTACCTATGCGATTGCGTGCTCCAGTGCCTTTCGCGATGCTGTCTCAGCCTTATCGCGCCGGCGCGGAGCCAGCATCGCCGACATTGTGCGGGCGGTCCTTTACGTCGTGGATACGCGGATTGTCGCTGCTTGCCCCGATCCTGGCGGCCCGCTTCCGAACGATCGCGAAGAGGTAGTCTTACTCTCAGGTCCATCGCGCAACCGCGTTCTTAAGCGCAAACCCCGTCTTCAAGTACGATTGCCTGATGGGCTTGAGATCGAGACGATCCGCAAGTCTTTGGCTTTAGCGCTGGCTATGGATAAAGGCGCGGTAGGACTGAAGCTTGTCGATCCTTCGGCGTCGGCAACTCCAGGGCCATCGGCTCCTTTAACCGAGATGGTTCAAAAACTGGCGCAACTCGAAGATGAAAATCAACGGTTGCGTCAAACGATTAACAGTTTGTCATTTCCATTGTTGGAAGGTGGGGTGCGTAACCGCGCCGAAGCTCTATATGTTTTAGGTTTTCCACCCTTTGCCCATCCCGAGAGTCGACTTTTAAAAGAGAGATATCGCCTTTTGGCGCGTATCCATCATCCCGACGGCAGCTCTGGCGATCATGGCCGGATGAGTCAGCTGAACGCCGCCTTCGCTATCTTGCAGGCGGGTTGATTGTCTTATCGAGATCGTATTGACGCCTGCAATAACGCAGACCTTCGCATTTTTCGACCGTTCCGTCTCGCTGGTAAGACCATTGGCTACATCGGTAAGAGCTTTGCCGATCTTCTCAAGATCCATAGCGATGGCATCTTCCATATAACCGACGCAGCGATCGATCTCGATCCCAGTTTAAAAACATCCGCAGCGCGAACCGAGCGCCTTGATAAGCTCATGCGTAAACTTGCGGCGTTGAACGTCATCCTTGGGTGGCGTGAAGAAAGTTTTGGCGTTTACGATGCTGGCGATATTCCAGGTAAATCTACACCCCTGTTTCATCTAGAACGTGCGGCGATCCCTTTGCTCGGGATTCGCGCTTTTGGCGTTCACATGACGGGATACGTTCGCAAGCAAGGTGAATTGCATATTTGGGTTGCGCGGCGGTCGCGAAACAAGCCCACCTATCCAGGAATGTGGGATAATACGGTGGCTGGTGGGATGCCAGTCGGGTACTCATTGGCGGAAAATCTCGCTAAAGAATGTGCAGAGGAAGCGGCGATCCCTGCCGATCTTGCCGCCAAGGCACAGGCGGTCGGTATGGTCTCCTACGCTTATACTGAAACGACGCCAGCTGGATTTGTGACGTTAAAACCAGATATTCAGTTTTGCTTCGATTTGGAATTGCCTGCCGATTTTATCCCACACAACACCGATGGAGAGATTGAGTCTTTTCATTTGTGGCCGGTCATGGCATTTGCCGAAAAAATCCGCGATACTGCCGAGTTCAAATTCAATTGTAATCTAGTTGCCATCGACTTTCTAATTCGCCATGGCATTATTACCCCCGATAATACGCCCGATTATGTGTCTCTCTGTAGAGATCTTCGACAATAGAAAAGATCATCGCCGCACATGAACAAAAAAAGCAAGGCAGGATAAGGGTGCACCAACGACGTTTCCCAGATACACCGGATGGTCCGGGTGATCTATCTCCAGATGACCAAGCTCAGGTCGGTCGCATCTTAAATGATCAAACCTCAGATGATCAGATTTTAGGTGGTCGAACCATTGGGCTTTTAGGTGGATCTTTTAACCCCGCCCATGCAGGTCATCGGCAAATTGCTGAAGAGGCTTTGCGGCGCCTAAATCTCGATGCCGTTTGGTGGGTTGTCTCGCCTCAAAACCCTTTAAAATCCTCCAGCGATATGGCGCCGTTTGCTGTGCGGTTAGCGCGTGCACGCATTATGGCACAGCACCCACGGATGCGCGTCTGCGATCTTGAGATGAAATTCGGGACGCATCGCACAGCCGATACCCTTGATCAATTTCACAGGCGCTACCCTAAAGATCGTTTTATCTGGCTGATGGGAGCGGATAACCTTGGTCAAATTTCAAGCTGGGCGAAGTGGCAACAAATTTTTAATACAACGCCCGTTGCAGTCTTTGCGCGTGCGCCTTATAATTTACGTGTATTGGCTGGCGTTGCGGCGCGGCGGTTTGCGCGTTTTCGCATCAAGCCTCAAAAGGGCACGGCGAGGCGTCTTGGTTTTGCAAAAGCGCCAGCGTGGGTGTTCTTTCACATCCGTACGAACCCCGCTTCGGCGTCGGCAATCCGGGCCTGGAAACAGGCGCGGCGTTAGGGTAGACTATGAGTATCGACGGGAAGTTACCGTCGATCGGGGCAACGCGATTCTTTAGGAAAGGTACCGCATCGGATTGGCAAACAAGCGGAACTCTTACAGACGAGAGACGTTGACCCTGAGGTTTCAACCACATCTCAACTGGAGGAGTGAATCATCGCCAAAAAACTGAACACGGCCGCTCGTCCCACGAACGTCCGCAGCCTGATCGAGGCGTCGCTCGACGCCGACAAAGGCATCGACATCTTCACCATCGACTTGGCCGGTAAGGCCAGTTTCGCCGATCATATGATCATCGTTTCCGGCACCAGTAGCCGGCACATCGCTTCCATGACCCAGCATCTTGTTGAACGATTGAAGGCTGCCGGCCTTGAGACACCGCATGTCGAAGGCTTGCCGCAAGCCGATTGGGTATTACTCGATGCCGGGGATGCGGTGGTTCATTTGTTCCGGCCCGAGGTGCGCAACTTTTATAATTTGGAAAAATTGTGGAGCGTCGCGGCACCGACGCCCGAAACAGCGGATAGTACCGCCGCGCCGACCCCACGTCGACGCACGAAGCGAACCTCGTCAGTTGGCGCCGGCATCTAGTATTGATGCGCAATGTTAATGACACTACTAGCATCGAATCCACAAGGACAAGTCAAAGTCTAGACCCCGTGTGGTGTACGTGAGTGTGATGGCCTTATATCTTTTGAAGAGTAGAGCATGGGTGTGTCTTCTTGCACCCCTGTTTTCCGAAGGAATTTACCAGAGATTTTGAATGCTGCGTTTAACGATCCTTGCAGTGGGTAAATGTCGTGGCACAGCTTATGAAGCTTTGGTTGCAGACTATACGCGGCGCTTCACCTTTCCTGTTGCTGTCCATGAAATCGATGAACGCAAACCCATGACGGCAGCACAGCTGCGGCATCGCGAAACGACTCTTCTGATAGAGAAGATTCCATCGGGTGCTTATACGGTTGCTCTCGATCCTCGAGGCAAGACCTTTTCCAGTGAAGATATAGCTAATTTTTTGCGTCAGCGCCAAGAGGATGGTACGCGAGACGTGGCGTTTCTGATTGGCGGTGCCGATGGGTTGACCGACGAAGCCCTAACGGTGGCACGGCTTCGCCTTTCCTTTGGATCCATGATTTGGCCACATCTCTTGGCGCGAGTCATGCTGGTCGAGCAGCTTTATCGCGCGCAGCAAATCCTGATTGGTCATCCTTATCATCGCGGCTAAATCTAAGAGCGAGATATGTGCGTTGCAAGAATGAGGGTTGTCTCGATGGTTGCAATCTCAGGCAGGGTAGCGATGCGCTCGCGCAAAATACCTAAAGCTTGGGAATTCGGAGATTCAACCAGTAAGATGATATCGACCGCACCAGCAACCGTGTAACAGGATTTCACTTCTGGAAAATCTTGGAGCCGCCGTGCCAAGGATGGACAGGTCATTCCTAGTTTCAAGGTGATAGCCAGTAATCCGCGCGTCGTCGTTTTTGAATGTGAAGCTGTACGGATAGTGTATTGCTCGATAACGCCCGAAGATTCCAGCCGTGTTAGGCGTTCCTGAGTGGCGCTACGGGATAGACCAATGCGCTTCGCCAAATCAATAACCGATCGCCGAGCATTATCCTGCAATAATGCCAAGATTTTTTGATCGATTGTATCGAGAATCTTCATGGGCGCTATATTTTGTCGGTCAAACCGTCTTTTTGCTGGGTTGCTCCTGGTCGTAATAATCATCCAACTGAAACCGTATGAATGCAAGATCGAGAAAGAAAAGTCATGAGATCTAAAGTCATGGGATCTATGGATAATACGGTGCTCATCCCAATCGACATGCAACTCGGATTTGATTTTCTGACCACGAAACGGAATAACCCAATGATGGAGGAGAATGGGCAGGGATTGCTTTCTGCTTGGCGGCAACTTCGTGCGCCGTTGATCCATGTGCGGCATGAATCGATTCATCCTCAAGACTTATTTCATCCGAGTCATCCGGGTTATAATTTTCATCCGAGTTTTGTGCCCTTACCAGGAGAGGTTTTAGTTACGAAATCGGCCAATAGTGCCTTGATCGGTACAGATCTCGATTTACGCCTTCGCCGCGCCAAGGTGGGCACTGTGGTATTATTCGGCTTCGTTACTGATATGTGTGTATCGACTACGGCGCGCCACGCAAGTAACCTAGGGTACAAAACCATCGTGATCGAAGATGCATGCGCTTGTTTCGATATTAGGGATAAACAAGGGTTAATTCCTGCGCGTGATATCCATCGCATCCACATAGCGACCTTGGCTCAGGAATTTGCCACGATTATGACCACGGCAGCCCTATTGAAGGAGCTTCCCCACCCCAGATAACCTTTCACCCCCTGAGGGAAGAGATTTTTACCCAGTTATTCAAAAAACAGTTCATAAATATAGCTACTTAACCGAAAGATCGGTACGATCTTGTAACACGTCGATCATGCGCTACATCCCTAGAAGATTTTACTGTAAATCGGTACACTTACCCGGCTATTAGCCAGAAGCCTATGGAGATCCTTATGGCTTTCAGTGTTCACCGCCAGCCGTCGGATCGAACGGACCATACCATTACGCAACAATGGTCGTCGTATCACGCTGAAGAGCACGCTTTGTGGCGAGCGCTGTTCGAACGTCAAGCCAAACTCCTACCGGATCGTGCGTGCGATGAATTTCTGAGGGGTATGCATCGACTAGGTGTCGTTGCTGATGGCATTCCTGATTTTCGCCGCTTGAATGAGGTCCTGGACAAGGCGACTGGCTGGCAGATCGTGGCGGTGCCGGGATTGGTGCCCGATGCAATCTTTTTTGAACATCTCGCCAATCGCCGATTTCCTTCTACCTGTTTTCTTCGCACACCACAGCAGATGGATTACATCCAAGAGCCCGATGTATTCCACGACATCTTCGGCCATGTACCGCTTTTGGTACATCCAGTTTTTGCCGACTATATGCAGGCTTATGGGAAAGGCGGACTCAAAGCGCTTGAGCTCGGTGCTTTAAAAAACCTCGCGCGGCTCTATTGGTACACGGTTGAGTTCGGCCTAATCCACACCGAGGCAGGGCAGAGAATCTATGGATCGGGAATCCTATCATCGCCCGGAGAAACCGTCTTCGCCCTCGGCGATCCTGCTCCGAATCGATTGGGCTTTGATGTGATGCGTATTATGCGGACCGAGTACTGCATCGACGATTTTCAAGAAACCTATTTTGTCATCGATAGTTTCGAGCAACTGTTCGAGGCGACAGCACCGGATTTTTCCCTTTATTATAAAGTTCTGGCGGATGAACGCGATATCGCACCGGGGCATGTTATTGCGACAGATAAGATCTTTACTCTTGGCGCTGGGCGTCGTGGCGATCCTATTTCCCGTCAGCCCTTTGCAGGTGTTTAATTTCGCCATGGGGTTTTAACCGCCATACGGTAGTGACCCGTGAAGATCGATCTTCTAACTCAAGGCTGGTTGCCACATCATAGCACGCTAATTCTTCCAAACCATCGGTAGGCGCATAGTACCGCCCAGGATCGGCCAGCAGTACCATTTTCATTTGCGCAAGCCGCCGTAACCACGGCAAGATCCGCGTCGATGCAATCCGTTCATAGCACATATCACCTACTAAAATAATCTCTGCATCTGGATCTCGATCAAGCCAATCTTCGCGATCAATCGTAAGGATGCAATTGTTGAGGGCAGCATTCATCGCCATAGCGATGCATGCCGTGATATCGCAATCGTTGGCAATGCTCCGATACGCTCCAGCGATAAGGGCGGCGATTGCTCCTAATCCTGATCCAGCGCCGAAGTCGAATAGGGTTTTTCCCTGAAACTTATGGGGATGATCGAGAATATATCGGGCCAGCGCCTGTCCACCGGGCCAAGCGAAAGCCCAATAGGGCGGATCGACGTTGATCTTTTGCAGCAAGACCTCTTTGGCCTCCCAGAGGGGCGTTATTTCCGTGGCCAGATGTAATTTGATCTCGGGTACAAGGGATGGGGTTGCCACTACCGTGTGCTGTTGGATAAAGGCGCGGCCTGCGTCCTCGCTTAAGTTCACCACCAGAAATGCCCGGCAACAAATCCAAGGAGAACAAGCCAACCAACGAAACGATTGGATCTAAATTTTCTTAAGCAATCGGCCGGAGATGAGAAGTCTACAGTGACAACCTGCCAAGCAAGGTGAAGAGCAGTGGCGATGAGGAAGGGTAGAACAGCCAGACTAAACCTCGCTTGCCAAGCAGTCGCAACCAGCAATATCCACATAACGGCATAAAACACGGCAATCCAGGCGCGGCTATTTTCAGCGAACAATCGTGCGGTAGATTTCACTCCAATCAAAGCGTCATCTTCTTTGTCTTGATGGGCATAGATCGTATCGTAACCCAAGGTCCAGGCGACGCCAGCGGCATACAGCAAGAAACAAGCGATATCGAGACGTCCTGCCATCGCAGTATAGCCCATGAGCGCCCCCCAATTAAAAGTAAGGCCTAGAAAAAACTGTGGCCACCAGGTTATGCGTTTCATCCAGGGGTAAATTGCAACCAAACCAAGAGAGGTAATTCCAAGCCAAAAATTTTCCGATCCAAGCACCACCAAGACACCGAATCCAATCGCCAGCTGTAAGGCAAGAAATGCAAGCGCTTGTCTCGGTGTCACAGCGCCACTGACTAAGGGCCGAGTTCGTGTACGCGCGACCTTTGCGTCGATATCGCGATCGACCAAATCGTTATAGGTACACCCGGCGCCGCGCATAACAATGGCACCGACCGTAAATAATAAAGCAAGGATCAGGCTATAGATATGATCGTCGTTGAAAATGAAACTCAACCCCGACTCACAACAAGGTTGACTCACATGTACCGAGACTATCCCCCACCAGCAGGGAAAGAGCAGCAGCCAAGTCCCAATCGGACGATCGAGCCGCGCCAATCGCGCGTAAGGGCGGAAAGATCGAGGCAAGAGACGATCAACCCATCCATCCTGAGGGATATCCGTGGATGAAAAGGACCGAGGAGGGAGCGATGAAGCCTTAGGGTCGTGCATTCCTTATGGTGCCAAGGATTGTGACGGACGCCAAGACCCGAAAATCTGCGCCAACCAAGCGATTCCCCACTTTTCTTAGCCTTCTTGCCTGTAGCGTCAAAATGCCTAAGCAGCGTAGAATGTAACACCACCGCCTTGCGGGATGAAACAGACAGAGAGTTGACAAGGATGCCCGCTCCCAAAACCCGGCTTTACGTAGATACTCTATTACAGCGGGGCATCGATCTTGATCTTGACGAAGCGCGCACCAACTATCTGCGTAATGTTTTACGTCTGGGGGCCGAGGCCGAGATTGCTTTATTCAATGCGGCGCATGGCGAATGGCGCGCCCGTATTCGGCGGATTGATAAACGTGCTGCATCGCTACGTATCGAAAATCGGTTACGGGAAGGCGAGGATCATCAAACGACTGCTGGACCATGGCTTTTATTCGCCCCGATCAAGCGGGCGCCGATCGATCTTTTGGTCGAGAAGGCGACCGAGTTAGGGGTCGCGCGATTGGTTCCTGTCTTCACGCGCCGCACCGTTGCCGAGCGGGTCAATCTAGGTCGCTTACGCATGCATGCGATCGAAGCGGCCGAGCAATGCGGACGTCTTTCGGTGCCGGAGATCGCCGAGCCCGTAAAGCTCTTCGATCTTTTGGGTGCTTGGCAAGGGGAGTCGCAAACTTCGATGCGCCGCATTCTTGCATGCGCCGAGGCGGGGGATGCTAAACCTTTCGCAGTTGTTGCTGCGGAACGGCGTGCAGCGCCGACCGCGATTCTTACGGGTCCGGAAGGAGGATTCGAAGGGGTCGAGCTTGATGCCTTCAAGGATCTACCTTTCATTACCTCTGTTGGTCTTGGTCCACGAATCTTACGTGCCGACACCGCTGCCTTGGCAGCCCTTGCTATTTACCAAGCTATCGCAGGCGATGGCGCCTCCCGTCCAGGCGATGGTGTTTGGTCCACTTCAAGATAACGAGAAAATCTTATGTCTGTTCCTGTCACTGCCACTGGTGGTCCAATTACCAGCAAACAACAGCTCATCGATTATATCGCCGGTGGATCGCGACCACGCGAGGAATGGCGGATCGGCACGGAGCACGAGAAGTTTGCTTTTCGCATCGGTGATCGGCGCCGCCTCGAGTATGACGGCCGTGACGGGATCCGTGCGCTGCTGGAGGGATTACAGAAGCGGTTCGGCTGGCAGCCGATCCGCGAAGGTGAAACCTTGATTGGTCTTGTCGATGGCAAGGGGGCGACCATTAGCCTCGAGCCTGGTGGCCAGGTTGAACTTTCAGGTGCGCCTTTGGAAAATCTCCACCAAACTTGCGGCGAAGTGGGAATGCATCTCACCCAAGTTAAAGAGATCGGCGCCGAACTTGGCATTGGAATGATCGGCCTTGGTTTCGATCCCAAGTGGCGACGCGAGGACGTTCCTTGGATGCCCAAGGGCCGCTATCGCATTATGCGCGCCTATATGCCCAAGAAGGGTGGTCAAGGGTTAGATATGATGCTGCGAACCTGCACGGTGCAGGTAAATCTCGATTTCTCCAGCGAAGCCGATATGGTGAAGAAATTCCGTGTCGCCTTGGCTTTGCAACCCCTGGCTACAGCCTTGTTCGCCAATTCTCCCTTTAAGGAGGGTCAGCCGTCGGGGTATGTGTCGTGGCGGGGTCAGGTGTGGACCGACACCGATCCCGATCGTACGGGAATCCCTGCTTTCGTTTTCGAGCCAAGCTTCGGTTTCGAGCGTTGGGTTGATTGGATTCTGGATATCCCCATGTATTTCGTCTATCGCGAAGGACACTACATCGATGCCTCGGGTCAATCGTTTAAGGATTTCTTGAATGGCAGTTTACCTGCCTTACCGGGACAGAAACCGCTCCTAAGCGATTTTGCCGATCACATGACCACCGCTTTTCCCGAGGTGCGGTTGAAGCGGTATCTGGAAATGCGCGGCGCTGACGGTGGTCCGTGGAGTCGCTTGTGCGCCTTACCCGCTTTCTGGGTTGGGTTGCTCTATGACGATGCAAGTTTGGATGCCGCTTGGGATTTGGTGAAAGGATGGTCTCAGGAAGAACGCGAAAACCTACGGCGCGAAGCGCCGCGGCTTGGCTTGGGCGCTGCGGTGGGTATTCATAGCCTTCGCGACTTGGGTCGTGAAATTCTAGAGCTCGCGAAGCAAGGGTTGGTGCGCCGCGCGCGCCGCGGCAATCTAGCTGAAAATGAAACCCAGTATCTTGAACCCCTGCATCGCGTCATCGAAACCGGGAATACGCTGGCGGATGATTTGTTGATGGCCTATCGTACGCGCTGGAACGGGTCGATCGATCCCGTGTTTCAGGAATTCGCGTATTAGTCTTAATCCTAAGCTCGATATTTAATGGTGATGTTGAGGAAATCTGAACAACCCTCACCCGATCGTAAGGGTTGTTCAGAACATCGATACAGGTGTCGATTATTTATTGAGTGATACGGCTTACTTCGGCGCGATCACCATGATCATCTGACGGCCTTCGAATTTAGCCGATTGCTCGACCTTGGCGGCATCTGCCGTATCGGCCTGCACACGATCCATCAGCTTCATGCCCAAGGCCTGGTTAGCCATTTCACGGCCGCGGAAGCGTAAGGTAATTTTGACCTTGTCGCCCTCAGCCAGGAATTTATGAATCGCCTTCATCTTCACATCATAGTCGTGATCATCGATGGTTGGACGCATCTTGATCTCTTTGATCTCGATAACCTTTTGTTTCTTGCGCGCTTCGTTGCGGCGTTTTTGCTCTTCGTATTTGTACTTGCCATAATCGAGAATCTTGCAAACCGGCGGTTCGGCGTTCGGACTGATCTCGACCAGATCGAGGCCAGCTTGATCGGCTAGGACCATAGCTTCGCGGACGGTCATCACTCCGATCATTTCACCATCGGCGCCGATTACGCGGATGGACGGGGCATAGATTTTTTCATTAACACGTGGCCGCTGTCACGGACAGGGGCGGTTTCGGTTGTTGTGGTCGGTAGTGCGATAACCACCCCCTTAAATGTTAAAACGAAGGGGCACCTGATATCACAACACCGGCGCGGATGCACTGGGATTATCATAAACTGGGATATCCCCCATTGAAAAGGCCAGGCTTAAACGCCCTGATGCCAGAATATTGACCGCGGCTTGAAGTGCAGCGTTTTTTATGAAGAGCCGCCAAGTCGGCAATGCCACGGTCTTATCCTGGGCTTCGAGCGCCAACCGCCAAGATAACTCGGCACGTTAGAATGCCTCGCACCTTGTACTGATCTTCCTCGTTACGGAAGTCGGTTTCGACTCTAACGCCCGCTACCTTAAGCGCCGCAATGACCTCTTGGGCATAGGCATCGACCTGTTGGTAATGCTGGCAACGACCACTTGGACCGGTGCCAACCATATGAGCCGGTTGGCATAGTGCTCGGCTAAAATCCCGATAAACCGTTCGAATGACCCCTAACATCGCCCGATGCAGCATAACGGGGCGATGTTTTTGCCCATCTTCGCCGATATATTTGCATCCAAACGTTCGGGCAGAACCAAATCTACCTGAAGAGTACCACACCGCTATTCTCGGCTGATCGCATCGCGTAAGATGAACTGGTTTGGGCCAGCAGCACCGCCAGGGTTGAGGATCATTTCGATTCCGGCTGCCTCAGCCGCAAGACGCAAGGCACTCTCAGCCTTGTCCCGCGGCACCATTGCCGGCGCGCTTTGTAGGCCGGTCGGAAAACTTTACCTTGATATCCGTGAAGCCTAGATCTCGATAAACGCTCCGCAACAAGTCACAATAGATTTTGCTTTCCTCGGTGATCTGATCCTCGGTGCAAAAAATATGCGCGTCGTCCTGGGTGAAAGCGCGCACCCGCATAATACCATGCAAAGCACCCGACGGTTCGTACCGATGACAGGATCCAAACTCCGCCATTCGGATCGGGAGGTCGCGATAGCTTTTTAAACCTTGGCGAAAAATCTGCACATGGCAAGGACAGTTCATCGGTTTCAATGCCAAAGTCTTTTCATCTTCCGTGGTGGCAAGAAACATGTGTTCGCGGAATTTTTCCCAGTGGCCGGACATTTCCCAAAGGCTACGGTCGACCAACTGTGGTGTTTTCACCTCGACATAGCCTTCGTGATCCAGACGTCGGCGAACATAGGTTTCTAGCGTGCGATAGAGGGTCCAGCCTTTGGGATGCCAAAACACCGAACCTACGGCTTCTTCCTGTTGGTGGAACAAATCCATCTCGCGACCGAGGCGGCGATGATCGCGCTTCTCGGCTTCTTCCAGCATAGTAAGGTAAGCCTTGAGTTCTTTTTCATCGCGCCAGCAAGTGCCATAGATGCGCTGAAGCTGCGGGTTGTTGGCATCGCCGCGCCAATAAGCTCCCGACACTTTTGTGAGTTTAAATGCATGGCCCAACTTCGCCGTCGAGGGAAGATGGGGTCCCGTGCACAGATCCAACCAGGCACCTTGACGATAGATCGAGATATCTTCTTCGCTAGGAAGCGACGCCACGTGTTCGGCCTTGAAACGCTCGCCGGCTTTTTTGAAAAAGGCAACCGCATCCTGTTGATCCCAAATCTCGCGTTTGATGGGAAGGTTGCGATCGACGATTTCGTGCATCCGCTTTTCGATTTCAGGAAAATCCTCCGGCGTGAAGGGCGCATTACGATGAAAATCGTAATAGAACCCATTCTCAATCGCGGGACCGAAGGTAATTTGCGTTCCAGGAAAAAGCTCTTGCACGGCTTGCGCTAAGATGTGCGCACAGTCGTGGCGGAGTAGCTCAAGAACCTCGTCGCCGTTTTTATCCTTGACGGTAACGATCTCGACCCGCGCATCGTGGCGCAGCGGCGTTTCCAAATCGCGCAAAACACCATCGATCCGCATCGCCAACGCCGCCTTAGCAAGGCCAGGGCCGATCGCCGCCGCAACCTCAGAGCCGGTGGTGCCGGCGGCAACGGTGCGCGCGGATCCATCGGGAAGGGTTAAGGTAACGGTGGTAGGCGAAGTCACAGCGAGATCTCCTTATATGCAGAGGGTCAAAAAAGGGACGAAGCTTGGCCCGTTGGTGTAGCCCATGGCAGCGAAGCCCGGCAAGGGCGGCTTGGGTGGGTGCATCCTATGACCATTTTTATGGGAAGCCTGCGGGATGAAAGGCTTAGCAAATATTCCTAAACATATCGTTACGGGATCGAATCGATATCGGTGGAAAAATCGCAGGTTTCTGCCAATTTTTTCGTTACGTTTCCGGTTTCATTTTTCGAAAATTATTGTGTATTTAATACACATAATTTTTAAAAAACTCAATAAATCAGCCGATGTATGAATTTGATGTGTGTGAAACACACTTTGGAAATGTGCATAGAATACATAATGTGTGTGAAACACACATTTATAATGTGTATCACATGCACATTCATTTATCAGGTCCTTGCCTTGTCTTCGAGGGGCTATCTGGGGGGCTATCTGGGGGATTGTGGAAGTATCGCCCCTCTGTAAGTCAGGGTGGCTATACTGCTGATTCCGCGGCTGTTTGGCGCCGGTCGCCGGGGTCTCGGCGGCCAAGCCCTCCCTGGGATAGTTGGGGGGATAGTTAGGCGCCAGAAAATTACAAGTCATCATCGTCTCCGTCATAACAAGTGTTTCCGCAGTCGGGGCGGGTTTGAAGACTCGCGCCCAAAGGGAAGCCGCCCAAAGGGAGGCAAGGAGAAAGGGTTCATCTAAAGATTAAGGGAGGGACTTAAAGCCGAGGCCCCAGAGAGACGTTTGTATGAGCGAGACGTTTATATGAGAGAGACTTTTATAAACGAGGTCCTGATACAGAGAGTCTTTGAAAACCCTTTAAAAACAAAAGCCCATAGGCATGATCCCGATCCCGGGCACACCTTGGGCCTCACGGGGAACATTATAAGAACATTGGAGGCTTAGGTCAAGACGAATCTTGTGTCCGTTAAGGGTCTGGCCGCTCGATTATTTTGGGAAAGAGCCTTGGCTCAAGACCTCGTCATAGACGGCAAGAGTGCGCTTGCCCATGAGGTCGCGGTCGTAATGTTGGCGAACAAAGGCCGCTGCCTCTTTGGTTGCCGTATTCTTCAGGTCCGGCGTTAGGCTGAGAGCGGCGGAGAGGGCCTCGGCCAAGGCGGCCACTCCCCCAGGTGGCGTTAGCCAGCTTGCGGCACCGGGCTTAACCGTCTCGCGGCTACCGCCGTGATCGGTGGCAATAATGGGCCGCTCCATCGCCTGAGCTTCGACGGCGATGCGGCCGAAAGCTTCGGGATCGGTCGAAGCCGAGACCACAACACTGGCCAATTTATAGGCCGCCGGTATATCGGCACAGTGGGGGACGATCTGAATAATATCGCTCAGACCCAAGGACTTGGTTTTGGCTTCGAGTTCTTGACGATAACCGTGACGACCTTGATCGGAGCCGACCAAGACGCACCGAAGATCGCGGCGTCCCAGCCGTGCCAGGGCGTCGATTAAAACCGTCTGACCTTTCCATCGAGTCAATCGTCCGGGCAAGAGGACAACCGGCAGATCCTCGGGCAAGCGCCAGGCATTGACCAATTTAATCACCCGTTCGGTGGATACACTCGAGGGATCAAACCGGACCATATCGATCCCACGGGGGATAACCCGCAAGCGTCGATCATCTATCCCATAATGCTGGCGCACATAGGCCGCAGTGAATTCAGAATTTGCAATGACCCGATCGCCTTCCGTCATGATCCGATTGTACCGATGTTTGAGCGGGTTATTGGCATTATAGGTGCCATGAACCGTGGTGATGAAAGGCCGGCGGGTGCGCTTGGCTGCAAAGTAGGCGCTCCATGCGGGAGCGCGGCTGCGCGCATGGATCAACCGCACGTCGTGAGCGGCCATCAAATATTCAAGCCGAGAGATGTTATGCCACAGGGTAATGGGATTTTTCGAATCCAGCGCTAAAGTAACATGGGGGGCACCGATCCGTACTAAATCGTGAGTCAGATCGCCACCTGCCGATGCCACCACCGGACGCCATCCTGCGCCCGCCAAGGCACTAGCAATATCGAGGGTTGATTGCTCGACTCCGCCACCACCGCTTTTAAGACTGGGGAGGACCTGCAATACTGTTGGTCCATTGCCGATAACCCGGGGTCGTCTTGCCGCAGCGGCAAGCCAAGAAGGGATGGCAGTACTTTGAGAATCGGGAGGTGTCATTGATCCTGTATCGTCAACCTTTTATGCGGCAAGGCCGACCCTGGCTATGACACGAGATCACACGCCGCGCTACCTAAAATGTAAGGGAGAAACACTCGCCTGTCATGTTCAACCCGGAAATGCGCCCGGCATTGTGTTTTTGGGTGGATTTGGCTCGGATATGACAGGGAGCAAAGCAAGCTTTCTCAGCCAGTTTTGCCAAGACCGCGGGCGATCCTATCTCCGATTCGATTATTCGGGTCATGGCCAATCCTCGGGTCAGTTTATCGAGGGCACCATTGGCCGATGGTTAGATGACGCCACAGCGGTATTTGACCACTTCACGACTGGGCCGCAAATCCTAGTTGGTTCCAGTATGGGCGGTTGGCTGATGATTCTGTTGGCGCTCCGGCGGTTGGATCGGGTTGCCGGGTTGATCGGAATCGCGGCGGCACCGGATTTTACCGAGGATTTGATCTGGCAGACTCTGAGCGCGGCCGATCGTCACCGCTTGACGCAAGAAGGTGTGATCTACGCCCCATCGGCTTATGATTCCGAGACAACGCCGCTCACCTTGCGATTGATCGAAGATGGTCGCCGGCATTTGGTATTGCGGCAACCTATTCCTTTTGTAGGGCCAGTTCGATTGCTCCACGGAACAAGGGATGACGATGTGCCGTGGCAAACATCCTGTCGCTTAGCCGAGGCGATCGTGAGTACAGACGTGATTGTAACCTTGATTAAAGGAGGCGATCACCGCTTATCGTCGCCTGCGAATCTGGACTGTCTAGGTGCGCGCGTAGATGAAGTCTTAGCTGCGTTATCTATTGGATAAAGTTTCCGCGGCAAGGATTCGACGCAGGCCCTCGCGATAAGTTGGGCAAAGAAGACGAATGCCGAGATCGGTCTTTATTTTGGCATTGCTCACCCGCTTATGATCACGCCAAAAACTGCGACCCATATCCGAGAGTTGAGCCTCGGCAAAAGGAATCAGTGGTGGTGGCTCCACCCCTAACAAGGCACAGGCTTCGGTGACAACAGTGGCGGGCTCGGCCGGTTCATCGTCGCACAGGTTATAGAGGGCACCGGGATCTGGTTTCTGCATCGAGGCAAAAAGGATCTGGGTAATATCATCCACATGGATGCGACTGAAGGTGTGTCCAGGTTTATCGATCCGCTGTGCTTTTCCCATCCGCACATCGTCAAACACCGAATAACCAGGTCCGTAAATGCCCGCTAGACGAAAGAGATGCACCGGCAGACGATGGTGATAAAAAAGATCACGCCACGCAGCTTCGGCGGCAAGGCGACGGCGGGTGCGATCGCTGGTCGGGTGGCATTCCGATTGCTCTGTGACCTCTTTGCCGTGCCAATCTCCATAGACGCCGGTGGTGGAAAGGTATCCAATCCATTGGACCTTTTTCAATCGCATCAGGATTTTATCTGTCAGGTTCAGCACCGGATCCCCAGAGGGGTCAGGAGGAATCGAACTCAACACATGGGTTGCAGCCGCGAGGGCGGTGCGCGCCTGAGGCAGCAACCCTGTATGGTGCGAGAAAACGAAAGCATTGAATCCATGGGATGCCAAATAGGCGCAGCCTTCAAGGCTACGGGAGGTTCCGGCCACTTGCCAGCCCTTGGCTTGTAAATCACGGCCCAAGGCTTGAGCAGAATAGCCAAGGCCGAAGACGAATAGGGAACCAGGAGATGTGTTTGCCATGGTTTCGACGCGATCCCGCGTCACATTATTTAAAAGGGGTGCCGCTTCTAAGGTGATAAGCCTCTTCCTAAATCGGAGCAATGCTTTGTTACAAAGACGCATTTTTCTTACCCTCGGCTTTTTGATCTTGGGTTCGCTCAGTAGTCCATCCTTAGTTTTGGCCTCGGATCCGCCAAAGCTTTTAGGTGCAACGCCTGAGGTCGCTTATCAAAACTGTATGA
The DNA here is from genome assembly GCA_041396725.1 of Alphaproteobacteria bacterium. Lineage (GTDB taxonomy): Bacteria > Pseudomonadota > Alphaproteobacteria > JAWKYA01 > JAWKYA01 > JAWKYA01. The sequence continues at coordinate 25,452 of JAWKYA010000007.1, forward strand.
CCATGACGGCGAAGAAACCCGAGGAGGCTTGGGAGCTGGCGTCGGGATGGATTCAAACGGGGGGGATGTTTCCGGCACGGCATTGCGCGGCGGTTGCCCTGATGAACCTCAAACATTACGACGAGGCCGGTAAGCGCCTTCAAGAATTAGGGCAGGAAATGGCGAAAGAACCACCAGAGTTGATCGCCGCTGTTTTCGCCCAAGCCGGGCGTGCGTGGCTGTTGGCCAACGAAGCTAATCTCGCTTATTCGGTGCAGTCGCGGGCCTTGCAGTTAACACCGAACGATCCGAACTTCTGGTCGATCGAGCGGAGTCCCTTGCTCGGCGAAACGCTTGCCTGAGGCGGTTGATGATTTAACAAAAGCGCTGACCCTCGATCCCCGTAAGGTCGATGCTCTCGGGTCTTGCGTGCCAGTGCCCATCGTCAGCTCGACGCTGGCGCAGGCCGCCGCCAAAACAGTGATGCGGATCGTGCCTTGGGCCATCGATCCTGTAACCATGCCGATGGCTTGCTGGAACGCGGGATTTACGAGCCCGCGCCGGTGACCACACAATGCGCGCGCCGATTGGATGCGGGTATTGAAGATAAGCCCCAATAGTCCTACCGGTGATGCGGGCACGCATGAATATCGAGGCCATGGATGTGAAGGTGGACGGCAAGCCGAACGCGGTTGCCCGGCATACCTGCGGCGGCTAACAATGCAGCGCCTGTCGCCCCCCCACATCGAGCGCGATGGGCACACCAACAGGGGCATCAGCATCAGGAACCAAAGCCAGAAGTAGGTCCAGCTTAGCGCGAATTTAATCAAGGCGTGCCGACTGCGGCACACAGGCAGTTGTCGTAACGATCCCCCACCGCAGCCACAACAGAGTTCCTAAGGCTATGGCAAAGAGTGAGCAGTGGCGAGGGATCGGGATTCTGTGCCAAACGGGTAGGCGCAGCATAATCCCGAACAAAGAAGTTTGCGTATAACGGCGTGGAAGAATACGGTAAAGGCAAACCAAAATTTAGATTTAAAAACGACCCCAACTACGGCGGTAGGCCGGGATCGTCGATACAAAACGCTTGCGGCGATGGGGTTGCTGCGAAGTCTTTCGATAAGTAAGGAGCGCCTGCAAAATAAAAAGAAACAAGGGCCAAAGGTGACCCAAGTGGCAACAACGCCGTCGTCAATCCCATCCACAAAGACGAAGCGTCGCCGTGTCGATAACCGGCAAGAAAAGCAACAAAACTCCATCAAGATGAGCGGGCCCGGGGTCGCTTTCTGCAAGCGCTAGCCCATCGACCATTTCATCCGTGCCGAGCCACCCATAGTGCGATACAGCTTGTTGCGCCACATAAGAGAGAACGGCATAAGCGCCGCCGAAAGTCACAAGAGCCATTTTACTGAAGAAAATACCAACCTCAGCCAAGGTACTGTGCCATCCTAACCAAGCACCTGCACCAAAGACGGGACCAAGCCAGAGAACAAAACAAACGATCGCAACCTTTCCTGTCGCGTGCCACGAAACAGGATCCATGGGTGCATCCGACAGAAGCGGTTCTATCTTTGCTGTCGACGATGAAAGGACAGGATGCGCTACGGGAGAGAAATATTCTGGCCGCAGGCGTGTTGCGATCAAGCCCACGGTGCCAGCGCCCAGGATGACAAAAGGGAAGGGCACAGCGAAAACAAACAAGGCGATAAACGCCAAGATAGCGAGTATAAGATGAAAGGAAGTATGGAGGGCGCGGCGACTTAATCGCCAGAGCGCGAGAGCGACCATGGCAACGACAGCCGGCTTGAGCCCATAGAAAATCATCATCAGAATGTGCGTCTTATGAAAGAGCGCATAAACCGTGCTTAATGTGAGGACCACAGCAAGGCCTGGTAAAATAAAAAGAAGTCCAGCGGTCAGGCCGCCGATGGTTCGGTGGAGAAGCCAACCGATATAGACGGCCAGCTGCTGAGCCTCGGGTCCGGGTAAAAGCATGCAATAATTGAGTGCATGTAAAAATCTTTTTTCTCCGATCCAGCGCTTCTCTTCGACAAGGATACGATGCATCAGGGCGATTTGCCCTGCGGGGCCACCAAAACTTAACAACCCAATTCGCACCCATACGGCCAGTGCTTCGGAAAAAGGAACGACAGGATTGTTTTTCATGGAGTGTCGGTCCCCTGTTTTGCCAGGATTTTTGGGGGCCACTCATGGGCTTCGGTTTGCCCGTCGCGGCACCAGGCATAAAGACCGTCATAAAGGGTGATCGCCGTTTGCAGGAGCGCCTGATCGTCGTGAATAACGCGAGATAATCCTAACGATAGAGCGAGCAATCCTGCGGCCTCTGCGGCGATGTGGCAGGCACTGGTATCGGCACCACGAATGATGGCGGCTAAGCGATCAAGGCCTGGAGCCTTCAGGGAGAATAGACGCAGAAGACTATCGAAGCTGCAAAACTCTCCCTCATGACTGATCGGGGCACCAGGGATATCAAAAGCGATCCCTTTCGTTTGTTGCGCTAAGGATAGAACCTCGGCGGTGGGTACATAAAGGATTCGCGCATCAGGATCGATAAAGCGCCGAATTAACCATGGGCAAGCTAGTCGATCGATTTTTGGTCGCTCACGCGTGATCCAGAGACTTCCTGTTAATGTCGTCATCAAGGGCAAACGGCGAACCGTAGGATAGGCTAGCTCCTTCCATCCATCGATCCCACCTTCGAGATAACGGGCGTCGCGGCCCAGTTGAATAAGGCGTGTCGCGGTATTTTGACTCACTTCATGACCATGGACGCAGTAAACGAGGACCGGGCCGGACGGAAGATCGGCCGCCCATTGATCCACGGATTCAGGGTCCCCGCGCCGCGCCGCGGGTAGGCGAAAATCATCGCTTATAAAGGCGGGCTCCCGGCGGACATCGACAATAACTGGGGCTGTCGCAGTGCCAATTAACGATAAAAGAGATGAAGGCGGTAGGGCAGGAGGGCGAGGGTCGACGGTCATGGCTCTTCCTCTCGTAAAACGAGGGTTGAGCAGAACTTGGACGGAAGCCCGTCTTGACCGAAACCGGGAGTCTGCGATGCCCCGATGTGTAAAGCCTAGAGGTAAAAATAAATTACGGCAAGTTGTTTAAAAATCCAAATCGGTATAATGCCGGGGCGGTGGGGCGCCAGCTATAGAATCTGCGAGGATGGACCGGAAGCTTGGTCGCGACTTGATCCGCGCATACCAATCTTTGGTGGCAGGATAATCCTCCCAGGGGACATCGCCGCAGTAATCGATACAGGATAGGTGCGCGGCCGCCGCAATGTCGGCAATCGAGAGCCGATCGCCCGCCAGCCAACTGCGCCGATCCATCAAATAGCTGATGTAATCGAGGTGGGTGCGGATATTGGCAAGTCCGGCACGGATGGCGCCGGAGTCTGGTTGACCCGTTTGGGTAATCCGCTTCACAAGCTTTTCATCAAGAATATTGCGGGTGACCTCGCGATTGAATTTCTCGTCGAACCAGGCGGCTAGGCGCCGGGTCTCAGCGCGCTCGCGGGGATGGCGCCCAATCAACAGCGGTTCGGGCCGCATCTCGTCTAGATACTCGGTAATAGGACTGTGGCCGCAAATGGCAATGGTCCCATCTTCCAAGAGAACGGGGATCTCGCCCGTGGGATTGAGGGCAAGGAAGTCGCGCCGGCGCTCGGCTGGATTTTCCGGGATCAAGGTTGCGTCGAGACCTTTTTCACTCAAGATAATGCGGATCTTTCGGCAAAAAGGATCGAGAGGCTGATGATAAAGCGTGCGCATTACTTATCGGGATAAGCGAAAACAAGCGCGCTGTCAAAATACTCCCCGCATGCCAACGATCGTGAGGACCGAGGCGCTGTCGCGCCGCTTGGAGATCTTCGACAATCAGCCGACTCGGGCGCGCTGTCGCGTCGCAAGCGAATGATGAGAAGAGATATTTTAAGATAAGGAAAAGGCGGCACTTTAAAGAAGGTGCCGCCTTTATAGAACCGATAAGCTTAACGCTTAAGCTTAGCGCTTACGGGTAGCTTTCTTGGCAGCCTTTTTCTTTGCGGCAGGCTTTTTCGTAGCGGATTTTTTCGCGGTTGATTTCTTCGCAACCTTCTTCTTTCCAGCAGGTTTCTTGGCCGCGGCCTTTTTTGCGGTTGATTTCTTCGCAGCCTTCTTCGCCGTTGATTTCTTCGCTGGCGTCTTCTTGACAGTGCGAGCTTTCTTCGCTGCACCCTTTTTCGACTTGGTCTTTTTGGCAGGCTTACCAGCGGCGACCGGCGCGGCCTTCGCTATTTCAGCAGATTCACCCTGGAAAAGCTGTGCGGCAGCAGCAGTCATTTCGTTTCCAGGAGCAGTCTTCGTCTTAGCCATGTTTATTCCCCACAAGAGTTATATGCGGGAGCCTATATACATGGAGATCATGAATCTCCCAAGTATCTTTTTAGTCGATTTGCTCTGAGAGAATGAAAGCGACCAAGCGGTGAACGCTCATGTATCTCTCCTCTTTAAGGGGCATTTATCGCGCGCGAAGTAGGTTTTATGATCAAGGGGGTGACGAACTTACGCCCGGCGTTCCACGGGATGGGTGAGGGGTTCTGTCAGAAGTTTCAGCATTTCTTTTGGAACGATCTGCCGAAATTTCGGGAGAACCAAGGACCAATCGTTGAGCAAGCCAAGGGCGTATCGGGATTGAGTTTCCCTCGTATGCTCCGCGACCATCTGATGGAGCACCCCTTGCCAATAGACGGTTTCCACGCCTTGCCACATGACGGTCTCGGGGTTGATGACTTGGGCGATACGATCTTCGGGATCGAAAATAAAGGCCATTCCGCCGGTCATGCCGGCGGCAAGGTTATCGCCGGTGCGGCCAAGAATGGCGACGGTACCTCCTGTCATATATTCGCACGCATTGGAACCGCAGCCCTCGATCACTGCCAGGGCGCCCGAGTTGCGGACGGCGAAACGCTCGCCGGCTTGGCCGGCAGCGAATAACTTGCCTGAGGTTGCGCCATACAGGACCGTATTGCCGATGATGGTATTGGCCTCGGTCGCCAGGGGACTAGAGGTCATGGGCCGTACCACAATGGTCCCACCCGATAGCCCCTTGCCGACATAGTCGTTGGCCTCGCCGAACACTTCGAGCTTTATACCTTGAACGGCGAAGGCACCCAAAGACTGCCCCGCACTGCCGCGAAGGCGTACCGTTAAGTGCCCCGGTGCCAGGCCGGTCATTCCAAATCGCCGCACGATCTTGGATGTTAATTTAGCGCCGACTGCCCGCTGGGTATTTCGAATGTTATAGGTCAGTTGCATCTTCTCGCCCACATCGAACAGCGGCGCGGCATCTTCGATCATCTGTGCATCCAAGGTTTCGGGCACTTCGTTGCGCCCATCGAGGGCTCAATAGGGCGGGAATATCCCCGGATCTGCTTTGGCCAGAATGGGATTAAGATCGAGGTCATCCAGATGTTCCGAACCGCGAGAAATCTGTGTCAAGAGATCGGTCCGACCGATGATATCTTTAAGTGATTTTGCTCCCAGTTGCGCTAGGATCTCACGGACCTCTTCAGCGACGAAGGTAAAGAGGTTAACGACCTTCTCGGGTGTTCCGACGAATTTTTGTCGCAAGGACTCATCCTGACTACAGACCCCGACGGGGCAGGTATTGGAGTGGCATTGCCGCACCATGATACAGCCCATGGCAATAAGGCTGGTGGTGCCGATGCCGAATTCCTCAGCGCCTAACAAGGCGGCGATAATCACGTCCCGCCCCGTTTTAATCCCGCCATCGGTGCGCACCCGCACCCGGTGGCGCAGACGATTGAGGGTCAAAACTTGATGAACTTCCGATAATCCCATCTCCCAGGGTGTACCCGCATATTTGATCGAAGAAACCGGCGAAGCGCCTGTCCCGCCGGAATGGCCCGAAACTAGGATAACGTCGGCGCCGGCCTTGGCGACGCCGGCGGCAACGGTTCCAATTCCTGATCGCGAGACCAGCTTCACACATACGGAGGCTTCAGGATTGATTTGTTTCAAATCGTAAATCAGCTGCGCCAAGTCCTCGATCGAATAAATATCGTGGTGCGGAGGGGGTGAGATCAAGGTAACGCCTGGGGTGGAATGGCGTAGTCGCGCAATTAAAGCCGAGACTTTAAATCCTGGTAGCTGACCGCCCTCGCCAGGTTTAGCGCCTTGGGCGATCTTGATTTCGATTTCCCGGCAGTTATTCAAATACTCTGCGGTCACGCCAAACCGGCCTGAGGCGATTTGCTTGATGGCTGACGAGGGATTATCCCCGTTAGGCCGAGGTTTATAGCGCGCAGGATCCTCACCGCCTTCTCCGGAATCCGAGCGAGCGCCGATGCGATTCATGGCGATGGAGAGAGTCTCATGAGCCTCGGGCGATAGAGCACCCAGAGAAATACCCGGCGCTACCAGACGTTTGCGAATCTCGGTAGTCGACTCAACCTCATCTAGCGGGGCCGCTGTCCCTTTGGGTGCAAAGGCCAGCAAGTCACGCAGGTGAATCGGGGACATGGTGTAGATGCCCTCCGCATACCGTTTATAGGTGGCGTAGGAATCCGTTGCCACAGCGTGTTGCAGCATATGAATCGACTGCGCCTCAAACGCATGTTTCTCACCGCCTCGTCGGTATCGATGAAGCCGCCGATGGGCAGGACAGCTACCCCTTCGGTAAAGGCCCGCCGGTGTTGCTTCCAGGACCATGCGCTGGATCCCGTTAAGTCCCATTCCCGAAATCCGTGAAGGTAAGCCTGGGAAAAACTCCGATACAAGTGACCGCGATAATCCTAAGGCCTCGAAATTATATCCACCGCGATAACTGCTGATGACCGAAATCCCCATCTTGGACATGATCTTTAACAAGCCATCGTCCATAGCTTTGATGTAACCCTCGATACACTGGGCGAGGCTTAAGTCTCCAAACAAATTCCGACGCTGACGATCAGCGATGGTCTCAAGGGCAAGGTAAGGGTTGACGGTTGTTGCGCCTACCCCAATCAAAACCGCAGCGTAATGAACATCTTGGCATTCTGCGGAACGAACATTGAGTGAGGTGAAGGTCCGCAGGTTCTGTCGCACCAAATGCGTATGCACAGCGCCCGCGGCTAAAATCATGGGTATAGAAGCCCGGGTTTCGGCGGTGGCCGCATCGGTTAACACCACATGGGCGCAACCGCCGCGCACGGCGGTTTCTGCCTCGGCCTGGATGCGGGCGATGGCTTCGGTTAACGCTTTATCGCCTATAGTATCGAAGGTGCAATCAACGTCCGGTCGCCCTTTTCCCATACGTTTGCGCATGGTATCGAAGGCGGCCGTTGTCAAAATGGGACTGTCCAATAGAAGAAAATCTAATTGATTGGCATCTTCGTCGAGAACGTTCCCAAGATTTCCCAGGCGCGTGGCCAAGGTCATCACCTGACGTTCCCGTAAGCTATCGATCGGGGGATTGGTGACTTGGCTAAAGTTCTGACGAAAGAAGTGATGAAGGCCACGATAACGATCCGACAATACAGCAATTGGGGTATCGTCTCCCATGGACCCTATAGCCTCTTTACCGCCTTCGGCCATGGGATGCAGAATCAGTTCAATCTCTTCCAAGGTCCATCCTGCCGCGACTTGTCGCTGGCGGAGCGTTTCCTTGTCCATCCGTGATGGCTCGGCATCTCCCGCGGCAGGGAGGTTCGCTAATTTGGTTGAACGTTTGACCCATTTTTCAAAGGGCTGACTATCGGCAAGTTTTTCCTTGATCTCACGATCGTGATAAAGCTTTCCATCGATCAAATCGACAGCGATCATCTCGCCAGGGCCAAGTCGCCCTTTCTCGATCACCGTCGTTTCGTCGACCTTTACTACCCCTGCCTCGGATCCGGCGATCAAAAGTCCATCCCCGGTTATAGTATAGCGCATAGGGCGAAGACCGTTGCGATCCATTCCGCCGAGCACCCACCGACCGCCAAAAGCCGCAATTGCCGCAGGACCATCCCAAGGTTCCATCACCGCATTGCAGTAAGCATACATGGCCTTCAGCTTAGAGGATAAGGTTTTGCGCTCACCCACTGCCTCGGGGATTAACATGGTTTTGACCATGGGCAGATCGCGGCCGGCGCGCACGAGAAGTTCAAATACAGCGTCAATAGCCGCAGAATCCGAGCTTGCAGGTTGGATGACTGGTTTGATGTCGATGATCTCATCGCCAAAGGCATCGATGCCAAGGCGGGCTTCGTGACTTTTCATCCAGTTGATATTGCCCGATATCGTATTGATCTCGCCATTATGGGCGAGAACGCGAAAAGGCTGAGCGGCCGCCCAGGTTGGGAAGGTATTGGTAGAATAGCGTTGATGATAGATGGCGAAGTTAGAGACAAACCGCTCGTCCAACAGGTCTGGGTAAAAAGCGGTTAATTGTTCCGCTACAAACATACCTTTATAAATGACCGAGCGGCACGAGAATGAGCAAATATAGAAGCCGAAAATATTCTCGGCCAAGATCGCCTTCTCAATGCGCCGGCGGATGACATAAAGATCCCGCTCGAAGCGGATGTTCGAAACGCCACGCGCGTTGGTGATCATGATCTGTTCGATTTCTGGCCGTGTGGCATTAGCCTTCTCGCCTACCACATCGGTATTCACAGGAACTTGTCGCCAACCATATATGGCATGACCGTATTTTAAGATTTGGCTTTCGACGATTTCCCGGCAACGTTCTTGGGCGCTTAAATCCTGTCGCGGTAAAAATACCATGCCGATGGCAAGATCGCGCGGTTGCGGTTCATGCCCCGTGCGGCGGATGTGTTCTTTGAAGAATTCTTGGGGGATTTGCACGTGGATGCCGGCGCCGTCCCCTGTCTTGCCGTCGGCATCTACAGCGCCGCGGTGCCATAAAGACCGCAGCGCACTGATGGCGGCTTCAACAACTTGACGACGAGGCTTGCCGTCGATCGCGGCGATTAATCCGACGCCACAGGCATCGTGCTCATCCTTGGAATGATAAAGGCCATGGGTTTCTAACTGTCGCGCATTGTCGATAAAGGCTGCAATCTCGTCCACGGTATTGGTAAATGTGAGGAGCTTGGTCATGGCATTACTCCGCAGCGGCCGCAACCGAAGGCGCTGCCGCAAGATAGGTATGAATGGCTTCTGCTGCATCGCGACCGTCGCGAATCGCCCACACGACTAAGGCGGCACCTCGCACGATATCACCTGCTGCGAAGACGCCGGGTAAAGTGGTGGCCTTGGTGAAGGGGTCGGTGGCAATGGTTCCCCAACGCGTTACGGGAAGTTGGGGTTCTTCAAACAAGGTGGGCAAATCCTCGGGATCGAAACCAAGGGCCTTGATGACTAAATCAGCTTCGAGTGTGAAATGCCCGCCGTCGACAATTTGAGGGTGCTGCCGGCCAGTTGCATCCGGGACCCCTAAATGCACGCGATCAGCGATGATACTGTGCACCTCTGTATCACCTGTAAAGGCGCGAGGGCTTGCAAGGAAAGAAAAGATGATACCTTCCTCTATGGCATAAGAGACTTCGCGCTGCGATCCTGGCATGTTTTCTCGGTTGCGCCGGTAAAGACAAGTCACCGAAGCGGCACCTTGGCGCACGGCGGTCCGCACGCAATCCATGGCAGTATCGCCACCCCCGATGACGACGACTTTCTTTCCCGCTGCGTTCAGCGGGCCTTCGTCGAAGGCGGCAACAGGATCGCCAAATCCTTTCCGATTTGAGGCAATCAGATACTCCAAAGCAGGAATGATACCCTTAAGCCCGACACCCGGTGCTTCGATGTCGCGTGGTTTATAAACGCCGGTGGCAATCAGAATGGCATCGTGACGTTGCCGAAGGTGAGCGAAGGAGACAGTGGTGCCGACGTTTGTACGAGGGTGATAAACGACGCCGCCCGCGGCTAGGCGTTCAGTGCGACGCGCGACCACATCCTTTTCAAGTTTGAAATTAGGAATGCCGTAGACCAAAAGTCCACCCATACGGTCATAGCGATCGTAGATGTGAACGTCATGACCTTTGATCCGCAGTTGTTCGGCGGCGGCAAGTCCTGCAGGACCGGCGCCGATAATCCCAACGGACTTTCCTGTAGCGGCTCCGGGATGCAAAGGAGGTATCCACCCTTTTTCCCATGCTGTATCCAAAATGTATTTTTCAATCGCGCCAATGGTCACTGTGCCATGGCCCGCGCGTTCGATGACACAGTTCCCCTCACAGAGACGATCCTGCGGACAGATGCGGCCGCAAATCTCAGGCATGGCGTTGGTGGCCGAAGCGATCTCAGCTGCTTCTTCCAATCGGCCCGCCGCCGTGAGCATCAGCCAATCGGGGATATTATTATGAAGCGGGCAATGAACCTGACAAAAGGGGACACCGCATTGTGAGCAACGCGCAGCCTGCACCGCCACCTTATCGGTAGCAAACCGCTGATAGATTTCATCGAAGTCGTGGCGGCGGGTCTCGGCGGCACGCTTTTCCGGCGGTGCCTGAGAAACCGTAACGAATTTCAGCATACCGGGACCGGCCATAGGTGTTTCCTTAAAAGAAAGCCCGGTTCTGGACTCTGACACAGCGGGACCGGCACACGCTGCCCCTTCTCTATAGGGAGGAAAAATAAGCGCGCCAAGCATTTTTTTAATTTTAGGTCAGTATAAATGACCTAAAGAAAGGTTCTGAAAAAACCTCCAATCCATTATAGGTCTCTATAGCTAAAATATAGGACCGAATCGGTCATTTATGGATCTATTTACCTTTATTTTCCTCTGCAAACTGACCCCCAGGGCGGAATCGATACAGATAGGTCGGGACAAGGGCTTCTACCGCGGTCGGCGAAATGTCCAAAGCTTCCAGTCCTGGGTTTTCGCCATTGAGAACATTGTCTGTTTTTAAGAGTCGCACTTGATCGCGGGTCAGAGGGGGTATAGGCAAAAACTCCAGGAAAAAGGCCTCGATCATCGCCAAGCTATAAGGGAGGGGTATCAGCATCCGATCCCGGTGAGTCTCATGACAGACCAGAGTCATAATCTCTTTCCAGCTATAGGATCGTGGACCTCCAAGATCGTAGGTTTTCCCTTGCAAGGCCGGTGTTGTGATCACCTGCATCAGGGCGGCAGCAACATCTCCGACATAAACAGGCTGGACCTTGGTTTTTCCACCGCCAATGAGGGGTAGGGCAGGAAGGAAGCTGGCCAAGGTTGCAAAGCGATTGAAGAACTGATCGTCGGGACCGAAAACCACCGATGGCCGAAATACGGTAGCGTTTGGGAAGGCGGTCCGAACCGCGGCTTCACCTGCGGCTTTGCTTCGCGCATAGCGAGAGGCCGCATTAAGAGAAGCACCCAAGGCAGAGATATGGAGGAGTTGATGTGCGCCAGCAGCCTTGGCGGCGGTGGCGATGATTCTGGCGCCTTGGTCGTGGATAGTATGAAAAGTTTGCCGACCTCGTTCATACAAGATCCCGACGAGATTAACGACAATCTCGGCACCCTGGCAGGCCGCAGTGACGGTTTCGGGTGCTCGGAGATTGGCTTGGACAGGAACGATTTGTCCGACATCACCCATGGGGCGTAAAAACAAGGCCGCGGAGGGGTTGCGCACCGCGACCCGGATTTGCGCGCCAGTTTTTGCCATAAGCCGCACGAAGTTACGGCCAATGAACCCCGATCCGCCAAAGACAGTAACCAAACGCGGTGTCATATTTCTCTCCTAAAGACTATCTGTCGCTGCCGTCTTCATATACCTTCGAAGAAGGAGGTTCATCCTGTTTTTCGTGCAAAGCTAGCGGACAAGACGTTGACAAAAAACGGAGGGCAGCTTAAGTCGGCCCGTATCGTTTGAATAGGCTAGCCCAGGTGGCGGAATTGGTAGACGCGCAGGTTTCAGGTACCTGTGGCCGCAAGGTCGTGGAAGTTCGAGTCTTCTCCTGGGCACCACCAAAGCTTTGGGTGCCACCGAAGCTTCATCGTAACTTCGTACAGGGTGTGTGATCATCTAGGGAGTTGCGAGGATAGGTGGATGAGTTCACGACCTCGTCTTTTCATAGGATGGAACCATCGAGAAAGGTACGGAAATTCTTAAGGTAGTTATCCTCAGCAAAGGACTTTAATTGATGGCTGTAACGGTTCATCGTTCGACTTGCCGAATGGTTTCGACTTAACTGGCGACCTGGCCGTAGATACGGAAACTCTGGGATTAAATCTGAACCGTGATCGCCTGTGCGTGGTACAGCTTTCTAATGGGGATGGAAATGCTCATCTGGTGCATTTTCCCGAACCGAACTATGAAGCCTCAAATCTAAAACGATTACTGGCCAAGCCAGAGGCAACGCGAATTTTCCATTATGCGCGGTTCGATCTTGCATCGTTACACCGATATCTTGGTGTAAATGCTGGCCCTGTTTTCTGCACCCGCATCGCGTCGGTGTTAACCCGCACCAATGCCGATCGTCATGGCTTAAGGGATCTGTGCCGCGAGCTGTTGGGTATCGAGATCTCTAAACAACAACAAACCTCAGACTGGGGGGCCGCGGAACTCTCGACCGAGCAGATCGCCTATGCCGCCGGCGATGTGCTTTATTTGCACAGATTGCGGGAAAAGCTCCAAGACCTTCTATACCGGGAGCGCCGGGAAGCCTTGGCTAAGGCGTGTTTTGCCTTTTTACCGGCTCGGGCGGCCCTGGATATTGCGGGATGGGCGGAAACCGATATCTTTGCCCATTAGCCCTTCTCTAATCCATTGATTATGAACGAAATATAAGGCATAATCCCCGAACAGATGCCTCAAAATCACCGCGACAGCGGAAAGTTTTGCACATTGCGCCGCTTACCGCTTCGTGCTGGCATATATACGGGAGCTGGCCTGATCCAGTGGCGCGCTCCATAGGCACAGATTGTCGGGGCATTTCGCCTCCACCCTAATGGGAGATAGGAAGATATGGGCAAAGGCCCTGCTGCCTCGGCAAAAATCTCACAGACTACTGTTAAAGTTCCCCAAGACCTGGCTGTCGTTGGTGGCGATTCCATCCTTGCGGCGGGCCGCCGCGTGCTGGAAACCGAAGCCGCAGCTCTTCTGTCTATGGCTAAGGCCTTGGATGCTTCTTTTGCGCGTGCGGTGACCCTTCTGGCCGGTGTTTCGGGCCGGGTCATCGTTACGGGCATGGGGAAAAGCGGTCACGTGGCTCGGAAGATTGCGGCGACCTTTGCCTCGACGGGCACGCCAGCGCATTTCGTCCATCCCGCTGAAGCGAGCCACGGCGATTTAGGGATGATCGCCGAAGGGGATGGGGTCATCGCCTTATCGAACTCTGGTGAAACAACCGAGCTTGGCGATGTGGTTGCCCATACCCGCCGGTTCGGTATCGGACTCATTGCCATGACCGCCAAAGAAAACAGTAGCTTGGCCGAGGCGGCCGATGTAGCGCTGATCTTACTGGGCGGTCCCGAAGCCTGTCCTATGGGATTGGCGCCAACTACCTCTACCACGGCTATGCTTGCTCTGGGTGATGCCTTGGCGGTGTCTTTGCTGGATCGGAAAGGGTTTACCGCCGAACGGTTTCGTGATCTTCACCCTGGGGGCAAGCTGGGTCGCCGATTGCTGAAGGTTGCGGATATCATGCACGGGATGGATATCACACCCGTTGTTGCCGCAAAAACCACCATGGCGGATGCTATCTTGACCATGACAACGGCAGGCTTTGGCACGGTCGGTGTGGTGGATAATCAAGGAAAGCTTGAGGGAATTGTCACCGATGGCGATTTACGCCGCCATCTGTCGGCGGAGCTCTTAAGTCGCCCCATTGCCGCCATTATGACCCGTAATCCTAAGGTTATTGCCGCTGATGACTTGGCGGCTTCGGCTTTGCTGATCATGAATGAGAATAAGATTACGGTTCTATTCGTCGTTGATGCCGATGGTCGGCCTCTGGGCTTGGTTCGAATGCACGATTGCCTTCGGGCTGGCGTCGCATAGCGGCCACGTTTTGATTAAGGCTTAGGAGCTTCATCGCTTATGACAGTGATTGGCGCCGATACACCCCCTACAGGGTTCGGAGCGACACCCGCTTTGCAGGTTACGCCGGGCGATCGCCCTGCACCCGAGCGGCGCGGCGATCGGATCCCCCTTCGCCGCGGGGTCGCGCGCGTCGGCGTATTTTATAGCCGGTGGGTTTGGGCGCTGAAATACGCTCTCCCTATTGTTGCTCTAACCTTGGTTACTTTGGTTGCCTTATGGCCGCATCTCAATCCCATGGCCGGTCGCTTCAAGATCGAAGCGATTAAAGTGTCCATTGCGGATGCACTGAATGTCCGAATTGTCGAGCCACGATGGACAGGAACCGATAAGTATAATCGTCCTTTCGTCGTTACGGCCAACGAAGCCATCCAGGATGCTACCGATAATCAACTGGTGCGCCTGCAACAGCCAAAGGCGGATATTACTTTGGAAAACGGAACATGGATCGCGCTGATGTCCGAAGAAGGAACCTTCTTTCGCGACCTCGATGTGCTGGATCTTTTCGGTCAAGTGAGTCTCTTCCACGATCAAGGTTACGAATTTCGAACCCAAAGCGCGCAATTCGACGCTAAAAGCGGTGCTGCTAGCGGTGATTCACAAGTCGTGGGTCATGGTCCCTTCGGACATATCAAAGGCGACGGCTTTCGGATTAACGGTGATGGCACGCGCGTTACCTTCATCGGGAAATCCAAGCTGGTAATCTATCAAGGTAAAGCCGTCGATAAATCCGCAACATCGCCTATGCCGCATCAACGTCCGGATGCGCTGGGTGCTAACGCAACCGCATCGGCTCCAGTGAAGCTTCAATGACGAGAGCGCTCTTCTTTTCCTCCATCTATCCCATGCGGGCTTTGGGTTTGGGAGCGGCAGTATGGGTGCTTGCCGCGACCGCAGCGCCGGCACAGCAACAATCCCCTGGTTTTGTGAACCAACAAAGCGATGCTCCGATAGAAATTGAAGCCGATCAAGGAATCGAATGGCAGCAGGATACCAAGCAATATATCGCCCGCGGGAATGTGCAAGCCAAGCAAGGTGATATGACGTTGTTTGCGGATCAGGTGGTCGCACAGTATCGCGAAGCTAAGACCGAAGGCACAGAGATTTATCGCCTCGAGGCGACCGGCAATGTTCAGATCGCCTCCCCTAATCAAAACGCATGGGCTGATCATGGTGTCTATGATGTGGATCGTGGTGTTATGACCCTTACGGGCGAAGTTCGCTTAGGATCACCCGAGGATAATGCCTATGCTTATGGCGATAAAGGCGAGTACGATACCAAACAGGGTGTCTTGGTTTTGACGGGCCATAATCTTCGCTTCTCATCGCCCAATGTCGATATCGCTGCTAAACAAAGCCTCGAATATTGGGAGAAGAAACGCATTGCAGTGGCGCGAGGTGGGGCAGTTGCCACGCAAAACGATCGCAAGCTCACAGCAGATATCATGCAAGCCTATATATCGGAAGCGCCGCCGCCCGAGACAAAACCATCGTCATCACCCCCATCATCGACAGCCACTCCCGATAAAGCGCCCATTGCGCGTGGTGCGAAATCCCCAACCAAACCCCCGGCGCCCGGAGGCAAGCCTTCGGGGGCAACGCCAGGGGGCGGTATCGATCGTATCCAGGCTTGGGGTGGGGTTGAGATTGTGACGCCGCGCGAAATCGCCCGAGCCGAGCGCGGAGATTACAATGTTGTTGCCGGCGTGGCACATTTGGAAAAAAATGTCCGTATCACTCAGGGGCAGAACACATTGAATGGTGAGTCGGCGGAGGTTAACTTGAATACCAGCATTCACCGGATCGTTTCAGGTACCGGTGGTGATGCGCCGCGGGTTCGTGCCATTATTTCACCTCAAAAATCGCAACCAACACAACCACAAACAATAACACCGCAAGCGCCGAAACCTCAGGCGGCGCCATCTATCCCTGCAACAAAACCGAAATAGCGCTATGGCCGGACCCGAAGATCCTTTCGAGCAGTTACGCCGCACCGCACGGCGCGCTGGGCCGCGGGATAGGGCCGCGGGTGAGGTGGGCTCCGAAGCCGCGACGGTCGATCCGCGAAGTGCGCTGCGTCCGGCGCGTCCGCGCAACGAGAGTGTGGCGCCCATAGTAAGACAAAGCCAGCCCTCTGACTCCCCGTTATCTCAGACACCGATAGAGTCGCCGCCTTCTCAACAAACCCGGCCACAACCTAAACCGAGTGGGCCGACGGTCCGTTTAACGTCGTCGCCACGATCGATGGAATCCGCGCTTCCCTCCAAGACGCCAGCGTCATCACCGCCCCCCCAGGGTTCCGCGAAGCCAGCGGTGCGCCCATTTGCGGTGCGGGTTGCGATGCCTGGACAGCCGTCGGCATCCCAACCAGAGCAAAATCTCAAGACCGCGCCGCCGTCCTCAGGGATAACTTCGGTCAAGTCATCACCAGAAGAAATGACTTCTAGGGAAATGCCGGCTGCGCTGCCTCGTGCAGATATGACAGATATATCGGCTGAAGCTCCTCCTCCAGCGGCACCTCGGAACGCTTCGCTGTCTGCTCCCTCTTTTTCCAAAGTCAAGGCGACGCCAGCTCCGGGGCAGCCAAAATCGTCGGCTTCCCCTGTGCAATCCTCTTTGCGGAGGGCACATTCCCCCAATCCCGATCCCATGCGCAGCGAGAAACCGCCACCCCGCGTTTTGCGATTTGATCGTGACGAGGAAAGCGAGATTGCTCCTCCGCCATCAACCCCAGCGAAGGGTCCACGGCTGGTAGCGGATAATCAAGGCTTGGTCGTCAAGAATCTGGGTAAGCGCTATAAAAAGCGTCCCGTGGTCCGTGATATTAGTTTGATGGTTCAACGCGGCGAGGCCGTTGGTCTCTTGGGTCCCAATGGTGCAGGTAAGACCACCTGCTTTCATATGGTCGTTGGATTAGTGACACCTGACTATGGAACGATTGCGCTGGATGGCACAGATATCTCCGATCTGCCCATGTATCGGCGCTCACGCCTAGGGATTGGGTATCTTCCCCAAGAGGCCTCGATCTTTCGCGGTTTAAGTGTTGAACAAAATATCAGTGCGGTCTTAGAGGCGGTTGAGCCTAACCGTGAGCGCCGCGATGCTTATCTTGAAGCGCTGCTGGCTGAGTTTAATATCTCGCATCTCCGGCATACGCCAGCTTTGGCGCTTTCAGGTGGCGAGCGGCGCCGGGTTGAAATCGCCCGCGCCTTGGCTTCCCAACCCAGCTTTATCCTGCTTGATGAGCCTTTGGCGGGAATCGATCCCATCGCTGTTCGCGATATCCGGGATTTGGTCTCCCATTTAAAAGATCGTGGTCTTGGGGTCTTGATTACGGACCATAATGTTCGTGAAACCTTAGATATCGTTGATCGCGCCTATATCCTTCACGATGGTAAGGTTCTCATGGAAGGAGCGCCGCGCGATATCGTCAATGACCAAGACGTTCGCCGTGTTTACCTTGGCGAAAAATTCAGCCTCTAGAGGCCGCAGCCGATGATCAGAACACAACGCCTTGATCTTCGGCCCCACCTCACACAATCCCTTACGGCGCAACAACATCAAACCATTAAACTCTTGCAGTTCTCTCGACCAGAACTTGCGGCCTATATAAGAGATGCGAGCGAGCAGAACCCTTTTTTGGTCGATGGGAATGAGACATCTGAAGAAACGAAAGAACGTGTCTCGCAGTCGGTATTTTATGGTGGATCGTCGGCGGGACGGGGTAGCGGCGAAAGTATATCTTCCCTCGAACAATCAACGGCACCTCTATCTTTGTGCGATCTTATTCGCCAACAAATCGCTGTCGATCTTCGAGATGATGAGGATCGAATATTAGCCGCACACTTACTTGATGCTCTGGATGATGCCGGTTATCTGACCACAGGAATTGATGAAATTGCCTCACGTATTGGCTGCCCAGCGGCTCGTCTTGAAAAAACGCTCCGGCGACTTCAGCAGTTCGAGCCCGCAGGTATTTTTGCACGCGATCTTAAAGAGTGCCTCACCCTTCAACTAATCGATCGCAATCGCCTCGATCCGCTTATAATAAAACTTCTTGATCGTCTGGATCTCGTAGCAGCTGGGAAGATCGCCGCATTGCAACGAATATGCGGGGTCGATTATGAAGAGATTCGAGCGATGATTGCAGAGCTTCGCACTTTAAACCCTAAGCCAGGTCATGCTTTTTTGTGTGATGCGACACAGCAAGTCACCCCCGATCTTATTCTACAACCAGCCAAAGATGTCGATACCAACGGTGACTGGAGTGTCATTCTTTCCAATGAAGCTTTGCCAGGTGTTAAAATCGATCGATCTGCGTACAGCCATCTACATCAATCTGTCAGGCAAGTGTCCGATCGAAAATATTTGGAAGGACGCTGGCAGGAAGCTCTATGGCTGATGCGTGCCTTAGCACAGCGGAACCAGACTCTTTTAAAGGTAGGTAACGCGATTGTCTGTTGGCAAACAGCGTTTTTTACCCATGGTCCGGGTCATTTAAAACCTCTGGGCCTTCGCGATATTGCTAAGGCTATCGGCGTTCATGAAAGTACGGTAAGCCGAACAACAACCAATAAGTACTTACTAGCCCCGGGAGGACTTTATGAGTTGAAGTATTTCTTCTCCCATAAAGTTACCGGAGCCGCCCTCCATACAGAAAAAGCTCTCTCATCGGCCAAAGCAATCCAGCATCGAATAAAAGTCTTAATCGAGCGTGAAGATGTGAATGACATCCTTTCGGATGATCAGATCGTTGCGGTTCTACGGATCGAAGGTGTGGATATCGCGCGGCGAACTGTTGCTAAGTATAGGGATTCCTTGAAGATTCCCCCCTCGTCGCGACGCCGTCAACAGAAAGCCTTGTCAACAGCCCTACAAGGTTGACACGATTAGGGGGGCTTATTAAGGTCGCCCCGCCCCTGTATACTAGGGTAAAGGGCCAGCTTTTTATCAAGGTGGTTTCAGGCCCGTAACTGCCTTCCGTTCCTTGTGGATTCTCGATGCAACTTTCTACCAAGGGTAAGCAGATCGACGTTGGTGACGCTCTTCGGGGCCATGTCGAAGATCAACTTCGGGCAACCGTTGCTAAGTATTTGCCACGCGCTATCGAAGGGCAGGTTACATTCTCGCGCGAAGCCAGCTTTATTCGCGCCGATATTTTACTGCATGTTTTGCGCGGGGTAACCCTGCAAGCGCATCATCAGGCCGCAGATGCATATCCGGCCTTCGATGGAGCACTAGAAAAAATCGCCAAAAGGCTTCGCCGATACAAGCGGCGCTTAACTGACCATCACAATCGCGATCATGAAGAGGGCGAGCGTTCGGCAGCGCAGCTTTATATCTTGGCTGCGGAAAACGATGCCGATGGTAGAGATCATGCTGAGGACGGTCCAGACAATCCGGTTATTGTTGCGGAAATGGCGACCGAGATTTCCACTCTTACGGTTGGAGAGGCTGTTATGCGTCTCGATCTTGGGGATTTACCCGTGCTTTTGTTTCGTAACCGAGGACATGGGCAAATCAACCTTGTCTATCGGCGTGAGGATGGCCATATCGGCTGGATCGATCCTACCGATAGCAAAAGGACTCCTACCAAGATTGCGCATTAAGCAGAGCTTAATCGGGTGCTCTACAGCAGGATGAGCGCCGACACTCAGATCAGGAGATGCTTAGGATTATGAATATCGACGATCTGTTGCAGCCAGAACGCGTTATTGCCAGTCTGAAGGCGGCCAGTAAAAAACAGGTCCTGCAAGATATGGCGCGCCGCGCGGCGGAGTTAAGCGGCTTGCATGAGCGAACAGTTTTCGAAGCGTTGCTGGAACGTGAGCGTTTAGGAACCACAGGTATCGGTAATGGTATCGCTATCCCTCATGCCCGTTTTACCGATATCGATCGACTCTACGGTGTCTTCGCGCGCCTGGAAAGGCCTGTCGATTTCGAAGCTGTCGACGATCAGCCTGTCGATCTTGTGTTTCTTTTACTTGCCCCCGAAAGTGCTGGCGCCGATCATCTCAAGGCTCTTGCGCGGGTATCCCGCTTGCTTCGTGACAAAATCGTTTGCGATAAGCTCCGTGGTTCAGATAACCGCGATGCCATTTATGCCTTGCTGACAGAACCTCTAACGAGCCATGCTGCGTAGCGCCGTTTATGTACGGCGTGACGATTAATGCAAGCTAATCGGCTCGAGATCGTTTTGTCGGATGGCGGCGACCGCGAGTTCGTGACTCGGAGCGATCCCAAGCTGCGTCCCATCTGCAGCATGGATGATCCAAACCACAGTCCCATCCGTTGCGACACGGCGAACATAAGCCAAGCCTGGCATTCCTAAGGCTGCAAAGTCTTTAGGATTCATGCTGCGGAGTTGCGCCAAGGTCATCATGTGATGTCTCCTAATAGCTGCATAGCTAAGTTTGACCGCCGATTTGACAAACTGCACGTTATCCTTTCTGCACAATGCGGGTTTTTCATGGCCTATTTTCTTCTTTTCTTCGTGGCCTATTTTCAATGGCCTTATG
Organism: Alphaproteobacteria bacterium; assembly: GCA_041396725.1. Taxonomy (GTDB): domain Bacteria; phylum Pseudomonadota; class Alphaproteobacteria; order JAWKYA01; family JAWKYA01; genus JAWKYA01. The sequence continues at coordinate 45,984 of JAWKYA010000007.1, forward strand.
TAATTTATGTAATTAACGCCATGTAATTTATGTAATTAACGCCTCATGTAATTAACGTACGAACAGCCGGTTGTATTGCAATGGGGTAGCTTTCATTTCTTGGTGATACTGTCGCTGCGCTAAAACCAAGGCCTTATTTGCCACAAATCATCGATCGGTTGTTTTTGGCTCTTATGAGAACGTCCCGATAGAATCTAGTACTGCGCGGGCTATGTACAAAGAGTATTGCCATTTACGCAAAGAGATATGGCGTGGCTTCGCACCCTTTTCAAGGGTACGGCTACAATAAGAGTATACAAGAAATAAACAGGAGAAAAGCGCTTGAAGTATAGAAATATCAGAGATGGAAAAGGGTGAGAGTCCGTGTTTAGTCCGACTTGTGGCGCCGCGCTTCACGGTGAAATACATAAAGTCCGCTAACGACAATAATGGCAGCACCGATAAAGGTGTATCGATCTGGAATATGCCCCCAGAGGATAAACCCGTAAAAGGTGGACCATAGAAGATTCAGATAAGAAAAAGGCGCCAACAAACTAGCCGGTGCCAAAGATAGGGCCCGAATGAAAAGTAAATGGCCTAAGCCACCGCACAAACCCAAACCGACCAGCATCATCCATTGCCAGGGTGTTGGCTGTACCCAAATAAACGGCGCTAGTAGGCTGGTACAAACAGATCCAATAAGCGCCGTATAAAAGAGCGAGACAACCGCACTATCGTAATGGCGGACCATGCGGGTTAGAATCTGATAGATCGCATAGGCCATGGCAAAGCCAACGACCAACAGAGCTGCGGAATCAACGGCGCCTCTCCATGGTTGGAGAACGATCAGGACACCGATGAAGCCAAGACTAATGGCGCTCCAGCGCCGCCATCCCACCTGTTCCTTCAAAAGGGGGACGGAAAGAGCCGCGACAAAAAAGGGTGTCGCGAAACCAATAGCTGTAGCGGTCGGGAGAGGTATATGGGCGATGGCCAGAAAAAATAACGAGGTGCACAGGGCAAGACATAGGCCACGTACAAACTGTAGCCCCGGGCGTCGCGTTACAATAATGCCTCGCCATCCTAAACGGGGAAACGCGAACAACATGAGCAACAGATGAAAGCTATAACGCGCCCACACAACTTGAGCGACGGGCAATTCTGCCGCCAGGTATTTCGCTCCTGCATCGAGAGTTACGAACAAAATGCCTGCCCCGAGAGCAAGAAGAATTCCTAGGGTGATGTTCTGTATAATAGGCAAGGGAGGTATCGGGACAGATGGTGATGCCGCTGCGCCGGCTATAGAAGAAGATGACGCTATAGAAGTTGAAGCTGTGGGAGTCGAAGTGGGCGATAGGGGCATAAAAAATCTTTCAAAGAGTGCTTCAAGCTAACCCATAGATCGCTCTTGCCCAAGTTGAGCAGGTATCTTTTTTTGCCGAACGCCCATGCGATTTTCGCAATACCCATGCGATTTTCGGCGCCTAGAGCGAACGGCAGCTGTGGTGCATCACGCATCTAACAACGAGGCTGATCGGCGCGGCAGCGGTATCTTGCCGGCAACATGAACGATCGTATCGCCCATGCGAAGATATCGTTCGGCATTCCGGGTGAAGACAAGTCCAGTGGCACGAGTCGTTACAGGCGTGCGTGCCTTTACAGAATCGGGAATGGCAGGATCGACGATCTCGGCGACGACATCGCCTGCCGTGACGCGATCGCCAAGTGCGACTTTATAGACAACTAACCCTGTCAGGGGTGCCGAAATCGTATCCATTGCTGCAAGATCGGTTGCCTCTATCTTGGGATCTGGTAAGCGACCAGGTGTCCCCACAACAATCCCGCGCCGCATGAGGAAATGGAGGATCTTCTCGGCATCTGCCAAAGCGAGAGGATCGCTGACATCGCCCCGGCCCCGGAACTCCAAGGTGGTGGAAAGACAGGCCTGAGGGATCGGCTTATCGGGGAATTGTTGGGCCAAGGTGAGCCACGGAGTGGTATGCGCTTCATCGAAAGGATCACCGCCGGAGATTTCTGCCAAAAGAACGGTCTCCACTCCAAGCTCGGCACCAAGCTCGGCTAGGCCAGGCCATGCTGCAGGCGCAGTGTACATATGGAGCAGTGCTTCTGAATCGCAGTGCATATCGAGGACGATATCTGCATCGATGCTTAGGCGTATCAAAGAGAACTTAAGAGCTTCAGCTTCGTTCTTAGGCTTAAGCCCTATCGCAGCGCCTAAAAGAGCCGAGCGGATAACGGCGACATTCGCATGGGCATCTTGGCCGAGCTGAGGTGCAAGCTGATCGGCAATCATGAGGCCGAAGTGTGGCCAGTTCCGATTGAAGTTACCGCTCCCATCGAGATCGAAGCGGCCGCTGTGTCGCCCATTTACAAATTGCCCTAAGCCGATGGGATTTGCCGTGGGGATGAGAATAATTTCGCCGCGAATGGCATCGCGTTCATCTGCCTTATCCAGCAAGCCCATCAGGTGATGGGCGACCAACATAGGTGGGTACTCATCTGCGTGAAGCCCTGCTTGAATGTAAACCTTCGGCCGCGCCCCTGCTCGGCCATAGCGGTGGACTGTTACTGCCCGGTGGGTTCCGGGGGAAGCATCGGGAAGATTAAGAAAGGAAATGGATTTGGTCATCAGGGGGTTACCTCGGTCATTCAAGAGACTATCTCGATAGATGAGAAGAGGCTTGGCGTACAGCCAAGCGTGCTATACTGCACGAACACATCACTTAAGCCACAGAATTCCTGATGACATTACCTGCTACCACATCCCCGATTCCCCCTGCCGCTGAACCTGAATGGCTAACCAGCCTCAATACGGCGCAGCGAGCGGCGGTTGAGGCAACCGAAGGCCCAGTTCTGGTTTTGGCTGGGGCTGGCACAGGAAAAACGCGCACTTTAACGGCGCGACTCGCCTATTTGCTCCGAACCGGTAAGGCGCGTCCGGGAGAGATCCTCGCTGTGACCTTTACCAATAAAGCGGCTCAAGAGATGACCGAGCGGGTTGCCGCGCTGATTGGCCGTCCGGTGGAAAACTGGTGGTTAGGGACTTTTCATGCCTTAGGGGTGCGTATTTTACGCCGCCATGCCGAGTTGGTCGGTCTGAAGCCTGGGTTTTCGATCCTCGATACCGATGATCAGGTGCGCTTACTCAAGCAGGTCATGGAAGCCGAGGGGATAGACGATAAGAAATGGCCGGCCCGAGTCCTGGCTGCCATCGTTCAACGATGGAAAGATCGAGGGCTTGGCCCTGAAAATATTAACGTAGCGGATGCTGGCGACTTTGCCGGAGGTCGCAGTGCGGCGCTTTACATGCAGTATCAAAATCGCTTGCGCATTTTAAATGCTGTCGATTTTGGCGATCTTCTTTTGCTGTGTATCAAACTGTTTCAGCGACATCCGGATATTCTTTCAGAATACCAACAGCGGTTTCGTTATTTGCTGGTGGATGAATATCAAGATACGAACGTAGCTCAGTATCTCTGGCTGCGGTTGCTGGCTCAAAATGTTCAAGGCGGCGCGTCTCATATTTGTTGCGTGGGTGACGATGACCAATCCATCTATGGGTGGCGTGGTGCAGAGGTGGGAAACATTCTCCGGTTCGAGCGAGATTTCCCAGGCGCGACCGTGGTGCGGCTCGAGCAAAACTACCGTTCCACCGGGCATATTCTCGGAGCTGCCGCAGGGTTGATCTCCCATAACGAAGATCGATTGGGAAAGACCCTTTGGAGTGCGGATGCGCTCGGTGAAAAGGTTCAAATCCTCGCACTTTGGGATGGAGAAGAGGAGGCGCGGTGGGTTGGGGATGCTATCGAAACACTGCAACGCCAAGAAATCTCCCTGGGTGATATGGCGGTGTTGGTGCGTGCGGGGTGGCAGACACGGGAATTTGAAGAACGATTTATGACCTTGGGCCTCCCTTATCGGGTTATCGGTGGTCCCCGGTTTTATGAGCGTCAGGAAATCCGGGATGCCTTGGCCTATCTCCGCGTTGTTGCTCAGCCCGATGATGACTTGGCATTCGAGCGCATCATAAATGTGCCACGTCGGGGAATTGGCACGGCGACTGTGCAGACCCTCCATACCTTAGGTCGGGCGACGGGATGCTCGCTGATGACGGCGGCGATCCAACTCTGTACGACCGATGAACTAAAACCCGCCGCGCGACGCGCCCTAGCTAAATTGATCGCCGACTTCGATCGGTGGCGCGACCTAAGCCGCGATATGTCCCATGTAGAGTTAGCAGGAATTATCCTTGATGAAAGCGGTTATACGGCCATGTGGCAGGCGGATCGTTCGGCTGAAGCGCCGGGACGGTTAGAGAATTTAAAAGAACTTGTCGCCGCCCTCGCCGAATTTGAAAACCTTAATGGGTTTCTCGAGCATGTGGCTTTAGTGATGGAGAACGATGGGTCCACCGAAGGGGCGCGCGTAAGCATCATGACCCTTCATGGTGCCAAGGGACTTGAGTTCGATACGGTGTTTCTCCCCGGGTGGGAAGAGGGTGTTTTTCCCAATCCACGCAGCTTAGATGAAAATGGCGCAGCGGGCTTAGAGGAAGAGCGACGCCTAGCCTATGTTGGCATTACCCGTGCACGCCGGCGGTTGACGATTTTGTCGGTCGCTAACCGGCGTATTTATGGAACTTGGCAAAGCTGTATTCCCTCGCGATTTCTGGATGAATTACCCGCTGAAGATATCGAGCGTTCGGGATCGCCAGGATTGAGTGCAGGTGCCAATCGTGCTGTAGGGGTGCTACGGGAAATGCGCACCGGATGGCAACGCGCCCAACTCTCATCGAGTTCTTCGGGTGGATATGCTCCAGACGATATCTATGATGAAATCGCCACTGGCGATCGCATTTTCCATGTGAAGTTTGGTATGGGAACGGTGTTGGCAACCGATATGGATCGCTTGACTATCGCTTTCGATGCAGCCGGTGAGAAAACCGTTGTCGCTGGCTTTGTCCGCAAAGCATGAACGATCCGAAGCATATTCGTCTTGTCATAACTGTCCCCCAAGCCGCCGCCGCAATGACGGCCGCAGCATTAGAGGCTTATTGTGTTGCTGTATCTGCCTTTGAGCTTGACCCAGGGGGTGACTGGATCATTGAAGCTATTGCGACGACCCTGCCTGACCCAGAGGCCTTGACGACATCCTTGGCCTTGGTAGAGGCGGTATCTGGTGTTTCTGTTCCTCTGCCAACGGTCGAATCCTTGCCCGATATCGATTGGTTAGCTGAAAATCGCAAAGCTTCGTTCCTATCTGCACCAAGCGGTTCTTCATTCGCCCCAGTCATTCAGATGCCTTGCCACCCGCAGGTGCCATTGTACTGACCATCGATGCGGCTACCGCTTTTGGCACGGGATCGCACGAGACGACGCGGGGATGTCTTCTGATGCTGGAGGGCTTGACCAAGAAATATCGCCAGGTCAGTCGTGTGCTGGATATGGGATGTGGCACTGGCATTCTCGGATTTGCTGCTTCCCAACTATGGCCCTTATCGCGCAAGGTTTTGGGCGTCGACCTCGATCCTGCCTCTGTTCGGGTTGCCAATGGCAATGCTAGACTTAATCATCTGACACCATTTTTCACGGCGGTTGCAGGTCCGGGCTATCGGGCCCCGGGCGTTACCCGTCTGGGACCGTACGACCTTATTGTCGCGAATATCTTGGCTCCACCATTGATTGCTATGGCTGGCGAGCTTCATCGCCATCTGGCAAGGAAGGGGATTGCTATTTTATCAGGATTTCTTTTTCACCAAGAACGTCAAGTGCTGACGCGTCATGAGGCTTACGGTCTTCGCCGTATCGCGCGGCTTCGCCTGGGTGATTGGATGATCGTTGCCCTGCGCCGCGACTAGCGACGCCAGTTTTTCAAAAGAAAAGCTGCTTCTTCGATTTCGCAGGGATCGCCGGCATAGGAAATCCGCAGGGTACTGTGGCCACGCGCAGGATCAAAATCCACTCCTGGCGTTATTGCCACCCCAAGCTCATCAAGAATGCGGGCACAAAAGGCACTACTGTCATTGGTAAGATGACCGATATCCGCGTAAAGATAAAAAGCGCCATCTGCTGGAGCGAGGCGATCAAATCCAGCCTTAGGGAGCTCTCGCAACAGAAGTTCACGGTTGAGAGCATACCGCGCGACGTTTGCATCCAACTCATCGGAGCAGTCGAAGGCCGCTAGCGCTGCCTTTTGGGCAATTGCGGGCGCTGAGATATAGAGATTTTGCATTAAACACTCGAGCGGCCGGATAAGATCCTCAGGTACGATGAGCCAACCGAGGCGCCATCCCGTCATGCAAAAATATTTTGAAAAACTATTAATGATAAGAGCATCAGACGAATAGGTTAGGGCGGTTACCCCTTTGCGGCCTTCGTAGGTAATGCCATGATAAATCTCGTCGGAAATAAGTCGAATCCCGCGTTTCTGACAATAGGTGGCTAGGGCGCTCATCTCTGGGGCATCGACCATGGTTCCCGCAGGATTTGAGGGGCTTGCGAGGATGAGTCCATCTAACGGTCCAGAAACTTGATCGAGAAGAGAGGGTGTTGGCTGGAAACGTTGAGCGGGGCCGCTGAGGATTTCGACAGGTTTAAGATCGAGAGAGGTTAGAATATTGCGATAGGCGGGATACCCGGGTGCTGCAAGTGCAACCTGATCCCCCGCGTCAAAGGCCGTTAGGAAGGCAAGAACAAATCCCGCCGAAGATCCTGTGACCACGGCAATGCGTTCGATCGGCGGGCGCGCCCCATAGCGATCTTGATAAAAATCGGCGATTCTTTGTCGTAGAGCGGGCAGGCCCAAGGCTTCCGTATAGCCGAGTTTATCCTCTTTAAGGGCTATACGAGCCGCTTCCAATACCTGTGCTGGCGCAGAACAGCCAGGTTGACCAATCTCGAGGTGCAGGATCTTTTGACCTGCTGCCGCTCGGGCATTGGCAGTTCGTAAGACTTCCATAACCTGAAAAGGGGAAACCTGCCCCCGATGGGAAGATTTTAAAGCCATAATTGCCCCAATGACGCCGCAATAGGATGCATGCATAAAAATACCTAGAGCGCTATGATAAAGCTAGACCAGAACGAATGAAGGTGTTTTTTGTTTAGATCAGGGTTGATGGCGCTGGGGCTCAGTTTAACCATACTGATCCCCTTTCAAGCCAATGCGCAGGGGAAGATATCGATTATTCGCGATGCGGAAATCGAGAATACGTTGCGCGTTTATGCAACGCCAATATTTATTTCGGCGGGTCTCGTTCCTGAAGACGTGCGCCTTCATATCGTAAGCGACCCCCGGCTCAACGCCTTCGTCGCTGGTGGGCAGCGCATGTTCCTCCATACCGGTCTTTTAATGCGCGCTGACAATCCTAGCCAGGTTATTGGAGTTATGGCGCACGAAACGGGCCATATCGCCGGGGGCCATCTGGCCCGCGCCTACGAAGCGCTTCGCAATGCGAATGCGCAAGCGATTGTAAGTAGTTTGCTGGCCATTGGTGTTGGTGTGGCGGCGGGGCGCCCCGATGCGGCCATGGCTGGCGTACAAGTGGGCCAGGGTATGGCTATCGCTAGTCTGATGTCCTATAGCCGAGGACAAGAAGCTTCTGCCGATCAGGCAGGAGTATCCTTTCTTGAACAGAATGGCTTGTCAGCCCGAGGGTTGATGGAGTTTTTCGATATTCTTCGCACCGAAGAACAAAAATATGGTGGCAATGGCAGCCTTTACTTGCGAAGCCATCCACTCACCGAAGAGCGGATCAGCTTTGTTGCTGCGCATCTTAAAACCTCCCGCTATACGGATGCGAAGCTTGCGCCCGATCTTATCGACCGCCATGAAAGAATGCGGGCCAAGCTGGCTGGTTTTTTATATCCGCCCAAGCGGGTTCTCGAATCTTATTATCCTGATGAAAAAACCCTTTATGCGCGCTATGCGCGAGCGATCGCTTATTATCGGCTGGCAAACCTGACCGCAGCTTTACCGCTCATCGATGGATTGATTGCCGAACTTCCAAACGATCCTTACTTCCACGAATTGCGCGGGCAGATGTTGTTCGATAACGGCCGGATCGCCGAATCCTTGCCGTCCTATCAAAAGGCTGTGCAGTTGGCGCCTGACGAGCCCTTGCTGCAATCCGAGATTGCCCGCGTTCAAATCGAATTAAACAATCAGGCACTGCTCCCCGAAGCAATCGAACATCTAAAAGAGTCGGTTGCTCGAGACGATGAAGAACCGGGTCCTTGGCGGTTGCTGGCCATCGCTTATGGTCGATTAGGTGATATGGGAAATTCGTCTTTGGGCTTGGCGGAGAGCGCCTTGCGGCGTGGTAATGCGCGTGAGGCTCAGCTTCAGGCCAAGCGGGCGCAGGGAGTGTTAGCCTACGGTTCGCCAGGTTGGTTGCGGGCCCAAGATATCGAGCGCGCCGCTTCGGATGAAATCCGCAAAACGCGCGATCGACGGTGATACCTGTCACAAGATCGTGATGTCGTCTTGGCTAGGCGGCGATGACACGGCTCGCTAGGGTCAGTTTTTCATATACAGGACTCATGATGCATCGATTTTATCCCCTACTTTTTGCCCAGGCTGTTGTTACTGGTAGCTTAATTCTATTCCCTCTAGGGGGGATGGCAGCGGGGCCCGTGGATTCACCGGGAACATCGTCGGAGCCCCTTAAATTGGAATCCTTGTCACCGCAACAAGCGCGCGATGTCGAGGCGATCTTGCGGTCGCTTCTGAAGACACATCCCGAGATCATTATCGAAGCTGTGGAAGAATTCGCGACGCAAGAAAAGCTTGTAACGAGCGAAGAAGAAAAGCGCGCTGTTAAAGGATTGCTAGAGGATCTTGCGAAAAATATAAATGCGCCAGTTATTGGTAATGCCAAGGGCGATATCACGGTTGTCGAATTTTTTGACTATAATTGTCCGTATTGCCGGCAAATCTCCCCGGATATCTTACGCTTCTTGCGAGAGGATGGCCGCATCCGGATGGTTATGTTGGAGTTCCCAGTTCTAGGACCAACATCGATTGTCGCTGCAAAAGCTGCCCTCGCTGCAGATAATCAAGGTAAATATGCCGAGATGCATACGGCCTTGATGAGCGCTACGACGCGCCATGACGAAGCTTCGATCATGATGATCGCCGCCGGTCTTGGGCTTGATATGAAAAAACTCAAAGCGGACATGGATAGCAAGGCAGTGATGGATCGGTTAACGGTTTCTTTCCATCATGCCAATGCTCTGGGCTTGCAAGGAACGCCGGCTTTTCTGATCGAGAATCTGCTTTACCCAGGAGCTTTGCCGGCTGCTAAATTGGCGGAGTTCGTTGCCACGGCGCGCAAAAACAAATGACAATCAATCTTCGCTCTCGCTGAGGCGATGCCCTGACAAAAGACGGTCATTGCGCACTTTATCTCTCGTCTCTTGCAATTTTTCGGCCTTGGTTTTGCCGAATCGTAGACGATTTTCAATGGCAGTTTGTGCTGCTTTGCGACGATTACGGTTCTTGCGGTGGCGCCGAAGGTTCAGAATATCTGCCATATTTATGAAACCTGATCTCAATTCAGAACTTATTCAGGGGGAGGGGTGCACAATGACTTATAAAACAAGATAGAATAGCGGTCATCGTGTATTAACCTTAAGAGATTATGGCTACCGGAAGGTATAGTCGATTTCCATCGAAGACGTAATTTAAGATTAAGATAGGGAGCGATTGGATGCGTAAGATTTTTTTTACTTTAAGAGCACTAATCGTTTTGGTGGCGGCCGCGGCAATTATTGGCCCTAAGTTTTACAATTGGAATGTCTATAAGCCCGATGTCATTGCCAAGGTCGAGGCCGAGACGAATGGGCGCAAAGCCTATATCGATGGCGATATTAGCGTGAGCTTATTTCCAAGTCCGGTAGCGACGGTTCACGGCTTACGGATTGCCAGCCTACCTGGGGCTACGGAACCTGACCTTGTGACCCTGTCTCAGGTTGACGTTCACCTGAAGTTTATTCCATTGCTAAGTGGCGAACTAGCACCATCAGGCATCACTTTGATCGATCCTGTCGCCGCCTTGGAAGTTTTAGCCGATGGCCGGAAGACCTGGGATTTTGCTGTGTCACCGGCTCCCTCTGCAACTCCCGGCACGGGTGGCCAGTTGCAGCCACCACCGCCAGCGACCCCAGCGCCCACGGCAGCCGCTGCAGGAGAAGATATCGGCATTCATAATCTTTCGATCGAGAACGGAACGGTGATCTGGCGTGATCAAGCTACAGGATCGGTTGATCGCGTTACCAATATCGACACCGATGTTACGTTGGATTCGATGAATGGACCTTTTGCCCTCGATGGGTCCATGGTGGCGCGCGGTCTGGAAACGAAGATTGAAGGCCAGCTTGGCGACTTAAGGTCTCTGCCGGCACCTCTGACGGCGACGGCAACCATTGCCGATACGACAGTGCAGTTTAACGGCACCTTCAGCAATACCCCGAAGGGCGCTGCTGTTAATGGCAAACTACAAGCCAATAGCCCGGATCCGTCGCGCTTATTCTTGGCTGGCGGTGGCAGTGTCCCAGGGTTTCTGGGTCAGCCCCTGACCTTGGCGGCAACGATCGCCGGAGACGGTGTTACCCACGATATGACGATTGAGACCCTAAGCCTTGGTGACTTAAAGGCTACGGGTCGTGGGCGAGTTGTCGTGCGCGACGACCGGACGCTTTTTGATGTCGGAATCGTAGCGCCTCAGGTCGATCTAGATCGTTGGATGGCAATGCCGGCAAAGACGGCACCTGTTCCTTCTGAATCGACGACGACGGCACCCATATCGACGCCGGCGAATCCAGCGGCACCGGCACAGCCGGGTGCGCGCGGTGCGACACCACAGACTAATGCAAAGCAACCCACAACCGAAGGCACGATCGATCTCCGGATCGACAGTTTGGTATGGAATTCTCGTCAGGCCAAGAATGCCCATGTTTTGCTCGCGATGGCGGGACCGATCACCACCATCAAAGAAGCGACCGTATCATTGCCAGGCAACGGTACGGTTGCCTTGACAGGTACCCTTGATTCCTCTCACCAGCCGACAGCGGTGAGCGGCGTTCTCGAAGCTAAGGCCGATGAGACCCGGGAAGTATTACAATGGGCGGGCGTCGATGTGGCTGATGTTCCTACTGAGCGGTTGCGTAAATTCGATCTGCATAGCGAGTTCACAGGAAATAGTCAGCAGATGACGATCAATCGACTACATGCCACGCTTGATGGCGCGACAGCCAATGGTGCTGCTACGGTTCAATTCGGCCAGCGGACAGGAATCGGCGCACGAGTAAGCGTGGATCGTCTCAACCTCGACGCTTACCGCAGTAAAGCTGTTAAGAAAACGGCTGGAACACCGACACCTTTAACAGGAACAGGCGATCAAGCTCCAGCGGCTACAGACTCCGCATCCGAGGCAGCTGGTGCATGGTACGATGCGGTCGATGCGAATGTGGTGGCCACCGCACAGGCGGTGACGGTAGGTGGGCAAACCGCGCAAGGGATCGATCTCAATATCACCTTGCAAAATGGAAAGCTGACGCTCAATAGCGGTAAGATCAATGATATTGCTGGTGCTACGGTTAATGTGACACGGTATAGCGCTGCCATGGCCAATCCTTTGGCTTTCTCTTTAGAGAATTTCGATCTCCGCGTTCCTGATCCTGCACGAACCTTTAAGGCCTTGGGCCGTGAACTTCCTGCAGGGAGTAAGCCGGGGTCGATAGAGGCGACGGGCCATGCGCGCGGTGAAAACAATACGGTGAACCTCGATACGCGGATCAATGCCTTTGGTGGCGCCACTACCGTTATGGGTGTCATTCGCGAGCCTAAAAGTGCCGACCCCAAGGCGGATATCAAGTTCAATGCCGATTTCCCCCAGGCAGCACCGATCTTCGCTATTGTGGCGCCGGGCATGCTTCCCCAAGAAACCTTAGCGCAAATCCGCGATCTTAAAGGTGAAGGTACCGTAACCGGTAGCTACAAAGCCTTGGATGTGGATTTGTCATTTGTCGGTAATGGGGTTGGTGGCTTCCGCGCCAAGGGTAAGTTAACCGATCTTGGCACGGATAAAGCAGGTATCGACATGGGTATGTCGGCGCGCGATTTCCGCATGCAGCTTTTTGCACCAATTCTTGAAGATCAAGTTCCAGACGCGGCGCTAAAATTCGCAGATACGGTTAACGGTAGTCTTACGGCGCGCGGACCTTTGGCCGGACCCCAGCTTGAAATGGATCTGACCTTCAGTGGCTTTGGGGGATCCACCACCACCAAGGGCAAGGTTATTGGCGCAGCAGGCGGGTCACCGACGATTGATCTAACCTTAGGAGCAAATTATCCGCAGTCGGGACCTCTGTTCAATGCCATCGCTCCGGGCAAGTTGTCGCCCGAGACACAACGAAACCTCGGTCAGCTTACTATGAATGGAAAGGTAGCGGGTGGGCGCGATAACCTGCGTATCGACCTTGCTTTGGCAGGGAATGGTGTTGGGAATTTCAATGCTAATGGCACGATCGCAAAGCCGTTCGATCCAGATCCGAATTTAGACATGGCGGTTAAAGCGCAGGATTTTCGGATGCAACTCTTTGCCCCCTTGATCGGCGGTGATGTTCCAACGGCACCTTTTGCTTTAGCCGAGCGAGTGAACGGCACAGTTAATGCGAAAGGTAAGGCCAGCGCTCCAACGCTGAACGTTAATCTGCGTGCCGAAGGTATGGGAGGCTTCATCAGTGCCAAAGGCAATATTGCAGACGCAACGACTTCATCGCCGCAGATCGATCTTGCTGTGGATGCCAATTATCCTGACGCTGGCGCTGTCCTTGGTGCCGCGGCGCCTGGTAAATTACCACCCGAGGTTCTTTCCAAGCTTGGACCTCTCGCTCTGAAGGGGACTATAAAGGATAGTGGTAACAAAGCGAATCTCGATCTCGATATGAATGGCGGCGCCGGAAACCTAAAACTGATTGGATCGGTTACCGAGCCAGGAAGCGAAAAGCGCTCATTCGATATGACCGCAGTGACTCAGAATTTCCGGGTCTCGTTGTTTGCTCCGTTACTGGGCGACGCTTTGCCACCTGGCGTTCTGTCGGGTATAGGCAATGTGTCGGGTCGGGCAACCCTCCGCGGTACGCAAGCTAATCCGCGCGTCGATATGGATATGAATGCCCAGGCCTATGGCGGCGCTGTTGCGAGTAAGGGAACGGTTGATCTATCTGGTCAAGAAGCGGCTCTGAATATTGGTGTTAGTGCTCAAAGTTTAAACTTACAACCCTTGGCACCTCTCTTTAAAGGGACAAACCAAGAAACCTTGATGCGGGAGATTCAGACCGTTTCGGGAACAGCAAGCGTTGTTGGTAAGTCGAGCGCTCTCACCATTTCCAATATCGATCTTCAAAGCCAAGCTTTTGGCACCAGCTTAGCTGCCAAGGGTAATCTTTCGACCGTTGCACCGGCCTATACAACGAACCTGTCCCTTTCCTTTGGCGAGCTTGATGTCGATCGCGTTATGGCAGCGGTATCCCCAGGAGGGGCGAAAACTGCTCCTCAGAGCGGTACTTCCGGCGGCGGTGGTGGTAGCGGTGGGGGCGGATCTTCAGCGCCAGGAACGCAGCTAACGCCTTTACCTCAGGGACGCTCATTGCATCCCGACTGGAGTCGCGAGGTCTTCAGTTTTGGCGATATGAGTAAGATCAATGCCCAAGTCGCCTTTGCGGGGAATCGTCTCAAATATGATAAATACGCCTTCGATAAGGTAAGCGGCCTTGTCCGTTTAAAGGACGGGGTTGCGCGTGTCGAAAACTTTCGTAGCCAAACGTTCGCAAATAATGGTCAGCCCAACATTACGATTAATGCCACCGCGACCTTAGGTCAGTTGATGGATGTTCAAGCCAAGTATCAGCTGACTAACTTAGATCTCTCGACCATTGCGGAAACCTTTAGTGGTCAGGGTCGGCGGATCGGTGGTGGGTTGAACGTGTCCGGCGATTTAGCTACCCGGGGTCGCAGTGTCGCTGAATTAATCGTAAGCCTAGATGGCACCGCGCAATTAGGCGGTGTCGTGAAGGTTGCCTTGCGTCCTGACGAACGGGCCTTGCTGAATGCAGCTGGTGGTCCTGGGGGGATTCTGGGTAATGTTACCCAAGGGACAGGCCTCGATAAAATTCTAGGTGGGCTTGGCGGCGGCGCTGGAAATGTCCTTGGCGCCGCGAATATCGCCACCGAAGCGGTTTCAGGAATTCTTGGCTTCGGCGCCGCAAAGATTGCTGGAGCAACGCCAGCTCAAACGCAGGCTTTACGCGAAATCGCCCTAAGAGTGGGCGATAAGGAAGGTAACATCAGCGGTAACCTTAAAATTGATAATGGCCGCATCCAAACGGTCGATCCCAAGATTACCTGGCAGCGTGCGACGATGTACCCGAAGGGCACCTATGATCTAGCCGCCAAATCTCAGGCCATGAGTGCGGAGTTCTACATTCCCGAACAGCCGCAACAGCTTTTCATCGGTGTTCGCCAAGCTGGCAATAATCTTGAAATCTACCCGGCTAACCCACAGGTTCCCGGCCAAGCGCCGGCGCAGCAGCCCGCTGGCGGACAACAGCCAGCGCAACAACAGCCTGCTACACCCGTGGATAAAGGTATTCAGACATTGCAAGATCTATTCAAGTTAAAGAAGAAGTAGACGCGCGTAATCTTTTCAAAATAAAGAGACGGATCGCCCGAGCTAAGTTCTCGCGAGCTAAGTTCTCGGTGCGATCCTTATCGATTTTATCGATAAGCGCTTGCGCGCTTAGTCCCTCATGGCGAGCGATATCGTCAAAGGCTTCCCAAAACTCCCGCTCTAGAGCTACCGAGGTTGCATGGCCGGCAATGATAAGCGAACGCTTCTTCATGGATGCGATAGAGCTTATTTATTATTTATAAGGACCGATCATATCTTCGGGCTTCACCCAGGCGTCGAATTGTTCGGCTGTCAGAAGACCTAACGCTAACGCTGCCTCTTTAAGGGTTGTACCTTCTTTATGAGCCTTCTTGGCAACTTTTGCCGCGTTATCGTATCCAATATGAGGGTTCAATGCGGTCACCAGCATCAAAGAGCGTTCCATGAGCCGCTTGATCTGATCGCGATTAGCTTCGATGCCAACCACACAGTTATCTGTAAAGCTGCGGCAGGCATCGGCTAAAAGCCGCAGCGATTGCAGAAAAGCATAAATCATAACCGGCTTAAAAACATTCAACTCGAAATGGCCGTTCGATCCAGCGATACTTATGGTAACGTTATTTCCCATGACCTGACAGCAAACCATGGTTAAGGCTTCGCATTGAGTTGGGTTGACCTTACCAGGCATGATCGAAGATCCAGGTTCGTTTTCTGGTAAACTTAACTCGAACAGCCCTGACCGAGGGCCCGAGCCCAAAAATCGAATATCATTGGCAATTTTCATCAGTGAGACAGCGATAACATTCAGCATACCTGAAGCTTCGACGATGGCATCATGGGCTGCTAAGCTCTCAAATTTATTAGCGGCAGTAACAAACGGAAGTCCCGTGAGCTGGGAAACTTCTTTGGCAAAGGCTTCTGCGAAACCAACCTTAGCGTTCAGTCCTGTTCCAACAGCGGTCCCTCCTTGTGCCAATTCATACAACCTAGGCAAAACCCCTTGAATGCGCGTAATTCCATAATCGATTTGTGCAGCATATCCCGAAAACTCTTGGCCGAGGGTCATCGGGGTTGCATCCTGCGTATGGGTACGGCCAATCTTAATAACGTCGCTAAAGCTCTTGGCCTTGGCGACTAAGGCTTGATGAAGGTGTTTTAGCGCTGGCAGAAGTGTCTGATTAAGCTCAACCGCTGCAGCAATATGCATGGCCGTAGGGAAGCTATCATTGGATGATTGGCAGCGATTGACATGGTCGTTAGGATGGACAGGCTTTTTGCTGCCAATTTCACCGCCAAGGATCTCGATCGCGCGGTTAGCAATAACTTCATTGGCATTCATGTTGGTCTGGGTGCCGGAGCCTGTTTGCCAAACCACTAAGGGGAAGTGATCGTCAAGTTTACCCATTGCCACTTCACCAGCCGCAGTGGCGATGGCTTGCCCTAATTTTGGATTGAGCTCTTTAAGCGTCATATTAGCTAAGGCCGAAGCTTTTTTCTGGATACCAAAGGCACGAATTAAGGGGAAGGGCATCCGCTCGCCACCGATCCGAAAATTCTGTACGCTGCGTTGAGTTTGTGCGCCCCAGTAACGGTCCGCTGGGACCTCAAGGGCTCCCATGGTATCGGTTTCGGTGCGGGTTTTCGGTGTGCCCATAGCATCCTCCGGTCATAACAACATGAATATGCCGGGTTTGTAGCACGAAGAAAGACAAGGTATCAGCTTAAAAAAATGGCGCCTATACATGTGTATAAGCGCCACTTTAAACAAGACTAAGGAGCGGCTTCCTATTCAATTTTTAAGGCAATGAACCGGAGATCCCCACCGCGATCGACAAGCAGCAGGATGGATTTTCGCCCCGAATCCTTAGAAGCCTTAACCTGCTTTGCGGCATCGGCAGGTGTTTTGACCTCTTCTTGCGCAACTTCAGTAATCACATCGCCGGGGCGGATACCTTTTTCGCTAGCACTGCTTTTAGCATCCACAGCTGTGATCAAGACACCGGCGGTCTTCGAGTCTATGCCATATTTCTGTCGTGCCTCGTTGCTGATTGGTGCAAGAGTGAGTCCTAGAACGGTTACGGTACCTACAGTAGGGGAGGTGGGGTTAGAGCCAGAACCCTTTTTATCGCCAGCGGCTGAAGCCTCCTCCGGCTCGTCAGGCAATTCACCAACCTTAACCCGTAGCGACAGCACTTTTTCTGCACGCCAAACATCAATCGGTACCTCACTGCCAACAGATGTTTCGGCGACAACGCGCGGTAACCGCCGCATCTCGGTAATATCGTGACCGTTGAATTTTAAAACGATATCACCTGGCAGAATTTTTGCCGCTTCGGCAGGGCCGCCCGGAGTAACCGAGGCCACTAAAGCGCCACGTGGCTTACCAAGGCCGAGACTTTCTGAAATTTCAGGTGTTACTTCTTGGATGCGGACACCCAACCAACCGCGTCTGGTTTTACCAAACTGACGCAGCTGATCGATAACTTGTTTAGCCAGGTTCGAGGGAACGGCGAAGCCAATACCGACACTTCCCCCAGAAGGCGAAAGGATCGCTGTGTTGATACCGATCACTTCGCCAGCCATGTTGAACATAGGGCCGCCGGAATTGCCGCGATTAATCGAGGCGTCAGTTTGAATAAACTCATCGTACTGACCGGAGTTAATGTCCCGTGCCAGAGCTGAAACAATCCCAGAAGTAACCGAACTGCCAAGGCCAAAGGGATTACCGATAGCCAGAACCCAATCGCCAATTCGGACTTTATCGCTATCACCAAAAGCGACAGCCGATAAAGGTTTACTGGCATCGACCTTAAGTAAGGCAAGATCGGTCTTGGTATCACGGCCTAAAATCTTGGCCTTAAGATTGGTATTATCGTTCAGAATGACCGTGATTTCTTCTGCTTCATTGATAACGTGATTATTCGTTACAATTAACCCCGAGGGATCGATGATAAAACCGGAACCCAAAGAGGTCGTCCGCCGTGGTTTCCCTTTATTCTGTTGGCGATCTAGAAATTCCTTAAAAAATTCCTCAAAGGGGGATCCAGGAGGAAAAGAGAATTCGGGGGTTCCTGTGTCTTTAACGATTTGCGTGGTAGAGATATTAACCACTGCAGGTAACAGCTTTTCGGCTAGATCGGCAAATCCATCTGGTGCCGGCTTGGCCTGAGCGTTTGCCGTGGTTCCCACACTTACAAGAGCAATAATTAAGAAAGCGCTGCCAAGACGCGATAAATGCTGCCATGGGCGCTGTAAAGGAAGGGAAGCTTGAATGTTCACCGCTAAAACTCCGTCTGGTCACCGCTCGAATCTTATGCCGAGGGTTTACCTATGCATCATCACCTTCAATATGGCGAAAGCCAGGCGAATATATTCACCTTGCCGTGAATATAGGAACGCGGCGGTCTGACGCCAGCCTTAGCTCGAAAAATGCCAAAATCTGGTTAACGCCGAAGCGTCTCGCCGTTTCTTCCTAAGGTACCGCTCCCAAAAAAACGAAAGAAATCACCATCTGGAGGGCCGATATAGCGGGTATTCTCACTATCGAGGCCGCGCCGCATGGCTTGCAGCGAGCGATAAAAATCGAAGAAAGCAGGATCGCGACCATAGGCTCCGGCATAAATCTTTGTTGCTTCTGCATCAGCTTCACCCCGTAGGATCTCGCGGCGCTTTTGAGCTTCGGCCACAAGAACACGGACCTGCCGATCGGCTTCGGCACGAACAAAGTTAGCATCACGTTGACCTTCGGCTCGGAATTTACGTGCTTCTTGTTCGCGTTGAGTTTGCATGCGCCGAAAGACAGCTTGACTATTGGCATCGGGAAGATCGACGCGTTTAATGCGCACATCGATAATCTCGACACCGAAAGATTTAACACCCTCGCCTACGAGGCGCGCAACATCTGCCATTAAAGTTGCCCGGCGTTCAGTCAACACTTCTTCAAGCTGAACCTCACCGATCACCGCACGTAACGATTGGCCCATAATGTTGTTAAGGGTGCCCCTAAACTGAGATTCGGCACGCGCGGTTCGGAAAAACTCCAAAGGATCGACAATTCGATAACGCGCAAAGGCATCCACGACGACCTGTTTTTGATCCTTGGTGGGAATTTCGCCAGGGGAAGCATCGAAATCGAGAACGCGATCATCGAAATAAAGCACGGTCTCGATCAAGGGATACTTAAAATTAAGCCCTGGTTGGGCGATGCTACGCACGGGTTTGCCGAGATTTAGAACGATGGCTCGTTCGGTTTCCTGTACGGTGAAAACAGAAAGATATCCAACGAGGAGAATCGCAAATCCCAACAAGATATATATGAGGCTACGTGAGTTCCCATTCATTGTGAGACTCCTGGAATTTGACTCTGATTCTGTTGCAACGAAGAAGACGAGGGGGGCTTTTGTGATCGTGGTCGTTGCAATTCATCGAGAGGAAGGTAAGGTACAACACCTTGACCAGCATGAGGGTCGATGAGGATTTTATCGATACTGCCTAAGACTTCTTCCATGGTCTCAAGATAAAGCCGGCGTCGCGTAATTTCTGGCGCTAAACGGAACTGATCATAAACGGCAATAAACCGCTGTGCATCGCCGGTCGCTTGTGCGACTTTTTCACTTTTATAAGCCTCGCCTTCTTGTTTGATCCGCTCTGCTTGTCCTTCGGCGCGTTGAACGACTTCGTTCCGATAAGCAAGCGCTTCGTTGATCGTGCGCTCTTTATCGGCGCGGGCAGCCTGCACATCGCGGAAAGCATCAATGACTTGTTTCGGTGGATCGACGCTTTGGATGGATAATTCGACAATCGTGATTCCACTTTGATAGGTATCTAAAATTTTTTGTAGGAGGTTTCGTGCATCATCGCCCAGTTTTGTTCGCCCGCTGGTGCGCGCGCTTTCAAAGTCGGTCTTGCCGATCGCTTCGCGCATCGCGCTTTCCGCAGCATCTTTAACAGTCTGCTCGCCGTTACGGATGTTGAACAAAAAATTATCGGCATCACTAATGCGCCAGAGAACACTGAACTGGGCATCGATAATGTTTTCGTCGCCCGTCAGCATCAGGCTTTCCGAGGTGACGGCGCGAAGGTTTTCCTGGATACCGACTTGGCCTGGCGTCGATCGAAAACCTACTTCGACCCGATTGACGCGCCCCACAGGGGGACGCAAGACTTGGCCAACAGGGCTTGGAAAATTCCAATGCAAGCCAGGGCCAGTCTGCTCGGCACGCTTGCCGAAGATCAATTCGACCCCGAGCTGTTCGGGACCGACAGTGTAGAACCCCATGGCCATCCATCCGAGAATGGCAAGAATCGCCATTAAGAAAATGGCGCGGATCGATCCCATACCGCCAGGAAGAAATGCCTTGAACCGATCTTGGCTCCGACGAATGAGTTCCTCAAAGTCAGGGGGCTGACCACCGCCAGTGCTTGGCCGGCGACCCCAAGGAGACTGTCCTCCGCCACCGCCGTTGTCACCGGGCTTACCGCCCCACGGGCCACCGCTTCCTGCATTATTCGACCATGGCATTCTTATATATCCCTTACTTTTGGCACTGCACGATCCTATGCTATCCTATAGCGAGAGTCTTTCATGTAAAGATTAAGCGCCTTATATCAGAGGCTACGGGATCCGTCTTCCTAGAATGCGTATTGAGGAATGGGTATGGGCAACAAGGCGCTAAAACTAATTGACGCAGGGATTTTTCGCTATGCCGAGCTTTAATGAAAGCGACGTTCTTGCGGCTTTACGCAAGGTCATTAATCCTGCAGCAGGACAAGATATTGTCACATTAGGAATGGTACAAGGTGTGACGGTCCGTCAGGGTCACGTCGGTTTTGTCCTCGAGATTCCCCCTAGCGAAGCTAAAAGGGGGGAGACCCTTCGTCAGGCCGCGCAAAAGGCTGTCGAAGCCTTGCCGGAGGTCTTATCGGTAAGCGCGGTTCTCACGGCGCATAAGCCTACCGGCCCATCTCCTTCTGGCACCGGTGCGCCATCGCATGGTGGGCAACGGCCCTTGGTGCCAGGGGTGAAGGCGATTGTTGCCGTGGCCTCAGGTAAGGGTGGGGTTGGTAAGTCAACCACAGCGACCAACTTGGCTTTAGCTTTAGCAGCCCTGGGTTTGAAAACGGCCATTCTGGATGCAGATATCTATGGGCCATCACAGCCACGATTGATGGGTATCTCCGGTCGTCCCACGAGCACCGATGGTAAGATACTTCAGCCCCTGCAAGGTCATGGCATCAAGGTTATGTCGATGGGATTTTTGGTGCCGGAGGATACGCCCATGATTTGGCGTGGACCTATGGTGCAAAGCGCTTTACAGCAAATGTTGCGTGATGTCGCCTGGGGTGATCTTGATATTATGATTGTCGATATGCCCCCAGGTACAGGCGACGCGCAGCTAACCATGGCACAACAAGTACCCCTGGCTGGAGCGGTGATTGTTTCGACACCCCAAGACATCGCTTTGATCGATGCGCGCAAGGGTCTCAACATGTTTCGCAAGGTAGATGTGCCCGTACTGGGTCTTATCGAGAATATGAGTTATTTTTCCTGCCCGCATTGTGGTCAGCGTACGGAGATCTTTGCCCATGGCGGCGCTCGGCAAGAGGCTGAGAGATTGGGTGTTGAGTTCTTAGGCGAGATCCCTCTTGATCTTGCCATTCGCGAAACCTCCGATGCGGGCCAACCAATCGTTATCTCGCGGCCACAGGATCCTCACGCGCTTGTTTACCGGGATATCGCTGCTCGCATATGGACGCAATTGGAACAAGGCAACGATGCACATCCAGCGCCGCGAATCATTATTCAATAAGGCTTCCGAGATTTTCAAACGATAAAGCGGTATCCCAAGGCAGTATGCGGCTTCAGCGAAACCTCTTGCTCGGTTATCTAAGCGCTGATACCGAGATACCTGGCATGTGTCTTGGTCTCTGCCAATTTTAAGGGTCGCTTGTTATGTCTACCCCTGCTCCCATTCTTCGCCATCCTCTTCTGAAAAAGCTGTTTGCCCACTGGCGGCAATTCGCCACAGAAGAAGGGCCACCGCTTGCGGGGGACCTCGAGCCTGCGGAGCTACGTCCTTGGTTAGGTAATCTCATTCTCATAGATGCGAGCGAAGAAGATCGGTTCGTTTATGCCTATTACAGCCAGGCTTTCGCCAATACCTTCGGCGAAGACAAGGCAGGACAGTCGCTTGAGACTGTGCCCGCTGATCAACGGGCGCTTCTAAAAGCAGAGTACGCCCGGGTCCGTGACGAAGCCGTCCCAGTTAGCCGGGTTTATACCGCGGATTTTAAGGGTCGGACCATGACATGGGAGCGGCTGGCGCTCCCTCTTGCAGATGATGCAGGTGAAGTTGCGAAGATCCTTGTGGCTGCTTACCCCTTGGATCGTTAATTAATAACCGCAAAACCTGGTGGAAGTAGCGCCTTTTATTTCAAAATATGGTATGATTTGCGGGTGGAGCGTAAGCTGGACGTGCGAAACCGAGAGTGGTTCGTAGAAGAATAGAGGAAGATCAATGACCCTGAAGAAGCCTTGGGCCTCAGCCGATTCTGGTGCCGAGCCCCTGACCGCCGATGAGTTCAATCTGTGGTGTGCGATCAATGGTTGGTCTTACCGCTTAACGCGTCATGCTTGGCCCGATGGTCGCATCGAATGGGATATCGAGTCCGATCCCGGCACACCTACCCAGACTACGGCTTACGGCACCGGTCAGCAAGACGAGCGCGTGGCTGCTGCGATGGCGTTTGCTTTCTTAGCGGGTATCGAATGGGAAGGTGCACAACAGCGCGCCGAGGACGATACACCAGATGATGAGGGTGACGATCGCGACGAAGATGAAGAAGATTCTGACGAGGATGAGGACGACGATCGCGACGAAGATGAAGAAGATTCTGACGAGGATGAGGACGACGATCTCGACGAAGAGGAAGAAGATTCTGACGAGGATGAAGACGACGATCCCGACGAAGAGGAAGAAGATCCTGACGAGGATGAAGACGATGATGACGACGAGGAGGAGGGTGAAAGCGATGATGCAGATGGGCCGGTCCAGATCGTAGAAAAGGTACCTTCTGTTCGCGTCGTTCCATCTTCTGCCCATGTGATCGAGGCACCCGCCCCAGGCGGAGGATCGGCTCGGGTTGGTCGTAGTCGCGATAAGATAGAAGAGAAAAAGCCAGCAGGCCCTTATGTGCCCCCCACCCTAGATCTTCTGCAAGAGCCGCCGCAGCGTGCCGATCAGGAAGCGGATGAGGCGGAGCTCGCAAATAACGCACGTACACTTGAAACAGTGCTGCGAAACTTCAAGGTGCGCGGTGAAATCATGGAGGTAAAACCGGGTCCGGTTGTTACCCTTTATGAGTTTGAGCCCATGCCGGGAACCAAGTCATCGACTGTCACCAATCTCTCCGATGATATTGCACGGTCGATGAGCGCCGTTACTGCTCGCATAGCGGTCGTTCCAGGGCGCAGCGTCATCGGCATCGAATTGCCAAATGCCACCCGTGAGGTGGTTTACTTGAAAGAAATCTTAGCGGCGCAAGCTTTTACGGATAATCAAGCCAAATTACCCCTTGCCTTAGGCAAGGATATTGGCGGTGAGCCGGTGGTCGCAGATCTTGCCAAGATGCCCCATCTCTTAATCGCAGGCACGACGGGTTCGGGTAAATCGGTCGGTATTAACGCAATCATCCTATCGCTTCTATTCCGCCTGCCGCCCGATCGCTGTCGGTTGATTATGATCGATCCAAAAATGCTCGAGCTCTCCGTTTACGATGGTATTCCCCATCTGCTAACGCCAGTGGTCACAGATCCCAATAAAGCTGTTGTTGCGTTGAAGTGGGCGGTTCGGGAAATGGAAAGCCGCTATAAGTTAATGAGTGCGGTCGGTGTACGGAATATCGAAGGCTTTAATGCGCGTATCAACGAAGCGCTGGAAAAGAACGAGACCATTACGCGTCCAGTTCAAGTGGGCTACGATCGCGACGCTCGTGAACCGATCTACGAAGATCGGCCGATCGATCTAAAACCGCTTCCCTACATCGTTATCGTTGTCGATGAGATGGCGGATTTGATGTTAATTGCGGGTAAAGATTTGGAAGCAGCAGTTCAACGCCTGGCGCAGATGGCGCGTGCTGCGGGCATCCATTTAGTTATGGCCACCCAACGCCCATCGG